>CAZUMW010000011.1:0-109638 GCA_964621615.1 uncultured Thermodesulfobacteriota bacterium
ATTTGGCGGTCATTTTGAATGGGATTTTGCGGTCATTTTCGGTGGGATTAAGCAGACATTCAAACACGCAATTGCATTCAGGTCATTAATAAAAGTTTATCTAACTTGCTGCTACCATCTTTATATTGGATGCTGTTTCTGCTTTTATCGTTATTCGTCGGTCTGTTTATGCCATTAAAAATGAACCGCTAACCTTGCCGCTTCACTCGACGCGATAAAGCTCCGCGCGAGTGAATATGTTTTTTTAATCCCAGGCGTTTCAATGTGCGTTGCAAAACACCTTGCATACCGCTATCGCTGACAGTGGTGGCTGCAGATTGTGCCTCTTTGCCGCCGTTTAATTCCTCTGGAGTAATATTTGGCTGTAAAGAGAATGGTATTGTTTTTTTATATACCGGTAACCCAACAGTAAAATAAAAGGGCTGCCAAGGCGTAACGGGCGGGCCATAGTGATAACATATATACTTAAAAACCATGATAAGGGTCAAGAGCAGATTTGACCCCTATATTCATCTGCGTCGGGTCCAAACTCACCCACCAAACGTCACCCCGCGTGATAGTGGGTTCGGTCATTCCTCGATTCCGTCCTCAAATGCTTGCCACTCGTCGATCTCTTGCTCTAAAGCTTTGTCACGATTGGCTGCCCGGCAAGCAGCTGCCAGCGAGCTGTCTCGATCCTTTAACTCCTGTTCCAGCAAACGCGTAACAAGGCGAGATCGCTGACGGGCAGGTACTGCCGCCTGGAATCGATGAGCCACTTCATCTGGTATGGATAATGTAATTCTCATAACTACATATTATGTTTTATGACTTATGATATCAACCGTTTTTTAAGGCACAACGCCGCTTTTCAGCGGGCGCGGTTTTTTGCGATCCGCTGCAAAAGCCTTGCTGGGCTACTATTCTTCTGAAAGTTTGTAAATCGTCTTTAAGAGTGGATCAAGCTTCTCCCTTTTTACGTAGTTCGAAAGCACATCATGGTATTGAGGAATCCTGCCCGAGAAAAAATACCTGATATCAGCACATTAGTATCATGTACGATTTTTACTTCTTTCTCCGAACTTTGGCGATAGCATTCTTTATGTCTGAGCTTTTTAGACCAGCCTGTTTTGCACTTTTGCGGGCTTGTGAAATCAATCCGTCAAATTCTTTGAGGGAAGGTGCTGCAATATTTTTTAGTATTACAACATGTTTGATGAGGATGTTCAGTATGTTTCCGGAAAAAATTTATCCGGCCTTTCAGCGTTTTGTTTTCAACTCCGGGATTTTGACTCTGTGCCCGGCATACGGGTCAAGATACCGCTCGCCGTCGATAAGAAACACTTGCTTTGTTTTGCACACAGGACATGTTTGATATTTCATGTAGGGATCAAGCAGGTACCATGCACCGTTCTGCCGGTTGTGAAGATACACTCTGTTTTTTTTCGGAATGCGCTCAAAAGAATGTTCAGCTGCATTTTTCTGCTCGTGCAGAAAATCGGGGTGATCCCCCTGCAGCGCATATACCCGCATGCGTACAGAGTCATCGAGCAGATCGTGGGAATCGATATAATAAACATGAATGTCGGAAAAAAGGGGATATATAATTGCATTAAGCTGATTTATGACAGGACGGCACTGAAGGTTGATTTCTTCATAGGTATCGTCGTTACAGTCGACATAGCTGTGGCTTCGCTTTTCATTGCGAAGCTGGACGGTTTTGTTTTCATCGGCATAGGTGCAGATATTTTCAAGAAGATCAAATTGAAAAAGATTAAGAACCCCTGTCTGGTTTTTTGATTTTTTGCACAGGTCCTTAAGGGCTGCGACCCAGTGTCCCAGGGCAGGATGTCCGGTCAGGTTGAAATGGCCGAACCACGCACTGCAGCGCGGGCCTTCGATAATGGGAGCGAAACAAATGACCGAAGTGCGCACAATTGCATCGAAATAATCAATAAACAGCAGGAAGCTTTTGAGCGGGTCGTCGGCCATGCTGAATTTCCGTTTTGTCCACGCGATGGGGAAGGGAAGCAGCATTGGATTTTCCGGCGGCGGAGCAGGCATTTCATGAGTCACCGTCGGCTTTGCTGCATGATCTGCAGGCGGCGGCGGGCCGGGTGTGAGCTGTTCGGCTTTGAAAGAATCCGCAAGTATTATCGCAACTCCGGTGGTGTCGGTGGTAAGACTGGATAACCTCGTCGGGTCTTTTGTGCTGGCATATGAGTTGTCGATATACACCAGATCCTCGCGGAGCGGTTCATCATCATCTATCTCAAATGTCTGTATGTTTTTTGTCGGCTGTACGCCGCGGGCAGCCAGGGTTTTTGCTGTTTTCTGATTTCTGAAATCAGGAGGGATCTGCACATGCATCCCCCCGTTTTTGTCGATTACAACGGTTGTGTATCGTATCGGCATATTTTCCTGTATATCTGCTTTTCTAACCGCAATTCCGTATAACGCCTTTCCCCCGGCCCTGGGCTTTTTATCCCACCCTCTCTCATCAAGCAGAAATTTGTTCAACGTTTTAAAGGTCGGCCTGCTCATGTCGGTGTCGTCCTTTTCAAGGCGCTGTAAAAACAATGGTGTCCTGTAAAAACAGCCTGTAATTTGCGGATAATCCGCAGTGTAAGCGGCCACTGCCGTTTTTAAGAAAAACCAAAAGCCCGCAACGCGCTGCGTAAGATTCTCATATCTGAAGCAACCGGTTGATTTTTTAATCTATACACTATTTTTTTCCTGCTGTGCAGTAAAAAAATATTTTTCTGATTCGTATATATACACAGAGGCAAACAAAACAGAGCAATAATGCCGGACGGCTCCGGCATCCTTTCCTTTCATAAACCCATAGGCAGGCAGAGCCTGCATATGTATGTGCCGGGGCTGTCCTTTTATACATTAAAGCACAGGTGAACAGCAGGAGGTGTTAATGAAGAATGAAGATTTCATAATGGCAAAGGACGTTCGCAAAGAAAAAAAAATAACACAGGAACAGCTTGTTCTCATGTGTCCGGAAATTGCAAAAAACGTGATCGAAGAAGAGGGGGCGCTAAAACGGCGACTCTCATTCAGGGGGCTGTTTAATCTTGCCTGCAGACTGATTCATGTTGCCATCATTCAGGAAAACAGGTGTGCAGTGGTGCAAAGTATTATTGGCGTTATGGCGAATATCGGTTTTGAGATTGAGCAGGTAAGGCGTTTGCTTGAAAAGCAGATAAATTCCCAAAAAGACTGTAGCGGCTGTACTGCCTGTTTTGAGCTGCTTGAACGTGCACAAAACGGACAGCCTCCTCAAGAGGTAAGGGTCATTGAAAGCATATCCATGCCGGAAGAATGTTCAAAATATACTCACTGACAGGCCGGTACACTGATATGCACGGTAACTGAATAGGCAGGTTTTAGCAAAAGTTTTTTGAAGCATCCAAACAGCGGGGGATTCATGCCGGGATCAAAAGCACATCAACAGTTCGGCCTTTGTTTATATGTTCCCTATGCACTGTTTACAGTAGCAGCACTCGGGCCGGCTGCAGTCGGGGTTTCCGGAGCATCGGTTGTGTGTCTTTCCATAGGGGCTGCACTGCCCGATATCCTTGATCCGCCGACGGGGTGGCGGCACCGTGCAAAAGCACATTCCACAACAC
This sequence comes from uncultured Thermodesulfobacteriota bacterium, assembly GCA_964621615.1. Lineage (GTDB taxonomy): Bacteria > Desulfobacterota > WTBG01 > CAIYCZ01 > CAIRTM01 > CAZUMW01. Next base: position 3,618 of record CAZUMW010000011.1, read on the forward strand.
GCTGCGGGTGGATGCTTATGTATACCGCTGCAGGGTCGATTCTGTCGTGTGTTCATGTGGCGGCTATTCCGTTTACCGCTTTTTGTATCGGGTATCTGTCACACCTTCTTGCCGACTCCACAACGCCTGCCGGTCTGCCGGAGGGCGGCAGGAAAAAGAAGAATCATCAGCCGTCATTTCCTGACATAACCGTGACATGCAGTGGTATCGATAAATCAGATCCCATCTGGGCTATCAATAAAAAATATATGATTCACAGCTGCAAAAAGCGCTATGACGAATGCCGTTCCTATCTTCTGCCCACAGCCTGGAGCCGGTTTGAAGGAGTGCTGCAGCAGCTGCAATCCCGGCATGACGGGCTGTTTGTGTTTTTTACCCGCGATCGGGGAAAAAGCCGGTCTATGGCATTTCCCGGAACACGGGTGGGCAGGGGCACTGTTACCTTTGTTATATCGGATGTCGATGATATCGAGCTGGTACAATACTATGTGTGGAATGCACGCGACGACATAACGCCGCTGCGGATTAGAAATGAACAGGAGCTGGTAGATATATGCCGCAAACACCGCGCGCCCTATGTCATGCACCGGGTTTTTGTATAACAGGTACATCGAAAGACAACAGGAGGTATTACATGATTTCGGATAACAGAGGGGGAATAGTTCTCACGCTACTGAAGGTTATGCTGTTTATGATGTTCATGTTTTTCCTCTTAATGATGGCGGTATCGATTCTGTATCATTTGTATCCGGAACGAGTGACTGAGCTGGCTAAGGGGGTCGGCATTATTGTTGTGTATGTGTTTTTACTTAAATTTGTCGGCACCGGTAACGAGCCATGACAGCAGAGTAACAAACAGGTACACGCCGTGCCCGTACAGAGTGTCAAAAACCAGGAACCAGGTTCGTATATAGCTATAAAACGCAAAAAAATCAGGAGGGCGCAATGCACAGCAACCGGTCGGCAGCATCACAGATAGCGGAAAAGCATAATAAGCCCCCTGTATCGTGTGAACAGGTCCTGGCGCAGCTTGCAGAGCTGAAAAGCAAAAATGCATGGACCCATATTGCCGCGAGCTTTCATCCTCTGGAGGAGCGCCTGGGGCATCTATGCAATAACCAGCGGGAACATGAAGTGCGTGCCGAGATCGCCTTTGCTCTGTCGCAGCTGCACCGGTTCGCTGAAGCGATCGAGGTGCTGGAGCGCTGCATTGCACAGCAGCCTGATGAATATCTCTATCATGCGGCGATGGCATTTAATTATTACAATGCACTTATGGCGGAAAAAAGCCGGGAGTTACGCCTCGGGGATATCCGCAGGGAATATTTTTTCAAAGCCGAACAGTATTTTCAGAAGGCCGAGCAGCTGTATCCTGAGTCTGTTGTTGATTTTTACCGTCACGGTATGCTGTATCATCACCTGTCGACAACAAGTGACAGAAAAGCCGTTCCCCTTTTTCAGAAGGCCGTCGCCAACTGGGAAGCCCTTGATGACGGAAAGCGCCGCACACGGCACAAAGATCATAAAAACTATGTTAAGTCCCTGTATCATCTTGCAAAATCTCTAATCCGCCTGCACGACGGAAGCCGGGCTCTTGCGGTAATAAAAAAATGCATCGCAGAAGATGAAAGCACACATTATGAAGATCCGGTCCATAAATTTTATGTGGCTGGCAAAGCATGTATGGAAACCGGTGAATACCGTGAGGCGATAAAATATCTGCGCGTTGCCGCACATCAGAAATCGAAACGGCCCAAAGACTATATCTATGAGACGCTGGCCCGCTGTTTTGTATATTGTGATGAACATGAAACAGCACGGCAGTGGATCGAAAAAATTCCTTTAAAATACATGAAGCCTTATCAGCTTAGAGTGTACGGCTGGATCCTTGCAAAGCTCGGCTACGCTGCGGAAGCGGAAAAGCAGCTAAGCGCCGGACTTAAAAAAGACCGCCAGGGAGGTCACAAAACCCTGTATACCTGGGGCCGGGTATATTATGAACAGAAGCGCTACGGCAGGGCGCATGATCTGTTTATGAAAGCAAATGAAAAACGCAGAAAACATTTTGCATCCGATTATCCTGATGCCCTGTATTACGCAGCCCTGTGCTGTGAGCATGCCGGTGATCTGCAGGGTGCACTCACCAGATACCGGGAGACGGTGGCCCAGAAGCCGGATTACCGCCGGGCCTGGAAGCGCATTCGTGAACTTGAAAGCGGCCCGGAATACAGATCAGGTGAACAGTCAGCTGATAATACGCAATGTCGTGAAGAGGAGGAAGCGTCATATGCTGAAAGCACAGCAGGCTGAGCAGGCACGCGCTGCGTGCTCAGCTCAATCAGCGGATCGTGAACTGCTGAGACGGATCATTGAAAAAAACATCCAGCAGGGATACGAGGCAGAGGCGATGTCCCTTTTTGAAGGCATTGATGTCTCAGCGATCGGAGCCGGTGAGGAATCACTGCAGTGGGGCAGGGTAGCCGAACACTGCGGAAGGCGGGATACTGCACGAATGCTGTATGAAAAAGCCCTTACATGCACGGACACCGAAGTACGAGCCTGTGTGTGCCTTGTGCGACTGTATCTTGAACAGGGAGATACGGATACTGCAGGCAGCCTGTTTGAGAAAGCACGAAGCAAAGGAATGGCGCCGGAGCTTGTGGATGAACTGTCTGGAGAGATGTACTGTGCTGTTCAGAATATGGAAGAGCCGGATGATTTTTTGCCCATAAGAGACGACGGGCAGCGTCTGGCGCAGAGAATGTGTCGTCTGTTTCGCGGTAAAAAAGGAGCCTATGCCCGCCAGTGGTATGACCGGAGAAACGGGCGGTCAGGGTACGTGCCTGTTTCAGAAAACCTTAGTGCCCGTGTTATTAGAAAGCATCTTGACGGTATCATGACGGTCGGCGTCTATCCGCTTCGGGAAGACGGCACCGTGTGTTTTTCGGCTATTGATATCGATGTTGAAAAAAACTCACGGGAAAAAATGAAGCGCGATCCGGCACACCGGTCATATCTGGCCGGACAGTTTAAAAAAATTATTGCAGCCGTAGATGGCTGGTCGATGGAACACAACCTGCACGTTTTGTTTGAACAGAGCGGGTATAAGGGAATTCATGCCTGGTATTTTTTTGAAAATCCCGTTCCGGCCGGATTTGCACGCTCACTGCTGATGAAAGCGGCTGATGCATTGGGAGAGCTGCCGGAAGGGCTGAGCTGTGAACTGTTCCCCCGGCAGGTAACGGCAGGGGGAAAAGGGTACGGCAATCTTATTAAGCTGCCGCTGGGTATTCACCGAAAGACCGGAAAAAAGAGCGTGCTGCTTGACAATGCCGGAAAGCCCCTGGACAATCAGGCACGCGCTCTGTTTGAAGCACGGATAAACAGCCACGATACAATGCAGCATCATTTTACTGCATGGCTGCAGGAGGAAGAAACAAAAAAGATTGCCCCGCTGCATTCAGCAGGGAGCAGACAGGTTGATGAATCGCACAGGATGCAGCCGCACACCGACAACGTGAGCAGCAGCTGTGCAATGATCGGCTATCTGGTACGAAAAGCGGCTGATGAAAAGCACCTTGCCTTTCAGGAAAGAAAAATTCTGCTTGGGGTATACGGTCATGTGGAAGGCGGGCGGGACATCATTCACCGCATTCTGTCCTGCTGCAGCGATTACAGCGAGTCCATTACCAGCCACTATATCGATAAGCTGAAAGGAACTCCTGTCGGGTGTAAAAAAATACAAAGGACCCTGTATTATCTGAACGGCGTCGTATCCTGTGACTGCACTTTTGGCGGGGATGCTTCACCGTATCCCACTCCGCTGCTTCATGCGCAAAAGGGGATAAAACAGGAAGTGGATAAAAAAATTTCCGCGCAGACCTGTGGAGACGATGACCTGTTCCGCCGGATCGATTCACTTCAGCAGGAAGTCGCAGAGCTTAAACGGATGGTCAGACGGAAATCATCGATTTTATAATACCTTACAAGGCTAAAAATAATTGAATAAAAAAAATGCACTCAATATGCGGCGGACACGCTATCGCTTTGTCCGCCCTACGGGTTTTTAATCCGCACCTCGTGTGTAAAATGGCACACGGTGAACAAACCGGGCAGGACAAATGAGGTATGGGCATGGAAAATGTGTATATCTTCGAGCAGGGAACCCAGCTGCACAAAGACGGTTTACGGCTGCTGGTAAAACGGGGGTCAGAAACGATTGATGCAATACAGACCCGGGATCTGGAGCAGATCATCCTTGCCGGAAATGTAACCCTGACGCCGCCGGTGATGGACCATTTGATTCAGGACCGGGTAGATACGGTTTTTTTAAGTATGACCGGCCGATTCCGCGGTCGTCTGCTGACACAGTTCACCAAAAACGTCGAACTTCGCCGGGCACAGTATTTCGCTTTTGACGATTCTGAAAAGGTGCTTGCGTTTGCCCGTGCGATTGTGGCCGGCAAAATAAAAAATCAGCGCATTCTGCTGCTGCGCCAGAACCGTACGCTGAAAAATGAAAAAATAGCAACTGCGCTCAGCCGGATGCGCTCAGCAGCGGATGGGGCAAAGGAAGCACGGACACAGGAATCGCTCATGGGGCATGAAGGCGCAGCCGGGAGAGCCTATTTTTCCGTTTTCGATCATCTGCTGAAAAATGAAGCTTTTGTTTTTAGCGGCAGAAACCGGCGCCCGCCGAAGGATCCGGTGAATGCGCTGCTGTCATTCGGATATACGATACTGGCAAATGCCGTGGAAACGGCGGTAAACATTGTGGGGCTTGATCCCTATCTTGGAGCATACCACGCAGCCGAATACGGCCGTCCGTCGCTGGTGTGCGATCTTATGGAAGAATTCCGACCCTTTTTTGTCGATTCGCCGGTGGTGGCAATGATCAACCGGCGCGGTGTCGGTCCTGATGATTTTGTCTACCGGGAGGTGAGCGATCCGGATGCGGCCTATGAGGATGACACGACCAGGGAAGACTGTCTGCCGGTATCAATGAAACGGCATACCATGAAAGCGGTGGTGCGCCTTTTTGAACAGAAGCTTGCAAGCACGGTTCTGTACCCCCCGACCGGAGAAAACATGTCCTACCGGCAGGTAATCCTGCAGCAGGTCAGGCGCTGTGCGCGTGTTATTCTCGGGAAAGAAGATCAGTATGTCCCATTTACCTGGAGCCGGTAATGTTTTGCCTGATTTGTTTTGATGTAAGCGATGACCGGAAGCGCTACCGGGTGGTAAAAGAGCTGCTCGGCGTTTCGATGCGGGTACAAAAATCCGTATTTGAATGTGCGGATTTGAAAGAGGAGCGGTATTTGAAGCTGAAGAAAAAGCTTGAAAAGCTTATTGATCATTCAAGCGACAGCATCCGGTATTATTTTCTCTGCAGGGGCTGTGTGCCCCGGGTAGAGTACTCGGGAACAGGCGATCCTCCCCGTGAAGATGAGGAGTTTAAAATTGTTTAAGGTGAGCAGGGGCTGGAACACGCTGAACACCTGTGATTTATAAGCGAAGTGAAAGTCGAATGTGCCAATAATCACTCCCACTCAATGGTACTGGGTGGCTTTGATGAAATGTCGTAGACAACGCGGTTAACGCCCTTGACCTCGTTGATGATACGGTTTGATATGGTTCCGAGAAGCTCATGGGGAAGCTTGACCCAGTCGGCAGTCATGCCGTCACGGCTTTCCACAACCCGTAATACGATGACCTGCTCGTATGTCCGCTCATCTCCCATGACGCCCACGGTTTTCACGGGCAGCAGTACGGCAAATGCCTGCCATACTTTTCGATAAAATCCGCTTCGTTTGAATTCCTCAAGGATGATGGCATCTGCTTCACGGACAAGATGAAGGTTCTCGGCAGTGACCTCTCCCAGAATGCGTATGGCAAGACCCGGACCTGGAAACGGGTGCCGGTATATAAAGTCATCCGGAATGCCGAGCTCGATGCCGAGGTGCCGGACCTCATCTTTGAACAGCTCACGAAACGGTTCCAGAATTTCAAGGTTCATTTTCTCCGGAAGGCCGCCGACATTATGGTGGCTTTTAATGGTTGCCGAGGGACCCTTAAAGGATATGCTTTCGATAACATCAGGATACAGAGTGCCCTGAGCAAGGAAATCAATTGTCCCAAGCTTCTTTGCCTCCTCTTCAAAAACGCTGATAAACTCATTGCCGATGATTTTGCGTTTTTGCTCAGGATCCGTCACCCCGCGCAGCCTGTTCAGAAACCGCTCAGAGGAATCAATGCTCAGAAGATTTATATGAAATGCATCCTGCAGAAGCTGTGATACGTGCTCAAATTCATGCTTCCGCAAAACTCCGTTATTGATGAATATGCCGGTAAGCTGCTCGCCTATTGCCATGGACAGCAATACGACAACAACGGTTGAGTCGACGCCGCCGCTGCACCCGCAGATAACCTTCTTGTCACCGACGCGGGTGCGTATTTCTTCTATTGATTGATGGATGAATGACTTCATTGTCCACGATGCTGAACATCCGCAGATATTGAAAATGAAATTCCGGAGTATTTCAGTGCCCTGGGGCGTGTGTACGACTTCAGGATGAAACTGCACGCCGTATATTCTCTGAGATTTGTTTCTTACAGCTGCAAACGGCGAATTCACACTGTATGCGATTGCCTCAAAGCCATCAGGAAGAGATGAAACACGGTCGCCGTGGCTCATCCATACCGAAATGGTTTCCCCGCGTGAAAATCCGCGGAAAAGATCTTCAGTATTGTCCAGTATCAGGTTGGCGTGACCGAATTCCCTTTTGCGGTAGCCCTTGACCGCGCCTTTCAGCATATGGCAGGTAAGCTGCATCCCGTAACAAATACCGAGCACAGGAACACGAAGATCAAAGATATCAGGTGAAATCTGGGGAGCATCGGTGTCGTACACGCTTGCCGGCCCGCCGGACAGAATTATGCCGCTGGGCTCCATGGCTCTGATTGTATCAATGGAAACAGTGCAGGGATGAATTTCCGAGTATACGTGCTGCTCTCTGATACGCCGGGCGATAAGCTGGGTGTATTGCGACCCGAAATCCAGTATGAGAATTTTTTCCTGTTCCAGCTTCATATTGGCATGGTATCAAGAGAGTAATACAGCTCTTACCGCACCAGGGGCCGGAAGTGTTCGCCCCGCGGCAGGCTGTAGTCATGGTGGGCTATTCCACCTGATAATTGGGCGCTTCTTTTGTGATGATAATATTGTGCACGTGACTTTCTTTCAACCCGGACCCGGTAATTTTAATAAAACGGGCTTTTTCACGAAGGGCGGGAATATCAGGGCAGCCGACATACCCCATGCCCGAGCGGAGCCCTCCAAGAAGCTGCAGTATGTTTGCAGACAGGCTGCCGCGGTAAGGAACCCGGCCCTCTATACCTTCAGGAACAAGCTTTGAGTCATCTTCTACCTCGGTCTGGAAATAGCGGTCCTTAGCGCCCTGTTTCATGGCTTCAAGTGAGCCCATGCCTCTGTACACTTTGTATGTTCTGCCCTGAAACAAAACGGTTTCGCCGGGGCTTTCGTCGGTACCGGCAAACAGGCTTCCGACCATTACCGAGTGGGCGCCGGATGCGATTGCTTTTGGAATATCACCTGAATATTTGATGCCGCCGTCGGCAATAAGCGGAACGCCCATCTCGTCGGCCGCCTTCCGGCAGTTCATGATGGCGGTGATCTGCGGAACGCCGACGCCGGCAACAATTCTGGTCGTGCAGATCGATCCTGGCCCTATGCCGACCTTGATTGCATCGCAACCCGCGGCAATGAGATCGCGGGCGGCATCCTCGGTGGCAATATTGCCCGCAATAAGATCGCAGTCCGGATATCTCTTCTTGGTGTCCTTTACCGCATCAAGCACATTTTTTGTATGACCGTGGGCGGTGTCAATCACTATAACGTCAACGCCCGCCTGGACGATAGCCGCGCTGCGCTCGTGCCGGTCAGGACCTGTGCCGATTGCAGCGCCGACGCGCAGGCTGCCCTGCCTGTCTTTTGATGCATGGGGATATTGTTCGGCTTTTTCAATGTCTTTTACCGTAATGAGTCCGGTAAGGTTATTGTGCTCGTCAACCACCAGCAGCTTCTCAATACGGTTTTTGTGAAGTATCATGCGCGCTTCAGCAAGCGTCACGCCAGAATGTGCCGTAATGAGATTGTCTCTGGTCATCACGTCTGAGACAGGACGGTCAAAATCTGTTTCAAAGCGAAGATCGCGGTTGGTTATTATGCCGACAAGCTTTGCATCTTTAACAACCGGAAATCCGGATATCTGATATTTTTTCATCAGGTTGAGGGCAAAATGTATTTTCTGGTCGGGATCGACGGTGATCGGGTTAACCACCATCCCGCTTTCGGATTTTTTAACTTTCTGGACCTCCAGCGCCTGTGTGTCTATAGACATGTTCTTATGTATGATGCCGATGCCGCCCTCACGGGCCATGGTGATTGCGGTGCGCGCCTCGGTTACCGTATCCATTGCTGCGCTGACAAGCGGTATGTTCAGCTTGATGTTTCTGGTAAGCCAGGTTGAAATATCAGTTTCGTGCGGCAATATGTCGGACTGTTGAGGAATGAGTAAAACATCATCAAAAGTCAGGCTTGATGAAATGTTTTTGTGTTCCATATCGTGCCCTTATCCGGATAATGTAGATTGTTCTATTAAGTTTAACTGGAAACGCTACACAAAAAAAGAGACAATGTCAAGCTGAGAAACGTTCCGACAACTCCGCAGCGCATTCCGGTAATTACATATGAAAAATGCTGCTGTATTTATCCAGCAATATGCCCTCAAGCAGACCGTAATCACTGACGTACAGTGAGTCAGCTGAAAAGCGGCTCAGAAGATTAAGGACGATTGCTGTACCGGGAATGATAACCAGCTCCCGTCCTTTTTCAAGTCCCCGTATGCCTGATCGCTGTTTAAGGGGAACTGAATTCATATGTGAAAAGATACGATTGACCGCTTTTGCGGTTAAGATGTGACCGTTTATTTTTTCGGGCTCGTAGGTGTGCATGTTCAGGTCTATAGCTGCAAGTGTGGTTATAGTACCAGCCGTACCCACAAGCAGAGGGCGGCAGTTTCCTGAGGCCGTGTGCACAATACGGCAATTGTTGTTCAGAATAGTATCGATTTCATGCTGCAGTGATATGATGTTTTCGGGAGATGGCGGATCTGTTGTAAGATGTTTTTCTGCAAGAGCGATAACTCCCAGGGGAATGCTTTCAGAACAGGAGAGCGTGCCCCCGGTACACAGGGAAAATTCAGTGCTCCCTCCGCCGATATCGATTACGATATTCGTGCGATGATCCACCGGTATAACGGATTGGACACCTTTGAGTGAGAGCGCAGCCTCCTGCTGTCCCGAGAGAACAGAAATTGTAATTCCTGCCGCACGCTGTGCTCTTCTAATAAAAAGATCCGCGTTTTCAGCGGCTCTGACGCAGGCAGTTGCAGCGGCGAATATGTGCGAAGCCTCGTGACGGCGTGCCTGTTCTGCAAAATCACGAAGACAGGCCACGGCGCGCTTCATCGATTCGTCGTGAAGAACCTTTTTGTCATTCATTCCGGCGCCGAGCCCGACAATTCGTCTGTCGCGCAACAGGGGTATCAATGTGCCCCGTTCATTAAAGCGCGCAACCATGAGACGAATTGTCTGCGAGCCGATATCGATTGACGCATATATGCTCATGTCAGTTTGATTGAGACTGCAACAACGTATTTCCAGGTTTTCGGTGACTGCTGCGCAAATCCGAAATGCTTGAGCCAGCTTATTTTCCATGCTTTATTTCCGGTTACCAGAGAAAGATCGTCGCACATCCTTTCTACGCATATTCCCCGTGCCTCAAGGGAAATGGTTTGACGTTCCGGGTGGCGGCAGGGGCTGTTATAGCGGCAATGCTGCTGAGTGCAGGCGCTGCACGGGCCGGAGCCGTAGACACCCGTAATTGCGGATGGCCCGAGAGCCTCTGCGAGATCTGATGCAAGGCGGTGCAGAACAGCAAACTTCCACTGATCATTCCATCGCTCGTCGAGCAGCTTTGTCTGCAAAACTACAAGCGCATCCGATGAGTCCAGCATGGTCTGCGTTTTTTCAGTTGGCGGTGCGTTAGGCGGGCAGCCCGGAAGACGGTCATACCCGGGACACGGTCCGAAGTGCCTGTATGATGGTCCCCGGCCGGAGCGGTATATTGTCCAGAACGGTAATGCGCACATGTCCTGTATGCGTTTGTCAACGATAACCAGCTCAGGCGGAAGAACACCTATCCTGGCAAAATAATGTACGCCGTCCACCGGATATTTTTTTATATGAGAAATAGAAAGAACAGACTTCAGAGCACAGCGGGACTGAATGTTTTTTATAACGTTCCCATAGCGCTTCTTTTTTGCAGAGGAGGTATACCGTTTTGCGGCACGATTATCGGCAAGGATACAGCCGACTATATTTTTAATGGAATAATTTATAGGCAAATATGAAGATTTCACTGTTGATTAGGTTGTAATATTAATAAAATACATTACTATCAAGGTGGTGTGCTGTATCGATACGTGAGGTTTATCGGATCTGCTGATTCTTAAAAAATTCATTATTAAAGCAGACCGTTTTCACGGAAGCTGTAGTAGCCCTTTTTGCCGATAACAATATGATCATGAATAGTGATACCAAGGGTTGACGCAGCCTCGACAAGATTGCGGGTGAGCCTGCGGTCATGAGACGAGGGCTCCGGATCCCCGCTGGGGTGGTTGTGCGCACAGATAAGCGATACCGCTTTGTTGTGCAGTGCGTGTTCAATTATCTTCCGCGGATATACCGCTGTTTGATCAATGGTCCCTTCCTGTATTACTTCATCGTGCAATACCTCATTTTTTGCATTGAGGTAAAAAATGCGAAACTGCTCATTATCCTGGTGTGCCATTGAGGATCTGCAGCAGTGTATAAGATCGCGGGGAGATGAAATAATATCTTTATTTCGCGTAGTATACAGAAGGTACCTGTCTGCGGTCGATCGGATAAGTTTAATCAGAATCGCGCTGTGTCTGCCGATACCGCTGACAGTTTCGAGTTCATCCAGTGACGCATCAAGCACTCCCTGAAACGAAGTGAAGCGCTGTATAAGCTCTTTTGCTATCGGTTTGACATCTTTTTGGCTGATGCAGTAGGTTAGAATGAGTTCGATTATTTCATAATCGCTGAAGGATTGAACACCGTGTGACACAAAACGGTTTTTTATACGGGCACGATGACCATGATAGTGAGGAACAGCTCCGCGTGCGGTGTTTTCCATAACGTCTCCAGATGTTTTTGTTATAAATAGTGATATATTGTTGCAGTTTTACCATAAATTTTCAAGTGAATTTCAGTGTTGTATTGTTTTTTCCTTTAGACGATGAACAATGCGGCATAATTTAGATTTTTACGGTATATCAATAGTATTTTTGGCGATAGCACAGGGTTATTTCTTTTGACATTATGGTTTTGCTGAGCTACAAACGTATATTTTGAGGTCAAACGTGTCCATAATATATTAAAGCATTAAGCAAAAAACGGTTCGGGCGGGTCTCTGCGCAGCCTCCGCCATATGAAACCTCACTTTATGGACGGCCCGCTGCTGCTCAATAAAAATTATGTGACAGGCATTGTGCATGTATCGGCCCGGGCAGCTCTTTCCGCAGGGCCGTATGTGTTCTGACGCTTAACGGCACATGCCGCTGCCTAACCTCTTGAAGGTGTTGCGGGGGCATTGCAGAGTCCCGCCCGAACCGGCTTCCTTACATTGTTTTGGACACCAGTGTTTTGAGGTTATATGTCAAGGCGATTTCACAGTATCCGGGAGAAATTATCATGAAACAGCTTTTGCTCGTACATCCTGTGGGACAGGCCACCGCTTTTTTATTCGGTATTTTTAATATGGTGTCGGGCGTGACTAAAAAATGGTTTCACGTTGCGATACATATTAATTGCGGCATGCTTTTTTACGGTCTGCTCATCATCGGCACTGTTGTCGGTGCCGGAGTGTCAAAATGGGCCGAGGGAAACAATATTGTTCTACATACCGGCATACATAAATTTGTTTCATTTATAGTGATTCTTCTTATTGCTTCCGGAGCTACGTCCGGATTTATGATAATGCGGAAAATGCGGGGATGGCAGACACTCAAAACTTATCATTGTATCATAAACGCATGCTGCCTTGTGTTTCTTGTTGTTCAGGGTATCATCGGTGTGATTGTGCTTATTGCTGCATACAGATAAAAAGGAAGCACGTATATGGAGCCGGTTATCTGTGTTGATGCCGTTGTCAAATCGTACGGATCGGTTAAAGCGCTTAACGGAGTAAGCCTGTCCGTGGGCAGCGGAGAAATATTCGGATTCCTGGGCCCCAACGGCGCAGGGAAAAGCACCTTTGTCAAATTATTGCTTGGCCTGGTGTCGCCTTCCGGGGGCAGGGTGGAGCTGTTCGGCAATGATGCCGGAAAAACTGCACAGCGCCGGAACGTGGGCTTTCTTCCCGAGACAACGGCGGTGTACCCTTTTTTAACTATTGGTGAGTTCATACACTATCACTGCGTGCTGGGTGAAATACCACCCAGGACAAGAAAACAAGAAGCGCAGCGCTGCCTTGAAGCAGTGGGAATGATACAGCATGCGCGGAAGCGATTGGGGTCACTGTCAAAGGGAATGCTCCAGCGCGTGTGCATCGCTCAGGCGCTGCTCGGCAGCCCGCAGCTGATAATTCTTGACGAGCCGACATCCGGGCTTGACCCGATCGGGATTAAAGAGCTTCGATCATTACTTCTCGCGGTCAGGGAGCGGGGAGGCACTGTTTTCCTCAGCTCGCATTTATTATCAGAGGTTGAGCGGACGTGTGACCGGGTCGCGATTCTTCATCAGGGAAAAATCATACGAAGCGGAAGCAGAAGTGACTTAACAGGCAAAGAGCGATATCTTGAGGTTGTAGCGGAAGGGGTTTCCGAGCAGGCGGTACAGGCCCTTAACAGGACCGGAGTAACCAAGCCGGTTGAGCGTGACGGAAACAGGCTGATTGTCTACCCGGGCAGCGAATCGCATTCTGTCGATATTCACCGTATTATTGTCGAGCAGGGTGGGGCACTGTCTTCAATGTGCTGGAAAGGCGAATCTCTTGAAGAACTATTCTACAGGCTGGTGAAAAATGGGTAAGACATGGGCAATAGCTAAAACGGGCATTAAAGAGTGCCTTCGATATAAGACGCTGTACGGCATACTGGTTATGGCAATTTTGTTTGTGTATCTGGGAAAAGGCTGTAATCCGGGAACCATACGAGGCGAGGGGATCTTTTTTGATGAACGTGCGCTGCGTGATATGGCAATGGGGGCTGCGTATCACGGGATAGTTTTCTGGAGCATCCTTGTGTGCGGAATGCTTTCAGCGCATGTTGTTTCCCGGGAAATCGAACAGGGAACGCTGGTTATGACGCTGAGCAGGCCGCTGAAGCGGTCAACATTTATGGCGGGCAAGCTGCTCTCGGCGCTTATTGTTTCCTGCGGCAGCATGCTTATTCTCGGCTCAGTTTTTTTTGCACTGTTTTATTTTGAAGGGGGAGGGCTGAACAACAGGATATGTTTCAGCTTTCTTATAGCCGTTGTCAGCCTTGTGATGTTTGCCCTGATGACCTTGATGCTTTCTCTTGTCATGCCGCGCTTAATGACACCAGTGGTTTGTGTTGTTCTATATTTTTTCAGCCTCTGGAGCTCTGTGCCGTTTCATTCAGATAAAATACGTTTCATATGGGAGCCGTCAGACAATGTTCATTTATCCCATATGCTGCTTCCGCGATTCGGTGATCTGCAGTTTCTGGGTGCAGCCTATATCAGCCGGCCGGTAACGTTTTCACAGCTGTCGGCACCGCTGCTCAGCACTGTTTTGTATTGCATGCTTTTCTGGGCAATAAGCTGGTATATTTTTCAGCGCCTTCAGTTACAGAATGATTGATGCGGCATCCCGGTTCTGATATATTTTTTAATTAAGTGAACCATATCCATGCCTCGCCTCACTTTAGAATATAACCACAGAGTGCTTTTACAGTTACTAACAGAAAGATACGAGGAGCGCACCGATGCTAGACACGTCTGCTATCAGAAAAAACCTCAAGGTTGAAATTGACGGGGATCCCTGGGTTGTCGTGGATTTTCAATTTGTGAAACCCGGTAAAGGACAGGCATTCACCAGAACCCGGCTCAAAAACATGCTTACCGGAAATGTAGTGGATAAAACATATAAGTCAGGAGAAAAAATCGGCAATGAAGCCCGAATCGATGAAAAGGAGATGATGTTTCTTTACGCTCAGGGAGATACCTACACGTTTATGGATAATACAACGTATGACCAGGTCGAGCTTACCGGCGAACAGCTCGGGGATTCGAAAAATTTTCTTACCGACAACCTCAACGTTGAAGTCCTTTATTTTCATGATAGACCCATTGGTGTGAATCTTCCTAATTTTGTCGAGCTTCAGATTGTTGAAACAGAGCCGGCGGTCAAGGGCGATACCGTTACAGGAGCTACAAAACCGGCGACTCTTTCCAGCGGGCATGTTGCAAATGTGCCTCTTTTTGTCAATGGTGAGGAGTGGGTCGTTGTTGACACCCGCACCGGTGAGTATGTGGAAAGGGCGAAAAAATGAGGGGGGATCCCCCCGGCGAATATGAATTGCCTGAAGATGTGCTTCATATGCTCAGGGTCCGTCACCGGCTGCTGTCAGCAATTCGTCATTTTTTCGATGCGCGGGGTTACCTCGAGGTTGAGACACCAGTGCGCGTGCGATGTCCCGGCGTCGATCCCCATGTGGACGCGTTTTCAGCCGGCGGGGGCTTGTATCTGGCGACATCACCTGAATTGCATATGAAGCGGCTGCTGTGCAGGCAGGCTCCAAAAATTTATCAAATCACTCATGCGTTTCGTAAAGGAGAGCGGGGCAGCCGTCACAACAGCGAATTTACAATTCTTGAGTGGTACCGCACCGATACTGACTATCTGGGCATAATGGAGGAAGCTGAGCAGCTTCTCAGTGAGGTTGCCGTACGCATTGCAGGCGCCGGGCGATTTGCTTTTCCGCTGCAGCGTATCAGTGTGGACCTTTTTTTTCATCAGCATGCCGGGTGGGAGCCCTCCAGATCATGGGATGAAAGCCGCTATAACCGCGACTGGATGGATAAAATCGACCCTGCGCTTAGACAGATGCCTCCGGTGTTTCTTGTTGATTTTCCTGCGCCGCTGGCTTCGCTTTCCCGGCTGCACAGAGACAACCCGCTGCTGTGTGAGCGATTCGAGCTTTTTATAAACGGCCTTGAAATCGCCAATGCGTTCACCGAGCTGACCGATCCGGATGAGCACGAAAAGCGCTTTGACAGTTCAGCGCATATCCGGCGCGGGCTGGGAAAGGTTCCGTATGTGCCTGATGACGGGTTTCGCAAGGCTTTTCAAAGCGGTCTTCCTGAATCGGGAGGGATTGCTGTCGGTATTGACCGCCTGGTTATGGCGCTGTGTGATTGCTCCGAAATAGAATCTGTTATGGCATTTCCTCTTTCCCGCTTATAACGTACAGTGGTTCAGCTATGAGACGGTTTGCCAAGAAATATTTTCTTCAATTATTTTCTGAAAAACCGGAAGTTTTTGGAAATATTTCTGAGCGCATGCTTTCTGCAGAACAGGTGGATCATTTGCGGGTGATTCCCGACGTTATAATAGGAGATATTTCCGGCACCAGTGATCCATCGCCGCTTCTGGCCCTGCTTGCGGAGCATAAACCCGATGCTTTTTTACCGACAATCTCATATACCGGAACAGAATTCGGAAAGTGGGAACAATACGGAGCTGTTTATAAATTTATTCAGCATGAAGCTGAAAAAAAGAATCATATTTATGTAGCGGAACCGGTTGTCCTGGGGGCTCCGCAATTCTGGTGGGCACTTAATGGCCGATTTGCCGACACGCTGCACACAATGTTCGGGTTCAGCTGCAGGTGTCTGGGATGTAAGTTGTACAATTGTGCGCTCCGGATTCCGCTGGCAAAACGTATTAATGCCCGTGTTTATGCAATCTCCGACAGGAGCGGCGTTGAATGCAGCCGAAGCAGCTCGTGTCTGTCGGCACACATAACCGGACATCTGAATAAATTTCTCTCCGGGTTCGGGCTTACCTTATTGAAGCCCGAACCCGGTATCGTTAATCGGGAAACCGAAAGCGATGACAGTATATTTGACGCGGGCGGGTTTATGCAGTGCGCTGTGTCCGGAAACAGTTATTTAAATACATCTGTAACCGGAAAACACAAAGTAATTGATGCATATTTTGAAACATTTGCCATCCCTGTTGCAGCAAAAGTATTGAGCAGAACGCTGGCCGGATTACCGGTGGATTATGTTAAAGAAGCAGAGGAAACGCTGAGAAAGTAATTCCTTGCGTGATGTATTCAGCTGATAAATCTGCGGCACTTATTTCTGGCCATGTCCTAACTGATAATTAAAGTTTTGTTCTAAATGATCGAAAATGGTGTTATAAGAATGATAGTCGCTGTATTGTCATTATAATTATTTATTAAAAAAATTTCATTTTATGCAATAATATTTAATTAAGAATTATATAAGAATAAAATTATGAAACCAAAGCATAGAATAAAATTTAACATACAGGATTTGGGTGATGAAGTATTAATTTATGATGATGAGCGCGAATGTGTCCATGTCATGAATCATACTGCACATACTATTTGGAATATGTGTAACGGGGAACATACCCCTGAGGATATTACGGCCAAACTTCAGGAGCTGTTTCCGGATATTGATGGGCAGCAACTGCGAGAAGATGTTGATACAACAATTAATGATTTTTTGAAGAAAAAAATATTGATTGAGTAAAAAAACCGAAAAAGTAGCTTGACAGACAGGAATTGTTCTTGTACAAATAGAGTAAAAGGACAAAAAAACCCATTAATGAAATGAAACACAGAGAGGGGTTGAAATGGACCATATCAGAGAATATGAAAAACCTGAGGTCATTACTTATTCCGAAGAAGATATTTTCGAAATAATCGGACCGGCACAGACAATAACAAGCGACGCAGGAGTATAAACATAATTCTAATATCGATTTAAATAATTAGTTTTGTGAATTTGAAAATGAGGTTATAGTTACTATAACCTCATTTTTTTTTTGCAAAACAAGTATGCTAATGCTCTTGTACTATTACTCCGCTGGTATTTAATAAATGAAAAAAAACAGTGTATATTCTGCTGATGTTGATCACCTGAATAAGATGGCCCCGTATTCATGTTTGTTCACTTTTTTTGATATCGGGGTTAGAATATCATCAGACAGCAACGAATTCATAGATCTCGTTCAAGGTGTGTATCCACACTTTGTCGCCCTGCCTGATTCACGGACACAACTTAGCTGCTATATCCTTATAAACAGCTCAGCAGACGGACCGTGCATCCTTTTTGACGATAAAACGTCGACTGTCTCATACCCCCTTCCATCCACAGAAAGTATTATCTGCTATGCAGAAATCATGTTATTCAAAAAGATTTTTGATCTTCTTGACAACAAACTGATACTTCATGCAGGCGTTGTCGAAAAAGACAATGCCGGATATATTTTTTATGCACCATCAGGTATCGGGAAAACGACATTAATGGTTGAGCTTATTAAGCGCGGGTACCGGTTTTTGTCTGATGAATTCTGTGTGCTGAACCTCGATGATTTCACCCTGCTTCCCTTTCCCCGGCGGTTAGGCATAAAAAAAAACAGCATGCTATATAACCACATTGATGTAAGCAATGCATATTATTTTGCTTTTGAGGATAAATATTTTGTGGATTGTAATGCTGTCAGGCAGCGGTGCATAGGAGATAGGTGTATACCAGCCTGCGTTATTGAACTTACCGATGACGTTACTGCCCCAGGAGGTGAATATAATTCACAAAAGCAGGATCGCTCATTCATCGATGTGATCTTGATTAATGACAATACCGAACTCATAAACAAATTGACATCACATGCCGGGGTCACTATTGCAGAAAAAAAACGAATTGATTGTTACATCTCATATCGTCTCTGTATCCCGCATAGAAAAAACGTGCTCATGTCGTTTCACAATGTATGTGCGGCATACGATCATGATATAGTCGGGATATACAAAGACAATGAAAAAGTGCCTGATTATACAAAACCGGCATATTTAAAGAAGATATCTTCTTTTGAATCCATAGTTCACATTGTTGAACACATGGTTAACCGGGCGCCGACAGCCGCCGTTACCAGACGGTACAACGGTAAAATGCTCCCTCTTATAATGGAGCTCAGCGCGATGTTTAAAAATGTTTCATCATATGTGCTGCAGGCCGGGACATTGACATCGATGGGAGATATTGTAGACAGTTTGTGATATATATAAAATAGAATATGAAAAGGGCAGCCTGATTTATGCGCGAACAATATTTTTTGATTTTAGGGTAGAGGGTGCTAATGAATAAAATTACGGTAATCGCCGGTATTGTTTTAGCGTTTATGACCATCAATCTTAAGCCGGGATCATGTGATGAATCGGATGTTTTTGTTGAGCGAAGCACAGATACCGAGTTTTCTGCTGTCATAAACATACCGGAATATATGTTTTCTGAATCACAGGCTGAAGGGTACAGCTCATGTACTGTTGAAGGATATGGGCATATAAAACAACCGGGTTCACCTGCTGTCCCCGCGCGGGGGATACTCATCGATGTGCCGATCGGAGCGGATGTAACACTGAGCGCCGAGCCGCTTGCCTGCGAGATCATCAATGACGTTGTGCTGGAGCCGGTACCTGAAAGAAATGCTGTTGCAGACGCTTCCGGGGTGAGCCGCATAGTTGAAACATTTGAGGAAAACAGCAGGCAGTATTCCGTAAACAGATTCTTTCCTGCAAAGACAGCTGAAATCGAGTTCCTGGGCTATCTGCGTGACAGGCGGGTTGCCAAGGTAAACATTTTCCCGCTTCAGTATAATCCGGTTTTAACAACAGCTCGCGTTCACACGCGCATACGCTTAACGCTTGCGTTTTCATATTCCGTGGAAGAGCCTGCACTCAGCCGGGCGTTTCGTACAGGCTCAGCAGGGCCGCGATCTGAACACAGCAGCGTATATGAACACATATATTCATCATGCCTGCTCAATTACACCAATAGAGACCGGAGCGGCACCCGAGAGAAACCGGCGGTGATAGAAAATTATCGCACCTCCGCATCACTGTCATCAATCAAGAGCAGCCCGTTTGCCGTTAAAATAATTACGAGCGAAGAGGGCATGTGCAAAGTAACCTACGAGAGGCTTGAGAATACGGGCGTTGACCTTTCATCGGCAACGCATGAGAACCTTGTAGTCGAGAACCGCGGTGAAATTGTCCCCACCTACTGCAGCGGAAGCGGGGATTTTTCGCCGGGCGATTACCTCATCTTTTATGCCGAGGACTTTAAATCGCTTTATGCAAAAAAAAATGTGTACTGGCTGTATCAGGATGAAGTACATGCTGAGCGGATGCAGCTGATTGACGGAACAGATGTATCCGGATTTGAGCAGAAAGCATCTTTCACACACACAGCACATGAAGAGGAGGATTTTGTTTACGAACAAAAGTGCCCTAATTGTTCAGATCATTATTTCTGGACGCATTTTAACGTAAATGCAACGGATGAAACCGAGGATCAATATCGTACCCGTGATTATACCGTTTACCTGGAAAATTTTGTTCCTGCCGGATCATTTTCGCTGACTGTTAATCTGAAGGGTGAAACATCTCTTGCTGCTGTCAATCCTGATCATCACACAAAAATTTACATAAACAATAACCTGGCTGCAGATTTCACCTGGGACGGAAATAAAGAGCTCGTAAAAGAAATTGACGGAATAGACCCGTCATATTTTGTGGATGGTGCTAACACAATAACTGTCGAGGCTGTGGGCGGCCTGAGTGACAGCAATATTGATTCATATTTTTTGAACTGGTTTGAGCTTTCATATTCTGACAGATTTATTGCTGAAGATGATCTGCTGCAATTTTCAGCGGATACAACATCGGGAGCATCATTTACGGTGGAGGGGTTTACGGACAGCGACATAATGCTTTTTGATGTGACCTCAGTTCAGAGCGTGAAACGTATTAGCGGGACGGTTACAGCCGACGGGTCTTCCTACAGCATTGCCTTCGGCGCGACCGGAGCACAGAACCGCACATACTATGCAGTGAGCGCCGGCGGCTTTGTGTCACCTGACGAAGTCGAGATGTATACTCCTTCTGATATAACCGGCACGCGGGACTCGGTTGATTATATCATCATTACCCACGAGGATTTTTATAATACCGTTCTTGACCTTCAGCAGTATCGAGAGTCACAGGGGCTGACCGTTGAGGTGGTAAAAATTCAGGATATTTATGATTCCTATTCCCACGGAATAAAGGATGCGTCTGCAATAAAGGATTTTCTTGCGCACGCCTACACCGGGTGGCACAGCACCGATCACCCCGCCTATGTGGTGCTTGTCGGTGATGCATCGATAGATTATCGTGACGATCTTGGGTATGCTGATGACGGAAACCGGGATTATGTTTCAACATATATTTATGAAACCGATGTTATCGGTGATACCCCGACGGACAACTGGTTCGTCTGCGTCAGCGGCGATGATTACCTCCCCGATATGGTTATCGGGAGGATGTGTGTGAAAACACAGGATGACCTTGAAAACATAATCAGTAAAATCAAGGCATATGAGCAGCAGGACCTGTCCCCATGGCAGGCAAATGTTATACTTGCAGCCGATAATGAGGATATGTTTGAATCCATATCGGAGGGCCTTATCGAGCTGCTTCCCGAGGGCTATAATGCTAAGGAAGTGTATATCGCCTCATACGATAAAACCTCGTCGGCGACTGATGATTTAATAACAAAAATTAACTCCGGGGCTGTTTTGGTGAATTATACCGGGCACGGCGGCGTTGATGTGTGGGCCGATGAGGATCTGCTTCAGACTCCCAATGCGGTGCTGAATCAGTCACGAAACGATATGGAGCTCATAGCCAATCGTGACAAGCTTCATTTCCTGATCGTGCTGAACTGCCTCAGCGGTTTTTTTGCGCATTACAAAGATGAGTACTGCCTTGCAGAAGAATTTGCCCGTGCCGCCAATAAGGGGGCAATTGCCTGTTTGGCGTCCACGAGCTCAGGTTTTCCATCTGAGCACAGAGTGCTTGGAGAGTTTATATATGATGATTTTTTCACGAATGGAACAACGACTGTCGGGCCGCTGGTGTATGCTGCCAAGATTAACACGTATAATCAGGTTTATTCCCGGGATATCGTTGAAACATTCACCCTGTTCGGCGACCCTGCAACTGAATTGAAATTGATTCGCGATTTTGGTGATTTTTCTCCGCTATCCCCTGATAACACCGCAGCTCTTGCACCTTTCCCTCAAACGACTTTTTCCTGGGGGACCGGGCTCTATGAGCGGTTTAAACTGCAGTTTTCAACAGATTCGGAATTTCTGCCGGAAACCGTTATGACGGTACCGCTTTTTCCGTATATGTTTTTAAGCCAGGGAACCTATACGCCGAATCTGCTGGTGTGGACTGTGCTGCGATTGATGTGCATGCGCAGCGGAACCGTATACTGGCGAGTTGTAGCCTATGATGATGAATTTGAAGAAATTACAAATACAACCTACCGCAGCTTTACGATTCAGCAGTGAAAAAGCCCCCCGAATACCGGCATGAAATTATCCAGATGTGGAAAAACAGCTCCACACCAAAGACTGTACCCATTGCGGGTAGAAGCATGCGGCCGCTTATCGTATCCGGGGATACCGTGACATTTCAGCCGCGCTTGTGTGCAGGCAGGATTACGGTCGGGGACCTTGTCGTGTTTCGCCTCGATCAGACGCTGGTTGTGCATCGTATCATTGATTGCTTTAGACGCAATGATGTATCCTTTTTTAAAGAAAAGGGCGATAACCGTTTTTTCCCGACGGTTATACCCTCAGAGGACATTATCGGACGTGTGTGCGCCATTCACAAAAAACACGCAACTATTGATTTAACCACAAGGCGATGGATGCTGATCAATACGGCTGCCGGATATTACTGGAAGGTGCTGTTTCGTTTGCTGGGCGCTGCTGTTTATATAAAGAAAGCCTTCTTCGGCTCGCACAAATTCCCCGGCGCCGCAGCGGTTGTCCGCAAAATCGCTATGGTATTCAGCAAGCTACCCACATATTTTTTCGGCTTTCGCCGGGATTAAGCAGGCGGGTATGCTGTTGTTCTACCTTCAAGACCCCTTTTTTTTCCTTTTGATGTATTCCATGCGTTCTTTTATTATTTTTTCAAAGCCCCGCTCTTCCGGTTGATAAAAAGCTTTGCCTTTTAAATTATCTGGCATGCAATCCTGGCCGGATATTGCATCGGGATAGTGATGGTCATAGGAATAGCCCCGTCCGTATCCAATTTCTTTCATGAGCTTTGTCGGTGCATTTCGTATGTGCAGCGGCACCGGCAGATAGCCCGACTCAGCGATTGTACGCTCAACAGCACCATAGGCTTTGTAAACAGCATTGCTTTTTGGCGCGGTGGCGAGATACGTCACCGCCTGTGCAAGTGCGCAGTATCCTTCCGGCGCGCCGATAAAGTGGAATGCGTCTTTTGCGCTGATACATATGTTCAGCGCCTGAGGATCTGCGTTGCCGATATCTTCGCTGGCGAAGCGGACAAGGCGGCGGGCTATATACAGAGGATCCTCACCGGCGTGAAGCATTCGGCCGAGCCAGTACAGCGCAGCATTGACATCACTGCTGCGCATACTTTTATGCAGAGCAGAAATTAAATTATAGTGTTCTTCCCCGCTTTTGTCATAGAGAAGCATTTTTTTCTGAAGGGCTTCCTCAACATCGGCTTTTGTCAGAATACGAATGCCGTCTTTTATATGGCTGATCATGGTAACGGCCACTTCGAGCGTGTTAAGGGCCGTACGCGCATCCCCCTGGGAATATGCGGTTATGTAGTTAAGCACTGTTTGTGAGACGTGAATATTCATGCCGCCCATTCCGCGTCCGGTATCTTCAAGCGATGCTCTTAATATGGATGTAATGTGATCATCTGTCAGCGGATGAAGAACGAGCACTTTGGTGCGCGAAAGCAGCGGCGATACAACTTCAAAGGAGGGGTTTTCTGTGGTTGCGCCGATAAGCACTATATCGCCGTGCTCGACACTGGGCAGAAACGCATCCTGCTGAGCCTTGTTGAATCGATGTATTTCATCTATAAAAAGAATCGTCTGTTTTTTCTCTTCCAGTCGTTGTTTTTGTGCGGATGCCATAATGTCTCTGACGTGCTTAATGCCTGAAGTGACTGCGCTCAGTTGTACGAAATGAGCATCGGCGGAGGATGCAATGAGCCGCGCCAGCGTGGTTTTGCCCGTTCCGGGAGGCCCCCAGAGAATAATTGAATACAACGGCCCCCCATCTATCATGGTGCGGAGCAGTTTTCCCTTATCGAGAAGGTGATTTTGTCCGACAAATTCATCTATAGCTGCGGGTCGCATCCGTTCGGCAAGCGGAACAGACGGGGTATTGCTGCTGTTTTGGTCAATTGTACCGGGCATAAAGTTCACGTACTATAAAGGTTCATGCAAGTGGCGTACTGATTAATACTAAATTTTAAAACACAGCTTCGCTATATTCAAGCTGCAATTATCCTTCATTTTTCCGAATTCGTTGATGCCGTGTTAAAACATACGGTGTTTACCGCATACAGCCCGGGTCATTCGATCCCGAAAGTGGACATGAAGAAGCGTTCAGGAAATCAGCACTGATTTTCGTATTTTTAGAAAGTAACGCCTGCAGGGCACGGCTCTCCAGGCCCGTTCCGTTAAATCTGTGAAATAGTCGTTAAAACTTATGAATGCGTGTCAAAATTTTAACCAAAGGGTACCTTTGTTGACATGCCTTATATGTAGAGAAATTAATCTTTTATTTAAATTATGCTATTATTATATGGACTGTATGTTTTATATCTGAGGTGTATAGACATTAATGCGTCTATATTGCGCACCATACCGCAAATCCGACAACAAAAATAAAGCAAAATCAAATACATGAAAAAAGGTACGAGCGAAGGCTCCATCCGCATTAACAGCTGTTGGCATGTTAATTGCTCAAAATTAATGTTAAATTGATCTGCACGAGGTTTGTTTTATGGATATTGCAACCATTCTGGGGGTTGTAACAGGATTCTCATTAATGTTTGCTGCTATTGCAATGGGCGGCGGTATTGACTGGTTTATTAATATTCCGTCAGTAATGATCGTGTTCGGGGGTACTATCGGTGTAACACTTATAAATTATCCTCTCGGTTCTGTCCTGAAGGTAATGAGCGTATTGAAAAACGCCATATTTCACAAGGAGGAACCGCCGACCGAGCTTATCAAAAATCTTGTTGAATTTTCACGTGTTGCCCGAAGGGAGGGCATACTGGCGCTTCAGTCTCTCACAAAGCAGGTTGATGACGATTTTCTTGTAAAAGGGATTAACCTTGCCATCGACGGGCTGGAGCCGCAGGTAATCGGTGATATTATGGATATTGAAATTGAACAGCTTGAAAACCGGCACAAGTTCGGTGCCGAGGTTTTTTCCACCATGGGAACCTTTGCACCGGCTATGGGGATGATGGGAACGCTGATAGGTCTTGTTCAGATGCTCATGCAGATGGATGATCCAAGCAAAATCGGGCCCGCGATGGCAGTGGCCCTTTTGACGACATTTTACGGTGTTGTGCTTGCCAATCTTGTCTGCCTCCCGATAGCCGGCAAGCTCAAAACCCGAAGCTCCCAGGAGATGCTGCTGAAAAACCTTATGACAGAGGGAATAAAAGCTATACAATCCGGAGATAATCCGCGTATTGTGGAGCAGAAGCTGCTCGCGTTTATAGAGCCGAAGATGCGCGGTGCGGCGAGCCAGGAGGAGGCTAAATAATGCCGAAAGTAAAAAAAATCACGGAAGAAAAGGCCAGTGACTGGCAGGTTGTTTTTTGCAGCCTTTCCATCATACTGGTGTCTTTTTTCGTGATGCTGTGCTCATATGCAACTATGGAAAAAGGAAAAATGGTTGAAGTAAAAAAGAGCTTCCGCGGCGCGCTGGATATCTTTAGCGGGGGTATCCTTTTTGACAAAGGCGACGGGATTGTCGTACCGTCGCCGGACGTGTACGGCACGCAGGAAAACAAAGTTGCAACACCGATATATTATCTGCTTAAGGGAAAAGGGCTTGCTGATAAAGTCAACTTGAAAAGCACCAGCGATTACGTAAGCCTTACTGTAATGGAGTCGCTGCTTTTTGAAAAAGATTCCGCCGTAATAACTGAACCAATGAAGCCGGTGCTGACACGGCTTGCCCTGATGCTGCAGCAGTTTGATTTGCCGATCCGGGTTGAGGGGCATACTGCAAAACCGGAAGGAGCCCCCGCGGCAGAGGGCAGCGCCCAGAGCTGGGCGCTTTCAGCATTGAGGGCCGCCAATGTCATGCAGTACATCAAAGAGGCGGGCAATATTCCATCTGACCATCTTTCCGCAGTTGGATATTCCCAGTACCGGCCCTTCCTTAGGAACAAAACCGAGGAGGAGCGCCGGCAGAACCGGCGTGTTGAAATTATTATACCGCTTAATGACGATTTTTTTGATAAGCGCGGCACCCTGCTTAAAAAGGCGCCTCCCAGCTTTAAAGCGTGGGATCTATCAACATGAGCGTTTCCAACTGAGAGCCAACGGATCATGGCCAAAAAAAAGATTATTGTAGAGCCTGCAGAAGATACGCAGAAATGGCTTTGTACATTTAATGATTTGATGACATTGCTGCTCACGTTTTTTGTGCTGCTGCTGAGCATGAGCACGCTTCAGGCTGAAAGCGTGAAAGAGATACGCGACCGCTTTATTAATGCGCTTGGCGTTATGGAAGCCGGACGCATGGAGGAGATGACCCTTATCGATAAAATATTCCGCATTGAGGAAATCGGAAAAAAGCTGAAGGTTTTTAAAAACCTGATCACTCCCGACGAGGCCGGCGAAGATGAAAACCTTATCACAGAAAGCCATGAGCTTGATAAGCTGATTGAAAAATTTGCGGTTCTTTCAGAAGAGGGTAAAAGCGAAAAAGAAAAGGATCCGGAAAAGTTTGTGTTTAATCAGTTTCGTGAAATGATACGCGAAAATTACCGCGAGCCGGGACTTCGTATTATACGTCAGCAGAGAGGGCTCGTGCTTCGAATGACTGATACGATCGCTTTTGAATCAGCCGCGGCTGAACTCAAAAAGGAGATGTATCCTGTTCTGGATACGCTCGCTGCGCTGACCGGAACCATGAACCTCAATCTGTATATAGAAGGATACACTGATAATACTCCCATTAAATCAGAACGTTTTTCATCAAACTGGGAGCTTTCTGTTGAGCGTGCAGTATCTGTTGCTTCTTACCTTCTGGAGCGGGGGGTCGAACCCGGGACAATAGGAGTGTCGGGCTATGGACCGCTCAAGCCGATTGCATCAAACGGGACTGCGCAGGGAAGACAAAAAAACAGAAGGGTTGAAATAGTCATTATGGGTTTTAAAAAAACTTAACACTTATTTTCAGGAGTTTTATACACATGGCAGAAGAAACCACCGAAACTACAGAAGCGCCGGCACCGCCGGAGAAAAAGAAATCACCTGTAATGCTTATTGTGATAATTATTCTTGCTGCATTTGTGATCGGCGGCGGGGGTGCGGTCGCTTTTCTGCTGTTTACCGGATCGGATGAAACGCAGGCTCCCCAGGATCAAAAAGCCGATCAGCCAAAAGCAACAAGCGCGGTAAAAAAAGAAAAGCTCGGGCCGATTGTTATGCTGGAGCCCTTTATCGTGAACCTTGCAGGATCGGGCGGGCGAAACTATCTTAAAGTATCCATTAATCTTGAGCTGGCAAATGAGCAGCTTCAAAATGAAATCACCAATAAAATGCCCAAAATACGGGATGCTATTCTTCTGATACTGTCAACAAAAACATTTGAGGAAATTAAATCAAGCGAGGGGAAGCTCGTTTTGAAAAACGAGCTGCTTAAGCGCTTAAACAGCTATCTGATGACCGGTATGATCGATAACATTTATTTCACCAGTTTTGTGATTCAGTAACATACGAACGGGGAGGCTTTTTAAAAAGATGAGCCAGATACTGACTCAGAACGAAGTTGATGAACTCCTGAAAGGCATCACCGGCGGTGAGGTTGAAACAGAGCAGGGGGTAAGCCCTGAGGATTCTGACGAGGGCATAACGCCCTACGATCTTACAAAGCCGGACAAATCAGTCAAGCTGCCCAAGCTTGTTGTTATTACGGATAAATTTTCACGCTCGTTCCGCATTACCCTTTCAAATACAATCCGCAAAATGGCGGAAGTAATGTTTAACTCGAGCGATGTGAAGCGCTTTGATGAATTTTTGAAAGAAATACCGGTTCCGGCAAATATAAATATTTTCTCAATGGAGCCGCTCAGAGGGCTTAATGTTCTGCTGATGGATTCCAAGCTTGTGTTTTATTTTGTAGAGGTTCTTTTCGGCGGCACCGGAGCGAACAGGGCAAAAGTTGAGGGCAGGGAGTTTACGTCAATAGAAAATACCGTCATAAAAAAAATAGCCAGGGCTATTCTTGATGACTGGAGCAAAGCATGGGAAACATTTATATCAATAAAAAGCGAATATATACGCTCCGAAGTAAATCCGCAGTTCGCAATGGTGGTGCCGCCAAATGAATTGTGTATAGCCATCAGCTTCAGTATCGAAGTTGAAAATGTGTCCGGGACCATAACAATCTGTATCCCGTTTTCCAACCTGGAGCCGATAAAGGAAAAGCTGATGGGCGACTATGCTGTTGAAGTAACGTCACGAAAAGATCCTTTCTGGAGTAAAACCATCAGAAACGAAATACAAAATGTCAATGTTGATGTTAAGGCAGAGCTCGGCAGAACTGTTATAAAGGGGCGTGACCTTCTGGCGCTTTCTGTAGGGGACATTATTCCTTTGAACAAATTTGTTGCCAGCGATATGAATATTTATGCTGAGGGCATAGCAAAGTTCAAGGGACAGCCGGGGACCTTCCACGGCAATAACGCAGTTCAGATAACCAATTTGATTGAGAGGAGGTAATCTCTATGCCGAATGAAAATGACGATATTTTCAGCGAAACAAACGGCGCTGACGAGAATATCGACGATATTTCATGGGATGATGTATCAGATGAGCTTGAGCAGAAGCCCGAAGGCAAGCAGTCCGCATCCGGCGAAGCAAAAGAAGAACAATCAAAGAAGCCTGCAGAGTTTTCCGAGCTGAAAAAAACAAATGTATCCGTAGCGTCAAAAAACATCGATTTTATATTGGACATTCCGCTCGAGGTTACCGTTGAGCTGGGCCGGACGTCTATGCCGATTTATGATTTGCTGCAGCTGGGTCAGGGATCGATTATCGAGCTTTCCAAGCAGGCCGGTGAGCCGCTCGAGATTCTGGTTAACCAGAAGCTTATCGCAAAGGGTGAGGTGGTTGTAGTCAATGACAAGTTCGGTATCAGGCTCACCGAAGTTGTCAGCCCTCAGGAGCGCGTTGAAAATCTTACGTGAGTTTATTGATGAAAATTTTTATTTGTCTGATTTCAATCATTGTTTTAAACAGCACCGGTTACTGCGCCCAGCCTGAAGCGGGGCAAAGCGGTCCGGATTTTGTAACAATGATTACCCGGATGGTATCGGCGCTGGCTATTATCCTGGGTGCAATGATGCTGGTTCTTTATCTTTTGAAAAAAATATATCTGCCCAGGAAAAGTCTGTTTGCACATGAGCGCGCTGTCCGGATTGTTGAGACGCTCCACCTCGGCCCGAAAAAATCAGTTGCTTTGATCAAAGCCGGAGAAGATCATATCCTTTTGGGCCTCACATCACAGTCTATTACGTTCTTATCAAAAATAGATATTCCGGATGAGCAGGCACCATCAGCAGAGCGTGCCGGGAGCTTGCATATTGAAACACCCGGTGTGTACGGATCCGGAAGAAAAAAAGGCCTTATTCAAAACTTTCAGCGGAACAATGCGCGGGGATTTGTGGAGGCAGTGAAAAGTCTTATATCAGCATCATCGGGCAGCCGCGCTTCAGACAGAACGGCAGCGAGGAATATATGACGGCGTCAACCTTTTCACGAATCGCTGCAGCGGCGCTGCTTATCTGTGCGGCTGTGCTGGTAATGCCGTCAGCAGGAGGCGCGCAATCCATACCGGTTCCGAGCATCCGTATCGGCGTTGACAGCTCCGAAAACCCACAGGATGTTGCGCAGACGCTTCAGATTGTTTTTGTTTTAACCATTCTCGCTCTGGCCCCCTCTATTTTAATTATGATGACGTCTTTTACGCGTATCATAATCGTATTTTCTTTTCTCAGGCATGCGCTGCATACACAGCAAATGCCGTCAAATCAGATACTTGTGGGCATGGCTCTTTTTCTTACCTTTTACATCATGATGCCTGTGTGGCAGACGATAAACAACACGGCGCTTCAGCCGTATTTGAATGAGGACATCAGCTTTCAGGAGGCGCTAGAGCGAACCTCCACGCCGCTGCGGTCCTTTATGCTCAAGCAGACGCGGGAAAAGGATCTGGCGCTTATGGTTTCGATGACTGAGGGCAGCAGGCCTGATTCCCCTGCGGATGTACCGATGACAACACTTATTCCTGCTTTTATGGTCAGTGAGGTAACAACTGCTTTTTCTGTGGGCTTCATTATTTTTATACCGTTTCTGATTATTGATATGGTTGTGGCCTGTGTCCTGCTGTCAATGGGTATGATGATGCTGCCGCCGGTTATGATTTCGCTTCCCTTTAAGCTGCTATTGTTTGTGCTTGTTGATGGATGGAGCCTTCTTATCGGATCTGTCATAAAGAGCTTTCATTAACGTGACTTTATGTAAACTGCACTGCATAGTATGGGGAAAACACCGTGACACCTGATTTTGTCATAAGCCTCGGCAAGGAAGCAATATGGATGGTTTTACTTATCGGAGCCCCGATGCTTGGGTTCGGTATGGTCGTTGGCATAGTGATAGCTGTTTTGCAGTCGGCAACGCAAATACAGGAAATGACCCTGACATTTGTGCCGAAAATTATCGCTGTTTTTTTTGCGCTTCTTTTGTTTTTCCCCTGGATTGTCAGAACAATCGTCGAGTTTACAGAACGGCTTTTCAACAACATTCCATTTTATGTCGGGTGAGTTCCTTCTGGGTCTAGGCAGGTAATTTGCCCATTAATTAACCGTGCATGCAGCTGCCCTTTAGCATTGAACAAGTTGAAACGTTTGCGATGATATTCATACGCACCGGAGCGATAATTTTTTCGGTTCCGGTGTTCGGGGCAAGCGACGTGCCGAAAACAGCAAAGATCGGGCTTGCCCTGTCGATTGCCTGGATTGTTTTCCCGTCAATACGCGTACCGCCCGAGCTTGATTCAGCTCACATTTATTATTTTATTCCTGCCATTATTTCTGAAATGATAATCGGTTTTGCGATCGGGTTTGCATGCAGGCTTTTTTTTGAAGGGGTGCAGCTCGGCGGGCAGCTCATCGGGTTCCAAATGGGGTTTGGAATTGTGAACGTCATAGATCCAATCACAGGTGCCAATTTTTCAATCATTGCGCAGGTCCAGAACCTTTTTGCGACGCTTCTTTTCCTTGCGCTTGGAATGCATTACTGGTTTTTCAAGGCTATTGCCCTGAGCTTTGAAAAAATCCCGCTATTTCACTGCTATGTGAGCGATGATTTGTGGCGTTGGATAATTGATGTTTCATCAATAATGTTTGTTATTGGTGTGAAAGTTGCAGCACCTATAATGGCGGTGCTGCTGTTTACATCGCTGGGGCTGGGTATGCTTACAAAGGCAGTTCCCCGCATGAGGGTTTTTATCGTTATGTTTCCGCTTAAAATATCTCTGGGGCTATTTGCCGTCGGTTTTTCAATGCCCATGTTTGGCTACGTAATGAAAAAAAATTTTTTGAATTTAAGGGTTTATATTGAAACAATTCTGACACTGGCCTCCTCCTAGAGCGTTCTGCACGCCGAGAGGGTCAATGATTTTATTGTCTCCTTCGGGGTTTAAAACCCTCGCCTTTAGGCGAAGAATGATTATTGGCTCAGAACTTGCTGTTCATATAGGGTGCTTACCCTCAGGAGAATTTTTGTAGTTATGTGTTTTTCCTTTAGCCCGCTTCAGCGGGAAACTGAATCCACCGGCTTGTAGCCGGTGGTAGTTCAATTACAGCAGGCACAGCAGAGCTGTATAGGGTGCTATTATGGCAAAGGAAGGGCCCGACGGCCAGGAGAAAACAGAGCAACCAACTGAGAAGCGGCGCGGCAAAGCGCGGCAGGAAGGTCAGGTTGCCCGCAGTCAGGATGTCAATTTTGTAGCCATCCTGATTGCCGCGCTTATATATTTTGCGCTTCGTGGCTCAGATATGATAAACAGCCTGCGGCTGTTTATAAAAAAAATACTGGTCTCTTTTGTGGGGCTTGAAATCACCCCGATTACAGTTACCAATATCGCGCGTGAAGTGCTTCAGGAAATGATGTTTATTCTGATGCCGTTCATGCTGTTGCTGTTTGCCGTGTCAATTATTATAAACATATTTCAATTCGGCTTTTTGTTTACAACAAAACCTTTTGTTCCGAAGCTTGACAAATTTAACGTGGTTAAGGGCATTAAGCGCCTGTTCGGCATATCAAAGCTGTTTGATATCGTTAAGTCAGTAGCAAAGCTGATTGTTATCGCTGCAGTCCCTTTTATTATTATTCGCAACCGCCTTGATGAGCTTCCGCTTGTAATGGACATGCATACGTGGAGCATTATGGCATATATCGGTAAGATCATGCTTGTGATCTCATTTTATGTAAGCATTGTCATGGTGCTTATTGCAATTATAGATTTTGTTTTCCAGAAGTGGAAACACAACAGAGATCTTATGATGTCCAAGCAGGAGGTTAAAGACGAGCGAAAGCAGTCAGAGGGTGATCCGAAAGTCAAGGAGCGAATACGGCGCCTTCAGATTGAAAATTTACGTAAAGCGATGATGGAGCAGGTGCCGGACGCAGATGTTGTTATAACAAACCCTATTCACTATGCAATTGCACTCAAATATGACCGCGACAAAATGGATGCGCCGAAAGTCATCGCAAAGGGTGCCCGAAAGCTGGCTCAGAAAATAGTTTCAATTGCACGCGAGCACAATGTGCCGGTCATCGAGAATCGCCCTCTGGCTCAATCTTTGTACAAAATGGTCGATGTCGGCGATCTGATTCCTGAATCTCTTTATAAGGCGGTTGCTGAGGTGCTGGCCTATGTTTACCGCCAGAGCGGCGGCGCACGGGCTGCCGGATAATCTAACGATAGATGTTTCGCACAAAGGGAAGATAATTCATGGAAACAGCAGCACGAACAACAAGGCTGCAGATATTTGCAAAAAACAGCGACATTCTGGTATCGATCGGGGTGATAGCTGTCCTGATCATCATGATTCTCCCCCTGCCAACCTGGCTTCTTGATATTCTGCTGTCCTGCAATATAACATTTTCGATTATCGTTCTGCTTGTGAGTATGTATGTTGTAAATGCCCTCGATATTTCCATTTTCCCGTCACTGCTTCTGCTCACAACACTATTCAGGCTTGCGCTTAACATATGCTCAACGCGACTTATTCTGTTAAACGGAGATCAGGGATACGGCGCAGCAGGTCAGGTGATAAAAGCTTTCGGGCATTTTGTTGTCGGAGGTAATTATGTTGTCGGTATTGTGGTGTTTGCCATACTGGTCATCATCAATTTTGTTGTTATAACAAAAGGAGCAGGACGAATAGCGGAAGTTGCAGCGCGGTTTACCCTTGATGCGATGCCGGGCAAGCAGATGAGCATAGACGCCGATTTGAACAATGGTCTGATAGATGAATCGGAAGCGCGGGAAAAGCGGGATTCCCTGCAAAAAGAGTCGGATTTTTACGGCGCAATGGATGGTGCCAGTAAATTTGTGCGCGGAGATGCAACGGCAGGAATTATAATTACATTTGTCAATATAATCGGCGGCCTTGTGATCGGTGTTTTACAGAAGGATATGAGCTTTGCAACGGCGGCACAGACCTATACGCTTCTGACAGTCGGCGACGGTCTGGTAAGCCAGATCCCCGCTCTTGTTATTTCCACCGCAGCTGGTATTATAGTTTCGCGTGCCGCGTCCGACGGACATATGGGAACCCAGATGTTTTCACAGCTGACCCTGCACCCTAGAGCATTTGGTACCGCCTCAGCAGTGCTCGCGTTTTTCGGTTTTGTCCCCGGCCTGCCAACGTTTCCTTTTCTTGTGCTTGCTTCACTTGCTGCATTCGTATGCTATGTAATGCGTCAGGATCACAAAGCAAAGGAAGCCCCGCCGCCTGAAGATGAAGCAAAAGCTGTTGAGCCCGCTGAACATGTTGAGTCCCTCCTTGACGTTGACGATCTGGCTCTTGAAGTCGGGTATGGGCTTATCCGCCTTGTGGATAAGTCTCAGGGCGGTGATCTGCTTGAGCGGATACGATCAATACGTCGGCAGTTTGCCGTCGATATGGGCGTAATCGTTCCCCCGATTCACATACGTGATAACCTGCAGCTCGGGCCCAATCAGTACTCTTTTATGGTCCGGGGGATCGAGGTGAACCGGGGCGAAATTATGCCGGACCACTCACTGGCGATGGAGTCGGGTATTGTTGAACAAAAAATCGATGGAATTCCAACAACTGAACCCGCTTTTGGCCTGCCGGCATTATGGATAACTCAGGACAAAACAGAAAAAGCTCAGATGTTCGGATACACGGTTGTCGACCCCTCGACCGTTCTTGCAACGCATCTTTCAGAGCTGCTTAAAGGTCATATTCATGAAATTATCGGACGCGAAGAGGTGCAGGCACTGCTGGATAAGGTTTCAGAAAAGCATCCCAAGCTTGTTGAAGAGCTTGTTCCCAATCTTCTTTCTCTGGGGGATGTTCAAAAAGTGCTGCAGAACATGCTCCGCGAGCGGGTTTCAATACGCAATCTGCCTTCAATACTTGAAGCGCTGGCAGATTATGCTCCCTCAACCAAAAACATTGACATTCTGACAGAATATGCGCGGCAGTCGCTTAGCAGAAACATTACACGGCAGTACCTGTCTGAAGACGGAACGCTCTATGTTATGACTATCGATCCGGCGATAGAGGATATGCTTACCAAGGCCATTCAGCATACCGATCGTGAATCATATCTTTCTATTGACCCAAACAATGCACAGAAAATCATCAGCAATATTGAAAAGAAATCTAAAAAGTTTGAATCAACGCAGTCGATTCCGGTCCTGCTTTGCTCTCCTGCCGTGCGTATGAATTTGAAAAAGCTTACGGAGCGGTTTATGCCGCAGCTGGTCGTGCTCTCACATAGTGAAATTGATCCGAATCTAAATATCAAAAATATCGGTATGGTAACGCTTAACAATGCAACTTAAAAGATATGAAGCCTCAACCGTTAATGAAGCGTTTCAGCGTATAAAGGCCGAGCTCGGAAGTGATGCCGTTATCTTCTCGACAAGAACCATCGGCTCACGGACAGGACAGCGCACCGCCGCCCGACGGGTTGAGGTAATAGCCGCTGTCGAGCGGTCCGGAGCTAATAGTTTGCATTCACCATCAAAGGAATGTATGATAAAGCAAAGCACAGCAGACGCAGCAGACGCAACAACAGCTGACACCTCTTTTTCATATCCGGCAGCAAATTCCGGAGAGCGCCCGGAGCAAAACGCAGCAGATATAAAAGGTGCAGGTCAGTCGCGTTCTGAGTTTGAGCCTTATTTCCATGAGATGGTTCGTGCAGGCTTTGAGGATAAAACCGCCTGGTACCTGATCGGAGAGGCGTGCAGCGACTATAAAAGGTCGCATAAATCAACATCGCTGCAAACAGTTTTGCTCAGAAAAATTGCTGAATATCTGCCCGCTTCAGCGCCTCTAAGAGTCAGCGCCGGCAGCTGTAAGGCAGTAGCATTAATCGGGCCGACAGGAGTCGGCAAAACAACTACGCTTGCCAAATTAGCAGCTCAGTTTTCGCTTGTGCAGAAAGCGCGTGTGAAAATTGTGACATTTGATACCTATAGGATAGCTGCGGTTGAGCAGCTCAAAGTATACGGCAGAATAATGTCGATTCCCGTTGAAGTGGCGACGTCGACGGAAGAGCTCTCAGCACAGCTTAACGCCGGTGGCACGGACCTTGTTTTGATCGATACGGCCGGTATAAATTACAAGTCAAAAGACAGTATACACGATCTGTTGCATATATTCTCAACATTCCCGCAGATTGAGTCTCATCTTGTCCTAAGCGCAACCTCATCGGATACGGTGCTGAGAGGGGCATTCAGACATTTTGCCGAAGCGCGGGCTGACCGCTTGATTTTATCAAAAGTTGATGAGTGCTTTCTGTTCGGCAGCATGTATGATTTTATTATATCAGCAAATCTGCCGGTTTCTTATATTACGACCGGACAGCGGGTACCCGAAGACCTTGAGCAGGCGTCTGCCTACACGCTTGCCCGGATGTTTTTAAAGGGCTATAATTAAAAGTTATCATGTGCCGATGGTACTAGTACACGTATGAGTGGAACTGATAAGACGTGAAAGCAGGTAATTCAAAAAAACTATTAATGAGCGGAGGTGACAGGTTGGATCAGACAAAAAAACCGGATCAGGCTTCCTCGCTGCGAAACATGACTTCGGGAAAATATGAAAATGAACATGAGCATGAGCATGAGCATCGCCCGTCCCGGTCTGTCCCCCGTGTCATATCGTTTACCAGCGGAAAAGGTGGGGTGGGGAAAACGAATATCGTTTCAAACCTTGCCTATATACTGAGTGAAATGGGGAAAAGTGTATTTGTGCTTGATGCAGATATCGGGCTGGCGAATATCGATGTATTGCTCGGACTTGCACCAGAATATAATCTGCAGCATGTATTTGCCGGCCAAAAAAATCTGAGCGACATCGTTGTAGAGGGCCCCGGCGGCATTAAAATTTTACCGGCAAGCTCCGGCGTGCAGGAGCTCTCGGAGCTGACGCACGATCAGAAAAGGTTTTTGCTGTCAGAATTCGGATCTATTACCGAGGATCTCGACTTTTTTCTTATTGATACGGGCGCCGGCATATCATCAAATGTCATGTATTTTAATATGGCGGCCCGCGAAAAAAATGTTGTTGTGACCCCTGAGCCGACATCAATCACCGACGCCTATGCCATAATGAAAGTAATGTCTCAGAAACATTCCGTAACTAATTTTAATTTAATAGTAAACGCAACAAGCGGCGAACGGGAAGCGCTTGCACTGTATGAGAATCTGAGCTCTGTCGCAGACAAGTTCCTCAATATTTCGATTACATTTATCGGTTACATTTTGAACGATAAAAGGGTGCCGCAGGCAATACGGCACCAGCAGCCGGTGTCATTTCTTTATCCGAAAGCAGACGCAAGTATGTGTTTTGTTCAGCTTGCACAGAATATACTGAACGCAGCGCCGCCGTGTTCTCCTGAGGGAACGATAGGTTTCTTCTGGAACAGTATTTTTGAAGGTACAACATAGTACGGTACTGCTCATGTATGATAAGCCAAAGCCCTTAGAAAAACATCATACCGCTTTTCTTAACAAGAACACAGCACGGGAGGAGACCAGTGGTGTAACGGAGGCAGAGCGTGAGGACATTATACTTCGATATGCACCGCTTATAAAAATTATTGCCAACCGGCTGCTTATGCGTATGCCCCCTCAAATCGACATCAGCGACATTATCAATTCCGGTATTGTGGGCCTTATTGATGCGATTGACAAATTTGACACATCAAAGGGCGTACAATTTAAAACGTATGCGGAGTTCCGTATACGCGGAGCCATTCTTGACAATCTGCGCGCCATGGATTGGGTTCCGCGTTCTGTGCGCAAAAATGCAACACGCCTTGAAAAGGCATATGCTGAAATTGAAAAAAAGCTGAATCGCCCGGGAACTGACGAGGAGATTGCCGAGGCGCTGAATATCGACCTTAATCAGTTTTATGATTTAGTGGCACAAGCCAGCGGCATTTCTCTTTTAAGCCTTGATATGCTCTCTCAGCATGAAGACCCGCGGCTCAAGCTTATTGACTGCATTACCGACAGCGAATCAAATCCTTTTTTTCAGGTAAAGCAGTCTGAAATACAATCCATTATAGCCCGCGCCATCGAACAGCTGCCTGAAAAGGAAAAATGTATCGTATCTCTTTATTATTACGAAGATTTGACTATGAAAGAGATAAGCGCTGTGCTTGACCTTACCGAATCGAGAGTGTCTCAGCTGCACACTAAAGCAGTTATAAAGCTCCGGGTAAAGCTGCAGGAGCACCTTGACCTGCAGGGCGCTGATTAGCCGGCGGTAATATGACATGAATGGTGTGTGGTGACGAAAAGACATCAATATGCGGGAAAGGCGGGAACAAAGAGCAATACGTGTGGACATTCCGTATGGATCCCGTCGGAATCAGCGCCCGGGCCCTATCCTATATTTTTGTATTACAGGAGAATTGAATCGATACTATGTTCGTATGAGCAAATGATTAGCGACACATCATATGAGGGCCGGGATAGATCATGGTTCACCGGTTTTCATGCATTCCGAGCAGAGTGTTTTATCTGCAAGTACCATTGGCATGAGATAGCGTATGGCTGAAGATGAAAAAAATTCCTCAAGTGCCGATGTATCGGGGGGTGGGGAAAAAGTTCATATTGACGATGATGATATATTGGCAGAGCTTGGTCTTGCCGAGGATAATAAAGCTGAGCTTGATTCTGAGGGTATACTTGAGAAAGAGGATACCAAAGAAAAGGCTCTTCTTGATAAAGACGGAATATTCAGTGAAGATGAGGCTATATCGGTAGAGTCTGAACAGCCTGAAGCTGAAGAGGCTTCGGCAGCCGAGCAGCCGGCGGCCACGGCAGACGACACGCCGAAAGAGCCTTTTTTTAAAAAATATCAGGAACTTCCAGTACGGCTAACTGCTTTTTTTCGTAGATTTCCCCTGAAAAAAACAGCATTTATCTGTTGCGGAACATTAATTCTTGTTCTTGGCGGGTGGATGCTTGCAAGCTCTATTTTCTTCTCTCCATCCAATGACCATGATCTGCTGCAGCCTGTAGTGCCGCAGCACCGGTCTGAGCGCGGTATCCGCGGAGATATATCACAGATTGCGCTCGAGCCCTTTCTGGTGCCGCTTGTTACGGGTGCAGATAATAGTGTACACTTTTTGCGGGTTTCGGTTATAATCGGCCTTGGATATGATGCGCCGAGCAACATGCAGCCGCTGCTAAAAAAGATGCGGCTTACAATATATGGATTCCTTGCGGAAAAAACACCTGAAAATTTTTCCGATGACACGCAGAAGCGTCAGATAAAGCGGTCACTTGTTCATTTGCTTAATAAGGTACTGCAAAAAGACATTATTCGCAATGTGGATTTTCAGAGCGTATCTCTTGTGTAGTTTATAGTGCAGAAATTTTTTCTGAGAAATGGGGAACACCATGCTGTCTGATCTCGATGAAGATCAAAAACACAATTTTGCTTTTATCGGAAGGTGCGTAAAAGGGCTTGCTCACAATGTTAACACGCCGCTTTCTGCAATTATGGGAAGGGCGGAAATGCTGCAAATGCGTTTAAAGAAGCTTCAGCAGCAATATAATGCTTCAGCTGAGCCGCCCGAGCTTGAAAAATGCATGAGGGATTTGACGCTCATAATGGATAACAGTCAGCGGATTACAGACATGATGCGAAATGCAATGCAAAAAAGCATCAGCTGTGAAAACAATACAAATCAACAGATTCACATCGGCACAATACTAAAGAATGAGCTTGAATTCCTTTTTTCTGATATGGACTTTAAGCATAATATTGAAAAATCAGTTCAAATCAGTGAGGGAATGCCTGCTATTGAAGGTTCTTTTGTTGATTTTTCAAACACCTTTAACGAGTTGCTCGACAACAGTAAGAAAGCGGTGAAGGAATCGTCGCTCAAGAAAATTTCTGTTACCGCTGAAAATACAAGCGACGGTATTCGTATAATCATCAGAGACACCGGGTGCGGATTTCAGGAAGATCTTCGCAAAGAAGCCCTCAGGCAGCTGAATAGATCCGAGGGAAGCGTCGAAACGTGCAGCGCCGGAGGATTTTATCGTGTTGCACGTCTTATGGAGCCGTATAGTGCGCATTTTGACATAAAAAGCAGTCCGGGCGACACTGAGCTTTCAATGCATATACCTGTGTCAAGCGGATAATGTACATTTTTTCAGTGGGCAGACACCATGTCGCAAGTAAAGGAAATATAAGAATATGTCGATACGTATAATGAAATGCACTAATATGTTTGCACGATTGGAAATACACTGTGATAGTATTTACCCAGTTTCAGCACAGTTTGCAAAACACACCTGTATTGACAAAGCTGCACCAGGGCGCTTATCAGAACATGCAGGGCCATCAGGCGCAGGCTGTTGAAGCAGTGCATGAGCAGGTCATAAAGCAACAGAAAATGGTGCATCATTCTGACAAAACCGATGACGCACGCATTCGGGAACGTGAACGGCGACGGCATAAAAACAAAAAAAACAAACAAAACCATACGCAACAACAGGATAAGGATGCTGACAGCGCCGATTCAGATCATCTCATAGATTTCATAGCGTAACGCCCTTCGCGTCAGATCACACCCTGTCCATGATATTCGAGACATGACCATGATACCGTCCACGGCTATCCAATTTGCCATAATAACAGCCATTGATATTATCATCGTGGTGCTGCTTATTTATATCCTCATGCGGTCAGGCAGCAAAAAGGAAAAAGCATTTTCAGACGAGTATGTAAGAAAGCTTGAAGGGTCTTTGAAAAAGACTATGAGCGATTCAGCACGTGCAACCGATAAAATGTTCAGGGCGTTTGATGAGAAAATAGCCTCAATAAACCAGGCGGCTGATAGAGCGGAAGAAAAACACAGCAGCCTGTGCGATGCAATAAAAAATGCGGATAACGTTTTAAAGAAAGCCGCCCCGGCTTACCGTGCCGGGTCCGTCAGCACCGAGGACCCCTATGCATGCGCTGCAGACCTTATAAACAGGGGCTATTCAGCTGATCATGTCCAAAGGGAAAGCGGATTGTCACGCGGTGAAATAGAACTTATACGTCAAATATCCCGCCACAAATCTCAATAGCGATTGAACCCTTTTTCGGTTTTGTCAACTGATTTTCATGAAAGCTCAATGATTTAAGCGCGGCAGAGGCAATCAGCGTTCATGATTTTTGCCGGCAGCTTATGATCCGTGACGGATGGTAAATATTGTCCAGTCGCTCCAGTATGCATCATCGCCGAATGGTGATACGCGCAAGCGGTAGGGGTTCCATTCGGGCAGCGGTTCCCACGCTTCCCTCGGAAGAGGTCCGAAAATTTTTTTTGTCCCTTTAACGGGGATGCTTCCTGTAACTTTTTTGAAGCCGCTGCCGACATCATATTCGATAACATACATATAGCCGGGATTGCCGGTCCAGGAAACAGTTATCGTGTCATTGCGGGCAGCATTGACGGTGCTTCCGTCTGCAGGCGAGATAATGCGGGGCACAGCAAGATCTTTGCCGGCTGCCATGGCGGAAAAGTCGATATCATGGCTCGCTCCTGCAATCATTGAAAGGCGCGTCCGGTTCAAGGATTCAATCGTGCGGCGCAGGCTGTTTTTAAGGCGGGCTGCCCTTTCCGGATAATGAGCTGCGACGTCAGCGGTCTCCCCCGGATCAGCGGTTAGGTTATACAGTCTGCAATCAGTTAGCGCGGTATTCCGATGAGTGCATATGAGCTTCCACTCAGGCGTTCGAATGGAACGGATGAAAATTTGTTCCTGTTCCGGCGTACTTTGAAATCCTCCCATAACAGAGCTGCTCAGCGCAGGCAGCGATGCCGGTTTCCGTGAATTGCCAATAAGCGGGACAAGCGATTGACCTTCAACAGCCGGAGGGACGGGCAGGCCGGTAAGCTCGAGAATGGTGGGCATGATATCAATTTGTCTCACCTGACGCTCAATTATGTGCCCCTGGTCAAAACGGGAAGGGCAGTAGAAAAGCAGCGGCGTTTTCAGAACCTCGTCATACAGGGTTGCATTGAGTGCCGTTGAGGCGTGACCGATAAAGCCGTGATCAAAAAGCTCCTCCCCGTGATCGGCCGCTATGACAAAAAGTGTTTTTCGCGCAAGCCCCCGTTTTTCCAAAAGCCTCACCAGACGCTTTACATACTTGTCGAGCCTTTTGAGCTGGCAGCCATAAAGGGCTATGACCGCATCCTTCTCATCAGGGGTGAAGGAAATGCTGTTTGCCGGGATAATTGTATTGTTCTGAACGGCTTTCAGGGCCGTTGAATTGTTCATGGACTCATATGACGGATCAATTCTTTTGATACACTCAGGATCGGCCTGATAAGGGAGATGCAGAAACCTGTAGTGATACCATGCGCAGAATCGCTGGCCTTCGTGGCTGGAAATCCATTGAAGCAGTTCATCACCCGGGGACCCCGCATCTATTCCAATCTGTCGGTCAGTTTCGAGGCCAAGATTTGCGAAATTCTGAAGATTTGTAAGATATGACAGGTTAGGCGTGCGGTACCCGCTGGCGCGGTAAGCATCAAAAATGGTTTCTGTTCGGGGCAGCAGTGAGTCCCCGCGCTTTTCAACACCATGGACATCAGGATACATGCCGGTGAACAGAGAAATCATGCCCGGGCAGGTCCAGGGAGCTGAGCTGATTACATTGGTGAATACTATACTTTTTCTGGCCAACGTGTCGATAAACGGAGTAACGTCCGGTGAAGACCCTGCGGCAGCGAAATGATCCGGGCGCAGGCTGTCCACAGTCAGAAGGATAACATTGAGCGGAGGATGCCGGTAACGGTATATCACATACAGAGCCTGGCTGATTGCTGTCGCGATCAGGATAATATAAGCCGCCTGTACGAAGCGGCGGCTGTGATGCGAAGGCATATGACGCTTCCAGGTAAAAGCAACCGCCATGACGGTGCCGATCAGGGAAGAAGCCCAGTTAAGAGCAATATCTTTGAACTCATAATACCGATTCGGAAGCATTTCCTGGACAGCCTCATCAACATAACCCACTGAGATGCAGTAACCCAAAACGCACAGATACACCAGCGGGGACGTAATATGCAGTGAAAATGCTCGATAGGTCAAGAAAGCAAGCACAGTATATTCAATGAGGTGGAGTTTCTCCGCACTGTACTCGCAGCTGTAAAGCAGAAGCATCGCAAGAGCGCTGATACACACAAAAAATCCGAAATAAAAAAGAAAGCTTTTTTTCCGTTCGATAAAAGCAATGTACAGAAACAGCACTGCTGCACAAACAGGAACGATAAGAATTGAAAACAGCTTCATGCTCTGCGGATATGCGGCTGTCAGGCTG
Source organism: uncultured Thermodesulfobacteriota bacterium (assembly GCA_964621615.1). Classification (GTDB taxonomy): domain Bacteria; phylum Desulfobacterota; class WTBG01; order CAIYCZ01; family CAIRTM01; genus CAZUMW01. The sequence continues at coordinate 46,259 of CAZUMW010000011.1, forward strand.
TTCCAGATGACGGGAAATACAGGAAGAAAGACAAAAATCAGGATTGTGTACAGACTGAGAAGTCCCCATCTGCGAACATACTGTCCGAATGCGCAGCAATAATGTTTGTTTGAGGTGATTTTTTTATCCCGGGGCATTATATTCTGAGTGATATACAAACCGGTTGCGGCAAAGGTTCAATGTGTGGTAGTTTCTGTAACTGTAACATAATCGAATTAAAAATAATATCATATATAGTATAATATTTGCATAATATCCTTGAAAATTTTCTGCTGTACAATGCACATGCAGCGTGGAAGCACACAATACAATAAGCGGTGCCAGTGTGTCAGAGAGTATATGAAAGGATATGCACACTGATATGTATAATTTTTTTAAACAATTTCTGCTTGATATAAAAACTACCGGAGCGATTGCGCCTTCGTCTGAACGTCTGGCATTGCAGTTCATAAACTCCGTGAATCTTGCAGATGCTAAAGCGGTTATAGAGTTCGGAGCGGGAAATGGTATACTCACCGAAAAGATTCATCAGCATTTACCCAGCAATGCTGTGTTTTTTTCGATGGAAATAAACCCCTACTTTGTGCATGAATCACGCAAGCGATGCCCGGAGGTTCCGGTGTATCATGACTCGGCATTTAATTTCAATAAATACCTTGAATTGAACGGTGTCAGGAAATGTGACTGTATTATTTCAAGCCTGCCGTGGTCGTTTTTTCCCCCGCGAGCACAGGAGGAGCTGCTGGTTAAAATAAACAGAGCGCTTTCGCCCGGCGGCGAATTCGTCACCTATTCATACATGCATACCCTTCTGTTTCCAAATGCCCGAAAATTCAAACAGTCATTGAACAGATATTTTGATTCGGTACGGGAATCAAAATTGATCTGGGAAAATTTCCCGCCTGTTCTGCTGTATTATGTTCAGAGTAATGCTTTTGCGTGTTAAAAGATTTCTTTATTTACCCGGGGGAAGCGAGGCTACGTTATAATAAGTCTTGCATATAAAGATTAATGTGTGCTATAAATTACTGTTTTATCGAACAAATCGATTTGTGCTGTGTGCCCAGGTAGATGCTTGACGCACCGGCATGTAAAGGCTAACCCATATCATTTTCCGGGCTTCCGGGTGAAGGATGCCAGTGAGTCATCCTGTTGTCTTTGAACGGCAATTATTCCCGATGCCTAACGCAAAGGAGGTATACTGTGGCACCAATAATTAACATGAAACAATTACTTGAAGCCGGCGTTCATTTCGGCCACCAAACCAGCAAGTGGCACCCTAAAATGAAACCGTATATTTTCGGTGCACGCAATGGAATTCATATTATAGATCTCCAAAAGACGGTCATACTGTTCAAGGAGGCGTATGAATTTGTTATCGATACGGTTGCTCAGGGCAAAAAGGTTATGTTTGTCGGCACAAAGAGACAGGCAAAAGAGGCTATAATTGAAGAAGCCGAGCGGTCGAATATGTTTTACATAACAAACCGGTGGCTTGGCGGGCTCATGACAAATTTTCAGACGGTCAAGAAAAGCCTCGAGCGAATGAAAATGCTTGAGCAGATGCGTGACGACGGAAGCTTTGAAAGCTTCAAGAAAAAAGAGGTTCTTGGCTTTGAGCGAGAAATAGAAAAATTAAATTTTGTATTTAACGGAATACGTTCTATGGAGGATGTTCCGGGGGCGGTGTTTATCGTTGATCCCAAAAAAGAGCGCATAGCGCTTGCCGAAGCACGGCGGCTTGACATACCGACCATAGCTCTTGTCGACACGAATACAAATCCTGATGGTATTGACTTTGTTGTGCCATCAAACGATGATGCAATCCGGGCCGTGAAGCTGTTCAGCTCCAAAATTGCTGATGCCTGCATTGAAGGCGAAAGAAAGCGGCAGGAAATGATTCAGCAGCAGGCTCTGGAAGCAGCGAGAGAAGCCAAAGAGCAGGTAGAGGAAGAGGTCGCTGAATAGCTGAATACAAATTACCCCACTGCACATATCTACAAAGGGAGGAAAGCTGAAAATGTCTGTTGATGCAAAGACAGTAAAAGCGCTTCGGGACAAAACCGGTGCGCCCATGATGGATTGCAAGGAAGCGCTGAGCCAAACAGGCGGTGATATCGAAAAGGCAACTGTGTATCTCAGAGAAAAGGGAATGGCTTCGGCAGGAAAAAAAGCCGGACGGTCTACTCAGGATGGTAAAATTATATCCTATATTCACCCCGGAGATAAGCTCGGGGTGCTTGTCGAAATCAACTGCGAAACGGATTTTGTTGCAAAAGGGGCTGAGTTCGGTGAATTTGCTAAAGATATAGCAATGCATATTGCAGCTGCAAATCCGCGGTTTTTAACCAGCGAGGATGTTCCAGAAAGCGTTCTGGATGAGGAGCGGGCTATTTACCGCACGCAGGCGCTTAATGAGAATAAGCCTGAAAAAATTGTCGATAAAATCGTTGAAGGCAGGCTGGGCAAGTTTTACACAGAGTGCTGCCTGATGGATCAGCTCTTTGTGAAAAATGACAAGATGACTATTTCGGAATATGTTAAAAGCGCTGTTGCCAAATTCGGTGAAAATATAAAAATCGCCCGGTTCGCCCGGTTTCGCATAGGAGAGTAGCTGAAGGATCCAGCCGATGGCAGATAACAATGTGCATAAATACGCACGGGTGATTCTCAAGCTGAGCGGTGAAGTATTCAAGGGCAATAAAGCCTATGGAATTGATGCTTCGGTTGTTCACGGCATTGCTCAGGAAATTAAAAATATACATAGCTGGGGCGTTGAAATAGGTATCGTCATAGGCGGTGGTAATATCTTCAGAGGTGTTTCGGAAAGCGCAGCAGGGATGGACCGGTCGAGTGCCGATCATATGGGCATGCTTGCTACAGTTATGAACTGCCTTTCGCTGCAGGATGCGCTTGAAAAAAATGGGGTAACGACACGCGTACAGTCTGCCATACAAATGCATCAGATCGCCGAGCCCTATATACGAAGGCGCGCCATTCGGCACCTTGAAAAAAAACGAGTGGTTGTTTTCGCTGCGGGAACGGGAAACCCCTTTTTTTCCACTGATACCGCTGCAGCGCTCCGCGCAAGTGAAATAAACGCAGAGGTGCTTTTAAAAGCAACCAAAGTAGACGGCGTATATGATAAGGATCCAGCAGAGGCCGCAGATGCGCAGCAGTTTGAGGAACTGACGTATCAGGAAGTTCTTGAAAAAAAGCTCGGTGTTATGGATTTAACTGCTATCACTCTGTGTATGGATAATAATATACCGCTGATTGTGTTCAACCTGCATGTGCCGGGTAATATTGCTAAAGCAGTTCATGGAGCTAAAATCGGAACATATATACGAGGTTAGAACATGGAAAAAGAATATGTTAAAGAAGCAAAGGATGAAATGGAAAAAAGCATTGACGCTTTTGAAAAAGAGCTCGGCAGGGTGCGCACAGGGCGGGCGTCAGTGAATCTCCTCGACAGTGTCCGCGTTGACTATTACGGGACACCCACACCGCTGAATCAGCTTGCCACACTTTCTGTTCCCGAGCCGAGGCTTATTACGATTAAACCATGGGATGTAAGCATTATTAAAGAAATTGAAAAGGCGATACTAAAATCAGAGCTCGGCCTTACTCCCAACAATGATGGAAAGATGATTCGTGTTTCTATTCCGGCTCTTACTCAGGAGAGGCGCAACGAGCTTGTGAAACTGGTTAAAAAAATGGCTGAAAATTGCCGGGTCGCCGTGAGAAATCATCGCAGAAAGATTAATGATAATTTAAAGCAATCCAAGAATGACAAAGAAATTTCGGAAGATGAATTTTTCAAGGCACAGGAAGACGTTCAGCAGGTTACCGATTCCTATATTGTCAAAGTTGATGAAATAGCAGAAAAGAAAGAAAAGGAAATTCTCGAATTCTGAGATACGCCTATTTATAACATAGCCGGCTGTGCTATGGCCGGTTATGTTATTCCCTCTCTTACACCCCAGTGCGGCGACGGTACCCATTGTTCCTTTTTGTTAGAACAGGCCGTTTAATCCCCTCCCAACGCAAGTGTTATGTATAGAGGCATGCATTGTGTTCAGATGCCCCATTCGTCTTATTAGCTTATTTTCGGCATTTTTGCACTGAGACAGATGAAAAGGACAGCGTACCATGCATGTGTGAAAAATCTTGTCGTGCAGTTTTTTTTATGATATTTTAGTAGTTTACTTAGATAAAATTTTTAAAATAATTACAATGGCAGCTCATACTTTAAGCACTGAGAGGCTTCCCCGTCACGTGGCCATTATAATGGATGGCAATGGAAGATGGGCAAGGCGCAGAGCTCTTTCACGGATCATGGGACACAGAAAGGGAATGGAATCCGTGAAGGAAACCGTCAGGGTTTGTCGTGAGATTGGAATAGAAGTTTTAACACTCTATGCTTTTTCATCCGAAAACTGGAAGCGTCCGCGCAGAGAAGTTCGCTCGCTCATGTCTCTGCTTAAGCGCTATATACGGTCTGAAGTTAAAGATTTGAACAAAAACGATATAAAATTACAGGCAATAGGCTCTATTGATCTGCTCCCCGATGATGTGAAGGATATTTTATCATATGCTATCGAGTCAACAAAACAAAACTCGTCGATGATATTAAATGTGGCGCTGAGTTACGGGGCACGTGATGAAATTCTTCACGCAGTAAAACGCATTGCCTGCATGGCTGCTGAAGGAACCGTACAGCCGGAAGATATTGACGAACCGTTTTTTTCGCAGCATCTGTATACTGAAAAGCTTCCCGACCCTGATTTGCTTATCAGAACAAGCGGCGAATTCCGGGTAAGCAATTTTTTGCTCTGGCAGCTGGCATATACTGAAATATACGTTACAGATGTTCTATGGCCTGATTTCAGGAAAAAGGACATTTATGCAGCGCTTGCCGATTATCAGAAACGAAAACGCCGCTTCGGACTCACCGATGAACAAATTGAGACCTCACAGAAAAAAAGTTCATCAAAGAAATAACCCTTTTTTGTGAGTTTCGGACATGAACATCCTGTATTGGTACGGTATTGATTTTGGCGCCTGTTCTAAGACATCAGCATTCTTTAAAAGATAGAGATTCCGCACATAATGATTAAACGGATAGCGACGGCAGCTTTCGGCATACCGATTGTTTATTGTGCTGTAACAATTTTCAGCCCGTTTGCATTTTTTATGTGCGTAGGGATTATTGTGGCAGTTTCACTTGATGAGTTTTGCAGAATGGCGCTTCCGGTGCACACCGCTAAAACCCGTGCGTGCATATGCGCACTGGGCTTTTTGCTTGTTTCATCGGGCTTCGCGGATATGAATATATATAAGGATGCTCTGTTATTTCCGGGTCCGATATTAATCATCTGCTGCTGCCTGATTTTAGCCATGCTGTTTGTATATCATATTGTGCGCTCAGAGGATCTCGGCAGCGCTTTTTACCGTATTGCCGTTACCTTCCTCGGCTTATGGTACATAGCAATTTTATTTTCATATGTTATGGTAATAAGAGAGCGCGCAAACGGTGTGCATTTGTTGTTCTTCCTGCTTTTTATCACATGGGCCGGCGATATCGGTGCGTATATAATCGGAACCTGGAAAGGAAAAACCCCTCTGGCGCCGCGTATAAGCCCGAAAAAAACAATTGAGGGGGCTTTCGGAAGCATCGTTTGTTCCTTTTTGACCGCCATTGCGTGCCGGGCTCTTTTTTTTCATACTATGAGCTATGGGGACTGTTTTGTTTTAACCCTGTGCGTGAATATCCTCAACCAGTTTGGAGATCTAAGCGAATCTCTTATAAAGCGCGCCTCTGGGATAAGTGAGTCCGGGAGCATTTTGCCAGGACACGGCGGCATGCTTGATAGAATTGACAGCCTTCTTTTTGCCGCACCATTTGTGTATTATTATGCGCACTATATGTCGGTATAGATAATCATGATGAATGTATCAATTCTTGGATCAACCGGATCAATTGGCACAAACACACTTGAGGTTATATCTCGCTATCCTCGGCACTATAACGTTATCGGGCTCGCTGCCGGAAAAAATATTGCAAAGCTCGCCGATCAGGTACGTGCATTTTCGCCGGATGTTGTTGCCATAGCTGATCCGGGGGATGAAAAAATTCTTCGTGAAAGAATAACAGCCTACGATACATGCCTGCCGGAGATTGTGACCGGTGAAGCGGGCATGACTACGGTTGCAACGCTTGCTGAATCAGATATGGTCGTGTCTGCTATAACGGGTGCCGCAGGCATGCTTCCCACAATTGCAGCGGTTCGGGCCCGAAAGGATATAGCTCTTGCAAATAAAGAAGCCCTCGTTATGGCAGGGGAGCTTTTGATGAGCGAGTCACGCCAAAACGGCTCACGCATAATACCTGTGGACAGTGAGCACAGCGCGATTTATCAGCTTCTTCAGAATGAAACGCCGCGCCGCGCTTTAAAAAGAATAATTCTTACCGCATCAGGAGGGCCGTTTCTTGATAAATCGATCGAGGATATAGCAGGCGCACAGCCCGCGGAAGCTCTAAACCACCCCCGCTGGGAAATGGGCAATAAAGTTACGATCGACTCTGCATCTCTTATGAACAAAGGTCTTGAAGTTATAGAGGCGCACTGGCTTTTCGGCCTGTCCGCTGATGAGATTGATGTCGTTATACACCCTCAAAGTATAATACATTCCATGGTGGAATATGTTGACGGCACAATCCTGGCGCAGCTTTCAGTTCCTGATATGCGCGGCCCAATCGCTTTTGCGCTTTCATGCCCTGAGCGCCTTCAGAGCATCATGCAGAACCTTGACCTGATACAGTATGGAACCCTGACATTCAGCGCGCCCGATGGCATCCGCTTTCCCAATCTCGGGCTTGCCTATGGCGCGCTTCGTGAGGGCGGGCTGATGCCTGCTGTATTGAATGCAGCAAATGAAATAGCGGTTCAAAAATTTTGTGATAAGCAGCTGCCGTTTAATAAAATGCCGGTACTTATCGAAGCTGTTATGGGCCGCTTTGATAATGCACCGGAGGTGACCCTCGACAATATTCTGCTCGCAGATGAATGGGCCCGGCAGGAGTCTCACCGTGTGCTTAATCAATTATCATAATCGCAGGTAATGCTATGGGATTTTTTGTCACGTATTTAATACCCGCTGCGGTATTGCTGGGAGTGCTTATATTTGTTCATGAGCTTGGTCATTTTATCGTTGCCAAGATGTGCGGCGTACGGGTGCTGAAGTTCTCACTGGGCTTCGGGCCGAAGCTTGCCGGCAGGAAAATCGGCGAAACCGAATACATATTATCGCTGCTGCCCCTTGGGGGATATGTTAAGCCGCTCGGTGAAAATCCTGAAGAGCCGATATCTGATGATGAAAAGCCGTATTCATTAAATTATCAGAGCATCCCTAAACGTTTTGCAATTCTTGCAGCCGGGTCGCTTTTTAACATTGTGTTTGCCGGGTTTGTATTCACCTGCTTATATATGGCAGGCGTGCCCAAACTCAAGCCGCTTGTCGGCGATGTGCAGCCGTCATCGCCTGCGCACCGTGCCGGTCTGCAGGCAGGGGATCTTATTGTCGGCGTAAATGGACAGGATATTGAGCTGTGGGATGAATTATCTTATGCAATACAGGACGCCGGCGGCTCTGCAGTCTCCATCCGGGTTAATCGAGAGGGGACTGTCAAGAGCTTTACTATTACGCCAGAAAAAACCGAAACAACCAACGTTCTTGGTGAAAAGTCCACTGTGTACAGGATCGGTATAGAGGCTCAGACAACAGAGGATGCTGTTATACATAAGCGGTATTCCCCGCCTGTAGCTGTATGGAAAGGTGTTCAGGATACGGTAAAGTGGTCCGTGCTTACGCTGAAAGGGCTGTATGTTATAGTGAAAAACCCTGTTGAGCGTCGCAAGGATCTTGGCGGCCCCATTCTGATCGGAAAGCTTGCCGGTGACTTTGCCCAGGTCAGCATTATGAGCTTTGTTGTGTTAATGGCAATGATCAGCGTTAACCTTGGCGTTCTCAATCTGCTGCCGATCCCCATTCTTGATGGAGGGCATATACTGTTTCTGTGTATAGAAGCGATTAAGGGCAGCCCCATAAACGTCAGAAAGCTTGAAATCGCCCAGCAGATAGGCTTGGCTATTCTGCTGATGCTTATGATATTTGTTTTTTACAATGATATAACCCGTTTTGTATCACAATAAAGTTTAAAACAGCACATGATATTTAATGCTGATACTGGCTTTAGAAACATCTACCAATTATTGCGGTGTTGCGCTTCTTGACAATACCGGACTGCTCGGTGAGTCAACATTTTTATCATCAGGCGGTCATGCATCCCGATTGATGTCCTCTGTTGACTCATTGCTGACACAGTTTGATATAACCCCGCAGGATCTCGACATTATTGGAGTTTCTTCCGGGCCCGGCACATTTACCGGGCTCAGGGTTGGAATCAGCACCGCTAAGGGGCTGGCATTTGCAGGCGGTGCTGTCCTTAAGGGGGTATCTTCGCTTGATGTGCTCGCCAGACAGGTTGCGGGAAGGTGCTCATATATCTGCCCTGTTCTTGATGCAAAAAAAAAGCAGGTGTATACAGCGCTGTATAAAAGAAATGAAGATGGAGCAATCGAACAGATAATTGAAAAGCGTGTTATTGCCCCGGAGGATGTTATTGTGAACATTCCTCCGGGTACAGTTTTTATTGGGAGCGGAGCAGTGCATTATAGTGAAGTTTTAACGAATAGCGGTTGCTACACCATTGCTGACAGCGTTCTGAGCGTGCCGCGCGCATCGGTGCTCGCTCAGATTGCCCGTGAGCGGTATTTAAGCAACACAATAAATGAAATCGATGATTTTGATACCGATTATGTAAGAGCCCCTGATGTGAACGTGAAGTAGCTACATTATCTGGTAGATTTTCCTTTCGCTGGTTACATAAAACTGCGTTGTGCTATCCGGTCAAATTATGCAATAATTATAATAATGATCATTATATCATCGAGGAACCTATGGAAAAACGAGATTTGCAGCTTATAGAAAAATACAGCGCTGTCGATGAAGAGCTCCGCATGTATGTGGAAGAGCATAAAAAGTTTGAAGATTCACTTGAAAAGTACAATCAAAAGCCGCATCTGTCCCTGGAAGAGGAAATAGAAGTAAAAAGAATCAAGAAGCTCAAGCTTAAGGGACGCGATGAAATAGAGCGCATTCTAAGCAAATACAGAAAAGAAAATGCTGATAGCGGCAACGAATAAAATATTATATAGAGGTGTATGACGTGAAACGCAGCGGATCACAAATCTTGCTTGAGTGCCTGCGCAAAGAGAATGTTAAAGCTATATTCGGCTATCCGGGCGGTTCTGTTCTCGATGTGTATCATACGCTTTCAGAAAGTGATATACATCACGTTCTTGTCCGGCATGAGCAGGGCGCCGTTCATGCTGCAGACGGGTATGCCCGGGTTACCGGCGATGTTGGGGTGTGCCTGGTAACGTCAGGACCTGGCGCAACAAACACTGTCACCGGTATTGCAACGGCATACATGGATTCAATACCGCTTGTAGTATTTACCGGTCAGGTACCGACACTGCTGATCGGAAACGATGCGTTCCAGGAGGCCGACATTGTCGGGATTACACGTCCGTGCACTAAGCATAATTATCTTGTAAAGGATATCGGCGAACTTCCCCGAACGATAAAAGAGGCATTTTATATTGCACGCTCGGGAAGGCCCGGGCCTGTTCTGGTTGATTTGCCAAAAGACGTTATCAAAAACAGCGCATCATTCAGCTACCCCGAGCGCGTTGACATTCGCGGCTATAAGCCGACATATAAAGGCAATCAGCGTCAGATTAAACGGGCGCTTGATGAAATTTTACGCGCACAGAAACCCGTTATCTATGCAGGCGGCGGCGTGGTGCTTTCTGACGCCTCCGCCGAGCTTACCCGCCTGGCAAAAAAAATGAATATTCCGGTAACCATGACCCTGATGGGCCTGGGGGGATTTCCCGGAACCCATCCGCTTTCTCTCGGAATGCTCGGTATGCACGGAACCTACAGGGCTAATATGGCAGTTACGGATTGCGATCTGCTTATTGCCGTCGGAGCACGCTTTGATGACAGGGTGACCGGTGATTTGAATACATTTGCATCCTCGGCAAAGATAATTCACATTGATATTGATCCGACATCGATAAGTAAAAACATAACAGTTGACATACCGATCGTCGGTGATGTGAAAGAAATACTTAAGCAGCTGCTTGAGATGGCCGGATCAAAGAAGGTTACTAAATCAAAGCGCGCCGACTGGCTTAATCAAATTCAGCAGTGGCGCAACCGGCACTCTCTTGATTATAAAATGACGGGGGTAATTAAGCCGCAGTTTGTTGTTGAAAAACTGTTTGAGCTTACTGATGGAAAGGCTATTATTTCCACCGAGGTGGGGCAGAATCAGATGTGGGTCGCTCAATATTATAAATTTGACAAACCCCGCCACCTGCTGACTTCGGGCGGTCTCGGCACTATGGGGTACGGGTTTCCTGCGGCAATAGGAGCACAGGTGGCAGCGCCGAATGCAATTGTTATAGATGTTGCCGGTGACGGCAGCATACAGATGAACATCCAGGAGCTGTCCACGGCAGTTCAGTACAAGCTTCCGGTAAAAGTCGCTATACTTAATAACTATTCACTGGGAATGGTGCGCCAGTGGCAGCAGCTGTTTTATGATAAGCGCTATTCTTTTTCTACATTTGAACGTCACCCTGATTTTGTAAAGCTTGCAGAAGCCTATGGGGCTGTCGGATTCCGGGCTGTTAAGCCGCAGGAGGTTGAATCTGTTATAAAAAAAGCGCTCGCAACAGACAAGCCGGTTCTTATGGAATTTATTGTTGAAAAGGAAGAGTGCGTTTATCCCATGGTTCCGGCCGGGGCTCCTATCAGCAACATGATGCTTCTTTAATAATCATGGGTAAGTTCCCGGCTCTGCCGGGGGACTCATAGCATTTGACATATGCGGGATTCTAATGATTTTGTCTACATTTTGCTATTCACAAAATCACTTTGTCCTTTGAATATTGATAATTTTGAGGAACATCGCAATGCGTCATACCATATCAGTTATCGTCGAAAACAAGCCGGGAGTTCTTTCGCGCGTTGCCGGGCTTTTTAGCGGCAGGGGGTTCAACATCGAAAGCCTTTCCGTGAATCAGACGCTTGATCCGACAGTGTCACAGATGACCATTGTTACCAGGGGCGATGACAAGATTCTTGAGCAGGTAAACAAACAGCTTAACAAGCTGATCGATGTCATCAAAGTTGTGGATTATTACCGGTCGAACACGGCTCATATTGACCGTGAGCTCGCACTTATCAAAGTCCCGGTCGATGACCGCCGCAGATCTGAAATCCTGAGCATTGTTGATATATTTCGCGGTAAGGTTGTTGACGTGAGCCGCACCCATTACACAATTGAAGTTACCGGTGATGAGGAAAAAATCAGCGCCATTATTGATTTGTTTACGCCAATAGGGATTAAAGAGGTTGTCAGATCGGGCAAGGTTACACTGTCACGTGAGCAAAAGATAAAATAGTCTGCAGCTCAGCGCCGTGCATTGACGCCAATGAGCATTGATATCACACAATATGCAAAAATATACTGACAAAAAAAAGACACGAAAAAGCCGCAAACAGCTTCCGAATATCAGGAAGGGCGTGTATATACTTCCGAACCTGCTAACGTCGCTCAGCCTGTTCTGCGGATTTTATTCCATTATATCAACCATGAAGGGGGCCTATGTTGTGGCGTCATGGTCGATTATCATAGCTGCCGTTTTTGATTCGCTCGATGGCAGGATCGCGCGGATAACCCGTACAAATTCCCGTTTCGGTGAAGAATATGATTCGCTATGCGATCTGGTAGGTTTCGGAATTGCCCCGGCTGTTCTGGCCTACGGCCTGGTGCTTCATAATGTCGGCAGGTGGGGGTGGCTTGCGGCATTCCTGTTTGCTGCATGCGGCGCTATCCGGCTCGCGCGATTCAATATTCGAAAAAACAAAGTATCGACCAGCTTTTTTCAGGGCCTTCCGATACCTGCAGCAGCCTGTATGGTTGCGGTATTTGTTATAATATGGTTTTATTTTGAATTTTCAAACCTGTTTGTGCTTGGTATATGCACCAGCGTCATAATATATGCATGTGCCTTGCTTATGGTCAGCTCTATTCGGTATAAAAGTTTTAAAAATATAGATTTGAGCAATACCAAACCATTTAATGCGGTTGTTGTTGCTATACTCATGATTTGTGTCATAGCATCCGAGCCGCAGATGGTTCTGTTTATACTGGCATGTTTGTATGTTTTTTCAGGTCCGGCAGGATATCTGCAGTATACGATACAGAAGCGAAGAAAGATACTGCAATCAGAAAATCAAAGCGATTATCAATACATTCATGAAAAGGAACAGAAATGAGCGCGAGCAAACAGCAGCAGAATATGGTTAAAATATTTGACACGACACTTCGCGACGGTGAGCAGTCGCCCGGCAATACCATGAATCTTCAGGAAAAGCTTCGTGTTGCCCGGCAGCTTGAAATTCTTGGCGTCGATATAATTGAAGCAGGGTTCCCGGTGTCATCCCAGGGCGATTTTGATGCTGTCCGCCAGATTGCAGAAACGATAAAGATCAGCCAGGTTGCGGGCCTTGCCCGCGCAAACACTGCGGATATTGACCGTGCATGGGAAGCCATCAGCGTTGCAGAAAAACCGCGCATTCATACATTTATTTCAACCTCTGAGATTCACCTGAAATACCAGCTTCGCAAAACCGAGGAAGAAGTGCTTACAATTGCCCGGAAGGCGGTGGAGCACGCAAAAAAATACACTCCGGAAGTCGAGTTTTCTGCTATGGATGCAACCCGCTCCGACCGTGATTATCTGTGCCGCGTTTTTTCAGAGGTTATCGATGCAGGAGCAAAAACAATAAACGTTCCTGATACCGTCGGGTATGCCGTTCCTGATGAATTCGGTGATTTGATTCGATATATTTGCGAGAATGTTCCCAATATAACCGAGGCGGTTATAAGCGTTCATTGCCATAATGACCTTGGCCTTGCAGTTGCTAATTCACTGTCTGCAATAGCTAACGGAGCCAGGCAGGTTGAGTGTACTGTAAATGGTATCGGAGAGCGCGCCGGCAATGCATCACTTGAAGAGATTGTTATGATACTTCACACCCGTCAGGATCTTTACGGTCTTGATACCAGCATAAGGACCGAAAAGATTTACCCGACCAGCCGCCTTATTACTTCCATAACGGGGGTGGCGGTGCAGCCGAACAAGGCAATTGTCGGTGCAAACGCTTTTGCGCATGAATCCGGAATCCATCAGGACGGCTTGCTGAAGGAAAAAATAACCTACGAAATCATGACACCGGAGTCTGTCGGTATGACGAAAAGCAGCATTGTGCTTGGCAAGCATTCCGGAAGCCACGCGTTCAGGAAGCGTGTTGAAGAGCTTGGCTTTGCACTTGATGAAAAAGAGCTTAAAAGATCATTTGAGCGGTTTAAGAACCTGGCGGACAAGAAAAAAGAGGTGTTTGACGAAGACATTGAAGCTATTATCGCAGAAGAGGTTCTCCGTCCGGCGGATGTGTATAAGATGCTGCACATGACCATCTCAAGCGGGTCGGTCGCTATACCGAGCGCAACAGTTGAAATGGAAGTGAGCGGAGAGGTTATAAAAGATGCGGCATTCGGCGATGGGCCCGTTGATGCTGCGTTCAAGACCATATCAAAGATAACCCGGACAAAAAGCCGCCTTCTGAAATATGTTGTCAGCTCCATTACCGGCGGTACCGATGCGCAGGGTGAAGTAAGCGTGCGTTTGGAGGAGGATGATTATGTCGTTGTCGGGCAGGGAGCTCATGTTGACATAATTATGGCGAGCGCGCTTGCCTATATTAACGCCCTCAATCGGCTTGAGCATGTAAAAAAGAAACAGATAAAGAGCGCATATCATTAAACCCGCAGACAAGCTACGGAGAGCCACATGGGCAATACGATTGTTGAAAAGATACTTGCTCAGCATGCCGGAGTTGAAACGGTTTCACCCGGTCAGCTCATAGAGGCGGATGTTGACCGGATACTTGCAAATGATATTACCGCGCCCATTGCAATACAGCAGTTCAGGAATGCAGGTGCCGGGCGCGTCAACAACCCTGACAGCATAATTTTCATTCCTGATCACTTTGCCCCGAACAAGGATATCGCATCAGCTGAGCAGTGCAAAATCCTGCGGGAGTTTTCTGCAGAGCAAAGCATAACACATTATTATGAAGTCGGACAGATGGGGATTGAGCATGCGCTTGTGCCGGAAATGGGACTTGTGCTTCCGGGTGAAATTATTATCGGCGCAGACAGTCACACCTGCACTCACGGAGCGCTCGGCGCTTTTGCCACCGGCGTTGGGAGCACTGATGTTGCAGCAGCGATGATAAACGGAAAGCTGTGGTTCCGCGTTCCAGAAACCATAAAAATTTATATTGAGGGAACGCTGCAGCCGTGGGTGAGCGGTAAGGATTTGATATTATATATTATCGGAGACATCGGCGTTGACGGCGCACGGTATAAATCAATGGAATTCTCCGGCTCTGTTATTGATTCCCTTTCTATGGACAGCAGGTTCAGCATGGCGAATATGGCAATCGAAGCAGGTGCAAAGTGCGGCATATTTCACCCTGACGACAAAACGCGCGAATATGTGAGGGGCAGGTCCTCTGCATCGTTTATCGAACATGAAAGCGATTCTGATGCTTCATTTGAAAAGATTATTCGTTACAAGGCGGATGATATCGAGCCGCAGGTTGCATTCCCGCACTCTCCGGCAAACACAAAGCCGGTGAGCGAGGCTGAACATGTCGGCATAGACCAGGCGGTGATCGGCTCGTGCACCAACGGCCGGATTGAAGATCTCAGAATTGCAGCTGGTGTATTAAAAGACAGAAAAGCTGCGAAGGGTGTACGCCTTATTATAATCCCCGCTACTCAGGCAATATATAAACAGGCGATACAGGAAGGGCTGATCGATATTTTTATTGATGCGCATGCAGCCGTAAGCACCCCGACATGCGGGCCATGCCTTGGAGGGCACATGGGCATACTTGCAAAGGATGAGGTGGCTGTTGCTACCACAAACAGGAATTTTGTCGGCAGAATGGGACATCCGGAAAGCTTTGTGTATCTGGCAAATCCGGCAGTTGCTGCTGCTTCCGCTGTTGCCGGCCATATATCGTCGCCGGATGCGCTGTAGCCCAAAAAAAATATTTGCAAGGGATGCATATGAAATTTCAAGGCACTGTATGGGTTTTTGGAAATGATGTCAACACAGATGAAATTATACCGGCACGGTATTTGAACACATCGGACCCCCTGGAGCTTGCCAGGCACTGTATGGAAGATGCAGATCCATCTTTCCAGCACAAGGTAAGCCCGGGTGACATTATTGTTGCCGGCACCAATTTCGGCTGTGGATCGTCCCGTGAGCATGCGCCGATCGCAATAAAGGCTGCAGGCGTTTCATGTGTTATCGCCGAAAGCTTTGCCAGGATTTTTTATAGAAACGCATATAATATGGGCCTTCCCATACTTGAATGCTCTGGAATCAGAAGCAGCGTTGCCGCGGGAGACCGCATTGCTGCAGATCTCGGTTCCGGGAAAATTGCAATCGAAAAAGACGGGACCGTGCTTCAGGCCCAGCCGGTTCCTGACTTTATGCGCGAGCTGATTCAGGCAGGGGGGCTTATGAATTATGTAAAAAAAAGGTCAGGATTGACGGCATAGATAATACATGGAATGAAAGGATCGAGATATGCTGAAGATAGCGGTTATACCCGGAGATGGTACCGGACCTGAAGTTGTGCGTGAAGGGTTGAAAGTGCTTGATGCAGCTGCATCCAGATACAGCATACCGTATGAAACTGAACACTTTGATTTCGGCGGAGAGTATTACAAAAAAACGGGTGAAATTCTGCCTGACAGCGCTGTTGATGAGCTGAAATCATTTAATGCTATATACCTCGGCGCTGTCGGACATCCGGATGTTAAGCCGGGTATTCTGGAAAAAGGCATTCTTTTACGCCTTCGCTTTGAGCTTGATCAATATATTAACCTCAGGCCGGTTAAGCTTTTTCCCGGAGTTGAAACACCTATTAAAGATAAAGGGCCCGATGACATTGATTTTGTTGTTGTGCGCGAAAATACGGAAGGCCTGTATGTTGGAGCAGGGGGGTTCCTCAAAAAAGGCACGCAGGATGAAGTCGCGATCCAGGAATCGATAAATACCCGAAAAGGTGTTGAGCGATGTGTCCGGTATGCATTTGAATTTTGCAGAAAAAGAAACAGCGAAAAAAAACTTACCCTGTGCGGAAAGACAAACGTGCTTACGTTTGCCCATGATTTGTGGCAGCGGGTATTTGATGAAGTTGCTGCGGATTACAGTGATATACAGACTGACTATGCACATGTTGATGCGCTGTGTATGTGGCTCGTAAAAAATCCTGAGTGGTTTGATGTTGTTGTAACTGATAACATGTTCGGCGATATCATCACTGATCTGGCTGCAATGATACAGGGTGGCGTTGGTGTTGCAGCGGGCGGCAACATTAATCCTGAAGGTGTGTCGATGTTCGAGCCCATGGGAGGCTCAGCACCGAAATATACCGGGAAAAACTGTATTAACCCTATTGCATCCATTGCAGCCCTTCAGATGATGCTTTATATACTCAAGCATGAAGAGGCGTCTCAAGCGGTGGAGCAGGCAATTAAAAAAGTTATCAGCGAGGATATGGAGAGCATGTCGGCGGGGCGCATGGGGCACACGACAAGTGAAATAGGCGATCTGATCGCAGATTATATAGCAACCCATTGAGATATGCAGCTTTTAAGCACCGTTCGGGGCAAACAGAAATACAAATTTTTCAAAAAACTCCTGATCGAAATATTCTTTAAGCATACTGTTTTTTATGTAATTAAGCGAATCATAAGCTGAGCACGGATTCTGGTAGCACCTGTTTGTCGTCATAGCATCAAATGTATCGGCCACGGCACATATTTTTGCAAATGTGTGAATGCTCTCACCTGACAGACCCTTTGGATAGCCTGAGCCGTCTGCGCGTTCATGGTGCTGCAGCACGATGATAGAGGTTTCTTTATTCATATAGCCTGAATCCTGAAGAATTTTGTACCCTTTTTCAGGATGTGTTTTCATAAGGTTCCACTCATCCTCGCTGAGTGGCCCCGGCTTATTAAGCACATCAATGGGAAGCTGTGATTTCCCGATATCATGAAGGAAAAAACCCAGCCCGAGTTTGTAAAAATAGCTCTCGTCAACATCCTGCATAAGCTCGCGAGCAAATGCCACTCCGAAAACCCCGACATTAATTGAATGCGTATAGGTGTAATAGTCATATTGTGTAATGCGTATAAGCTGGTGTGTCGCCTGCCTGTCTGAAAGAATCATGTCAACGATATTGTGAATATTTTTTTGTGTACGGGAAATCATTTCAGCCCGCGGGTTTTCAAACAGCCGCTCCATAACGTACTTGCTGGAATCATAAACAATCTCCGATTTTTCTTCAGGCGGAATGTCTGCGTCTTTAATAATATCACCGAGATTGTCTTCTACATACTGTTGATAAATATCTCTATGCTTTTCGGGTACATAGATGGTTTCAATGTTGTTTTGAATAAGATTTTCCCTTATTTTGTTAGTGAAATAGGTGCCCTTCCGTGAATAAAGGACATAATGCTGATTTCCTCCGGAATTTACCTTGAGAAAAAGGTCAAACGGCTTGAGCTTGTCGATGCGCAGGACATGCAGATTGATAGGAATGAGCTTTTCAGTAGATTTCATGATGTAAACAGATAAATGCGTGTTTGCTGAATCGGGTTATCCTCCGACAATATGATAGGTGTTTGTGAAATATTTATTATTTATCGGCAATTTTTTGCGTATGTGAAGAAGGAAAAAATTGCTGAATAAATTTTCTTTATATCGTCGAAATGTATGCAGTGAGCTGCTCGCAGCGGCGCGTCAGAAACGCCAGGCGTTATATAATATTAGTCACTTAGACGTTATTTTTTTGTATTGAGTGGCAAAAAATTCAATGCGAAACGCAATCGGCGTTGTTATCGTGGTCGTGATCGTGATCGTGATCGTGTTTGCCTCGCTGATCATTGTTGCATCGATTACGATTACGACAACGACTTCGCTGGCTGCCACAAAAAACCGGTCTCTTCCGGCTTGTCCGGTTTATGGTACAGTTACATATATGATGGTGAGCAGGCGCCGGGTTACTGCTTTCTGTAGGCTATGTCACGATTGCGTAGTACATATGCATCTTGTATGCGCTGTTTCCGGGAGGCAGGGGGATCAAACAAACCGCGCTGACGGCTGTTAAGACCGTATTTCTCAAGCAGCCGGTTTTCAAGGTCATGCTGTGATTGAATGCGCTGCGGTTCGATGATGTGCTGTGCGCTCACGTTTTTATCTGCCAGAGCCCTGCCGATAAGCACAAACCGGTGACAGTTAAAGGGATCTTTTTCTGAACACATAAGTGCAGACTGGCTTTGCGACGCAAGCTCTAACACGCGCTTTATACCCTGCTGAAACCTGGCTGAAGCTCGAACGAGGTCATAGTTTACCGTTCCGTCAGGGAAAAGCATTTCATTTTCATCGACCCGCCCGCCGATTAAGCCGCCCAAATAATGATAGGCGATATCGTGAAGGTTCAGGTCTGTTTTAAGCGTTTCACGGTTGAATTGCGGATTCCGGCGGCTGTAGGGTATGCTGCGCACATCTGCGATGCACCGAATGCCGTAGGTGTTCAGCATGGAGATGAACCTGTCAGTTTCATAAACAGAATGACCAATAGTGTAGAGTATCATAGGGATATCACCGGCAGGAATCTATGAAGTGCATCCGCGGTTGTCCCGGCTATGCTTAAGGTAAACGATGATCGAGCCGCTTCGCTTTTTCTCACGCTTTTCCCATGAAAAGGTAAGCACGCAGCCGGATTTTTTAAGCTCACTCAGGAGGGCTTCAATACAGTCAGGAAGCACAGGCATACCAGCGGAATGGATGCCTTTTCCGACGATGATGCGCAGCGTTTTCAGCCCGGCGGCAACTGCATCCTGAATGAAGCATCTGGCTTTATGCTCAGCATCCGAAGCGCTCAGGCGATGAAGATCAAGCTCCCTTTCAGGGCGGGGGTATTTTTTGATAATATGATGAATAGAGATTTTTTCGGGTGAATTGCCGCTGTTATATTTCTCGCTCAAAAAGTGCTGAAAACGATCATGAGTGAGCGATGTTTCGAGAATCTCTGAAAGTTCATGTGGTGTATCAGCTGATTGTTTTCCCGTAAAAAGGGCTTCAAGGTCATCGCCGGTGTCAAGAATTCTGATTCGCGAATTTTTTCGTTTTTTGCGGGACATAGCGTAACACAGGCAGTCAGAAGTGCCGCTCTTTTCTTACTTTTTCATACGCTTCCTGAATTTCACGGAACCGCTTTGCAGCGAACTCGGTAAATTCCTCAGGAAGGCCCTTTGAAACAATAGTGTCAGGATGGAATTCTTTTACCAGTTTTTTATAATTTTTCCTTATGTCTTCATTTGTGCTGTCAGGTGTGCAGTTGAGCATTTTATAATATTTGTCAGTGTCGTCAAAATAGGCTGCGCGGATTTCATTATATTTCTGATCGGATATATTGAAAATGTTTTTTATGCGCTTGAGCGCATGTTCTTCAGACGGATGCAGCTTTCCGTCTGCAGCGGCCAGCCGGAACAGCACATCAAGAAAAGAGGCAAGGACAGCAGGGTTGTGCTGATTTAGCTGGTAAAACTGCCTGGCAAAATCATCAATTGAATAAGGGGAATTTTTTGCTTCAGTAAATATGCGCCGCGCAAATTGCTGTTCTTTCTGGCCGATGTTCATAGATTGAATGATGTTTTCGACAACCTTGATTTCATCCTGTGTTACCACGCCGTCTATTTTTGCCAGCTTTGCAAAAATAGAAAAAAGGCATACAAAATACGCTGCCTGCGCCTGCTCAACATTGAGCCCTGACTGATGCGTGTTGATATCGGTCACGTGTTTGTCGATGAGATGATGACCAACAACTCCACCAAGAATTGCACCGAGCGGTCCGCCGACGAAAAGCCCGAGGGAACCGAACATGAGTTTACCGAACCAGCTCACAATTGCTCTCCACTTGCAGTTTGTAAATTAACAGTAATTATTCTCCGGGGTAGAGGGCGCTGCATGATAATCAAAAAATATATCAGATAGATAATACCGTGTCAAAGAATGAACAGCTCTGCCAGAGCTACAAATACGGGGTACACAGGCGGGCCATGCCGTCGCGAAGCTTAATCAGCAGCGGCCTGCTGTCAGCCTCTGAAAGCGACATTTCGCGTGAGGAGGATCGCTTTTCATCAAAAACCGTACAAAGCCACTGGCCCAACTCGGGCGAATAGCATTCAACATTAAATTCAAAATTGAGCCTGAGGCTTCTCGCATCCCAGTTTGATGAGCCGATAAGGCACCAGGTGTTATCAACTACCATGAACTTGGTGTGGTCAAAAGGCGGCGGGCTCATCCAAATACGGCATCCCCATTTAAGAACCTGCCAGAACTGAGCGGACATCGCCCAGCCGACAAGCCTCAGATTGTTTACCGCAGGGACGATCACATCAACATCAACCCCCCGGAGGCAGGCTACGTTTAAAGCGCTTATTATTCTGATATCGGGCAGAAAATACGGGGTAACAATGCGTATGGAGCGGCGCGCACAGGACAGAGCGCTCAGAATGACATTGTGCATGTTATCAATATCCTCATCCGGTCCATGCGTTATTCCGCGCGCGATAGTGCTGCCGGCATTGTGCAGGTCAGGGAACCATTCAGGTCCGCTTAAAACATCTTCGGTGGTGAAATACCAGTCTTCCGAGAATGCCTCCTGCAAATGGCGGACAACCGGGCCGGTGACCCGGAAATGCAGATCCTGTATATGATGTGAGCAGTGTGTGTTAAGTATATGATATCGTCGAATATTCATGCCGCCGGTAAAGCCGATGATTCCGTCAACGACCAATATCTTACGGTGGTTCCTCAAGTTGATATATGCAGTTCGCCAGGGAAAGGACGTCGGCATGAAGCTGGCCGTATTAATACCGCGCTTTTGTAAATACCGGACAATCGGCGGAAAGGTGTATCGGGATCCAACATCATCTATCAAAACGCGTACATCCACGCCTCTGGCTGCAGCTGCTGACAGCGCATTTATGAACATTTCGCCGGCTCTGTCTCGTGAAAAAATATATGTCGCAAGAGTAATTGTTTTGCGTGCGGTGTTTATGGCATTGATCATAACCGGATATGCTTCATCGCCGTTTTTCAGAGGCGTAAGATGATTGCCGCACAGGAGAGGGCGATGGGTTATTTTGCTGACAACCCTGTTAAGCGTTGTAAGATGGCTGTTTGCAGGCGTCAATATATTGTGGAGGTTCTTTTTGCTGCAGGAAACATCATCATAGCGGTGGTACTGCCGCGCATGCTTTCCGCTGAAAGCAGATGCTTTTCGCTGAATGCGGTTTATGCCGAGCAGCACATACAGCACTGCCCCGAAAAAGGGGAAAAAAACGATGAGAGCGGTCCAGCCGAGAGCAGACCGCGAATCGCGCTTGTAGATAACCGCATGAAAGGCCGCTGACACCGTAACGACAAACGTGATAAGCGCTGTTATGTGAGCCCACATCTCACTGATAAAAGAAATCATAGAGCGCGCAGCAAATATTCAGGTTATTTTAAAATCGCAAACGATCGGATTGTGATCGGAATACAGTATCCGTGGTATTCTGAATCCGGTTATTTTTATATCAGGGCTGTGTAGAATGAAGTCAAGCTCACGATGCGGAAAGCGGCTTGGAAATGTCGGCAGGTGCTGCCTGTTTGCACTGATGAGGCCGGTGGCATCGAGAAATGTGCTCAGCTCGACGCGTCCCCGAAAAAGATTGAAGTCCCCGGCAACGAGTACCGGCTTTTTTGTCTGTTTGAAAAGAGTGAGCAGATCGTTGAGCTGATATCGGCGGTGATGAAATCGAAGTGAAAGATGAACGAGAAAAATGGTGCACCGCTCGAGTTCGAGCTCTATGACAAGGCGCTTTATTCCTTTTGAAAAATAGTGGAATTTCTGCTTTTTTATAGTATGTTTTGTCAGAAAAGCGTTTCCCTGTTTATCGAGTACCGGAAATTTCCCGTAAAGATGTGCTCCGTATTTTGAATTATACACATAATAGTGCCCAAGCGCCCGTGCAAGGATATCAGCCTGGTTGTATTTTCCCGAGCGGTAGGAACCGCTGTCAACTTCTACAAGACCCACTATGTCAGGATTTTCGGCCTTGATAAATGATGCAATCCTGGCAAGGTTTTTTCCGGTAAAGCGGAGATACCCGCTGAAGGGAACCGGGAAATGAAAATACCCGCCCATTCCGGTAGCGTACCGTATGTTATACAGAAGAAAGCGCATGTGATAAAAAAATATTTTTGTATCCCTGGATATTATACCATAGAATACAGTTTAGCGCAGACTATTGCTGTATGGAATAATTATTGACAACCGCAGCTTTTTCACGCAATAACGATGCAGGAAGAGGGATACGATCTCGGGCAGGAATATCGATTGCATATGGATAATAAGCTTTCACTTGATCATTATGTCAATGCTATAGAATGCTTGCAGGACGGCATCATTATTTATGATGCCGACGACGCACCCGCGATGATCAACAAGTGCGCCCGTGATCTGCTTCATATAGATGAAAGCAGACAGGTTACACGCCGGGATATCGCCGCTATTATCGGCTTCGACCCTGCAGGCTCCCGCGTTCAGAAACAGAAGGAGTCAACCATTAACGGAGAGCCGTATACGATTTTGTCGGTTCCATTAATGATTGACGGATTGATGAACGGCACAGTGGTCTATGTGCGTGATTTTTCAATGATGAAAGAGGCCGAGGATATAAAGACAGATTTTGTATCTATTGCGTCGCATGAATTGCGCAACCCGCTGACCTCGCTCAAGAATGCCGTCAACATACTTCTGAACATGAATGAGCAGGAAATAGTCGAGCATAAGGACAGATTTCTGTCTATCGCCACGAGAAATGTCGACCGGATTAACGGGCTGATAAATCAGTATCTTGACATTACCCGCATAGAGATGGGGAAAATGCCTTTCGAGTTTAATCAGGTTGCGCTTAAGCCGTTTGTTGACAATCTGATACATGAATTCAGCTATTCAGCTGAAGAAAAAAGCATTCTTGTTCAGTCTGATATCAACGATTCTGTACCGACAGTGCTTGCCGATGCGCCAAAGCTTGAAGAAATACTGTATAATCTGATCGGAAACGCATTCAAGCACACTGGGCAGCATGGCACTATTACGGTGAGCGCACATGAGCTGCCATCAAACGGCGCCTGCGACAGCGACAGCCCGATGGTACGTGTTGTTGTAGCCGACACCGGCTGCGGCATACCGGATGATAAAAAAGATCTCATATTTACAAAATTTTACCGGGTACAGAGCAGTGCTGAAATCAACGGTGAGGGTGTCGGCCTGGGGCTGGCTATTGTGCAGAAGCTGGTCGAAATGCACGGGGGCTGCATTCATGTCGAGGATAACACGCCCAGGGGATGCCGATTTTGCTTTACACTGCCGGTACACTCCCGTGAGCGACGCGACCCTGCCTTTAGATGGGTTTTTGACCGCGAGCTTTCCGCTGCACGAAAAAGCCATCAGTCGCTTTCGCTTATCGCCATAGTGCTTGATAATTTCAAGCAGGTGGAAATGAGCGCAGCAAAGGATGAAACCGATGCTTTTTTAGCAGAGTCTGAAGAGGTTATTAAAAAAAGTCTTTTCAGGCAGACTGATGTTGTTGTACACCGTAAAGAGCGGGATATGTTTGTTGTTTTCTGCCATGCGGACAGCAGCGGCGCATCCGCGATAACCGATCGTATCGAAAGCAACCTGCGCAGCTCTGCAGTAAAATGGCGGAAAACCGCATTTGAAAGTATACGATTTCGCGCCGGTTTTGCGGCTTATCCTCAGGAAGCTGAAAATCAGAGGGATTTGTTCAGAATAGCGCTTAAAAAATTACAGGGGGCATAGCGTGGAAGAAAAAAACATTCTTATTGTCGATGATGAGTCTGATATTGTTGAAACGCTGCGCTTTGAACTCGAGCGCCTGGGCTATACGTGCAGCACTGCATATGACGGTATTGAAGCGCTTAACAAGGCCAGGGCTGAAAAACCTCATTTAATAATTCTTGACATCATGCTTCCGAAAATGAACGGATACAAGGTCTCCAGACTCCTTAAATTTGATGAACAGTATCAGCATATACCGATTATCATGCTGACGGCGAAAACAAGAGATGCTGACCGCATTACGGGAATTGAGACAGGAGCAGACTGCTATATTACCAAGCCGTTTGATGTGCAGAACCTTATAGCCATGGTTAAAAATCACATACGATAAAGAATTATGCCACAGTATAGATATAAAGCGAGAAGCAGTGACGGTGAGCTGATAAGCGGTATGGTGGAAGCGCCGTCAAGCGAAGCGGCCGGATCGATTATAGACCAGAAGGGCCACGTGCCGGTTTCCATACAGGAGGATACGCGATCCCCTTCTGATTCCTTTAATATTGCTGATTATTTCGGCAGTAAAATTACATCAGATGACATGGTAATGCTGACGTTTCAGATGTCAACGCTCCTTGGTGCAGGCATTCCGCTGTTGACCGGCCTGAGGATACTTGCCAAGCAGATCAGCAATAAAAAGCTCAAGAAAATACTTGAAACCGCAGCACGTGATATTGAGGCAGGCAGCAGCCTTTCGGAGAGCCTGGCAAAGCATCCCAGGGTGTTCCCGCCGGTCTATGCCAATATGATTTATGCCGGGGAGGTCTCGGGTCAGCTTGAAGAAATATTTATCAGGCTCGGGGAGATGGCTGAGCACGATGCCGAAATCCGGGAAAAAATTAAAACCGCGCTTCGGTATCCCAAAATGGTGCTTGCTGCTCTTGTGGTCGCATTCGCTATTATTATGTGGTTCGTGATTCCCCGGTTTGTCGGCATTTTTGAGCAGTTCGATATTGCGCTGCCGCTGCCCACCAAAATTATGATCGGTTTGAACACTATTTTCAATAACTACTGGTTTGTCTGTCTTATTGTTGTCGGCGGTGCCATAGCAGCGATTAGATGGATGCTGACAACCGACCGGGGGCGGTATTACTGGCACTACATTCAAATTACTATGCCGATACTGGGTCCGGTCTACCAAAAAGCGGCTCTTTCGCGCTTTACAAATATGCTCGGCACGCTCCTTCAAAGCGGGCTCCCTATAATTGATAACCTGCATATAACCTCACAGGCTATCGGCAATGATGTGATCGCAGAAGCGATCAGAGACATACGCGACAGTATTCAGGAAGGGCGGGGGCTTGCCGAGCCGATGGGAACAAGCAGATTTTTCACTCCGATTGTCGTGCAAATGGTATCCATTGGCGAAACGACCGGGCAGCTGGATGCCATCCTCCTCAAAGTGTCACGCTACTACGACATGGAAGTCGACTACACCACCAAACGTCTCGGATCATATATCGAGCCGGTTTTGACCCTGCTTCTGGGCCTTATGGTCATGTTTTTTGCTATGGCGGTTTTCCTGCCCATGTGGGATATGACAAAGATCGCCGGACGCTGATGGCCTGAGTCATATTTTTTTCATCTCTTGCATTCATAAGAATTTGTTATATATTTATAAGTATAAAAAATGTTAAATAGCGAAAAATAATCATAGCGCTGTTAGCTGATTTTTTTTATGTCTAAAGGTACACAGGCTGCATCATGAATAAAAAAAGCAATTACTCTGCTGCTCAGCGGGAATCCATTTTTATGGATAACTCATGTTCCTTCAGATTAATCACGCAGCCGTCAGATAAAAAAGCGATTAAGAAAAATAAATTTAAAAATAAACAAGATCATCACAGCCGTTACCGAAGAACCGCCGAGCTGCTGAAGCAGTATCACGCAGCTGAAATATCCGGACAGAGGCGGAAATGTACTGATATAACCTGGGAGATAGCCCTTCTTAATGAAAGGCTCATACACAGTATAGCTCAACGGCTTTTTGCGCTGTGCCGGTGCGCCGAGCGGGCAATGGAACTGGATGAGCTCAAAAGTGCGGGCTATGACGGTATGTGTTACGCCGTGTCGAAATTCAGCCCGGACCGCGGGTGTAAATTCAGCACGTACGCATATCATCAGGTGTTCAGCAGCATGTTGTGCTACATTCAGCACAACAACGGAGTTATTCCTGTCCCATTATACAAGCAGCACAAATTGCATATGATCAAAAAAGCTGCGGAGAGACTGTGCAAGCGCGGTGTTGAGCCGGGCACTGCTATGATCGCCCGTGAGATGAGCTGCACCGAAAAAGAAATAGAAGAGCTTCAGCTTTTGCCTTCATCTGATATATCTATTGATTCATCCGATCTCTGCGCCGGCGAGCTGAGGCCTCTGCTTGAAACGGTGCCTAATGATAATGCCGAAAGGCCGGACAGCACAATTTCGGAAAACATGCAGGCTGATTCTTTAAAAGATTTTTTACAGGCTGTGCTGACGGAACGGCAATATCGCGTTATTTCCCTTCGGTACGGGCTTGATGATACGGAAAGAGACGGAAAAACACTGCAGCAGATCGGCATCGCCCTGTCACTCACCAGGGAGCGGGTTCGCCAAATAGAGCAGGAGGCCTTTCAGCTGCTTCGGCTTTTTTGCACCATAGATGATGATGCAGGTGATTCACCTGTGGTTGATCCGCAGCATCTGATTGGCTCACTGAACACAATGCCCTGTCTCATGGAGAATAAATATTCATTCAAACTGGTTGCTCCTGACAGCGGGCAACCTCTTTTGCTTCAGAATAAGCACTCTTTTTCTCTGGTGCGCCCGGAACATGCGCTTCCCGTTATTATGCACAACCGGCATTCGTTCAGGTTTGTAAAACCCGTAATGGTAAAACCTGCTGTTCGTCGAAAGTGGTTTAAATCTCAGGCAAAGGGAAAAACACCGATTCAGCATGCTGCATTAATAAAAAATTTAAACAAGCAGGAACAGTCTGTGCTTGAATACCGGTATGGTCTCAGCGGGCAGACAACAAAAACGCTCAGAGAGATAGCGGATATTTTAAAAATTACATTGCTTGCTGTATGGAAAACAGAGCAGAAAGCGCTTGAAAAGCTTCTGTGCGAATGGGCATCCGGTCAAGGGTGCTGGGCTGAAATGGCATAAAAAAACAATATTTACACAAAATAAAAAATTCCATATCTTTTTGTTATTCATCATATAGCCAATCTTTAGCTACCTTCGTATCACTGCATCCGAAAATCAAAATTATTCAAAAAAAATAAAGTTTTTTTCTTGACTGACCGATGCTTTCTTACAAATGATTACAATAAGCAAAAAGTTAATTTACTAAACAGTTTAGAAAAAGGAGGCAGTTATGCAGGCAGTCAGACAGCAACACGGTTTCACCTTAATCGAGCTTGTTATGATCATCGTCATTGTGGCGATTCTTGCAGCTGTGGCAATTCCACGGTATGTTGATATGTCACAGGATGCAGAGGAGGCAACAGCGGCATCGTTTACCGGGTCGCTGCGCGCTGCATCGGCTATCACCTATGCGCAGTTTATTGTTGAGGGATCTGATACGAGCACTATCGATGCAGACACCGTATATGGAAACCTTCAGGAAACCGGCGGCATTACGACTTCCGGCACCAACGGGTTCACCGCTGTTATTAACGGTACAAACTACGCCTGGACGTTCACCGGTCCGACGACCGTAAGCGATGCATCATCATACTAGCAGTTATTTATCCTGAATGCTGTGCGAAAAAAGGGGAATATAGGCAACAACGCTATATCCCCTTTTTTTTATGCGGGCCATGAAAAAAAAATATATATTGTACAGTCTTATACTGGCGTTTCTGGTTTTCGGGTATTTTAACCGGATATTTCTGGATGGCCATATATTCACCGAGCGGGATCTCGCGGTGTTTTTTTACCCGAATATACGCTGCTGGACCGACAGCAGCGCTGAACCGGGACATTTGTGGAACCGCTATATCATGTGCGGCGAGCCGCTGCATGCAGGCATTCAGCCCGGCTATGCGTATCCGTTGAGCATTCTGTATCGGGTGCTGCCTGTCGATACCGCCTTTAACATAATGATCCCGCTTCATTTTTTTCTTTCAGGAGTGTTTATGTTCATGCTTCTGAAAGAAATGAAGGCACGAGACCATGCAGCTGCACTCGCAGGTATCACCTTTGTTTTCAGCGGATATCTATTATCGGTTCACAACCTTTACTCAACTCTTTTGTCGGTGACATGGTTCCCCCTTCTGCTGGCCGTGTACTTAAGAAGTGTGCGAACTGGTTCCCTGTGCATGTCATTTCTCGGTTCAGCAGTGCTTTACTGTATGTTTACCGCCGGCGGAATGGAAGTCTGTATTATGGCCGGTTTGTTGCTGGCTCTGCTGACCGCGCTTCCGCTGCTGTATCCGGCAGGAACCGTGTGCGCACCGGCACGGGTGAGAATCAGGATCGCTGTAATAACGTGCATCGTGTTTGTCGGGCTGTCGGCCGTACAATTGCTCCCTTTTGCAGCCCTAGTCGGAAATTCAATCCGCTCTGAGGGTATTTCATATCAGCAGGCGGTTCTATGGTCGCTGGCTCCAGAAAACCTCATATATTTATTTATTCCTGATGTGTTCTGGAAGGGCTATGACTATTACTGGAAAGATCAGGCCTGGCTCAAAACAATTTATACCGGACTTATCCCAGCGGGTCTTGCCGTATTTATTATTGCGGAAAAAGGCTCGCGGAGGATATTTATAGCTGCAGCAGCCGCTGTTTCCCTTTTTCTGGCTTTTGGAAAATATAATCCGGCATACCCATTTTTATTCAAATGGGTGCCGGTACTTGACAGCATACGGTATCCGGTTAAGTTTTTGTTTATTGATATTTTTTTTCTTTGTATTGCCTGCGGCCTCGGATGGGATGTCATAGCACAGGGATATAAAAAGCCCGGGGTCCGCAGGCTCGGTATTATCAGTTTCGTTCTTTTATGCTGCTGCGGCAGTATTGTGCTGGCAGCTGTTGCTCTTTTTTCAGATTCATTATGGAGTATATGTGAGCTCGGCTCCGTACTTTCTGAATCAGAGCTTACGAAAAATGAAATTGTTAAAAATTGTATGCGCGTGCTGCTTTTCGGCATTATCGCATCGTTGTGGCTGTACGCTGTGCTGCGAAACAATAAATCAATACATATGGCATTTTACGGTATCTGTTTTTTGCTTATCTGTGATCTTTTTTTGGGCAATTATGGATACTACGCAAGCGTTGAACGAAGTGAATACCACCGTCCTGGACAAAATACTGCTGTTCTTCTGGATGACCCGGGAGTATTCCGATTATTCGGGCAGGAAAAGATACAGCATATGAAATTTTCCTATGATACGCATGAGGGCTATTTGCGCTGTCTTAAAAATGCTCTGTCGCCCAACCTTCTTATCGAAAATAAATTACAAGATATATCAGGCTTTTCAGTGTTGTCGCTGGTTCATTACTTTAAGATACTGACGCTGGTGCAGTCTGCCCCGTATCCTGATTCAACACGACTTGTCGATATGATGAATGTCAAATATGTTTTATGGTCTGAAGAGCTGCACAGACCCGGATATGAACTTCTCAGAACAGACGGCAGGCTGTATTTATATGAAAATCATAATGTTCTCCCCCGTGCGTTTCTGGTAAACGGCTACCGCGTCGTAACAGGGGATGAGCAATACAGAAAAACACTGCAAAGCAGAAAATTCAACCCATCGGAAACGGTGCTTCTGATGGACGTGCCGGAAATTGAAGCCGATTCATCCGATATTAGCGAATATAACGATTCGGTATGCATGAAAGAATATTCAAACGAACGCGCGGTTTTTGAGGTAACAAGCGCACGTAAACAGTTTCTTTTTATGAGCGACACCTGGTATCCCGGGTGGAAAGCATATATTGATGGAAAGGAAACACATATATATAGAGCTAATTATGCGTTCAGAGCGGTTGCAGTTCCTCCGGGACAGCATACCGTGATGTTTTGTTATAAACCGTGGTGGTATACGGCCGGAATTATCATAAGCCTTGTCACCCTGGCTTCAATTTTGCTATTGTCTTTATACAGACATGCTGGAAACCGGCCGTATCCGCCCGGGTGATAAACGCCCCATATCTATGCATATATTTATTTTATTACAGCTCAGTTGTGTCCGAAATAATGTAACGAAGCCGGTTCGGGCGGGGCTCTGCAAAGCCCCCGCAACAAGTGAATATGTTATGGAACGGCATGTGCCGTTAAACTTCAGCACACATAAGGCCCGGTGGAAAGGCTGCCCGGGTCAATCCTTGCACAATGCCTGCATCTTAGTTACATTGAGCAGCACCGGGCCGTCCATGAAGTGAGGCTTTATTTGGCGGAGGCTGCGCGGAGCCCCGCCCGAACCGGCTTTTCCTGTAATGCTGGTATTTATTTTGGACACGTTTGATTACAGCTTTATCGTATGTGCCGACAATGAAAAAAAAGAATCTTTCCATCTGCGGTTTTTCCCTTATAGAGGCAGTGATGATTATAACAGTCATCCTGGTCCTTGCGGCTGTTTTAATACCCCGCTTCAGCGCCGTTCAGGGAGCCCGCGTTGCTGCTGCAGCGCGAAGCATAGCCTCAGACATACGATATGCGCAATCATGTGCAGTTGCTCAGTGTATAAATCACCGGGCTGTATTCAGCCCGGGCACGTCCTATTCTATTCAAAAACAAAACGATGACGGAACGTGGTCCGTCATCCAGAACCCGACATCTCCCGGTGATTATACCGTTTCTATCGGATCTGATTACCCGCAGGTTGTTATCGACAGCAGCTTTATCGTTGAATTCTCACCGCTCGGAGAGGCAGTGTCAGGGGGAGGATCCGGTTTTACCGTTTCAAACAGCGGGTCATCTCCTGTTGCAACAATAACGATTGATCAATATACTGGCAATGTCGAGGTTCGCGTCAGTTGAGAACGTTATCCATGCATGTCACCAATACACTCCCCAGCACAGCCGGATTTACGCTTATAGAATTTATTATTATTATTGCGATGGTTGCCATTGCTATTGTCCCGCTGGCAAATATGTTCCTGCAGGGGGTGAGCGGAACCTTCAGCTCGGATGTCATAACCATTGCAAACGGGCTCGCTCAGGAGAAAATGGAAGAGTATCGTGAGCAGGAATTCTCCTCCCTTTCCTCTTCATCGGGAGCATTTGTATCCCCATTTGATGATTACAGCTATACCGTTGATATTGAATATGGGAATGCTGATTTTAGCCCAAGTGCATCGGCTACCGATTACCGGCTGATTACCGTAACCGTGGGACATGATAGCGGGGAATCTGTTTCACTTACAACGGTAACCGCTGATAAGAGCTGACTGTATGAAATCAGTATCGCACATTATGATTTCACGTATGCCCCACAATCTGTTTGCACGCCGGGCGTGCAGCAGCGGATTTACCCTCATAGAATTCATTATTACAATTCTGCTGGCATCGATTCTTGCCGGTATTTTTGTCAATTTCTTCTCACTCGGCACAGATATATTTTACCGTATGTATTCGAGCCAGGACGTTAAGCAGATAAAGCGGCTCATTATTAATCGTATGGGTTATGAAATACGGCAGGCAGACGAGCTGACGATAAACAGCGCAACCGACCTGTCGTTCAGCTCTGACATCGACAGCGATGGTGTCGCAGAACAGGTCAGATATTTTATGTCCGGGAACGAGCTTCACAAAACCATTGACGGTGCCGGGGACACGGTTCTTATTCAGAATGCATCCGTAACATTTACCGGTGATTCAGACAGGGTAGTCATATCACTTGCGGTGTCATTTGACGGTGCCGTGTCGAGGATGAGAACCGCAATGCTGAGAAGGCGGTCGCTGTAATGAACCCGACATATCCGCGGCAGCTGTTTTATGAATTACATAGCGTAGACGCACCGGGCGATTCCGTAAGCAGGCGTTTTTGCCGCCGCCACTTAATTGATTCCTCCGGCGTCTCGCTGATTACTGCTTTGATGGCTCTTTTGGTGTTGAGCGCTCTCGGGCTTGGTATTTTGTCACTCAACCGGATGGAGCAGTTTGTTTCAATCAACATGATGGATAGCACAGCCGCTCTTTATATCGCCGAAGCGGGTATTCAGCGTGCTGTCCGTGCAGTGCGTGACGATACGGATGCTTCGGTACAGACTGCGGATCCGACACAAAACGGGTTTCACGGATCCCCGAGCGTGGACGCCGATTCCGCAGCTGCCGTAACCGGGGGGGCAGATGCGTCAGTGCTCAATGAACAGAATGCAACCGATTATAACGGGAGCGCATGCAGGCTTGAGTCCGTCGGGCGGGGCGGGGGCGGCGGATCAGGGTGGGGAGAACCTGGATTACCTGGCACCCCGGGCGATACTGCTGCTGTTTCCGTCAGTGATTATCTTCAGCAGGTTAATTTAAAAGGCAGCAGGCTGAAAGCAATCGTTATCGGATGCCGGTATCGCAGGGGCGCATACAGCGGAAGCGGCACATTCAACATCGGGTATGAGCTGAGCGGCTCCCCGGGCCCGACATCTGCAACATGGTCGCTTCCGTCATCATGGACAACACAGTACCTTGATATTACGTCAGACAGAAGCTGGGGCTGGGGCGATCTTAATAACCTTGCTCTTACAGCTGAAGTTGTAGCCGACGCAGGAGAATCCGGTGGTGCAGGCGGCTGGGGTGGGGGTGGCGGCGGCTCCGGAGCCGATAACTATTATGATGCTGATGTCGATTATCTATTCTGCCGCATAACGCATGAAATTGATGCGTCAACTGAGCCATGGTACAGCACATTCCGGAACCTCGATGATGACGGAACCCCGAAAACCGTAAATGTGGCTTTGGGCCGTGGTGCGGTTGAGCGGATGCCCGTATATGATGAAGCAGGTAAAGTTCATATCAATTATGCGACAGCAGACCTTATGGAAAGCCTTTTTGAAAAATGCGGCATATCATCACCGGATGCAGCGTCGCTTGCGGGCCAAATTGTATCGTATCGGGGCAGCACGCTTTTTGCAACGGTTTCACAGATTAAGCAGGTAGCGGGAATGACAGATGAGTATTTCGATTTAATAAAAGATTATGTGACTGACTATTCATGGGAAAACACCGCTGTGGAAAGGCCCGCGGGTACCAGGGCGCCCGTCAATATCAACACAGCGCCGCGAATTGTTCTCGAAGCACTGTTTGATCCGGTACCGGGCATAACCGCCTTCGAAGCACAGGATCTTGCGGATGATATTCTTTCATTTAGAAATTCTACACCCTTTGTATGCATTCACACATCCGACCCTACTGTAACATCGTCATTTGAATATTTTCTGAGGACAGTATGTACATATCTCACAACGCAGCAGAGAACAGATATTCTTGAAAATGCAGACGGTTCAGGTGAAGATGATTGGGATAACGACTCAGTGCCGGATACTGTTACGACATCAAACGTTACGACGACTGAAATATGTTTCTTTTCCAAACGCTTTTCAGTGCATTCAGCAGCCTCGATACAGGGCAGAAGCACACGCACGGTAAAACGGGTTTTTGAGGACTTTGACGAGGATGGAGACGGTATTTTCACCATACCGGCACACACGTCGTTGAATTTCTGGCAGGATACATCTGTTGATTAGCGCTCCCGAAACAGTTTCACGCCTGTAGATTTGTTACAGCGGTCAGTCTCTTCTGTACCCCCGCCAGAACAGATAGAACCATCCGCATATTGGTATCCGCTGCTGTATTTTATTCTATTGTTTTTTCGCTATTTATAATCCTGGTTTGAAATTTGCATAAATATTATCCGGTGAAAACCGGCAGATGCGTATCAACGATGGATGATACTTTTGGCCGGTTTGCGGGAATTACAGATTGATAAAGCAATATCAATAGGTTAAACACAGGGACCATGCAGTCTGCAGGGTGGGCATGATACCGTTTGCAGATAGTACAACCTTGTAAAAACCTGCTAATCGCTATA
Organism: uncultured Thermodesulfobacteriota bacterium; assembly: GCA_964621615.1. GTDB lineage: Bacteria > Desulfobacterota > WTBG01 > CAIYCZ01 > CAIRTM01 > CAZUMW01. The sequence continues at coordinate 80,548 of CAZUMW010000011.1, forward strand.
CAAGGGCGGTAAAAGCTGCCTAAGGATATACATCCTTTTTTAAACTTGCAAACAATGATTTATTATATACATGCATTGATATAAGGTATCGGGCTGAGATTATGGATAGCTTTAAAAATTATGTGACAATACGAAAGGCTTCAAAAATGCTTGGTGTATGTGAAGCTACACTGCGCCGCTGGGACAAACTCGGAAAGTTGACAGCGATCAGACATCCCATAAACGGGTATAGATTGTATCGCATCGACAGCATAAAAGATATTATCAGACAGGCAACAAAAGCAAATAATGATAAAAAAATCAATCTGCAACGTAAAATTTAATAATAAAATGAATTCACTGATTTCTTATCTGAAAAAAGGAAAAAATACTGTCGGGATAGAAATAGGCGTGTGCAGCATAAAAATGGTCGAGCTTGCCCATCGTGCATCAGGACCTGAGCTGGTTGGCTATTGTATTCGATCAGTGCCCGATCAGCCTTCGGATGCGGCTTCTGAAGGCGATAAGAAACTGTCAGCTGTTTTGAGGGACGTCGTGAGCTGCTGCAGCGTTAAAACGCCCCGCATATATTTCTCCATTTCCGGACCGTCTGTTTCGCTCCAGCGTGTCAGCATGCCGGTTATGCCGGATAAAGAAATACCGCACGCACTACAGTGGACCGCAAAAAAGCAGTTTCCGTTTTCGCTCAAAGACGCACGTATTACGTTTCAGAAAACAGATGATACTCTGGATGAAAAAAAGCAGGAGCTGCTGGTTGCCGCAGCTCAAAAATCCTATATTGAATCCCGGCTGTCACTTTTCAAAAAAGCCGGCGTTAGCCCCTATGGTATCCATACCGTACCGAACGCTCATCAGCATGCGACGCGATTCAGCAATGCGCAATTACAAAATAAAACTACAGCGATACTTGATATCGGATCAGAGCAGACTAAGCTCTCCATACTGAGAAACGGCGCGCTTAATTTTGCCCGTGATATAAATACGGGCAGCAATGATTTTACAAAAACATTTATGGAGCCGTTTGCAATCGGGGACCGCCATTTTGCGCTTGATTTTAATGAGGCTGAAAAGATTAAACAGGATTATGGAATACCGCTCGGCGGGGCCGCTGGGGAGACGGCACAGGGAATACCGCTGTCGCGTATTATGGTGATGCTCAGGCCGGTACTTGAGAAGCTTATCACAGAGACGCTGAGATCGTTCGATTATTACAAGGCACACACCAGGCATAAAGCTATCGACCATGTGTATATATGCGGCGGCGGAGCAGGGCTTCATAATCTGACTGAATTTTTATCAGGGGGGCTTGGCGTACAGGTATCGCTGCTGAACCCCTTTGAGCATATCAGTATATCACCTGAAATCGGGGATGACGAATTTTTCTTAAATAACAGACATCAGTTTGCAACTGCTGCAGGTCTTGCAATTGGGTGCGCCAGGGAATGCAATCTCATGCCCGCGCGTCCAGGAGGGCTTGAGACTACTGATTTGACAAAATGGATCCCTGCTTTTGCCGCCATTATTTTTATTATGATCCTGTATACCCTGTATGCGGATACGTTGCGAAAAGTAAACAGCATGAGAGAGCAGATAGACAGCCGAACACGGGAGCTTATGTCTCTTAATGTATCTGTTGAGGAAATAACGCGCCTTGGTGAAAAAAAGAGCTCATTAATGCAGACAATGGAGCGCTATCCCGACGTAAGCCTGCACCAGCCTGACTATGCCCGAATATTGCTGTATATAACAAAACTTTTTCCTGATTCAATAACTGTTGAGCGGCTGTTTCTAACCTGCGGGCAGCGGCGCAGGGCGGCACCCGAAACCGGTAAGCGCATTTTTTTCAATATCGAGGGTTTTGCCGCCGGAAAGGATTACGAAATATTGCGACTGCTAACGCAGAAAACAGATGAGCTGCTGGATTCACCGTATTTTTCCAGCGCAATGCTGGACTCAACAGAGAAAAAGCGCAGCTTCGGGCTGAGCGGGATACACTTTATGCTCAAAGCCGAATTAGACAGTGAGGCATATATATGAATCAGCTGCTGGAAAGCATAAGGAAAAAAGCGCATCTATCTGTTTCCCTTTCCCGGCGGGAGCGGATAATCGTATTCATCGCAGGCTTTGCTGTCGTCTGGCTGCTGTTTGATTATATGATTTTCAGCCCGATAAGCCGGGAGGCTGAAGAGCTCCAAAAGGAACTGGATAAAGTAGAACAAAAAATTCAGGAAAATTATGCGGCAATTATAAACCCTGAAAGCCTGCACCGCGAAATTGCGAAGCTCGAGCAGAAAATATCGTTTTTTGAACATCATCTTCCCGAAGCCGGTAAAACCGGTGAGGTTCTCACCCGGTTTGCAGAGCTGTGCAACAGCGGAAATATAGACGTTAATTCGCTTAACCCGAGGGTGGTACAGCTTCCTGAGCGTGAATATAACCAGATACTGGTTCATATGAATATGCTTGCCGATTTCAAACAGATTATTGTATTCATGGCCTCACTTCGCTCCCTTGAATTTTTTACGATTGTTGAGGATTTTCAAATCCGCCGGGAGCCGGGCCCGCGGAAGCGAACAGCTTCGATGGTTTTAAAAACCTTTGCGGTATCATCCCGGTCGAGTAAGAAGCAGGCAAAACAACGTGATGTTAAAGCGCATGAAATCTCATGAGCCGGAAAGCAATAAATACAATTATATTGACGGTTTTTTTTCTGTGTTTGTCAGTGATGATCTATATCAACATAAAGCCGCATCCGCGCGTTCAGCATGCACGGGTCGCGACATTGGCGAAAGCAGATGGCGGGCTGGCAGAGCGCAGCAGTACGGTTACTGTTGATGCCGTCACGCCCTCTGCACAGTATGATGCAGAGCGTTTGCTCAATACCTTCGGAAGAGATCCGTTTATCGATTTGTTGAAAAAAAAAGACACTGCAGGGACGCCTTCGCCGGATAAAATAAAAAAAAAGGCACTGGTACCGGATAACCGGACATACCGGGAGCCGCTTGAGGTGTCAATAATTATAATGACAAAAGACCGCAAATCAGCGGTTATAAACGGTCTTCAGTATTCAGAAGGCGATATGATTAGAGGTCATACCGAAGTAACGTCAATACAAAAAGGCGGTGTCGTTTTTACCGACAAAGACAGGCAGTGGTATGTTCCCTTGAGGAACAGCTCAATAACGATTATGCAGGAACCTCGTCCGGGAGCGCGAAAGTATGAATAAAGGATCGAGAATTGATAACTTCACATTCTGCAGAGCGGATTACAGATCAGCGATGCCGGCTGTTACGCTTGCTCTGATCATCAGCTGCGTACTCTGGGGATGCATGACCTCACCGGCCCCGGCCGTTTCAGACATCGAGAAGACAGGGGCGCCGGAAATGAAGGCTGCCGACAATATGACAACACAGCTGCCGGGTGAAATAGTAATACCTCAGCGAGCCGAAACTGATGAGTCGGCATATGATGATTCAGACAGCCTCTATACGCTTCAAATGAAGGATGCTGATGTAAGGGATTTTATGCTCGCGCTGGCAGATCAGACAGGAATGAATATCACTCTTGACCCTGACGTTTCCGGATCTGTTACCGTTGATTTGAAAAAGGTTACCCTCGATCAGGCGCTGGAAACTGTTTTGTCCCCTCTCGGGCTTGAGTACCGGAAAAAAAGAAACCTTATAAAGGTTTATAAGCCCAGCCTGAACACGCAGATATTTTATCTAAATTACATTAACACCACACGTACTGGAAAGGGGAGAGTGTCAGGATATATCGGAAGCGCCGGGACGGGACGGGCAGGCGGTGAAGAGCCCGGCGGGGAAAGCGGCAGCGGGGGGTTCAACTCGGTATCCAGCATCGGCACAACGGATCTATGGAATGAAATCACCTCAAGCCTAAATAGCTTCAAATCCGACAAAGGCAAAATTATCATTAACAAAGCGGCAAACAGCGTTGTTGTAATCGATTACCCCGAAAACATAAAGCAGATAGAGAGATATCTCAATGCCATCGAGGGTGCGGTTCAGCGACAGGTCGTTATAGAGGCAAGCATTATCCAGGTTTCGCTGGATAAACGGTTTGAGGCGGGCATAAACTGGTCAATTATTCAAAATCTGCCCCAAATGAGCAATGTGCAATGGGGATTTGCAAGCAGGGGAACAACCCCGTATATAGGATATCAGGGCTCAACCGGGGAGAGCGACAGCGACAGCGGAGGCGACAGCGGTGGAGAAACGACGCCGATACCAGGCAACATTATGATACGCCCGTTCAGCGGTGTGTTCAGCATTGGAAAGCAGGGTCAGTCGATTCTGATGACCGACATCGTTGAAGCGCTGTCTACACAGGGAAATGTGAATATACTGTCCAAACCTCGCATTGCCACACTGAACAATCAGCCTGCAATCATTAAAGTCGCCCGTGAGGATGTATATTTCCAGACCTCGCGGACAACCACATTCGGAGAAACGACGACTGAAACAAATGTGAATTTTCTCACCGTCGGAATTGTGCTTTCGGTGACGCCACAGATAAGCGGCGACGGTATTATTACGATGACCATACATCCAAGCATTACCGAAAAAACAGGTGAGCGCACTTCGATTATCGGCGATTCCGTTCCTATTATTGATGTCCGCGAAACGGAGACTGTTGCACGTGTCAGAAATAACCAGACCGTTCTTATCGGCGGTCTGCTGCAGGATAAGGTTACTGAAAACACGCTCGGCCTTCCCATATTGAAGGATATACCGTACCTGGGAAAGCTGTTTACGCATGTCAATCGTGAAACAACGAAAACAGAGCTCGTCATTATGCTGACCCCGCGGATTGTAAATGATGAAGCTATGCAGTCAATAACTGCTCAGGAAATCAATAAATTTGACCGGCTCTACAAGCGCAGCAACTAAGTGATGAAATGAGGTGCACAATGTACACACGGTTTTACAAATTTTCGCAAAAACCTTTTTCATCAGTTTCGGATGGATTTTGCTTCTTCAAAAACAGCCAGTTCGGGGAAGCATATAACCATGTATTGTATGCTATACGTGAGAAAGAGGGGTTTGTACTTATAACCGGCGAGGCAGGGACTGGCAAAACAACGCTGTGCCGTGCTGTTTTAAAGCGCCTCGGTGATCGGGCGTGCGGTGCGATTATCTCCCAGCCGCTTTCCACAGGACACGAGCTGCTTTCCGCCGTACACGAAGCGTTTGGTTTACAGCCCGATGGCACGGGCCGAACGAAAATGCACGACACCCTGAGGCGGTTTTTTATGAAATGTCGTGAATCAGGCAAAGCTGCAGTTTTGGTGATTGATGAAGCGCAGCTCCTGAACCATGAAGTGCTCGAGGAAATACGGTGCCTGTCAAATGCAGAGTCATGTTCCGAGAAGCTGCTGCAGATAATTTTGTGCGGCCAGCCTCCGCTGCTTGATTATATTGCACGGCCCGAAATGTCTCAGCTTTTTCAAAGAATAGGAATACACTATTGTTTGAAGCCCCTTTCCGGGCATGATGTTTTTGCTTATATAAAATACCGTATTATGTCTGCCGGGACTAAGCCGACTGTCCGGTTCACGGAGGAAGCCGCCGGTGCTGTTGCGCGGTATTCTAAAGGTGTTCCGCGCATTATCAATCAACTGTGCGATAAGTCACTTCTGGCTGGATATGTAGAACAGCAGCATATTATCACCGGAACGATGGTTGATGAGGCGGCAAAAAATATCTGCTTTCTCCGATCAGGCAAAAAGCGTGTTTCAAAAACTATATATACTCTAGGTGCAGGTGCTGCGGCTCTCGCTGCCGTGGCTTTGCTTATCGGCAGCGCACCGGTTTTGGTAACGAAATGCATTAACGCTTTTAAACAAACAGCCAGATCTGATATCGGCTATGCCATGGTCAAAGCTCCTGACCGGATGCATCTCACTGCTGAGAACAGGCATTCAAAAAAAATGTCCGGAACAAAGGTTCAGCCCGCCGGTACCCCGATTATCGAATCGAGCGTCGTACCAAATAAAAACATCGTTAAGCGTGCTCATAAGCGTTCAGCTGACACAGCAAAAACCTCAGGCGCACACAATGTAACAAGCAGCACTTCAAGCGGATTGCATCATTTTGCAGGCTGCTGGTTTGACAGAAACAATATTGTGAGAACCGAGCAGGATGTTCAGTGCGCTCACGAAGCACTCGGAACGGTGCTTTATCTCTGGGGGGTTACCGAAAAGGAAGTCGCTGAATATGTTGCCGTGTGGAAGAGGCTAAACAAATTCAGCTTTTATGATGCAGCGGGTGCCTGTGGTTTTACTGTGTGCACTCAACTTTCGGATATGGAAACAATCGCCGCGCTCAACTATCCGTGTATTGTGCCCATTCGCGATGGGCGTTACCGGTATGCGGTGCTGGGTGAACTGGGAGAGCAAAGCGTAACGCTCCTGGATCCATCCTGCGGGATGAGAACGATTGCACATGATAAATTTCAAAGCCTCTGGACCGGACGCGTCTTCTATGTATGGAAAGATAAAGCAGATTTTCCTTTAGCGCTCAAGCCGGGAGACAGGCACGAAACTGTTCTGCGTCTTAAAGAAAATTTCATTGCTGCCGGCTTCTTTTTTGAGAAACCGTATACAACTTTGTACGACAAACCCCTGACAGACGCTGTTAAGCGCCTTCAGAGAAAGGCATCCATTGAAGCTGACGGCATTTTCGGCGGTATGACCAAAATGGCATATTATCGTTTTATAATGGATTCAAAGCTGCCTTCAATCGTACGCACTATTGACAGTAACATTCAATGTGCGGATAGCAGCAGTGAAACTGCATCGGTGGATACCCTGCCTCTGTGCATTGAACACGGTATTATGAAAGCTGACATGCGGGGGGGAAGATGCGAGCGTGAAGCACTGGTAACGCTGCTCAACCTATGGGATGTGTCTGAGCTTGATCTGGTACGCGTTGCAGAGTCGTTTGAGCCAGGTGATACATTTACGCAGCATGCTTCGAGGTGCGGATTTTCCATAACGAGAAAAAACATCACGTTTAATACATTAAAAATAATTGATTATCCGTGCATTGCTGCTATAAACGATCCTTCGCTCCGCTTCGTTGTTGTGAAGAGCATCACGGCGTCTGCAATAACACTTCTTGATCCGCTCAGCGGCGAGCGGGTGCTGACAAAAGAATCTTTTATGCGCATATGGGAAAACAACGTTTTTTATGCATGGAAAAACATCGACGGAATCCCCCTGGGGCTTAAAAAGGGAATTGAGCACAGCTCGCTGCCGGACCTCAGGCATCGGTTGTCGCAGGCCGGCATACACGTGAGCGGAGACGACAGCCTCCATTTCGGCAGCTCTATTGAAACTGCAGTAAAGGCGTTTCAAAAAAGAAATAATCTTGTTCCGGACGGTATAATAGGAAGCCGAACGCTTATGACGTTGTATAAGAGAATGTATCCTGGACGGATACCGTCGTTGAAAAGTATGAATCTGTAGTGTTAGCTCACAATAAGCCATGCTGTGTGGCTCGCTCAACTGAACATCGCTGCGTGGGAATATGTCCCTAATCGATAAAGCGGTCAGGTTTGATTCAAGGAGTAGGAAGCAGGATCAGGCATATCTCTATGTCGTTGATAACAATACCCGTACGCGAGCCCTGGACGGATATATTTACAGAGCCAAGGGGCTGCTGAAAGCCGGAGCCGTTATTCTAACTGCAGCGGTAATTCTGCTGTGCAGCAGCTTTTTTACCGGAAACAAGACTGCGCAATATTTCCCCCGGGTATTTCCTCTTGAAGATATTTTCCCGGACGGTGTCACGCAAGGCCATGCTTTACATTTGAAGGCAGATTCAGATCAGCCTGCTGCTTCTGATGTGCGTGAGCCGCTGCCTGCAGAACGCCTTGCCGACGATGGCAAAAACACAGTTAGGGATGAAACGAACATCAGCAAAGATGACACAAAACAGATCTCGGCTGCAAAGAAAGCTGAAAGCAGCATCAACGCACCTGAAAGCGGCACGGAAAATTATATGCCGGTGCATTCTTCATCCATAGGCAAAGACATTGCGGACCAACACACAAAGATACGGTATGAGCAGAAAACACAGGGGGAGAAAACACTGCATCCCGCACTTCTCATAAATACCGGGGTTATGTATTTTGATCAGCATGATTATAAAACCGCGCGGACTTTTTTTAAGAATGCGCTGCAGATCGATCCTGATAATGTTAAGGCCCTTAATAATCTTGGTTTGAGCTATTACCGTGAAGGTGATTATGACCGTGCAATACAGCAGTTCCGAATGGCCATTGAGATCAATCCGGATAATGTTGAAACGTATGCCAATATGGGAATAGTTTACCGTAAGATGAAGAAATATGATCAATCTGAAAAAATGTTTCTCAATGCGCTCAGGCGCCGTCCCGATCATCCTGAGGTGATTTACAATTATGCACTCCTGTGCCGCGACAGGGGATATACTATACAATACCACAGACTTCTTGATAAATTTGCTGCCATCGCACCTGCGGAGCTTGCGAATTTAAAAACCAAGGTTCGTGAGTATCTTGATTCCCGGACGGCTCCGCTCGCCCGTTAGCGGACTTTCAGCTGTTCTCTTTGTGCTCAAGTTTTAGCGTTTTTGTGCCGTATACAATACTACATTGATTCACTGGTGTCTAAAATAATGAAACGAAGCCGGTTCGGGCGGGTCTCTGCACAGCCTCCGCAACACGTGAAGAGGGTATGGAACGGCATGTGCCGTTTTATTTCAGCACACATACGGCCCGGCGGAAGGTGCTGCCCCGGCAATCCCTGCAAAATGCCTGTCACATATTTCTTTGAGCAGCAGCGGGCCGTCCATGAAGTGAGGTTTTATTTGGCGGAGGCTGTGCAAAGACCCGCCCGAACCGGCTTTTGCTCAATGCTTTAATCTATTTTGGACACGTTTGACAATGATAATTTTTTTTTGACATTGTGAAAGGTGCAGCCGTGGCTAAAAGAAAATTTCTCGGTGAAATGCTTATTGATTCAGGAATCATAACCCGGGATGATTTGCAGCACGCGCTTGAATATCAGAAGGCAAACGGTGTTCGTCTCGGGAAAGCACTTATAGATATGGGTTATGTAACCCAGGAGGCAATCAATGAAACACTGGGCAAGCAAATGGGAATACCGTATGTCAATCTGGATACATATGTGATAGACCGGAAGGTAATGGACGGCATTCCGGAGAATCTTGCCCGCAAGTATAAAATATTTCCTTTGTTTTTGATCGGCAGCACCCTGACGATCGCTATGGCTGATCCGCTTAACGTGCATGCAATCGATGAGGTCCGTCAGAGGTCAGGTTACGATATCGATGCAGCAATTGCTACTGAGCAGCAGATAGAAAACGCGGTTGATTTATATTACGGAGTCTCCGGGTCTTTCGATACGATAGTTGATGAGATTATAGACAGCGATTTGAAAGACACTGATGAGGCAGCTGCGCAATCAGAAGAGGCCCCCATAATCAGGCTTGTCAATGTGATAATTCATCAGGCTATCCATGAAAATGCGAGCGATATACACATAGAGCCTGATGAAACAAAGCTGAGAATACGCTATCGCATAGATGGCATTCTCAACGAAGCAAAGTCGCCGCCGAAAAGGCTTCAGGCCGCCCTTATTTCCCGCATTAAAGTTATGTCTCAGCTGGACATAGCAGAAAACCGCGTACCTCAGGACGGCAGGCTCAAAATGACCGTTGATGACCGTGAGGTTGAGTTCCGCGTATCCACATTTCCAACCATTTACGGAGAGAATATTGTTATCCGCATACTTGATCAAAGCAAAACAATACTGAATCTCAAGGATCTGGGGTTTCCCGGTACAATGCTGGAAAGATACATGGAAATGCTGCAGGCTCCCTACGGTATTATTCTGGTGACCGGGCCTACCGGAAGCGGTAAAACAACAACGCTGTATGCTTCTCTCAATGCAGTGAACAGCATTGAAAAAAACATTATTACCATAGAGGATCCTGTTGAGTACCGGCTCAGCCTTATACGGCAGACGCAGATTAACCCACGTGCAGGGCTGACGTTTGCCGCCGGATTACGATCTATTTTGCGACAGGACCCCGATGTTGTCATGGTTGGCGAAATGCGTGATTTTGAAACTGCAGAAATTGCATTTCAGGCTGCGCTGACCGGCCATCTTGTTTTCAGCACGCTGCACACCAATGATGCCGCGGGAGCGCTTGCACGGCTGCTCCACTTCGGCATTGAGCCGTTTCTTGTTGCATCCTCCACAGTCGGCGTTATTGCTCAGCGCCTGGTTCGCAGGCTGTGCCAGAGCTGTAAAGCTCCATATAAGCCGTCCGATGAAGAAATTATCACATGCGGACTGCAGCAGTCTGAAGATATTACATTTTATAAGCCCCGGGGGTGCAAATCCTGCCGCAACACCGGATATCGTGGCAGAACGGGTCTCTATGAAGTGCTTAAGGTTGACGATGCTATGCGCAATCTTATATTGAAACATGCATCAGTGTCAGAAATCCGGGATCATGCGCGCAGGAATCAATCAATGGAGCTTCTGCGTGAAGCGGGCATTAAAAAAGTCGTTCAGGGGATAACAACCCTGGATGAAGTAAACAGGCTTACGTTCGTTGAGGAAATGTGATCGTATGCAAACAACGGTGTTTGCTAATCATCCTTATTCTGTATTCCCCTGCCGAAATAACAGGCGGCGCCTGTTGATGTGCATTATTTTTTTTGCAGCCTTGTGCGGTTTTACTGCGAACAGGGCAGCAGGGCACTCAGCATCGTTCGGCACAGCAGATTCCGGCCCTGTCAGCAGCGCCTGGCCGGTATTTCACCATGACAATCAGCGAACAGGAACCAGCAGCTATCGTGGCCCCTCAGTAAAATATGTCCGGTGGAGCTTTAAAACAGGTGCCCCTGTTACCGCATCGCCGGTAATCGACACCGACGGATCTGTGTATGTAGGGTCATGGGATCAGTACATGTATGCTTTTACAAATGCCGGCTTATTGAAATGGCGGTACAAAACAGGAAATATAATACGAAGCAGCGCCGCGATCGCCGAGCCGGGTATTATTCTTTTTGGCTCGAATGACGGAAATCTGTATGCGCTTACCCGGGAGGGACAGCTGCTGTGGACGTTTGAGGCCGGCGGTGCAATTGTTTCCTCTCCTGCAGTTGATAATGGAACTGTATTTTTCGGCTCCGCCGATTCAACTGTGTATGCTGTCAATCTTGATGGTACCGTAAAGTGGTCATTTGCCGTACCGCGAAATGCTGTCGATTCCTCCCCGTCTATCGGTTACGACGGGCGGGTTTATATCGGCGAGTGGGATTTTTTTGTGTACGGCCTGGATTCGCAAAGCGGCATACTTCAGTGGGTATGGCCGTTTAAAACATGGTTTTTCGGCGACGATACCCTGGAATCTGATATATGTTTTTACGGAGGAGTGTTCAGCTCGCCAGCTGTAGCCCCTGACGGGTCATTATATATAGCAAACGATACCATCAACAGGGGTACCGATTGCGCTCCGGAAGATGATTATTACTTTTTTCGTGTAACCCCATGTGTGGCAGGCGGGGCCATGTGTATAACAGGGGCGAATTTCAATGTGTCATTCGGCGATGCGGATGTGTATTCTACAGCCGCTGTGCGCGATGATGCGTCCACCTTTATCGGCTATGATACTAATGTATTGCATGTTTTGCCGGATGGCGTATTGAGCTGGTCCTATCAGACAGAGGGTAAAGTCGACTCGTCGCCGGCGGTAGATGTCAATTCAAATGTTTATATCGGCTCATCTGATAATCACCTGTATGCGTTAACCGGCAACGGTGATTTGCGCTGGCGCTTTGAAACATTCGGCTCAATAACATCCTCGCCGTCAATCGGTCCGGGGGGTACTGTTTTTGTCGGTTCGGCCGATGGGCGCATCTATGCTGTCGGCGGAGCCATGTGCCCGCTGCAGCTGATGTATGCCGGCCAGGATGAAAAGCTGCATATGTTTCGAATGATACGGGACAGGATTCTGTCTGAAACGCGTCTGGGCAGACAGCTTATACGCATGTATTATGAGCAGGCAGGAGAGATTATTCGTCTTTTTAATACGCACCCCCACTTGCAGCACCAGGCGATATCGATTGCCGAATATGTGATTTCTCACTGTGATGCGATTGTTGCATCGGTACCATTGCATGTTGACCGGGCAATGATGCAGCAACTTTTACTTTTTCTTGATGAACTGCAGGATTATGCCGATGGTCAACTGGGCCGTGGTCTCGCAGTTCTCAGGCGGGAAATGGAACAAAAAAACATGTTCAATAGCATCGGGGTTTTCCGGGAAGATCAGTGATTCGCGATGCAGTGCACAGTGCGGCTTCATCAGTGAGGTCTGTCTCAGAGCGTAATATACCCACAAACACAACAGGATGTATTTCTGCATAGTCAAGAATCATTATGCCGGCGCCGAGTATAAAGGGGCCAACAGATGAGCCGCTTATTATAAGGTTCAAATCCATCGGGGGAGCATCTTCTTCCTGTTCGCCGTCGCTAATGGAAAACGCATCAACCGCCCAGTAAAAAGCGGTGAACGTATTCATGATATCCATGTAAAACCCGTTACCCTGCCACAGATCAGCAGCAAGTGCGCCGTCGTCGCTGAAAGACAATTCAATGTTTATTATTTCATAGGGCACGTACATATAGCATGAATAGGTATTGCTCCTGACGGCGGCCGCCGGCTGTGAAACCGGCGTCAGCACTGCAGCAAATAACAGAGCTGCTGTGGATAGCGTATACAAGACATGATTTTTCATTGTGAGATTCCTTTGTGCTGGCGTATGAAATAAGTTATCCTTTTTTACAAACACTATATCAAAGATCAGGAATGAACAAAAACAGTAAAAACATTTGGTGCTGCCGCATGTTGTGCTGTTTTGTTTGTTTCGCATCCCACACTAATGGCAGGGCGAACCATAATGCATGATGTCTTGAAGTATGTACAAGCCATGCACCAGGTTCTTACTATTTACTTTAAGGAATAGGTAGCTATGAGCGTAACTAAGCATACGATGCTGTATGTGCTTGCCGTTATTATTTCGATATATATTTTCCAGGTAAATTACTACTGGCATTACATAAACGATGATGCATATATCACTTTTCGCTACAGCTGTAACCTCGCAGATGGACTTGGACCGTACTTTAATCCCGGCGAACATGTTGAGGGGTATTCAAATTTAACCTGGATGGTTCTTATGGCAGCTGTTGCTGAGGCTTTTGGATATGCCGCAGTACCGTTAGCTGCAAAAATAATAGGCGCATTTTTCGGGCTGCTTACAGTTGTGGCGACATGGTATTTGTGTAAAGAGGCTTTGTTCTCATGCAGGGCCGATGTAGTTCGGGCGTCTGTATGGGGGTGCTGCGCTGCAGGAGTCGTTGCGGTAAGCCCGGGCTTTGTTTTGAATTGTCTCAGCGGGCTTGAAACCTCTTTTTTTTCATTTCTGTTAGTAATGTCGGCTATCCTGATAAGCTTTGAGTGCAGGCAGATGGTATGGCGTGGATCCGGAATAGCGTGTGCATTGCTGGTTCTGACGAGGCCGGAGGGTGTGCTTTTTTTTGCAGTGCCGGCAGGTGTAGTGATATTTTTTACTTTTTTGTCTGCGATTAAAGAAACGGGTGAAAAGCATGGTTCATGGGCCGCCAAGGTAATCACATCTCCCGTGATTCGCATTTTATGCATTAACGGTACAATCGTTATCATTACTTTATGCTGCCATATTGTATTACGGTATTTTGTTTATGATGCTGAGATACTGCCGAATACCTATTATGCAAAAACAGGGGGCTTCTGGAAAACAACACCTTTTTCATATGTATATTCCGGGCTTTTAATGCCCGCCGGCGGGATAGCTGGAGCGGGTGCATGCCTTCTGGGTTTTGCAATAAAACGTCGAATCGGCATCCACATTACGGTTGCTGCATCATATGTTCTGTCAGCGTGCATGCTGGTGTTTATTGCCGGCACGGGATGGATGCCCGGTGAGCGTCTTGTTGTTCCAGCGTTACCTGAAGCCGCAATAATTACCGTAACCGGGTGGTTTTTCCTTGTTGGTGCAAACTCACGCATCACCACTCGTGCAGATTTTGTGATAATCTCCATCATTCTTGTCCTGTTGTGGCTGTATACCGATACGCGGCGGACATATTTTTATAATGAAACATGCCTTCGTGCACATGGATATCGTACAGGCCATGCTGCTCTTGCACGGTGGCTGAATGACCATGCTCAGCCCGGAGACACTGCTGCGCTAATGGATATAGGTTTAGTTGGATTTTACTGCCGCGATCTTCGCATAATCGATATTACAGGTTTGACAGATCGTCATATTGCAAAAAGCAGTGGCGGTTTTTTAAATAAAGCCTATGATGTTCTATACGTGCTGAAGCAGCGGCCACAATTTATTGTACTGACGATTTTAACAAAAGGTGTGCCCTATACCCGCCCTCCGCCTGATGCCGTATTTTCTTTTTGGACCCTCATCGAAAAAAAATATTATGAACACCCGCTGTTTCAAAAGCATTATGTGAAAAAGCGCCCTGTGGAGACGGGAGAGAACAGTTGGCTAAAAATTCTTGCATGCAGCAATGGTGCTGAAACAATATTTGAGCATGCACATGTAAAGGGGCATTACCTGCTTGCGGTTTTTGAAAGTGATGACAGGCCCTAGGTATGCAACGGCTGAAATGTAGAATGTGAAGTTTTAAAAAAAGTATTCTATTGAACAAATATAGATTGTATATTTAGTGATAATCCATATAATTAAAAATATAGTATCGTTTATTATAAAGAACGGATCTATAACCCAAAAAAAGTTTTGATATCCACAATCTATTTCAAAATTTAGAAAAATAATCGTTTGTCATGAAAATCCAGGTCTTATTTTGTTTGCTTAGTGTCTGATTGTAACAGATTGAAAATCAATATCAATTGCTCTTACGTGGTTTTTTTTGGTTATAGGTCCGACAAATAAATTATGATATAAGGAGTACCGTCATGTATAAATCCTTATTGATCAGCATATGTATTATGATGGTTAATACAGCTAATCTCTGGGGACATGCCCCTTTTCTGGAAGAAGATGATTATAGCTTTGCTGAACCGTTTAGCATAAACGGTTCAGTTGAAAAATCTATTGCTGTCTATGCATGGCTTGAGAGCGAAACGGATGTTGATGTATATACTTTTACGCTAAAAAAGCCTCAGCGGCTGTACATAAAAATTATTGTGCCTGTTTGTGCTGTGTATGAATATTTTTATCCTTGTTTTGCAGTGATCGGGCCGGGGATTGAGGGCAGCGTTACTGATCTGGCGTTTGAAATACCATCGGGAACCGGTGTTGAGATTGTAACGCAGACTGAAAGTGATCCTTCCCAAAGAGCGACTTTTTATGAACCGTTCGGGATGAAATCATATTATGACGGTGCTGTGTTTGAACGTACAATAGATGAAGAAGGAACATGGCATATTGCAGTATGGGATCAAACAGGTATGTCCGGTGATTATGTGGCAACAATCGGGTTCAAAGAGCGATTTTCAATTGCGGATGTGTTCAGAAGCTTTTATATTGTGCCCAAAATATGGATGGACAAAGAGCTGCATAATACATGTGAATAGTTATGTTAAACACAAAGTCGACCTGTTTCCAACTGTCCGGTCTATCTCTCTGTCTATACATCTGTCAAGATTATAGATGATTTCAAGCCTTTTGAAATTGTAATACAACTCAATCATCTCTCCTCCCGAATCGTATCCCGCTTTAATATATCATTAACAAAAGCACACTCTGATTGTTAAATATAGCCAATCAAAACAGAGATATAGTGACATAATGGAAGCGTCTTAACTGTAAATTAACATTACATTAATATTTTATTAACAGAAACTGAGGATACAATATGTATGTTTTTAACACTATATTAATTTTTATCCTGGAAGCGTGAACCCCGGATTCAGTATGAACCGAAGGACCGATTACGTTTTATGATACCTCAAGACAATTCCATGGGCTTTGTTATGGAATCCTCCTGAAGAGGTGGTGAATTAACCGTTTAATTTCCGGATGAAAGGGGGGATGTATATAGCAGAAGGTTAGTTTGTTACCAGTAAATATAAACAGTTAACAAAAATACTGTTACCTTAATGAAAAGGCACAATAATACTACCTGGAGCACCGTATGGCAAAAACAGTTCGCTTTAATATTATATTCGCGTTTGTTTTTTTTAGTTTCTGCCTGCCGGCTGCATGGCCGGTTTCTGCAGGAGAGGTTGATATACTTATTGATAAGCTTGTTGAAAAGGGTGTTCTCAGCAGATCGGATGCAGAGGATATACTTAGTGAAACAAAGAAGGAAGCGGAAAAAGAACGTGAAGAAACAGTGCGCCGGACCGTTGAAGCTATTAAAAGCGGCGGCAGCGAAATTACTATTTTTGATGTGCCCGAGTGGGTTCAGAAAACAACCGTTAAGGGTGATTTGCGTTTAAGATATCAATATACAAACCGCTCGTCTAAACATGATCGACATCGCGGCAGATACCGTTTGCGCATCGGTATTGTTACCGAATTATCTGATGTGCTCCATGTCGGTTTCGGTTTGGCTACCGGAGGCGGCGACCCGCGCTCCACAAATCAGACAATGGATGATTCTTTTGAAACTCCTGATATACGGCTTGATTATGCATATGCAGCATACACCCCATTCTGCTGGCTGACTGTTCTTGGCGGTAAATTTAAAAACCCTTTGTGGGGGCCATCTGATTTGCTCTGGGACAGCGATATCCGGCCGGAGGGTGTGTCCGTGCTTCTTCATTACAGGAAAGGTTTGGCGGATATGTTTATGAATGCCGGTTTATGGCTGCTTGATGAGGAAAGCGGTGACGAGCAGGATCCGGTAATGGCTGTTGTTCAGTCAGGTGTAAATCTGCATATTACAGACGATATATACCTTAAAAATGCTGTTTCATATTATGAATTTCGCCATGTAGAAAAAAGTGTTCTGGATTATTCGGCTGAAACCAACACCCGCGATCGCAACGGTAATCTTTTGAACGATTATGATGCTGTGTCAGTAAGTGCTGAGCTGGGCATAAAGAATCCGTTCCGGTATGTGCCTTTTATGAGTATTTATGGTGATTATGTTAAGAATATAACGCTGGGCAATGAAGATGATGGACATCTTATCGGGTGTAAAATAGGTCATAAAAAAGTCCGCAACAAGTATGAGTGGCAGTTAAAGGCAATGTACAGACGTCTTGAGAGAGATGCGTGGCTTGATATTCTCCCTGATTCCGATGCATATGGTGGTGAAACAAATGCCCACGGATATGAGTTTGTCCTTACCTATGGTCTGTATCACAATGTTACGCTGGGTGTGGATTATTACTATATGGAAAAAATACGCGGCGCAAGCACATCTGAAAATCTTCTTCAGGTTGACCTCGTGTTTAAATATTAACAGTTCACACCTCTTGTATTTATAATAATTGAGCTGTTTTTTTTAAATCTGAATCTAAAAAATAACTGCTCAGCCTGTTAAATTAACCTAAACTTAACATGGTATTTTTATTTTATTAACACCCAATGGTTATAAGGTTAAGAACTGAACAACAATGAGCCATAAAGGAGGATCTGTATGAAAAAATATTTTTCAGCATGTGTTATTATGTGCCTGCTTTGTTTTTTTACCGCACATGGTCAGGCAGCCGAGCTGTTAGGAGCAGGCGCGACGTTTCCCTATCCCTATTATTCGAAGCTTTTTGATACCTACAAAAAGGAAACCGGCGTAAAAATAAACTATCAGGCTATAGGATCGGGTGGCGGTATCAGACAGCTCATAAAAAAAACGGTTGATTTCGGCGGTACCGATGCATTTATGAAAGAAAAAGATCTGGAAAAAGCGCACGGAACCATTTACCACATACCGACGTGCCTCGGCGCTGTGGTTGTTACGTATAATATACCGGGCAATCCCATGCTGCGCTTATCCCCTGATATTATTGCAGATATGTTTCTGGGTAAGATCACTACATGGGATGACAAGCGCATTGCACAGGCTAACCCTGACGTTAATCTTCCCGACATGAATATCGTTGTTGTGCATCGCTCCGATGGGAGCGGTACCACCTTTATTTTCAGCGACTATCTTAGCAAAATAAGCAGTGTCTGGAAGGAAAAAGTCGGGGCCGGAAAATCGCTGAACTGGCCTGTCGGACTGGGCGCCAAGGGAAATCCCGGCGTTGCCGGTCTTATTAAGCAGGTGCCCGGATCAGTCGGCTATGTAGAGCTTATATACGCACTCGGCAATAAGATGCCCTATGCCGACGTTAAAAACAAATCAGGCAATTATGTAAAACCGTCAATAGAATCTGTAAGCCTTGCAGCAAATGTCGATTTGCCTGAAGATACAAGAATCAGCATTACAAATACCGATGCTCCGCAAGGGTATCCGCTCAGCGGTTTTACCTGGCTGATTTTTTACAAGGAGCAGCAGTATGACAGCCGCACAAAGCAAAAGGCCCAAACCCTTCTTGATATGTTGTGGTGGGTCATTCATGATGGTCAGAAGCTCGCTGAGCCGCTGCATTATGCGCCGCTGCCGGCTGAAGCGGTTAAAAAGGCTGAAACAATTCTCAAATCATCAACCTATGGCGGCTCACCGATTCTAAAGTAATGAGCCGGATGTGCTTATCGGATAATTGTTTATCTTGTGTCAGTAGCCAGCAGCTGTTTGTAGCGTATTGCTTTGCAATTGAATAAACGGGCTGCGCAGGATGGAAGGTAATTTCGTGCGCAGCCGTTATCATGTATAATCGAGTCATTTTATAATGCTAATTCCAGCCTTGCGTGGTATATGGGGCATGCATTAGCATAAAAGCCGGCAATGAATCTGAAACCGTTATCTTCTGATAATGCTTTTAAGTGTATACTGTACTGTTCAGCCGTTTTGCTGCTTGTGCTGCTTTTGTCTATATGTGTGACCCTTTTTATTCAATCCATTCCATCTATTAGAGAGACCGGCTTTTCTTTTTTCTTTAACACTACCTGGGATCCGGTATTTCATGAATACGGTGCGCTGGTGTTTTTTGTCGGCACGCTGCTGACCTCCTTCCTGGCACTGGCTATATCCATACCGTTTTCGCTCGCCATAGCACTTTTTCTCGGGGAATATTTCAGGCAGGGTCTTGTGTCCTCGTTTCTTAAAAGTGCAGTTGAGCTCCTTGCCGGCATTCCTTCGGTTATTTACGGTTTCTGGGCACTTTTCGTTCTCGTGCCGCTTATGCGCTCTATAGAAATACAGGCAGGCGTTCTTCCATATGGTGTCGGCATAATGACCGCTTCTGTAATTCTTTCAATAATGATTATTCCCTATTCTGCGTCTATCGGCAGCGATGTTATAAGCCTTGTCCCTTCTGATTTGAAAGAGGCGGCGCTTTCACTTGGGTCAACCCGGTATGAGATGGTGAAAAAAGTCATTCTCCCCTATGCAAAATCGGGTATCTGTGCGGGCGTTATACTCTCTTTAGGCAGGGCGATAGGGGAGACAATGGCGGTAACCATGGTTATCGGTAACTCAAACAGAATGCCTGATTCGCTCTTCAGCCCATCAAACACAATGGCAAGTGTTATAGCAAATGAGTTTACGGAGGCAACTGATGCAGTGTATGTTGCAAGCCTTGTTGAAATCGGGCTGCTCCTGCTGCTTGTGACACTCGTTATTAATGTCATAGGTACGTTTATCATCAATAAGCTTACTGTGGAGTAGGTCAGTGGTAAACAGCTCTCATATTACGTGGCGCATTGTAAAGGACCGCCTTTTCCTTGCAGCAGTTGTTATGCTGTCCGCGGTTGTAATACTGCCGCTTCTGCTTATCATTTTTTACATAATAAGAAACGGCTTTTCTGTTATAAACTGGGAGTTTTTGACCACCATGCCTAAGCCGATGGGAGAGCTTGGAGGCGGTATAGCCAATTCAATTGTCGGGACATCGATATTGATTCTCATATCAAGCGTGATAGCGATACCCATAGGCGTACTAGCCGGGGTATTTCTGTCCGAGCATCGAGGGGGTAGGTTAACAAAATATGTGCGGCTCAGCATGGAAATACTTCAGGGGGTGCCGTCTATAGTGCTTGGCATTATTGCCTACAGCTGGGTCGTGATTAACATGGGAACGTTTTCAGCACTTTCAGGAGGTGTTGCGCTTGCTATTATGATGCTGCCGGTAATAGTTCGATCAACCGAGGAAACATTAAACCTTATACCGGATCACCTTCGGGAGGCTTCACTTGCATTGGGAGTTTCTTATAGCAGAACGATATTAAAAGTTATCTTGCCGGCCGGGCTTACCGGTATTGTAACAGGCGTGCTGCTTGGGATAGCACGTATTGCAGGAGAAACAGCTCCGCTGCTTTTTACCGCGTTCGGCAGCCCGTTTATGAATTTGAATATATTGAAGCCGGTTGATTCCCTGCCTCTTTTAATATTCAACTATGCAACAAGCCCCTATCCGGAATGGCACACAATGGCATGGGGAGCATCTTTTGTTCTTGTCATGTTTGTTCTTGGCATTAATTTTATCGCAAAGGTCATAGTGAGGCGATGGAAAGTTCAGTTTTAAACGTTCACGAGTTCAGCGCGTTTTTCGGTGATTCTCTTGTGCTGAAAAATATCAACCTCAGCGTCGAGAACAATAAGGTTACCGCACTTATGGGACCGTCAGGGTGCGGGAAAACAACGCTGATACGGTGCATTAACAGGATGCATGAGCTGGTACCCGATGCGCGGGTACAGGGGAGAATACTGCTTCATGATGAAGATTTATACAAAATGAATCCGATTGTGGTGAGAAAAAAAATTGGCATGGTTTTTCAAAAACCGAATCCCTTTCCGACAATGAGCATATACGATAATATTATCGCAGGATACAAGTTGAACGGCATACGTATTCCCCGCGAGGAAAAGGACCGCATTGTCGAGGATTCCCTTAAAAAGTCAGCGCTGTGGGAGGAGGTAAAAGACCGGCTCCACAAAAAGGGATCGTTTCTTTCGGGCGGTCAGCAGCAGCGCCTGTGCATTGGTCGCGCTCTTGCGATGAATCCGGATATTCTTCTTATGGACGAACCGACATCTGCGCTTGATCCTAAAGCAACCGCCTCAATAGAGAAGCTTCTTGTCGAGCTGAAAAAAAATGTTACCATTCTGCTGGTAACACATAATATTGCACAGGCAGCACGTGTTTCGGATTTTACGGCGTTTTTGTATCTTGGAGAAATGGTTGAATTCGGCACAACCGATAAACTGTTCACGGTGCCGGATGATAAAAGGACTGAAGAATATCTCTCCGGGAAGTTTGGATAGAAGAGGAACAGATACGAATTTGCAGAATGTTCCAAAAATAATTAACGCAGGAGTTAGATGTGACAATGCTTGAAACGCGGCTGAATGAACTTAAAGGACAGGTAATACAGTTTTCTTATCTTATAGAGCAGATGAAGGATAAAAGTATTAACGGGCTGGTGAACAGGAATGAGCGGATGCTTCATGCTGTTATTGAAGATGATGAGAAAAAGGCGAACCGGTATGAAATTGAACTTGATGAAATCTGCACAACGCTGATTGCACAATACCAGCCAATGGCTAAAGTGCTGCGGACGATTATGGTAATTTATAATATGAACAACGCCCTTGAGCGGATGGGAGACCATATGGTCAATATTGCACAAAGCGCACTTGTGCTTATAAAAAACCCTCCAATCAAACCGTTTATCGATATACCGCGCATGAACGAGCTTGTCTCGCACATGCTCAAGGACAGTATTAATTCATTCATAAACAACGATGCAGCCCTTGCAAAGGATGTATGCGAGCGGGATGAGACCATTGACGGACTTCGCGATCAAATCACCAGAGAGCTTATTACGTTCATGGCGTCAAACCCCTCGATTATCGGCGATTGCATCCACATTCTTCGCGTATCCGAGAACCTTGAGCGGATTGCTGATTTGACAACAAACATTTGTGAGGATGTCATTTTTATGCTTGAAGGAAAAGTTATCAAGCACCATCAGGACGAAAAGGAATAATCAGGGAGCTTTTTTTATATATACCATTTGTGATAATTCTTTTGATTTGTCTGGTGATTATATTGGACGCAGCAATCCGGAATTTTCAGGCAGCAAAAATTTTGAATTTAGCTACATAATAATTTAATCGCTGTCGTTGCCCCAATCGTTTTTTGTGTTCTCTGATCGAAGGTTCATCGATTACGACAACGATAACCGCTTCGCTTACAACGAAACATATCGATTTTACGTTACTTTCGATAACCCGGCCTGATCAGCACACTTTGAAATTGCACATAAGCGATACCCATCCTGGCAGTCGCCGCCCCATGCCGATTCTCATATTGTCACGAGTAACATTAACAGGTCTGAATTTCAACATTATTGAGACATATTTGATTATAAGAATCTTTGTGAGCAAAGACTGAAACCGGACTTTTTTTCTGTACAGTCAAAGGCAGCATTTTATCTGGTATTAATCTGGTATATTGTTAGCTGCTTTTTCCATATCATCAAAAAAAGGCGAGGTAATTTTCATCATTTTTTTGTGGGCGGGATGAAAAAAGACGAGCGAATGGGCGTGAAGCATTATTCTCGGAAAACGGTTTGCCAGGGTGCTTCCATAACGTGTGTCGCCGACAACAGGGTGTTTAATAAAGCTGAGCTGGAGGCGAAGCTGATGCGTGCGCCCCGTGTGAGGTTTTGCTTCTATAAGAGAATAATAGCTCAAAGATTTTCGTACAGTAAAATCGGTGATTGCAATTTTACCCGGACCATGGGCGGTGCAGACATAAGAGCTGTTTCTCCGTGCTATATAGGTGGTTAATGTCAGGGAAACAAAATCGGGAATGCCCTCGATCAGTGCGTTGTATGTTTTTTGTATGCGAGCGTTTTTAAATTGATAATGAATGTCACGGTTTATCTTTTTGGATTTTGTAAACAGGACAACGCCGGATGTTTCCATATCGAGGCGGTGGTGCATACCAAGGTAGGCATCATTTTCATCGCGTGAGGTTATAAAGCGCTTCAAAGCCGAAAAAAGATTGTTATAGTCGTCGCACACAAGACCCTGTGTCGGGATCCACGGCTCCTTCCGGTAACAGATAATCCAGGGGTCTTCGTACAGTATGTTTTCAGGGGCAATCTCGTAATAGCGTTTTGTGCCGTGCTTTCCTATGTATATATCAACACGATCTCCAGGGCTCAGCTTTTTGGAGGCGACATGAATTCTTTTTTTATTAATCCAAACGCCGCCGATGCTGATGAGATTACGGGCGAACCCTCTGCTGATGTCAGGGAATCGGGCGGAAATTGCCTTGTCGATGCGTTGCAATGCTTGATCGCTGACAAATGAATAGCAGCGTATCGGCTCTGATGGGTACATGCTGTTCATATTAAATACATGCAATTGATATTTTTGACAAATTTTTTGAAATTTGGTATTTAGATACATCGATTATAAACAATTCCCGGGGCAACTGTCCATAATGCCGGATCGAAAATTAGTTTCATTTCTTCTGTATCTTTGTTTTATTTATTATATGTCAGGTGTGCTGATAAGCCCTCCGCTTAATGTGCATCACCTGAACCCGGATTTTAATATTTACTTTTGTCAGTGCCCTATAAAAGTTGCTGAAAAATGTGACACAGCACCAGATAGCTGCTGGTCACCTGCAGCCTTCAATGAGCAGTCCGCACACATAACAATCCCTCTTTGGCATATTCATACGTTTAATCCACCCCACCGTGTTAATTATCTCGATTGTATGCTTACCACCCGGCTAATTCTGTAAAAAACACTCTGTTTAGTGCAGGTGTTCTATGAATATAGCTTTTTACGTATTGGTCAGTTAACAACCAATTTTTTACATTACGGGAGGAACGGTATGAAATCTCTAATTAACAGAGGGATTATGCTTTTAATCATTGTGCTTCTGTTGCTGCCGGGCGCTGTTTCTGCAAAGGAAAAAAAGGGTCTTCTTGTATATTATTCTATATACGGCTCTACAATTGAAACCGCATATTGGATTAAAGCAATTATTGGACATGAGCATCAGCTTGATGTCAAATCTCTTCCGCAGGTTATCAGCGTAAAGCCGTATGATTATGTCATAATCGGCAGCGTTACCCGATGGGAAAAACCTCATGATGAAATTTATGAATTTGTTGAAAAGTTCAAGGACCAGCTTGCCGAGAAGCAGGTGTGCTATTATCTCAACTGCGGAGATACCGATGAAACCATGGTTCTCAATGCTCCCGGACAGGAAGCGCATCTTATTGCCGGCAGAAATTATCTTATGGATATAATAAATACATATTCGGATATAAAACCGGTAGTCATAGGAGGATTCGGCGGCCGTCAGGTGATGCCGACCATGGGCCTTAAGGACACATTCTGGATATGGGTCGTCGGAAAATTGGCAAAAGAGGGCGCTGCATGGGAGGGACTTGATATATGGGAATCGCTTGTCCCTGAACGCGTTGAGGTGTTTGCAAATGATATTCGAGTTAAAGTTCTCGGCCTTGAGCCGCGTGAAAACGTTGAACAGTTTCGAGGGTACTGGCAGTCTGCACAGCCGGCTAAAATTGGTGATCCGACAAAAAAGAAATTCAAGCCGAAGCCGTTTTTTGAATGGCAGGATAAAGATGACATCCTTTTTGTCCGTTTAAAGAAGAAAGGCGGTTTGCAGGACGGCATCGAAGCGCTGAACACATGGTCAAGGGAAACCGGCGTAACGCTCAAAGAGCAGGTTAAAACATCCTACAATGTGTATTATCATGCACTAAAAACATATGACGGGCAGGAACACACATTACATGTAGTGGCATCAACTTTGCCCGAAGACCCCGGGTATATACATTTCTCTTTTCGATGCTATGAGGAGCAAGCAAAGAGGGTCGGAGTTTTGGATGATATGAAGAAGGCGAAGGCTATAATTTCTCCCGGCGAAAGCATATTGAAAGAATAAAATATTTTATTCAAAGGCTAAGGGCTACTCGATGGGAAAAATACTTAAATACTGTGCAATCGGCATTCTGGCTGCTGTGATCGTTGCTGCAGCCGTTGCTATGCCAATTGTAATATCTGAAAAAAAACAGGGGGATAAGATGTATAATCAATATGCAGAGTATACCGACTCTGTTCTTAAAAATAATTTCGAGCTTAAGCCGTATACAGTTAAAAAAGAGTTCAGAAAGCTGCATCCATTGAGATTTTTAAAACTGTTTAAAATTTCTGTTCGCGAAAGCCTCTCCGGAGACCGGCTTGCACGCGTTAACTCGCTTGATGCAACGATGTTCTTTTTTGGTAAAATGTTTACGCTGATGATCAGGCCTGATTTTGACTACAACGTACCGGTTCTGTCCGTTGATATTATTTTTATGGGTTCCAGCCGCGTTTTTATTATTGAGATTATAGACCCTGAACGTATAGGCGATGATAATAAAAACAAATATTATGATCAGATGCGTGAATGGACGCCGAAAGTGAAGCAGTTTGAGCAATCGGCCACACGGGACTGGTATGAACGGTTTTTAACAGATTTCAGCATTCACATAAAGGCTAAAAAAAGCGACGATGCGGTCCTGTTCGATATATATAAGTCGTATCTTGAAAATTATGTTGCAATGGCCCAAAATGCCGAACCGCTTTCAGGCGATATGAGCGCAAGGATGAAACAGGGCCTTGAGCGCTATGTTGATACGCTTTTATCTGAAGGAGGCCCTGCTGTTGAAGTCTTTAAAAAAATGCTTGGTGAAGATGGACAGCGGGAGTATGTCCGTTCAGTGATGTTCGGGCTTGAGTAAATAATATTAATTATCATATTTTTGGAGGTTTCGATGGATAAAAAGGGGCTTATCGTTTACGACTCAATATATTCTTCAACTAATGAAGTTGCTTACTGGCTCAAAGCGCTTATCGGAGATGATCAGCATGTTGAGGTAAAGCATATCGACCAGCTGCTGACAGTTGAGCCTTATGACTATGTTATTATAGGGAGCTATACCCGCTGGGAGAAAGCTTCAAAGCGAGTATATGCTTTTATAAAGGAGCATTATCAGGTTTTAAAAGAAAAGCAGGTCGCATATTATCTTACATGCGGGGATACGGATGAGACAATGGTTCTCAAAGCCCCGGGACAAAAGGCTCATTTAATCGCCGGACGAAATTATATTATGGATCTTGTATACACGTATCCTGATATATCGCCGGTGGCAATCGGCGGTTTCGGCGGCCGTGAATGCCTCCCTAAGCTTAATAGAATTGACAGCTTTCAGGTGTGGCTTGTCGGCAAGCTGGCAAAAGAAAGCTCGCCGTGGGAAGGGCTTGAAATATGGGAATCGCTTGTCCCCGAGCGTGTTGAAATATTTGCTAATGAGATTCGGGAAAAAATACTTGAACTTCCACCACGCAAAGATGTCAGTCACCTCAGATGGTATTGGGACTCCCTGCAGCCTGCGAACAAGAAAGATCTTCATAAAAATAAATACACGCCAAAATCATATACAGAGCATCATAGTACAGCTAAAATTTATTTCATTCGTTTCAGAATTAAGGGGTCTCTTGAGGAAGCTATTCCTCTTATTAAACAATGGGCAAATCAGAATGCCTTAGACCTTCAGGAACAGAAATCAACTTTTTTCAATATATATTATCATGCAGTCAAACGGTATAATGGAAAACCGCTTGCCATTCACATAGTGGCGTCGACCATGGTCGAAGATCCCGGTCATGTTCATGTTTCCTTCAGAAGCTGGGACAAGCCGGCAGTGAGGAAGGGTGCGGAGGAGGACATCAATAAAGCTGAGGAGCTGCTGTGCTCTGAGGGCAGAAAAGAAGGTTAACATTCAGCCGGCCTGGCGCTCTTTATGGCCGGCCGGCAGCTCGTTTTACAGAGCTTTTTTCTGCGTCAACACCGCTGGTACGTTCGCGCAGATAGCTGATTATTTCATCGCAGTCTTTGCTGTTGGGAATAACAATGTCGGCCTTTGTCTTTGAGGGTTCGACAAAGGCCTCGTGCATGGGCTTTACGTGATTTCTGTATTGACGGTAAATAAGATCAATTGATCTTCCTCTTTCTTTAACATCTCTGTGAATTCTTCGTATCAGCCTGAGATCATCCTGCTCATCAATATAAATTGTTATTTTGCACAATGCATAAATACGTTCAATGGATAAAACATGAATGCCCTCTACAAGTATTATTGAGCGTGGATGTATTGTTTCATATTCCGGCAATCGAATGTGCCTGGTAAAGCAGTAGCGCTGTTTTTTTATGCTGTGCCCATGCGCGAGAGAGCTGATATGCTCAGATAAAAGGGGCACGTCAAGCGCATCAGGATGATCAAAATTCACTAAGTGCCTGTTTTCTATTGGGAGGTGGGAAAGATCATAGTAATAGGCATCGGCATCGATGATTGAGACAAACTGACTGCCGAGAGCGCGGTAAATGGTCTGGGAAAGGGTCGTTTTACCTGAACCGGTTCCGCCGCCAATTCCTACAATATACGGCTTGGTATTTCGGTATTTCATGTCATTTTTCACGTGATGCAGGCGTTTGTTTTTCAGGGCTGCCGTAAAAAAGAAGCGGTATGGTCTGTATTAATGTATTGCTGCGATGTTGCTCAAGGCTGGCATGTCCAATAACGGTAATTTCAAATAGCCGCCACCCGTTCAGCGTAAGTTCATACCGGTAGGTGACATCCCTTTGAGGGGTATTCACTGTGAATGAAACGTCGGCGGCAAAGCTGCTTCTGCTTGCAGTAAATGTTCCTGATGCATTGTCTATCTGCTGGTCCTGAACAGAAAAAACACATGTGCCGTTATCCTGCATTGACAAGCTGCACGTGCCCAGTGAACTCCCGGGCTTTAAGCTGAAGAATGTAATTGTATATGTCCGGTCTGTTTTCTGTTGCACAGACGTCTGAGCGCCATGCTGAGCAGACATCGCAGCAATCGGAGCAATGAACACACTATTTAAAAATGCATGTATGAATAGTGTCGCAATAAATACACGGTACATAATTAGTTATAATAATACCCGGTTAATGAACCATTTTTTCAAGAAGATTTATCTGTTCCTGGGTGCCGATAACAACAAGAATATCACCCTGATCGATAACGGTCGAGGCTGTCGGCTGCAGATTAAATGAATTATCTTTTTTGCGGATGGCAAGCACAAGCGAACCGGACTTTTGACGGATGTCTGCGTCTGCGATGCTTTTTCCAATCAGCGGGCAGCTGTCTGAAACACTGATTTCACTCAGGCTGAACTCAAGGCTTCCGCCGTGCATGACCATGTCCAGGAAATCGCTGGTAACCGGTTTGGTAGCCCATGCGGCCATGCGTTTCCCTGAAATAAAATACGGCGAAATTACACGGTTTGCCCCGGCCATTTTCAGTTTTTTTTCAGCCTCCATATCACTTGCTCTGGCCACAATATAAAGATTGGGGTTAAGTGCGCGCGCGGACAGGGTGACGTATACGTTGTCAACATTGGAGTCGGCAGCTGATATTATGCCTTTTGCCGTTTTGATGCCGGCCTCTTTCAATCGTTCATCTGAGGTAATGTCGCCGATTATATAGGGAATGCCTTTGGGTTCGAGCTCTTCCTCTGTTCCGCTTTTTTTATCAATAACAACATAGGGAACATCGGCAGCCTCGAATTCATCAGCAACCTGATGGCCTGTTCTTCCGAAGCCGCAAATAATATAATGGCTTTTCATTTCCTGGATTTTTCGTTCCATTTTTATTTTCCTCCTGTATCCCAGGATTTCACCTTCAACAATGAACTCTATAATCCTGGTAGCAACATACAGCGCAGCACCGACGCCCCCGACAGTGATGAAAATGGTAAACAGCTTGCCTTCGGAAGTGAGGGGCTGTACTTGGTAGTGTCAAGAATCTTTCGCACTTTTCTCAGTAGGGCCTCAACCGGTTAGAGA
>CAZUMW010000012.1:0-108400 GCA_964621615.1 uncultured Thermodesulfobacteriota bacterium
GGTAGTCTCCTCCCTTTCGAAAGGGAGGCCGGGAGGGATTTTTGTAACGATGTTATAATACCACGCAGTCGGGGCGGTGATGACAGTACGGGCAGAATGCCCCGGTTTGTCAACTGTTTTGAGTTATGTGTATTTGCAGCGGCTTAGAGCGGCTCATTAATCAAGCCTGCGGATTTACCGCAGGTTATGACGTGCGCATGCAGATCAACGGTAAGCTTTTGTGCTGCATAGTCCTTCAGCTCCCCGATCGCGTAATCGATCGCTTGCTTCTGGGCAGAGAATTACCCCTTGATGATCAACACATCTACAATTTCGATAAGCAGAGCTGCGGCTGCACAGGCCCGGCCCTCGGAGGTGTCCTTCTATATTATTTTTGACCTGCATTATTATGTCGCAGAAGTTCTGTACCTTAGCGGTTGAGTCACTGATCGCCGGATCTGCCTCCCGCTTAGCATAGCAGGTGAGGTTTGTATAGCCTGCCAGCGTCACAGTGAAGCGCTTGATCCGGACCATGTCCTGCCATGAGATTCCGTCCGACTCAAGGCTGTTCAGCCATGCCATGGGCAGCCCTTTGAGATGGACAACAAAATAGCCGACTGGAAAATACGGTAAAATTTTTTAGTAGTTTGATCATGCTTGACCTGAACAGCGGTATGTTTGTAATATATGAATATCACTATGCTGTGCAGAGCTCCGGCTTCTGCGCTGTATCCGAAAACCGAAAAAAAACGGCACACCTTCGAACAGAAACACAGCGGTGTCAGCTCCCTTCGGAGGCGGTGTGATTGCTAAAAGCACATTATGAAATTTACTATCAGCTTTGACCACATGCCCGAATATGTTCTCATTCAGACCGGGGGTAACGCGGCGGTGCAGGATTTCGATGATTTGTTGAAAAAGCTCGTTGATGCGCCGAAGTGGAAGACCGGCACCAGGCAGCTTGTTGATCATCGGAAGCTGAACATGGAATCCTTAAACGCAGATGACATGCATGCAATAAAAGATATTGTCGAAAGATACACCAATAAACTGGGGCGCGGCCGATGTGCGTTTGTGGTCAATAGCCGTATCGGGTTCGGTATTTCGAGAATGTATGAGCTTTTGGGCGGAGAGGCCATTCACGGTGAAACAGGTGTGTTTTATTCGATTGACGCTGCGGCCGAGTGGCTCCAGCAGGAAGGATAACAGAAAGGGTTTGCCATTTAATGGCAAACCCCTTCTGTTGGGTAGCCTCATTATTTTTTACGGGGAAGCGCATCCCTAAAAAAACGGCACCACCAGAAAAACGTGCACATTTTTAGTCTCACCGGTTCCGGCCTCAACCGGGAGCTTCGCCCGGTAAATGCCTGCCCCGAGGTCCTCACGGGATACCATCAGCGTTACGATTTCCTGCTCGTTTTCGGAAACGCTGCCGGCAGCGGGTGAAATGGCGGTAATCCATCCTCCCGGACCCGAATATTGCGGATCCCCGATTTCCCAGGTAAGGGTGCCGGTTGCCTCGTTTACCACATTGAAGGTTTTCTGTGTGGTGTCTCCGGTGAAAATTGTAATAGCGGGCGTTACTCCAAGCTCAGGGCCTTCTTTGTTGATCATGATAACGGTGATGTTTTTTGTGCCGGCGTTTGAGCGCAGAGGAAGCGCGGCTGTGTAAAGGCCCGGTGCCAGATTGGTCCGGTCAACAGACAGTACAACGCTATCTTTTTCCCTTTCAGTGTATCCAACCGTCCGGCTGATGCTCAGCCACCCGTCGCCCCTGAAATAGCGGGGTTCATCGAATTGCCAGGTGAGGGCCCCGGTCAGAATGTTTCTGATGGTAATGGTCCGGTTGTCTGCGGCATCGGTGAAAAAGACAACTCTGGGGATTATTGCCAGAGCCGGCAGCGCGGGAGCGGCAACATCCATGGCAATGTCGACATTCAGGGATCCTGCATTTGAGGTTACCGGCAATACGGCACTGTAGCTGCCTGCAGCTATGCCCCGCCTGCTGACGGTTATCGTAACCGCATCCGCCAGAGTCTGCACTGAACCGGTTTCCGGAGTAGCGGCAAAAATCCATCCGCTTGCGTTGTCGCCATATTCCGTTTCATTGTCAAGAACGGTGTAGGTAAGGGTGCCGGTGCCGGTGTTTGCAATAGACAGCATTTTTGCCGTTTCATTATCGGCAAATGACAGCGGATCAGGGGAAATGCTCAGCCGAGGATTGCCGGCCGTTGTTGTTGTGGTGCTTCCGGACGGAGCGGTCGTTGTGGTCGTTGATGATGATGAGGTCGTTGAGCCGCTTCCGCCGCCGGTGGATGTGGTGGAACTTGAGGAGGAGGTGCTTCCGCTTGCCCCGCTGGTGGAGGTGGTGGTGGATGATGAGGATGTGCTTGAGCTTGACGAGGTGGTATAGTTTAAGGCAAAGAAAGTTTGCGTCAGATCATGAATGGTTGTCAGGTCGGCAAGCGTCGGGGTGACCTGGTATTGTGTTGTCCCGGTAATTTCCACAATAACGGCATTCGATCCTGTGTTAAGCGTTTGGTGGGAACATGTTCCCCAGGTACTGCCGTTGTACCATTGTGCGGGTCTTGTTGAGACAGCGGGGTCAGATCCGGTGTAATAAAAGGTCGCGGTTATTCTTTCAATATTGGGCAGGCCTGATTTGATGCCGAGATCATAAAAGAACAGGGCGCTCGAGCTGGTT
This sequence comes from uncultured Thermodesulfobacteriota bacterium, assembly GCA_964621615.1. Taxonomy (GTDB): domain Bacteria; phylum Desulfobacterota; class WTBG01; order CAIYCZ01; family CAIRTM01; genus CAZUMW01. The sequence continues at coordinate 2,684 of CAZUMW010000012.1, forward strand.
TGTGTTGGGTTTCTCAAATATTTTGTGGGAATGAATGTTGCTCCACCGGAGCTTCCGGTTTTTACATGAAGGCTTAAATCGGCTGTGGTGTCTGAGCCGGTGCTGGTAATCTGCCGGGTTGTGTTCGCCGGTATGAACGCATACGTTCCGCCGTCGATCGCTTTCTCCTGGCTTGCGTTGTAGCTTGCATGGACCCAGGACGTGCAGGTAACCTGAGAGGATACGTCGGGTACCGTGTCGCTTGACCCGCCGTCTGCATGCGATCGTGGACCGGTTGAGGAGTTCCACCAGTTGCGTGTAGCGGATATTGACGTTGCAAAAGAAACTGCATCATCTTCGAAGCCAACAATGGGATCATCTACACCAGCAACATCATTCATTAAAAAGTTGTTGAAATGTAACGCCATATTTTCTGCCCAGTTGCCGACATCATTTTCCTCAACGTCACTGCTGATAAGGAACGTGAATTCGTTTGCTAAGCTTCCATTATTAAAAGTGTTGTGGGTTAAGGTGATGCCCTGAATTATATTTTCCACATTATCGTCGGGTTCCTCTATATAAACGTAACCATAGTAGGGCACTACATCTGACCAGCTATTGCTGAATGTATTATTTGAGAAATGAATATTTTTTATTGTGTTATTTAGTTGTAGCCGAGCCATTGCCGAAATTATGGTGTTACGGGATAGATCCACACCGTTAACCGCTCCGCCGCTCCCATCATCTCCGACAAAAAACCATTCTGCGGCTTGGTCGTCGCTTGGTGCTGCATCCCCGGTAAAGGAGCAGTAAGTAACCGAAAGACCGTTTACGCTGTTCCCATTATTTATGGCGATTCCCTTAGCATCATCATGCAGCGTATAGCTGCAGTACGTCACGCTTACATTTTGTAATGTTCCGGAAAAAGTGGTGCACGATATCGGTGCTGCGCCTGAGCTGGTTGTGGGCGTTGTTATATTAAATCCCTTTATGGAGCTGTCATTCTGGGTGAAAATAATGAGCGGACTGTCATAGGATATATCAGTTATGCCGATGGTCGGCGCGCCTGACGCTGCTCCGGCAGTGCCTGCTGTCCACCCATTGCTGCCATCGCTTTCTTTGCCGACAATATGAAGATTTTTTGTAATGGTTACGGACTCTGCAATCGTGCTTCCGCTGCTGACAACATATATGGTGTCGTTGTTGCTCACATTGGTGTTGTCTATTAACTCCTGAATACTGTCATTAGTACCCCATTGATCCGGAGCTGTGCCGAACGTGAAATTTTCTGCATACCATGGTGTGTAATCCACCTTTGAGGATACTTTGCTGCTCGATGGTCCTGATGTGCTGTTCCAATAATTATACCGGGCATCAATATAGTAAGTCGGGGTAAGAGTGGAATAGGTAGCGCTCGTAAAGCCGACAAGTGGGGTGGTAGATGCTGACTGAAGCAGCTTGTTGTCCTGTATATGTAAATGCGTTTTCCAGTCTCCGTCCTGTATGTCTGTCTGTTCGATAGTGGAGTTAACGGACACGGCATACTGGTTTGATGCCGAACCGTTGCTGAAGGTGTTGTTGGTGACTGTTATGTAGCTGAGTTTCCCTGTGGTGGTGCTTGGTTCTGAAAGCCGTATATAACCGTCGGCGTTTGAGGTGTCATTAAATGTATTGCGATCATACTTGATGTGTGAAATATTGCCGCCGAGGTTAAGGTGTGAGGATGTTTTTGTGATCTGGTTGTTTGTTAAATACGTATTGGTTACATAACTGCCCGCTTCGGTAGTGAACCAGTTTGTTGTCCGGGTTGATTGCCCGGTGAATGTACAAAACGAAACCGTAATATGCTCCGCGCCATATCCGTCGTATACGGCGATGGCGCTGTCAGATGTTGTATCGCTTGTGCCGGTGACTCCCATTGTAAAATCACAATATGTGATCGATACATAACTGGTGCTGGTAATAGCGGTGCAGGTGATGGGATATCCAACCGAATTCAGGGAAAGGCCTTTTAGTTCCACTGCAGCCGGGGTCGCGGTATCGGTACCAATGGTAATGATAGGCTGGTATTTAAAATCCGCAGTATTTGTTATACTGAGTACCGGCCCGTTTATAGCACCCGCACTGCTTTCGGTCCAGGCGTTGTTGCCGTCTGATTTAACCCCGATTAGAGAAAGACGTTTACTTAACGTAATAGCTTCGAAATATTTCGAGGTGCTGGTAGCAGGATATATTTTTATCGTATCGCCTGGAGAAGCGAAATTCACGGCTTCCTGAATCCGGCAGTATGCTCCTCCTCCGCAACCGTCTTTTTTTACTTCCAGCGTCGCTGCTTGAGATGAAACCACAAAAAAACACAATGAAAGCAGTGAAGCAAAATAAACAAAAAAAGTATTTTTATTGAGTGCCATCTTTCTGTAAGCCCCCTGTTTTACAGCTGTTGCATGGGTTAGGCCGTGATAATGACCTGCGTTTTGCAATTGCTTGAGCCTGCCTTTATATACATTAAGCGATACATAGCTGCCCGGTCAGACCGTAACCCGGCACCTTGGTGTTATAGACTAATGATTTGTTCGGGAGTAATAGGTAGCCACAGTGTATCATGTTCCCTGTGGCAACGCAATAAAGAAGAAAGGGCCGATTTCCCCGGAAAGCCTCCATTAATATATTGTATTTTCATTATTTTTTTCTGTTTTTTTTATTTATTAATGGGGATGTGAAATATCAGCGGATCGGTTTGATTGAAATTTTTAATGGTATAGCCGTGAGCTATTTTGTCGAGCGTCCACCCGTTTTTCCATAATTGACCGACATTGCCGAGCTGTTTTTTTATCGGCTGTTTTACATCTCTGAAAAACCGTCCGTAAATGATTACATGTGAGCTGTCCGGTATGGCGTCCACGCTGTCCAGATGATTAAGCTCGTGCAGATCTTCGTTTCTTTTAAAGCCGTAGAGAAATTCCAGTTTGTATATAGTGCCCGCATCAGCATACGCGCGTAAAAACGAACGATCGTCGAGATGCTCTTTAATCGTTCTTATTTGATGAATTTCCGAGCTGTGAAATTTCCAGCTTATTGCTGTAAAGTAAAATGAGGAAAAAATCAGCATAACAAGCATGACTGATTTTGCATATCGCTGAACAGATGTTTTATACCGGGACAGCCATGACGAAAGCAGCAGAAACAGGGGAATTGTAATAATGCTCAGAAAGCGCTCGTGTTTTTCAATGATTCTGTATTCGGTTATGCTCATTGAGCCGACCTGCAGATACACAATCCAGAAAATACACCAGGAAAGCAGCACGGTGACAGCCGCTGCTTTTTTATTCCGGAATCCGGCGAAAGCATCACGGGAGAAAAAAGATGTAATATGATGTCCATACCTGAAACAGAGCCCGATTTTACAGATTGCTGCTGCGCCGGCCGCATAAAAGAATAAACCGAACAAGTAGGTAAAATGAGAATGGTGCCGTAAAAAGACCAGCGCTGGATAATACGTAATGATGTCGATCAGGCGGTCGCCCTGGTATGCGGTTTTGGTATAGGTTTGAGAAATAATGTCAAAGCGGGTTAAAAAATCGCCGCTTATAGGCAGATAATAACATCCCTCAAGAAGCAGCACGAGAAAAAAGGAAGCGAAAAACAGAGCATGACCGCGGTTGACCCGTTTCTTCATAATGGACCAGCCGGCACAAAAACCGGCAAGCGGTACAAGCTGCACAGCGGCGACCGCTTTAATGAGCCAGGCCAGGCCAAGGCAGATACCGGCACAAATGAAGTATTCGTTTTTCTCTGCACGGTGCCCGCGCATAAAAAAATATATGGACAGACCCAGGAAAAATGCCAGCGGGATGTCGGGCATGATCCGTGTGCTGTAGATTATATTAAGCGGGTAGCAGGCAAGCATGCCGGCGGCAATGAGCCCCGCCTTTTGATGGAAAAGAAGCTCGCCCAGCTTATAGATAAGCACTATCTCAGCAAGCGAGCACAGCAGGGGAAAAAGGATGAGCGAGTGCTCATTAAGCCCGAACAGACAGGCGAAAAATGATTGCGCATACACAAAGAACAGGCGGGCGTCAAAGACGGAAATCGGATTGGGATGCCCGCTGTGGAGGATGTGTTTTGCAATCGAGGCGTAAGTGAGGTCGTCGGCAAAACCGAGCCCGACAGAAAACACAAGCCGGATCAGCAGGGCGAGCGAACAGATCAGCGTCAGTCCGGCGGCAGACCCGGTGAATCTGATCGTCCGCCAGCGGCGGGCCTCCGCTGAATCAGGGTATGTAGTAGACAGTGAGGCTTCTGCTTCGAAACACATCCTGCGCTCCGGGGAATGATTTTACCGGTATCCAGCTTTTGGGTGTATCACTAAGCAGGTGCCGGTATTTTTGTTCAAAGGCTTCCGCCACAACGCCGATTCCGCGCGCCCCTCCCAGAACAGCATAGCTGTCTGAAAAGCGCCTGCCGCGGGGATGTGCTGCCAGCTCGTCTATATTTTTAAGAGAGTTCAGCTGCAGGGCGGAATAATAATACAGCTGGTGCATGCCCAGCCAGTCTACATAAGCAGGCTTTGGCGGAAGCGCTGTAAGAAAGGCGGCTGCTTTTTTCAGCTCATTTGTATGGCTGTGAATAAAGCTGTATGACGTTCGGGTGCAGTGGTGGGCGTTTGCCGCCAGCACTATCACGGTGAGAGCGGCAAGTACTGTTCGGCTCCGCGTGCGGCGTGAAAGATCGCACAGAAAAAAGCCGAGCAGCAGCGCCGCCGGTCCCGACAGCACGGTCAGATACCGCGGCTGTTTTTCAATAAGCCCGTAGGTGATCCACGGCCAGGTATTAAAGGACATTTCAAGCGGCCCGCACTCCACAAAAAGATACAGGACAACAAACCACACAATAACCAGCAGGCGCTTTGGTGTGCAGCGAATGAGATTCCAGACAAAAGCGATAAAGACCGGAAGGTAGTACAGCCCGAAATAGTGCAGATCCGGGCTGTGACGATGCATGGTAAGCAGCATCCTGGTATGCAGAAAAAGCGTATCTGCAGGATATTTTAAAACAGCCCACCCGAAATCGATCCGGTCGGTAAATGATGTCCACTCCTGCGCATATTTTATTTTGTATACTTTTGAGATAAGCGCTGTGCGCAAAAAAAACATATCGGTCGTCAGCTTGTAATAGAGGCATTCAATCATGTAAATTGCAATCAGCCCGGCAAAAACAAGAAAGACCTTTTTGGGCAGACGGCGCTCTTTAATCCAGACAGCTGCACTAAGCAGCGCTATGACCAGGATTGCCGTAATCGCGGTCGATTTGACCAGATACCCCAGGCCCGCTGCGATACCCGCTGCAAACAGCCAGATGCTGCTGCTGCGCTGCATGCCCCGCAGAAAGCAGAACACGCTAAAAATGATGAAAAAGCAGACCGGGACGTCAGGGGTAATGCGGGTAGCATATATGATGTCAAGGGGGAGCAGCGAAAGGCAGAGCGCACCGAGCAGTCCCGCTTTTTTGCTGCCGAAGGCGGCGCCGATAGCATACACCAATAAAATACCGGCAAGAGAGCACAGCAGAGGAAACAGCGCGGCAGCGTAATCGTGAACGCCGAAAAGATACATGCTCAGAGCGGTCACGTAGTTGAATAATATCCGGGAGGGAAATATGTGGGATGGGTTCACCATTTCATGGCTGAGCACCATTTCCTTCTGAACGCTATGGTCATAGAGCCCTTCATTGAGAATTTTTGCTGCGATGCTGATATAAATCCCGTCATCCTGAGGATCGCCCCCGGCAAAGCCGATAAAACAGGTGAGGCGCAGTGTAAGCGCAAGGATGATAATGCCCACCAGCCCCGCATATAATAAAAAATCTTTGCGGTCGATTGTGCGGACAATTTTTGCGAAGATGCGGGTGAGCCTTATTTTTATGTTAAATTCGATTATATCTGCCATGGGAAGCGGTGCCGGAAAGGGTTCTGTATCTGTCGGCTATGCTGTATACGGGTGCATGTTTTCAGGAATTTTAGTATATTTGACATATGATGTGAACTTATTATTTAAGACAAATGATTGCGACCATATCTATTACAGAAACCGTTTTTTCATTCATTTTTAATTGACGCAAAAATATATAAAAAGTATAATTTAACCATGTTAAAATAAATTAATATTTTTATTAACGAATAAAACCATAAAAATGTATATGTTCAGGAGGACTCCGTGAAATCCATTCACCGGTATTGTGTGCGGAGTCTAAAGGAGCCGGATTGCGCAGCCCGATACCTGCCATCCGGTTTTTTTATTGATATACGGGGGAGTACCGCATGAAACAGGTCACAAGCTTCCTTGTAATCCTATTGTGTTTTTTACTGCCGTTAAAAGCCGATTGTGCTGTTTTGAATGTTCCGGACGGGTACGCATCCATCCAGGCAGCTGTTGATGCCGCGCAGCCGGGAGACACCGTGCTGGTTCGTGACGGTACGTACACCGAAAGTATAACGGTTTCAACTGCACATATAGCCGTCAGGTCGGAAAACGGGTATGTAAACTGTGTCCTGAATGCCGGAGGCGACAACCGCGGGTTTTATATCCAGGCAGAGCGGGTAACGGTGGACGGTTTCACTATAGATAATACCGGGGAAAAGGAAGCGGTTTTTATTTTTAAAGCACATTACTGTACGATCAAAAATAACTACATTTCCGGAAACGAAGGTTTCTGGTCGGCCTTTCACCTGTATGAGTCGGACAATAACTCCCTCCTGTCCAACACTTTTCACCGGAATGAATCCCATGCTGTATATCTGCGCTGCAGCAGCGGAAATTATATTTATGGAAACGATATCAGCGAGAACAGGTGGGGTTCGGGAATATTGATCGATAATTACTGCAGCCAGTGGGACGACAGGGAAAGCCGCTTCAACATGCTGTCCGGAAATGCAGTGCGTGAATGCGCTCAATACGGGGGCTCAGGCCTTGCAGCGATAAAACTCAATTCGGTTTCAGGAAATACGGTCAAAGGAAATACTGTTGCGAATACTCATAATCCCCTTGTGCTGCTGAATGCAGACAACAATACGATTCACAGTAACACATTCAGTGAAAACGTGGGGTACGACCTGGATTTGCAGACATCAACAGCCGGACCCTGCACCGGTAATCTCATATACAACAATGACTTTGGCTCGGGTGTTTATGCCTATAGCGGGTCCGATAATACGTGGAATATAGAAAAGACTCCGGGAACAAATATAGCGGGCGGGCCGTATCTGGGCGGAAATGCCTGGCCCGGCTATGATGGTTCCGATGCCGACGGGGACTGCCTGGGAGATCAGCCCCGGCAGGTTGCCTCTCAGGAGGCCGGCGTCGACAATCTGCCGCTCATCCGTGACTGCCTGACGGGAAAGCCCGATCTGGTAATCACCGATATCCGTTATGAAAACAGCCGGATTTATTACACCGTCAAAAACATCGGATCCGGCATGGCCCCCAAGGGCTCCTATACGGTTCTGTTTGTCGACGGAGTTGACCAGGGATTCATCAGCGATATAAAGCAGGAGCTTTTTGCCGGTGATGAGGATGATTACTGTTTTCCGGATTATGCCTGGGTATGCAGCGGCGTTCAGGACGTGATAACCGTGTGTGCAGACAATGCCTCCTTTGTCGAGGAGGAAAATGAGGATAACAACTGCATGACAGTGACTTGGGACTGTCCTGTTGAAATCTGCAATAACGGTACGGATGATGACGGCGACGCGCTGTCCGACTGTGCCGATCCCGAATGTAACGGGGCGGCGGCCGGGCCTGCCGGACAGATGTGCGAGCACGGGGCCGAGCTGACCTGCAATGACGGATTCGACAACAACGGTGACGGATGGATCGACTGCAGCGATGTTGACTGCGGCGGGGCTGCAAACTGCATAGATGCAGACGGCGACGGGGCGGCGGCGGATGTGGATTGTGACGACGGCGATCATCTGATCCACCCGGGTGCCTTTGAGCTGTGCGACGGGCTGGATAATGACTGTGACAATGAAACAGATGAAGGGGGGGCCTGTACAGACAGTGACGGTGACGGGGTCTATGATTATGAAGACAACTGTCCGGGTTATGAAAACCCGGGACAGGAAGACAGCGACGGAGACGGCGCCGGGGATGCCTGCGATAAAGACGATGACAATGACGGCAGCGATGATACAGAGGACAACTGCCCCCTGTTTCCCAACCCCGACCAGTCCGACAGTGACGGGGATGGAGTGGGCAATGTATGTGACAACTGCCGTGCTATTCCGAATCCTTTACAGACAGACACCGACGGTGATTGCGGCGACCCGCACCCCTGGCCGTTCGATCCGCTGTGCGGCGATGCATGCGACCGGTGTCCGGACACCCCCAACTCCATACCTCCTCAGGACGACGATTATTATTTCGGTGCCGGCGGGCCCGGCCTTGCGGTTCCCGACGGGGTCTGGAACGAGTGCGACAACTGTCCGGGAGTGCCGAACGGACCCGATCGGGGGACCTGCATATCGGGTCATATCGGATACTACTGTACGGATCACGGCGATTGCGGTCCCGATGCTGTTGCCGGGGCCTGCAGCATGAGCCAGGAAGACGCTGACGGCGACGGCGTGGGGGATGTGTGCGATAATTGCCCCGATTTTGCCAATCCGGGGCAGGAGGATGCCGACAGCGACGGTGTGGGAGACATATGCGATAACTGCCGCGAAGTCAATAACCATGCTCAGTTCGACAGCGACGGGGACTGTGCCGCTTTTTCACTGCCCTTTTCGGAAGACCCGCACTGCGGTAATGCCTGTGACAATTGCTTGTCCGTATACAACCCCGGTCAGGCAGACGGCGACTGCCTGGGAGGTCCTCCGGTGCCGGGTGAAATATCGGTGTGTGTACCACATCCGGACGGGGTGGGTAATGCCTGTGACAACTGCAGGTATACCGGCAACCCGGATCAGGAAAATTCGGATACCGATTCTCTGGGCGATGCCTGCGACAATTGCCCCACCGTGGACAATGAGGACCAGCTGGATACCATGGACATGCTGGCCTGCTTTCAGTTTGAGGAAGAAGAGGGGCGCACCGCTGCCGATGCTGTAGCCGGGGTGTATGATGCCCGGCTGAATTATTGGAGAGAAGAACCTGTCAGCCGTGCTGCCGGGGTGGTTGGAAACGGGCTTGATATGGGAAGCGGCTATTATGAAGCGTTTGTAGAGACGCCGATTCTTCTTGACCAGAGCCCCGCGTCGCCGGGCTACACTATTGAGCTGTGGGTCAGGCCGCTCGCGCTAACCATGTCTTCCCGCCTCATAGGCACCCATTCGGATCATGCCCGCTGCGCATGGGGCATATATTATGATGATCGCGGCGGTGTTCCTGCATGGTATATATACACCGGAGGCGATGCAGACGGCTGCACCCATCAGCATGCTGCTGATGCGGATATTAATGAATGGCAGCATCTGGCAGTTTCTTTTTCCCCCGCCACCGGTATCAGGTTTTACAAAAACGGTGTTGAGATTGAGGGAATCGCCGACCTCGACATTGCCCATTCCCGATTCGGCGGGCCGTTGCGTATCGGCGGCGCTCCCTACGAGTGGAGTATTCCCGGCAGCATAGATGAAGTCGCCGTTTTTCGGGGCGTGCTGCCGGGGCACATCATCCACCGGCACTTTGAAGAAAGTCTGGCCGGCAGTCACTATTCCCTAGGCGGTGACGGAGCAGGCGATGCCTGTGACAACTGCCCTGACAGCTGGAACCCTGATCAGTCCGATGCCGACGGTGACGGCGACGGTGATCTGTGTGATGAGGATGCAGACGATGATGGGTGCCGAAATACCTATGACCGCAATCCGCTGATATATAATGACATGGACAGCGATCGGGACGGGTACGGCGATGACTGTGACAATTGTCCGGAGATCCCTAATGAAGGCCAGAGAGATGCTGATCACGACGGGATCGGCGACGGGTGTGATAACTGCCCGGAGGACTGGAACCCCGGCCAGGAAAACGCAAACGCCCATGAAGATGATGAGGGAGATGCGTGCGATGGGGACCGGGATGACGACGGATGCCGTGATGCTATCGACCGCAATCCGGACATAGACGGAACAGGTGTTGACGGGGACGGGGACGGCACGATCGATGACTGCGATAACTGCATTGGTTATGAAAACTCCGATCAGAGTGATCTTGATCGTGACGGAATAGGAGATGCCTGCGATAACTGTCCTGATCGCTGGAACTACAATCAGCGTGATGACGACGGTGACGGCATAGGAGACGCATGCGACGAGGATCGTGATGATGACGGCTGTCCGGATCTGGTTGATGCGAACCCGACAGTTCCCAGCTATGATGATGCCGATGGTGACGGCAATATGGCAGATTGCGATAATTGCCCATTCCAGCCTAATCCTGCTCAGGCCGACTTTGACGGCGACGGGATCGGTGATGCCTGTGATTGTGATGATTTTGTGCAGGGCCCCTATGAGGAAGGACCTGACTGCGGCGGAACCTGCGGCGTCCTGTGTCCTGACCTGGAAGCAGGCCTTGCAAACGTTGAGCCTGTCCGGCTGCGGGGCGGCTCCCATGACGGCGTAATCGATATTGTTTTTGTTGCTATGGAAAGCTATATCGGCGACACGGTACAGTTCAGGGAAGATGTTGAGGATGTCATCCGCACACGATACCTGACCCTGGGTGACCATGTGACCGGATACCCGCTGCGCGCCGACTACCGGGATATGTATAATTTTTATATCTATACCGGCGGCTTCGGATCGGCTGCCGGCTGCTCGGGAACGCTCCCCTCCGGATTTAATGCCGATGTTCCCAACCGCGACACCGCCGCTTTGCTGTACAATGCAGGCAGCGGGGGCGGATGTGCAAACGGCCTTGGTCCGCCCAGCAAGTTTAAAGCTCCGGGAAGAAAAAAGGGCGTTGTTATTCACGAGTCCGGCCACGCCGTTTGGGGGCTGATCGACGAATATTGCGGCGACACCAGCTACCACAGCGCTGAGCTTGATTTTATGGCCTACAACAACATATGGAACACCCGGGGCGATTGCGAGTCTGAAGCCGATGCAGAAGGCTGGTGGGGCGGCGAATGCAGAGAAATAGATGAAGGCACGACCGGCGTATGTCCGGACGATATGTGGAAGTATGATCGCGAGTGGTGCGTTATGCACGGTCAGTCACGGAGCCCGGAAACGGATTTCGACTATGCCTGCTCACGGCAGATCCAGTATGTCTTTGAAATGTGGCCGGTAAGCGAGTCACCCGGTGTGCTGCTCCGCCTCCACCTGAGCGATAACGGGACCCTTTCTCTTATCAAAGCGCACAGGGTTGCAGGCCATCCCGATCTGGGTTTGCAGCAGGGACCCTTCAACGCCGAAATACGGCTTGGCGATAATTCAACCGCTCTGGTGTTCCAAATCAGGGATCCCCGGATTGAATTCAGCGACAGCCTGGAGATATCGGGGAGCGCGGATTTTGAGATTATCGTTCCCTATCATGAAGGATATGAGCAGGTTAATATTACGGATAACGCTACGGGTGAAAGGCTGCTTGCTACAGGTATTTCCGCAATAGAAATCTGTGACAATGATCTGGATGATGACGATGACGGTGTGGTCGATTGTGAAGATCCTGATTGTGAGCTGGCGCTTTGTGACGACGGCGATTCCGGCACATATGCCCGGTGCATGGAAGGCACGTGCCGCGCCGCGGCAGAGGCAGCTTGTGACGACGGGGTGGACAACGATGGTGACGGCGACGTCGATTGTGCGGATTTCAACTGTCAGGGAAGGCTGTGCGCCGTTAGTGATATGAATCCGTGTACGGGCACGGATACTGATGAGGGCCCCATTTGTCGCCGGGGAACCTGTGTGGGGCCGGTTGAAACCTGCTGCAGCGACGGGCTCGACAATAATGTAAACGGTTTTACTGATTGTGAAGACAGCAGCTGCAGGGGAATTGCCTGTGCAGGGCCGGAGGGAACCGAAAACGACGGCATCTGCTATCGGGGCTTTTGCCGGGGGAGTCAGGAGTCGGATTGCGGTGACGGTATCGACAATGACCTGGACGGGGTGACCGACTGTGCAGACGCGGACTGCCGAAACCGTTCGTGCGACGACGGTTTCTATTGCAATGGTCCTGAAGGTCTCTGTATAAACGGAATCTGCCGGCCCGGTCAGATACCCGTATGCTCCTACGGCTGTGACGAAGAAAATGATCGGTGCAGGGAGAAACCGGTTCCGCCTACGACTTCCCTTCCGCCGGGCGGCGGTTCTCCGGGAACCGGTGGCGGATCATCCGGAGGGGGCGGCGGATCCGGGGGAACGACAAGCGTGCAGACAACAACGATTCCGGTTGCAACCACAAGCGTGCCGGAAGAATATGATGATGAATACCAGACATCGACCACATCCACGATCCAGGTGCCCGCACCGGAAACGACCACCACCACGACAGCCGATGATCGCCGGTGTGCCTTTGAAATAATTTTCACCGACAGTATTCCCGATGCCGGCCGCGCCCTCAGCCGCTTCAGGGACAGGCGATTGGCTTGCTCAGATGCCGGCATAAAACTCATTACCCTCTATTATACTCACTCCGGAGAAATTGCCGAAGTACTGATCAGAGAGCCGGAGCTGAGAATACAGGCGGCGGCGCTTCTCCGGGAAATGCTGCCTGTCCTAAGCGCTCGCCATGACCGGATCCGCATATCCACCATTCAAACACGGCGTATTGTGCAGTTTCTGAACCTGTTGAATGCTCATGCCTCTGTGGAGCTCCAAAAGGACATTGCCTGGCTTTGCACGGGAATCAAATCCGGTGCGCTGCTGTCTGAAATCGGTATTTCTGTAAAGTAGACAGGCTCTCCGTTAACCACTTCATTGCTGATAATGACTTCGTCTTTATTCTAATAAAAAGGCGAAACCGTCACGGTACTTTTACATCCGGTTATCGCCACATGAGAGAAAAAAGATACAGGCAGGCTGCAGCGGCCTGCTTTGCGGGCTGGTTCAGGAAAACGGTGCCTGCTATGCTGAGCATATGCGGTGTGCTCAGCGGCCGGCTCATCACGTCAATATTCCCCTGCTTAACCGCTTCGATGACACCGGAAATCGTTTTTTCAGCATAAATAACCGTATGGGTGGTTCCCAGCTGCTGCAGGCAGTGTGTATCGGAGGTGCCGACCAGGGGCAGGTCAAGCATGCATGCCGCCTGTACCGCGCGCCGGTTGAATCCGATCCAGTTTGTGTAAAAATGACAAAGCTCAACCGCGTCGAAAAGGCTTCGCCAGCGAAACAGCCGGCTGCGCAGTGAGTGGGAACCGGGGTAAAAAGGGTGGGGTGCGATCATCAGGCTGTCCGGTGTTTTAAGCCCTCGCAGCTGCTCAAAAGAGTCCAGCGGCCCGCTGCGCACGTCAGCGTTATATACCAATACGTGTTTATGATTCACCGTGAGCTCTATACCCGGTATCAGCAGTATGTCCCTGTCCGCTGCATAATCCCGCAGATCAGTATCCCAGGTAACCATGTCATGGTTTGTAATAGCCAGCACATCATAGCCGTGGCCGGCGGCAGTGTCTATGAGCTGTCTGGCATTGTATTGTATAGAGCTGTCCCGCGGGCACTCATTGGTGTGCAGATGTAAGTCAGCTTTTAGTGTCTGTGCTTTTCCGGTCATACCACAATTATGAGATACGGTTTTGCCTGATCCTGCCGTTTTTTATTTCCTTAATACTAATAATGTCGAAACAACGCAGGTTAAACTTGAATTTTTTGTGTAAATTGTTTATGGTAACAAATTTTACAAACAAGCATAAATAAGTGCTTTTATATGTTTAATAAATCAACATAGAATGCTTTAATTTTATTTAATTAATTAGTTTTGGACAAATAAATTATTAATTAATAAAATAGTGCCGCTGTGCCGCCTGAGGCATGCACCTCAGTGTGACGGCAAAATCTCATAAAAAATTAAAATTAACGGAGGTTGTGACCATATGCGCTGTAACAGTAAAGGATTTTCACTCATTGGGCTTATGATTGTCGTGTCCATCGTTGCCGTTATGATAATGATATCCACGGTTAATCTGGTGAGCGGCCTTTCGCAGCACCGTATTAAAAGAGCAGCAACAGAGCTGGCTTCAAATCTGCGCAAAGCGCGCTGGAAAGCCATCAAGCAGGAGCGCATGGTGCGGGTTGTTTTTGACCTTGACGGCGATCACTATCTAGTAGACGGCACCCCATATCCCAATACGGAAAACTTTGCCGAATATTATGGCGGAGGGGTTTCCTACGGGTTCGGGAGGGCATCACGATCAGCGACTGCCTCAGGGGGCAGCCTCCCCAAAAGCCCGGTGACATTTCAGGGAAACCCGAAGCGGGTGTCCTTTAACCCTCATGGTCTGAGCAACCCCGGCACGGTCTATTTTTCAAATGGTGAAGGGGATGCATGTGCGATTGTGGTTAACACGGCGGGCAGAATACGCTACCGCCGGTGGAATGGTAAAAAATGGTATTAATGCAGTATGAATGTAACCATATAATTAATTTCCTTTATTATTGTTAACCGCATACACTCATATCAGAGGACCGGAACCTCTGTGAAAATGTTCATATCCCGCCGTAACGCTATTTTAGTGAAATAAATTGATAAAAATCGAAAGCTTTATATTGACCGGTTTCACTTTATTAAGTACTTTATTAGTACGGTTGAACCGGCAAAGCGTATAAAAACAAAAAAAATTACCTTCTTTGGCGTAAAATTAAATCAATAGTTAAGTTAAAGTTAATTTTAAAAAGATCATTTATCTTAACTTTTAAATCAACATTATATTTTGGACATATATAGTATGCGAATGTTTACAGATATACATCCTTACCGCAAGAGTTCCGGCTTTACTATGATCGAGCTTATGATATCACTTGCGATTTTTCTGGTAGCCATGACCTCGATTTATCAGCTGTATCACTCTCAGCAGAACGCCTATGTCCGCCAGGATATGGTCTCCGAGCTGCAGCAGCAGATGCGCGCCGCTGTTTTTTTTCTGAACCGGGATATACAGTGGGCCGGTGCCGCGCGCTTTGACCTTGAAGAGCATGACCGTGTCACCAGCGATGCCGACATCAATGTGCTTGACGGTGACGTCAAGCTCGGCTTCGGTGATATCAGTGCCTCGGGCTACGTTACCGACAATCATGAAATGGTATTTACAGCAGACAGAAATTTTGACGGAAATTTCGACAATACCATCGGGGAAGATGATGTCGGTGAGATTGTCCGGTTTGCGCTGAACAACGACGACGACGGGGACGGCATATCCGACGGCATAAACACCAGCGGCAGCTGGAAGGAAACAGGAGAAGACTGCAGCCTGGGACGCGAGTATATCGCCTACACCGGCGGCACGATTCTCGGCAGCGGGCTGCAGCCGATAGCCGACCATGTGCAGGCAGTTGAGTTCTGTTATGTGCTGACAAACGGCAATCAGACGCTTGATCCGGGAGTCGGTGATTTTGAAAACATTTGCGGCGTCATTATTTCGCTGCTTTTGAGAACCTCAAACCGGTCGCGCAATTATCACAATAATGAAACCTACGTGCCGGCGTCGGCCGACCCGCAGATGACTCCTGATCTGGTGCAGGACAGGCCCGCCCTGTGGGGTCCGTTCGATGATAATTTTATACGGCGCTTTGAAATAATTCAGGCATGGTGCCCGAATATGGGCCGGGATCGCCCATAAAAACATAAAAAAGCTATATATATATCATAGAATATATATCATGAAAGGAATGTCAAAAATGAAAAAAACAGTCAAGAACAATCAGGGTTTTACCGTTCTAGAAGTTATCATAGCAATTACCGTGCTGACAGTCGGGCTGGTGAGCGCCGCCGCCATGCAGACGCACGCGATAGAGCAGAGCAGCTTTGCAAACCATCTGAGCTCCCGGGTTCGTGCGGGGCAGCGGCATATGGAAAACACGCTTATGCGAGTGCGCTCCGATGCCATGTTTTCAGGCGATGTGTCCGGCCTCTGGATAGAGCCGCCGGAGTATGCGATGGATCAGAACTACCGCACCCGGTTTCGCGCAACGCTGAATACCCCCGAGGAATGTCTTGCCACCGTTGAGGTTGATATTTCAAAGACAGGCTCCTTTGATGACGAACACAATGTTCTGCACTTCAGCATGATACGCACAAACCGCGAAGGATGGGATCAGAATTAATATGAGCACACATATCTCCCGGAGGAAGCCGGATGTGAAAAAGGCTATGGGCGTTGCACATAATGATCGCGGCCTGGTGCTGGTGCTGAGCATGTTTATGCTTGCGCTGCTGACCATGATCGGCATGGCTTCAATGATGACGACGACCACCGAAGTGGAAATCGCCGGCAATGAGCGCAGCTACATGCAGTCCTATTACAATGCCCAGACCGGCCTGCACCTTGCCTCTCACGTGGTCCGCGATGTCGGCGGCATGGAGGGTGTCGCCCTCACCGATTACGGCGACAATGAAAGCACCCTGATAACCACGGTGAATCCCTTTTTTATGGCCGAAGATGAAGAGGCAAGACGGTTCAAGTACGGCGGCGGGATTCTGGCGGCGCTGGGGATTCCCAAGCCCGACCGCCTCAGTGAATATTCCGCAAAATATGCGCGGATAAATGTGGACAATCAGACCGATTCGTTTGATCCGCTGCAGTTCGGCGCCGGAAGCCCGACTGCTGAGATGCATGATATAGAGTTTCGCTCTGCACATGTGGGCGCTGCCGACGTTGACCCGCTCGGCGCCTATACGCCAGGCGGCGAGGGTGCTGAATTCGGCGCAGGCTACGGCGGGAGGGGCTCCACCGGTCGCTGCATGGTGCTGGAGATACAAAGCCACGGGTTTCATCCGGCAAATCCGGGCCGCAGCGTGCGAAATATTGTCGGCTATAAGCTTGTTATCGACCGATGAGCTCTATTAACTTTTAATACTATACGGAAGTGGAGGTATCGGTATGCGGCAGATAGCGAAAACCGCTTCTCTGGTGGTGTACGCCGCTTTGTTTTTTCTGTCAACGGCAGGACATGAATACGCACGTGCAGGGACCCCTGCAGTCCCGCAGCTTGAGGACTATAACCACCCTCCGCTTTTTCAAACCACGGCCATCGCCCCCAATATAATGGTGATTCTTGACAATTCGGGCAGTATGAACTGGTGTGTGTACGGCACGTATCCCTATCCCTATGATATGTCCGAAGTCACCGACGAGCCCTATGCCGGTGCCGGTGCCCCGAAGCTGCCCACGGAGCTGAGCTGCCGCGTGCAGCAGGAATCTGACTGCGGCGAGGAGGACGATGATGAAAATGCCTATGTGCCGTATATAGATCTAGAGCTTGGCCGTAAGTGGTGCGGGCTGCGGTTCAGCGGCGTGCAGGTGCCGCAGGGTGCCGAGATAACCAATGCCTATATTGAGTTTACCGCCTCTGAAACCACCGGAAACGATGGTACGAAGGCGGTAACAATAATTTACGGGGAAAAACCCGAAGGCACACCGTCACAGCAGTTCAGCAATGCCGAGGAGGACATTTCAGACAGGGAGCGTACCGACACCTCTGTCGAGTGGGAGATAACCGATGCCTGGTACGGGCCAAGCTGGTGGGGATATCACCGGTACAGAACGAATTCTGAAACAGATGCCGATCATGATGTCAAAGATATCGTAAGCGAAATCACCAGCCATGAAGAATGGAATGAAGGCGATCCGATGACGTTTATTTTTAAAAACGAATCCGGCTGCCGGCGCGCATTTCCCCATAGGCCCTATGGCGGGTATGGACAGGACCGCCGCCCCCGGCTGGTTATTGAATATCTGAGCGGATCGGGGAGCCCGAAATCCTATTTCGGCTACTTTTTGCCGGACCGGCAGTATACCTATGTCGGCGATCCCACTACAGAGGATGAAGACGGGTACTTTAAGGCAGACCCCAACGGCAAGTGGAGCGGCAACTGGCTCAACTGGATGTGCATGCGGCGGCTGGATGTGCTGCGGCTTGTGCTGGTTGGGGGCAAAGCCGATGCCCGTAACCACGACGGGGAGACCATACTCGAGGGGACCGATCCGGAAGAGTCCTGGACCGGCTGGTACCGGGAATTTGATGCCTCTCAGGCCACATCACCTGATCCGCTTACCCCCTATGGAAGCACATACCGCTATTATGCCGTCGACGGCGGTGTGAATCCTGAAAAGGGATATCTGCTGGTACATAAGGATGATAATATCCGCCTTTACAGCGCCGACTACAAATATGCCATAAGGGTTTTGCGTAAGGAAAGCGAAGAGCCCCCCGGCTCGACCTTTTTTCGCGACAACGAGGTGTCCGGCGTGCTGCAGAAAGTTGGCGACAAGGCACGATGGGGCAACATGTGGTTTTACCGCTCGGGAGACGGCGGGGGAGTGCAGAATCCCATCGGAACCGATATCGAAACAATGGTTGATTCCATGGAGGAGGTCAAATGCGAAACCCCGACCCCTCTTGGGGAAACCTATTACTGCGCCATGCGCTACTTCATGGAGGATTGCAGCGAGCACCATCTGTTTAACGACTGCAACGGATGGTATGACGATTTTGATGTTTTTAAAGAAGACAGGGGAGGATCGACCGATCCGTACAAATACGACGGCTACACTGTTGAGGATGCATGGTGCGCCGGCAGCTATGTGCTGTATCTGACTGATGGGGCGCCGACCGATGACGAGTTCGGCCATAGCAACACCGATCTTCCTCCGGCAAACACCGACGAGGATAGTCATGAAACGGACCGGCATTACAACGGCGGCGGCAGCGACCGTCTTGATGATCTTGCCTATTATGCGCGCATACATGATATGCGGGATGATATCCCCGGGGAGCAGAATTTGTTGCTTTATGTGGTGTATGCCTTCGGCAACGACGATAACGCCCGCCTGCTGCTCAACGATGCGGCCATAAACGGCGGTTTTGTGGATATCGACGGCGACAACAAGCCCGATTCGCTGGGAGATCCGCGCGGCGGCGGCTGGTCCGATCTCGGCACCAACGAGGAGTGGGACGCCGACATGGACAACTCTCCTGATACCTATTTCGAGGCGCCTGACGGCGCTCAGCTCGAGCAGGAGCTGCTTGATGCGATTTATGCCATCATAAACCGCGCATCATCGGCAAGCGCAGTGTCGGTGCTGGCAACCCGCGGCGAGGGCGAGGGCAGCATCGTGCAGGCCTATTATCGCCCCTCTGTCGGATCAATTAACCAGATCGACTGGGCTGGCTATATCCAGTCGCTGTGGGTGGACCGCTACGGCAATATCCGGGAGGACACCAATCAGAATAAGCGGCTCGATCTTGCAGATGACAACATTATAAAGTTCATGCTCGATAATGAAACGCGTGAGCCGGTTGTGCAAATCTATGACACTGATGCGGGCAGCCCCTACCAGACAACCTCTCCGAGCGGCACAAAAGCGCTGGAAGATATCAATGCGCTGTGGAAGGGCGGGGAGAAGCTCGCACAGCGGGAGGCCGCCACCAGAAGGGTGTTTACCTCTGTGGGGGCCAGCTCCCATCTGACCGGCTTTGCCCGGGACAACGCGACGCTGATCGGCCCGTACCTGGGGGTTAACGACAGCGAGTGCGATGATGATCTGTCATATCTGGGCTCGACATATGATGACCGGGTAAATAACCTTATCTGTTTTACGCGCGGCGAAGATCCCGACAGCTCCTCGTGTTACAGCGGAAGCTATATGCTGCGGCGCCGCACCGATGATGACGGCAATATCTGGAAGCTGGGCGATATTGTCAACTCCACGCCCGCGACGGTGCAGGAGCCCATGGATGCCTACGGCTCGATTTATCGCGACCAGTCCTATGTTGAGTATTACCGCGCCTACAGCGGTCGGGAAACCGTGGTCTATGTGGGGGCTAATGACGGCATGCTGCATGCCTTTACCGGCGGCTGGTACAACTCGGACAATCAGAGCTTTCACAATGTGTATGATGTCTCCGGCTATCTGTCCGATATCCCGGATGCTGTTGTGGGCAATATCGACATAGGCGAAGAGATGTGGGCCTACATTCCAAAAAATCTGCTGCCGCACCTTAAATGGCTCGCAAGCACCGATTACGACAAAAACGACCATATCGATTTTGTTGATCTTTCCCCGAAGGTGGTCGATGCCCGGGTGTTTTCTGAAAGCGATAAGCACCCCAACGGCTGGGGCACGGTGCTGATCGGCGGTATGAATATGGGCGGCGGCGAAATACAGGCCAACGGGCAGATATTCGGCTCAACGTATTTTGCGATCGATATTACCAACCCGCGAGATCCCGAGCTCATGTGGGAGCTCGATCCTGCGCAGTTTTCACACCTGGGCTACACCACCAATCAGCCCGGGGTGCTGAGCGTCGGAAATACCTACAGCAGCGGCAGCTGGTCAGGAGGGCAGTGGATGCTCGTACTGGGCTCGGGCCCTACCGATTATGACGGTGAAAGCTCCCAGTCGGGGCACCTGTATATTATCGACCTTGCAACCGGTGCAAAGCTCAGAGATATAACGGCTTCGCCCGGTGTAAACTCCTATCTGAACACCCCGGTCGGCCTTGACAAGGGCATGAACTACAATGTGGACGGCATTTATTATGCGGTAAACTATGAGGACAGCGGCTGGAAATCAATGATCCAGAAGCTGACCATACCGCAAAACGGCACCGAGTTCAGCTCGGCAAGCACCGATTATGACACCACCGTCAGCAACTGGTATATGCACGCGATTCTTGAGCCGCAGTGGAAGCCGATTACCGCCCCCTTTACATTGAGCGTCGATAAAAAGGATAATGTCTGGGTATACGGGGGAACCGGAAAGTTCATGAGCTGGGATGACAAGACAAACATGGACCAGCAGTATCTGTTCGGCTTTAAGGACCCATTTTTTAATTATGACGCCGATAACCGCACAAACTGCTATCATGATTTCGGGAAGACCTGTGCTGCCGATTCCGCCCGTCTGTATGATGCCGGCCAGTATGAGGTATTTGAGGACCATGTCGACGGGCTGGGCGGCTCAGGCAATACCTTTAACGATCTGCTGCAGGAGGCGCGCGATGCGGCACATGACGGCTGGTACCGGGAGCTGTGCGCAGGGTCGATAGACGCAACAGGCGACTGCCTCGGTGCGGGATCGCCGTCGGAGCGGATGCTTAAAAAGGCCTCCATTATCGGTGGCCTGCTGTTGATCCCCACATTTGCGCCCAATTCCGATCCCTGCGGCTGCGGGGGTAATTCCCGTGCGTTTGCCCTGTATTATGAAACCGGCACCGCCTACCGAAAAAGTGTTGTCGGTCAGGATGGAAGCCGGATACTTGACACAGTACCGCTGGGCGAGGGAATGATATCAAGTATGGGTATCCATGTGGGACATGAGGAGGGCGGCACCGGCTACGTGCAGCGCGGCCCCGGCCTTATCCAGGAAATCCCGTTCACGCCGCCGTTTTCCATAAAAAGCGGCCCGTTTCTTTTCTGGCAGGAGGATGAATGATGCTGAAAAAAACAAAAAAAAGCTATAGCACATTTTTGTTCTTCTTGGTTTTTATTATTGCGCTTGCAGCATACAGCGCTGCAGCAGCAGCTGATTTAGACACGGTCACCCTTACCAGGCCCGGGGATGCGGTTGTGGTGGATAAGGCGCCCAACGGCATCTTTATAAAAGACAGAAACTCCCCCCCGCTTACCTTCCTGCTTGTGACCGGTTCCTCGACGATCCGGGGACCCGAGGGTAAGCCGCTTTCCTTTAAAAACCTGCCGATTCCCTGCAGGGCTTCCGTGGTGTCGCGCCGGTATAAAAACAAACATTTTCCCGTACTGGTTACCCTGGATGTGCAGCATTACGGCAGAAATGCACAAAAGGGTTTCACCATGAAGGAAAAATTCAGGTACCGCCCTCATTAGCGGTTCAGCGTTACCCTGCAAAAAAACTTTCCGGGTCTAATTAATTGGCCCCATACCTCAGCGGTTTGTTCCGTATCGCGTTTATCTAGACCTGATTTGAGCTGTTTTACCGCATCTCAGGCCTCAATATTGTTGTTTCGCTCATCCGCAAAAGCGGTTCATAAAAAATATTATTTGGGCAAAACAGTTTGCATGCTGAATAATTTATGCCTGGGCTACACTTTTCTACATGGACGCCGATACGTTTTTGTATGGATATCAGATCGGGATTCTATAAGTTATAGTGAATATTGATACGTCCTCACAAAAGACGGCATGGATTATGGGACACGATAAAGCGTCAGAAGCAGGATGGTATTACCATCTGGTTTTGAAGGTTTCCGGTTGTACCGGTGCAGCCGTTTTGTTTATTATAGCACCGTATGTAAGGCCTCTTTGCTCGCAAGGGCTGTGGTTTGAGTTAACCTGCCTAGTTATCGGTATACTTATACTTCTTATTTCAATACCCGAACGCGTCGCCAGAGTTATTGCCGCGTTGCTTGCCGCTTTTAACATAACCTCCAAAACATGCTCCCGTGAAACAAAACACTATACTGCAACGCCGGTGCATACCAATACCCCCCGGCAGCACTGGCCATCCCTGACCGCAATCGCTGCTTTTTATACCGAGCCCTGGGAGGTGCTTTCCATGACGCTTGATAGTTTGCGGGCTGCTCGCGACCGGTACAGCGCCGCAACCGGGCGGGAATCAGCCAATATCATTGTATGTGATGACGGTTTAATGGAGCTTGCAGACAATGACCTGAAAGGTTTTGAAGAACAAATAAACAAAAAGCACTGCAAGGAACTTACTGAGCGAGAAAAAGAATTCTGTTCCCGAATGGCGTATTATCGGCGATACCGCATTCCGGTTATCGCTCGTCCACGACATAACACGCACTGTGAGTGGGGCACATTTGTGCGGAGAGGCCTTTTTAAAAAGGCGGGTAATTTAAATCACGGAATAGATTTGACAAGAAATTTTGAGCACTATAATAAATACTTCCATGATACAAATGCGGCCCTGAAAAGGGCTCGGCATGTATGCGTAACTTCTCGTGATACTGGCGGCCAGGAAAATGTGGTTCCGCTTTTTTCAGATACAGCTGTGCTCAACGAGGATGCGCTTTGGCTTGGTGATGTGCTTTTTTTTGCCGACAAATACACCATTGCCTCGCTCAACGGATTTACCCGCGCAATGCCGGAATTTATTGAGTATGAAAATCTGGGTTTTTTGCAGATGGGGCTGTACAGCAATAATGAAGATAAAAATTATTTTACTCGTGCGGTGTCTTTTGGAACGAAAACTATGTGGAAATATAGCGGGTCGCTTGATGCCCATTCGGGTTTTCCGCGATTTTGTGGGCACAGCGGCTTTGTCCGTACCGATGCGCTGATTGCTGCAGGAGGGTTTGATGAAAGCTATGTGTCGGAGGACACTGAACTGTCATTGAGAATTGCGCTGACGATAAATCCAAAAAGCGGGAAAAGGTATTATGGCAAATTTGCTAATTATCGCTTTTTTTGTTTTGAAGAGCTCATCGAAATGGAAGGCTCCATTCTGCAAAACTTACAAAAAAAATATACCATAACCGATGATATGATCACCAATGTAATGAAAAAACCCCTGCGGGAAGTTATCGATAGCGCGAATATATGGGGGGTAAGAAAAAGTCTGCTTCTGCGCCTGGCCGGGCACAAGGAGTGCCTTTCCCGTAAACAGGCTTTGGCATTTCTTATTCATAAAGAGGAGCAGTCCCGTTTTAGTAAAGGGGTTCCTGAAGGGTTTAACGCTGAAATAGTGCGGAGTATGAAATTTACTCACGGAGATGCTGAACTCGTTATAAATCCGGTGTCCTTCTGGATGAAAAAAGGCGTTTTTGCCCCGACTGCAAAACGGTATTTATCTGCAGCCTGTATCCCCTGGCATGCAAAGGCCCATCTAATTATACGGTATCTTACGCGAGGGATTGCTCTGATATATGTTGTGTGCCTGCTGTTGCTGGGAATACTTTTTGCCGCGTTTGGCGTTGATTTTTTTTACCGGGCACAATTTTTTCCTTTAATGATACTTGAAGTGGTTTTGTTGAGTGCCGGTGCGGCGGCCAGTTTTTTGTATGCACTGCGTGTGTTCAAGGAAGAGCGCCTTAGTGTTATTGAAGCTGTATGTGATTACTGTATGCGGAGCCAGATATTATGGGGGCTTCAGCAGTTTTTGTTGTTCAGCTCAGTTCGGTTTTTGCTTGGGCGCGCGAGGTACTTTGATGCCACCCCGGTTTTTCGAGGCAAAACCGGTTTTTTTCGCTATATGGATAGAATAGTTTCGCTGAGAAAAAATGTTTTTTGCTTTGCCGCTGTTTTGGGAGGTCTTTACCTGATATCGCATATCATGCACGCTGAGATAACACTCTTGACAATTATTCTGCTTTACCCTGTACTGCTTTCATGCATAATTACCGTTATGTATCCATTCATAATGGAGCCGCATTAGTGCACTTCCCTGAAGTGAATTTTTTCTGGATCATATAGCTCAAATCCTTAAAAAGTGATAATGTGATGCTAATTTGCACCATAAGCTTCATTTGAAGCAATGGTATGCAATAGGTAAACATAAAAAGATTCATTATACTCTTACTGCTTGCGCGAAACCCGCCTGAGTTTTTTAAAACCGTCGAAGACTAATTACCTATGAATAAATATAAAAAAAATTTATTTAGTATTAAAAAATTTTATAGATCTATTTCTCGCTTCACTGTAGACCGTTTTAATTAAATTAAGTTATTTCGGTTGCTTACCGATATGCTGAGTAATGGCATATATTATGCAAATTGATCGATAAAACGGTTGTTATGTGAGGTAATACATTATGTATGCAAACCGGCACCAAGGATTTTCGCTTATAGAGCTGATGGTTGTTCTTTCCCTGATCGGGGTGCTGAGCCTCGTGGGGGTTTTTAACTTTGTGACAGGCCTTCCGCAGTACCGGCTGAAACAGGCGGCGACCGATCTGGTGGCAAAAGTGCGCAAGGCACAATCCGACGCAGTGAAGCGGAGCACCAGCGTATCAATTGTGTTTGATGAGGGTGAGCAGGCCTATTATGTTGATGGTGTCCGGTTTCCCGAATCCGGAACGCTCGCCGGCCACTACGGCTACGGCGTGAGCTACGGTACCGGCGGTTCAGATGCCTCTGATGCCGTTTCCTTTGATTCAGGGGATGCGCGTCTGACGTTTTCCCTGCGCGGTGTCAGCACATCGGGGAACGGCTCAGTGTGCCTGGTGAACAAGGACGGAACGGTTCGTCGGGTCAGAATAAGTGCAGCAGGAGCTGCGCGGGTTGAAAAATGGACAGGCAGCGAATGGTGCACCCATTAGCGCACAAAACACCTCTCATTAACAAACCGATACAGGGAGTAACATCGTGAAAAATAAACAGGGCTATTCACTTGTTGAGCTCATGGTTGCCTTGGCCATATTTTCAATAGTCATGACCGGCATATACCGTACATATCACTATCAGCAGAGCGCCTATATCAAGCAGGGGCATATAACCGAAATGCAGCAGCAGATGCGCGCTGCCCAGTTTTTTTTGACACAGGAGCTGCGCATGGCCGGCTTTGACCGCAGCGGAGATGCAGAAGCAGCCATTATGACCGCAACTTCATCGGAGATCAAATTTAGTGCTGACCTTAATGTCGACGGTGATATGGACAGTGCCAGCGGCCTAGCAGACGATGGGGAAATAATCAGGTTTGCCCTGTCCGAGGACACAGACGGTGACGGCATTTCCGACGGTATTGTCCAGTCATCGAGCTGGAAAGACGACGGCACGGTATGTTCGCTGGGGCGCGAGTACTTTACCCGTACCGGGACGACCGATACCGGCGGCGGCCTTCAGCCGGTTGCCGAGAATGTGGAAGCAATCGAGTTCTGCTATGTGCTTGCTGACGGAACTGAAACGATTGCGCCGACGGCAGCTGAGCTCGAAGAGATCAGAACAGTTATCGTGTCGGCTCTGCTTCGCGTCCGCAACAGGGTAAAAGGCTATCGGGACAGCAAAACCTATGTGCCGGCTGCAGCGGATGCCGGAATGACTCCCGACCTGCGTGAGACACGACCCGCCGCATGGGGGCCGTTTGATGATTCGTATGTGCGGCGCCTCGCGGTTATAAAAGTGAAGTGCCGCAATCTTTCAATGAGCCCGGTATAAAGAGGAGCATGAACCATGACGGTATTAAAGAAGGCAGCACAGCCGGAGCCGCAGAGCCTGCTGGCCCCGGCGCAAAATGAGCGCGGGTTTACCGTGCTCGAGGTGGTAATCGCTGTGATCGTGCTGGGCATCGGCCTGGTAAGCGCAGCGGTGATGCAGACGCGGGCGCTCGAGCAGAGCCTGTTTGCCAACAAGCTGAACGACCGGGTGATAAGCGGGGAATCATGGATGGAGGAGCTGATCAGCCGGCCCATTCTGACCAGCGGGGATCTGGTTCGCGACGGGATTTTTGCAGACAACATGTCCGGGCTGTGGCAGGATGCCCCGGAGCGCGACACCTCCACCCCCTATTCCCTGCAGTATCGCGCCTCAACGCAGACGCCTCTTGAGTTTTTGACCACCATCGAGGTGCAGGTGTCAAAGAGCGGCGGGTTTAACAATCCGGGTGATCTTATAACATTTACAATGCTGCGCTCGGCGCGGTGGAATTAGAAAACGGGGAGGAACGGCCATGGCTGCAAAAGCGCCTGCAACCTTACACAATCAAAGCGGCATGGTTCTTGTGCTTGCGATGTTTATGCTGGCACTGCTTACCATGATCGGAATGGCCTCGATGATGAGCACCACCACTGAAATAGACATCGCGGGCAATGAGCGGGTCTATAAGACGAGTTTTTATCAGGCCGAGGCGGGGCTGGTCGGGGGGGCTGAGATTATTGAGCTGCTTGACGGACAATATGTTGCCGACCCCGTTTACGGCGATAACAATACGACGCTTATCACTGTTCTGGACCCAGAATTTTTGTTCGATGCGGTCGAGGAGACCGTTTCGGCGACAACCGGCGCAGCCGCGACCACCGATACGCGTGCGGATATTAATACGAGTATGGTGGATACAGATAATCAGAGCACCGATGCCATAGCGTCCGATATGGCAGGATCGCGCCTGGGGGGGGGGGGCACGCCCTCCGGGGTCGGGAGCTCAAGCGGTGATGTTGGGCATGATATAGAGCTGTCGGGCGATCATCGCGCTTTTGTCGATGTGGACAAAATCGGCAGCCGTGAACCACCGGGCGGCGGTGCGGAATTCGGAGCGGGATATGCCGGCGGGGGTGCTTCGTCGAAAATCGTGCTCTATGAAATACAGAGCCTCGGGGTGCTTCCCGGCGGAGGAGCTGCCAGCACCTATAACCGCATGGGCTTCGAGCTGGTAATCAGCAATTAGCTGTGCTGGATTGATATGCGAAATAAAACAAATTAACGTTAATCTGCAGGAGAACAGCCATGAGGCGACAAAAAAAACTGAACGTGCCGAGAGCGGCGGCCTTTATCCTGGCAGTGGTATTTGTACTGCAGGCTGTATCGGCGGCGGCCGGCACGCCGAGCCAGCCGGAAATGTCTGACTATCAGCACACGCCGCAGTTTTTGACGACAGCGGTACCGCCTCTGGTGATGCTGGTTATGGGCAGAAGCCACAAGCTTTATTATGAAGCTTATAATGATGCCTCTGATCTGGACGAGGACGGTGTGCTGGATGTGGGCTATAAGCCGGCGATAGATTATTACGGCTATTTTGACTGCTATAAGTGTTATGAATATAATTCAGGCTCCTCCCGGTTTGAGCCCTCTTCCACCTCGGCGGACAAGACCTGTTCGGGTTCCAGCGAGTGGAGCGGCGATTTTTTAAACTACCTGACCATGTCCCGTATGGATACAATGAGGAAAGTGCTCTACGGCGGGAAGCGATCAACAGATACCAGCTCTCTCACGGTGCTTGAGCGGGCCTATATCCCGCAGGATGCCCACTCATGGGGAAAGGAATATGATCCAT
The DNA here is from genome assembly GCA_964621615.1 of uncultured Thermodesulfobacteriota bacterium. Taxonomy (GTDB): domain Bacteria; phylum Desulfobacterota; class WTBG01; order CAIYCZ01; family CAIRTM01; genus CAZUMW01. The sequence continues at coordinate 30,733 of CAZUMW010000012.1, forward strand.
ACGATACCGTTAACCCGGACACCTATAATATCGAAGATTATACCCCTCTCAGCATGCCTGCTGCCGACATGAGGCATCTGTTTGCCTGCACCACGCTGAGCGACGGCGGCGATCCGCTGCTTCGGGTGCTTGACAACAGCAGGTTTCACATCTGGGAGTGGGTCTCGATAGAGCGGCCGGTTGCCGGGAGTGAGTGTAACGACGGCACCGGACGCGGATCCTGTACCACGGCAGGCGGCACGTACTGGGAAATAGTTCCTGAGGATAATTTCCGGAATCTTACCCAGACAACCTACGACCTGTCCGCCTATTCTACATATCCCTATGACGCCTCACAGTATCAGGCGGTGGTTGATACCTATGCAATTGTGGCTAATAAGTTCGGCTCGGGAGCGGCATCGCAGATCAACGGTTCGGGAAACCCGTTTGGTGATGATACCGAGTATTTAACCATTTTTGCCGGAGAGATTTATGTTCCGACTACCGGTGATTATACATTTGCAGTTGATGGGGATGATGCGCTTGAGCTTTGGATAGACGGTGGTATTGTGGCCGCTTGGTACGGTGGACACGGCAGGTGTAACTGCCAGACCCACAGCGGAACGGTTCACTTGACTGCGGGCTGGCATCCCATAGAGTACCGCCACAATGAAGATAGCGGGGATGACAATTATTATCTCTACTGGCAGAAAACAGCAGTTTCTTCATCGATGACCGATTATGTAGTGCGGGTTGAGGTGTGCAACTCGTCCATGCCCGAAGACAGCTGCGAACAGTATCCCGACGGAAATTACAAGCCGGTGGGGCTTCTGCAGCGGCACGGTGAGACAGATCGAATGTACTTTGGCCTGTTAACAGGGTCATATGAAAAAAACACCTCGGGCGGAGTGCTCAGGAAAAACATAGGCACTTTTACTGATGAGGTAAACGAAAACACCGGGGAGTTCAACTATCTTGACAGCGGCTCGGTCGACGGTATTGTCAAGACCATTGACCTGCTTAAGATAGCTAATTTCAGCTATTCCAACCATCAGTATCCCGGCGGCTGGGAAACCGACGGCCCGATGAGTGAGGGCGATTTTCCGAACTGGGGTAACCCGGTCGCTGAGATGATGTATGAAGCCGTCCGCTATTTTGCCGGAAAAGGCTCACCAACCAGTGCTTTTAACTATTCTTCCGGCATCGATGCTTCGCTGGGGCTGCCTAAAGCCTCCTGGCAGTCGCCCTATGATACGTATGAATGGTGCTCAAAGCCGTTCATGCTGGTGCTGAGCGATATCAATCCCACCTATGATTCTGATCAGCTTCCCGGCTCGGCCTTCGGCTCTTTTTCCGGTGATGTGTCCGGCCTGGATGTGGACAGCCTTGCCGATACCATCGGGTCAAACGAGGGAATAGCCGGAAATTATTATATCGGCGAGAGCGGTGCCACAGATGATGACAGCTGCTCGGAAAAAAGTGCAAACGGGCTGGATAATCTGCGGGGGCTGTGTCCCGAGGAACCGACCAAACAGGGCAGTTATTATTCGGCGTCGGTCGCCTATTACGGCCGGGTAAACGACATATACGACGGGGACGACGAAACGCAGAATCTGACCACATTTTCTGTGGGGCTTTCGTCTCCGCTGCCCCGTATAGAAATCCCGCTTGGGAATAGTAAGGTTACGCTGGTACCGTTTGCTAAATCGTGCGGCGGCAGTCATGGCATTACACCATCAACCACAGACTTTCAGCCGACAAATACCATTGTCGATTTTTATGTTGAAACCATTGAGCCTACGTATGGAGTTTTCCGCATCAATTATGAGGATGTGGAGCAGGGTGCCGACCACGACATGGATGCTATTGCAACCTACCGGTACCGTCTTGTCGACGCAGGCGGCGCACCGGTTGCAAACCCCGCGGATGCCGTTGGCGTGCAGGTAAAAATCACCTCCGATTATGCGGCGGGCTCGATCATACAGCATATGGGATATATTATTTCCGGCACAACTGCAGACGGCACCTATCTTGAAGTGCGCGATGCGGATACGGATGCGGGAAGCGATCCGGATTTTTATCTCGACACCCCGCCCGGCAAAGGCCCTGCCGATGCATCAGACACCGGCATCTGGGACGATAACACCGCACTGCCGCTTGAATCGGACTGGCGCACCTTTTATCCCGGCATCGGCGGCGCAGCCTCCATTCTCGAAAGCCCGCTGTGGTATGCAGCTAAATGGGGAGCGTTTGACAATACCGAAGGGGACGATATCCCTGATGATCCCCAGGAATGGGATGATGACGGCGACGGGACCCCGGATAATTATTATTATGTGGTGAATCCGCTCCGCCTTGAAGATGAACTCAACCAGACCTTTGCCGATATTCTTGCCGAAACTGGATCCAGTACGGCGGTCTCGGTGCTTGCAACACGGGGCGAAGGGGAAGGCACCATGGTGCAGGCCTTTTTCACTCCTCTCACGACCGATGTCAACCAGATAAGCTGGGCAGGCTATCTGCATTCCCTGTGGGTCGACCGCTTCGGCAACATACGGGAGGACTCAAACGGCAACAAGCGCCTTGATCTGGACGGAGATAACATTATTCAGTTTTTCCTGGTTGAAGACGGCGAGGAAAAAGGAAAAACCAAGGTCCGGGTATACAATACCAGTGAGGATAACCCCTACGACACCGAAGACGCGGACGGAGAGAAAGACCTGATCGATATCACTGCGGTTTGGAAGGGCGGAGAGATGCTAGCCCAGCGGGAAGCGGCAACCAGGAAGATATTGACCTATACCGGCGGCACCGCACAATTTGCAGAGTTTGACTCCGCAAACGATGCCGCCATCGGACCGCTTTTCGGAGTGAACGATAACGAGTCTACGGCTGATTTGTCATACCTCGGAGCTGATTACAACGACCGGGTTAAGAACCTTATCTATTTTATGCGCGGGGAAGATACGCAGACATCGACGCTGTACAAGGGAAGCTATGATCTTCGATCACGAAATACACCTGAAGGAACCGTGTGGAAGCTCGGAGATATTGTCAACTCAAATCCTGTATCGGTTGCAAAGCCCATGGACAACTACGGCCTGCTGTACGACGACCAGACCTACAAGCAATACTTCAGAAAATACAGTCACCGGGAAACGGTTGTCTATGTCGGGGCCAATGACGGCATGCTTCATGCCTTTACAAGCGGATTGTACAATACCGATAATCAGAGCTTCCAGAATGTGTACAATGTAGACGGTTATTTATCCGAAATACCTGAAAACATCGTCGGTAACGTGGAAATCGGGAGCGAAATGTGGGCGTATATTCCACAGAATATACTGCCGCACCTTAAATGGCTGGCGAGTCCGGCCTATGACGAACAGCAGCATGTAGACCTTGTAGACCTGCCGCCGAAAGTTGTTGATGCGCGGGTGTTCGCCGCCGATACAAAACATCCGGGCGGCTGGGGTACCGTATTGATCGGTGGTATGAACCTGGGCGGCGGTGAAATTCAAGCGGGCGGACAAACGTTTAAATCAACCTATTTTGCCATTGATATTACTAACCCGCGTGACCCGGAGCTGATGTGGGAGCTTGACCCGGCACTGTTTCCTCATCTTGGTTTTACGACCAATCAGCCGTGTGTATTGAGCGTTGGCAATAAATGGAACAATCAGACAAAGCAGTGGACAAACGGCACGTGGTACGTTGCGCTGTCATCCGGCCCGACCGATTACGATGGCGGCAGCAGTCACCACGCCCATCTTTATATAGTTGACCTTACAACCGGTGCCAAGCTGCGGGATATTGAGCTCTCAGGTACATACAATTCCTATGTGAACACGCCGGTAGCTCTAGATAAGGCGATGAATTACAACGTAGATGCGCTGTATTATGCGTTGAATTATTATAATGGTGTTGAATGGAAATCGGCACTGCACAAATTGGCGATTCCGCAGGATAATTCTGAATTTAGTCCGCTACGGACCAACTATGACGGTGCAGCTTCAGATGTGACTTTATGGTCGGAAAATTATTTGATGCAGCTGGCCGATACACCGGTAACAGCACCGTTCAGCCTGAGCGTTGATTCGTCGGGAAATGCCTGGATATTTGCCGGGACAGGTCGTTACATGCAGCAGAATGATAAGTCTTCCACCCGCCAGAATTATCTTTTCGGGGTAAAGGATCCATTTTTTGATTATACGACCGACAACAGTACAGGCTGTTACCACGATTACAGCAGATTATCTACAAGCGCTTGTCAGATTGACCGTTCTGCAGAGCTGTATGACGCCGGTGTGTACGGGATATTTTCCGATCATGTTACCGGTCTCAGTAGCGGCAGCACCTACACTGATCTGTTGGAGGAAGCACGCGATGCGGCACATGCCGGCTGGTACCGGGAACTGTGTGCCGGAGCGCTTGACATCGAGGGGCAATGTTTGGGCATCGGACCTTCTGAGCGCGTTATTAATAAACCGGCTGTGCTCGGCGGTGTTCTTCTTGTGCCAACATTCGCCCCAAATGACGATCCCTGCGGATATGGAGGGTACGGACGGCTTTTCGCTCTTTATTTTGAAACCGGAACTGCCTACAGAAAAAGCGTAATCGGACAGGATGGCAATGAGATTCTTGATGTTGTTCCGCTTGGGGAAGGGCTTTCATCAAGTTTTGGCATCCATGTGGGACAGGAGGAAGGCGGAACCGCATACGGTCAGCTGAGCACTGGCGTTATTCAGCAAATTCAGGTAATCCCGGCTTTGAGAGTGAAAAGCGCACCGGTGTACTGGAAAGAGGAACAATAACCCCCGTGCACGTGGAATTATAGCCGTTGCAAAAAGCCCCTTCTTTATGCAGGGGCTTTTTTGTGAGTTTGACTTTTTGCGGCCAACGGGTATATGTTTTAAGGGGTCAGGGTTTGAACATTCCGGGGTGTATAAATAGTAATGATACCCCCGCAGCAAGCTGCGGGGTATCTCGGTAATTAATGTTGATTATTTTGATACATTCCGCTTAACTCCTCACTGCCGTGCGGAGTTTGCGCGAAACGATTCCGATCACGTTTCAACCCGGAACACAGAACGGGGAACCTGTATTGAGGGAATAAAGTGCCATGAAGCGATCGCTTGAGCTTGCGGATGTATGCAATATTCTGGTGAAGCGCCGCCTGCTGACATCAAAGCAGCGCGCGCTGATCATGCAAAAGCGGCAGGACCAGGTCGCGTTCCTGCGCGAGCAGCACGGGGGCGGGACCGGTCAGGGTTTTACCGTAACACCTGCGGAAATTATCGGCTCGCTCAACATTATGCCTCCCGGCAAAAGCGACGGCACGCTCACCGAAGAGGCCGTGATGCGGGAGATCGCCGAAGCGCTTGGGTTCCCGTTTAAAAAAATAGATCCGCTTGAGCTCGACAGCGACGTCGTCACAAAGACGCTGCCCAAAAAATTCGCTATTCGCAGCCTGGCGGTGCCTATAGCCGTTGAAAACGGCATGCTGAAAGTGGCGATGGTCGACCCGCTCAACAGAGAGGTTCTCGAGGATATCGAGATGGTGCAGAAGCTCAAGGTTGAGCCCGTCATCAGCACAAAAACCGACATCGTCAAGCTGATCGAGGAGTTCTACGGCTTCAAGCAGTCGGTGATAAAGGCGGAAAAAGAGCTGGTGTCCCCCTTTACCGATATCGGCAATCTTGAGCAGTATGCCAAAATCGGCAAGGCGGGTGAGATAGAATCGACCGATACATATATAAAAAATGCGGTCGATCACCTGTTCCGCTATGCGCTCGAGCAGCGCGCAAGCGATATCCATATCGAGCCCAAGCGCGATAAGAGCATTACCCGGCTCAGAATCGACGGGGTGCTGTATTCCACCTACACGGTTCCGCCGGTCGTACACAACGCCATGATTTCCCGCATCAAGTCCCTGTCCCGCCTCGATATTGCTGAAAAGCGCCGCCCGCAGGACGGCAGGATCAAGCTGCAGCACGAGGAAAAGGAAATTGAAATCCGCGTTTCTACCGTACCGGTGGCATTCGGGGAAAAGGCGGTGCTGCGGGTGCTCAACCCGGATGTGCTGTTTCAGAACCTTGAAAACCTCGGGTTCTCGGAGGATGAGCTTTCCCGGTACCTTGGCTTTTTGCGGCAGTCACACGGCATTATTCTGTTTACCGGCCCCACCGGCAGCGGAAAAACCACATCCCTGTATTCCTCTCTGCGGTTTCTGTCAAGCAGCGAGAAAAACATCACCACCATTGAAGACCCCATCGAAATGGTGTGTGAGGATTACAACCAGATTGCCGTGCAGCCGGCGATCGACATCACCTTTGCCTCTATTCTGCGCAACATTCTGCGGCAGGATCCCGATATCATCATGGTGGGTGAGATACGGGACCAGGAAACCGCCCGCAATGCCATTCAGGCCGCGCTGACCGGCCATCTTGTGCTGAGCACTCTTCACACCAATGATGCAGCCTCGGCGGTGAGCCGGCTGCTGGACCTCGGGGTCGAGCCGTTTCTGATAAGCTCGACGCTGCTGGGAGTGGTTGCCCAGCGGCTGGTGCGCACCAACTGCCCGCACTGTGAGGAATGCTATGAGATTTCACGGCAGGAATTTGAGGGCTTCGGGTTTGTGCTGCCCGCTGATTATACCGGTGACAGCGTAGCGCTGAAGCGCGGGAAGGGATGCCTGCAGTGCCGCTCCACCGCCTTTTACGGCAGGGAGGCGGTGTTCGAGATTCTCAGTATCACCGATCATATTAAATCGCTCATTAACCGCAAAGAGCCCTCAGAGGACATCAAAAATGCAGGGCGCAGGGACGGAATGAAGCTTTTGCGGGAAAGCGCGGTTTTGAAGCTGCTGCAGGGCAGAACCACCTGCGAGGAGGTGCTCAGATGCATCAGCCTCGGGACCTGAACAGCAAAATTGTGCCTCGTGCTGACATTGCCGACAGGGCGGCACGGCTCAAGGCTGATGGTAAACGTGTGGTGTTTACCAACGGGTGCTTTGACCTGCTGCATGCAGGCCACGTGCACCTTCTGCAGGATGCGCGCGGGCAGGGAGATGTGCTGATTGTGGGGCTGAACAGCGATGCATCGGTTCGCATTATCAAGGGGCCGCAGCGCCCGGTTGTCCCGCAGGGGGAGCGTGCCCAGGTGCTTGCATCACTTGAATCGGTGGATTGTGTGGTGCTGTTTGATGAGCCGGACCCGGGGCCGCTTATCGATACGATCATCCCCCAGGTGCTGGTTAAGGGGGGGGACTGGGCAAAAGATCATATTGTGGGTGCCGGAACCGTTGAGCGCAACGGCGGAACCGTCCTGTCTCTGCCGCTTGTCGGCGGCTGCTCAACAACCGACATTATCAGTACCGTGCTTAAAAAGTGTACGCCCACGTCCTCGTAAGTTACACCCCCCGTGTGCCTGTTATTGTCATGCCGGGATTTGTACGGTGATCCCTGTACAATGTGCTTACATTTTGAACGGATCACTAGGACAAGAGGCCGTGTTATAATAGCTTTTTAACCACCCTTACATACCACACCACAAATTTTCCGCACAGGTTATCCCGATCAAAATCGCGTTCCGAATCGACAAAAAAATATCATTACGGTACCGCTTTCCAGGCCGGGTGATGACATTGGGTTATCAGACTGATTTTTCTTGTTAATTTTCGGTTAAGCCGGAAACCGAAAAAAAGCACCGTTCCCAGCAATGGTAACCGGTTGAAAATACTTGTAAAACAGAACTGTAAGGATAATATGTTGTGTATTATGTGTAAAAATTATAAAAAAATAAAAATCATGGCCTCTATAAATCGAAAATGTGGGGTATGATTTTCCAGCCATGGAAAAGCCCGTTTTGTTATCATATTGTTCTGGGGTGAGAGCTGTTAACCTATTGATTACATTCAGTTTTTTATTTCCTTCCTGCAGGGGAGGGCATGATGTTCTGGTCAATAATTAGTTTGTGCAAAATATTAATTTTTTCAACTATTGAAATATTTTCTTGACATCCCTATATATAGTATTCTATAAATTTTGACTATACTAAATAAGACAACATATACAGCAAAAGGGGGTCATGCCATGGGGTCATCAGCAGAGGTACGCGCACGGGAGAAGTTGCAAAAATTGCACCAGGAAACCACTGATCTGGCTCTTTTTGTCCGGACTTCGAGCGAAGACCTGCGCGGCTGGGACCGCCGGAAAATAATAGATGCGCTGCTGAAAGAAACCGAGCTTGACCCTGAAACCGCGGCTGAAATCAGCCGTGAGGTTGAAAAAGTAATAATAGACTCAAAAATCACATGTATAACTGCGCCGCTTATCCGTGAGCTGGTCGACACCAAGCTGATCGAGCGCGGCCTTGAAGAGGCCCGGAAGCGCCACACCCGCCTCGGTGTGCCGATGTATGATGTCGACCAGCTGATCATGCATCCCAACAAGGAAAATGCAAATGTGCCCCATGGCCCTGAGGCGACCAACCTGACCCTTGCCGAGGGAATAAAAAAAGAATACGCCCTGCTTAAGGTATTTACGCCGGAGGTCGGCGATTCCCATATGCGCGGCGATATTCACCTGCACGACCTTGGATTTGTGGACCGCCCGTACTGCTCGGGCCAGTCGCTTGAATATATCAAAAAGTTCGGCCTGAGCCTCCCCAACTCGCTGTCAAACGCCAAACCGGCGAAACAGCCGGAAGTGCTTCTTGCCCATATGGTTAAATTCGCGGCTGCGCTGCAGAGTCATTTTGCCGGTGCAATCGGCTGGGATGCGGTGAATCTGTTCTTTGCCCCCTATCTTGAAGGAAGGTCGGACCGCGAGGTGAAACAGCTTGCCCAGATGATGGTATATGAGTTTTCCCAGCAGGCGGTTGCCCGGGGGGGGCAGGCTATTTTTACCGACATCAACCTTTACTGGGAGGTGCCCAAACATTTTGAGGATGTTCCTGCTGTCGGTCCCGGCGGTGAGTATACGGGAAAAACATACAGCCAATATGAAAAGGAGGCGCAGCGTTTTGTGTGGGCCCTCTTTGATGTGTACCGGGAAGGCGACGGTATGGGGCGCCCCTTCTTTTTCCCCAAGCCCCTGGTGCACATTACCGAAAAGTTTTTTCAGACCGAGGGGCATCAGGATTTTCTCAACCACATATGCGATGTGGCCAGCAAAATGGGAACCACCTATTTTGTGTTCGACCGGGGCGAAACGGCAAAGATTTCGGAGTGCTGCCGGCTGAGCTTCAAGCTCAATGAAAGCGATTTCGATGATGCCAAGCACCCCTGGAAAATGCGCTTCTGCGCGCTGCAGAATGTCACGGTTAACCTGCCCCGGCTTGGATATAAAAGCAGAGGGGATGAGGCAGCGTTGTTCAGGGAGCTCAACACCCTGATGGAAACAGCCGTAAAGGCCCACCAGCAGAAGAAAAAATTCATCGAGCACCTGCTTTCTCTCGGGGAAACCGGGCCGCTGGCGCTGCTGACCATGAGCACGGACGGAACCCCCTATCTGCGTATGCACCGGGCGTCCTATCTGGTCGGGATGGTCGGCCTCAATGAGCTGGTAAAGATCCATACCGGAGAGGAGCTTAACGAGTCCCGGAAGGCGATGAAGTTCGGCCTGAAGGTTATTTCACATATGAACCTGCTGTGCAACCGCTACAGCGAAGAGCTCGGCATGCACTTTGTTCTCGAGCAGACCCCCGCCGAGAGCACTGCATACCGGTTTGCAAAGCTTGATGTGCGCGACTTCCCGGAGCAGGCCAAAAAATATGTCAGGGGCAACATTCCGTTCGGGGAAATTTACTACACCAACTCAACATGCCTGCCGGTATCCTCACGGGACAACCCCATCGAGCGGGTTCGGGTCGAGGGGCTGTTTCATCCCATTATTGAGGCCGGCGCCATTACCCACGTATGGCTTGGAGAGTCAAAGCCCGACAGGGCGTCGCTTGCTAATTTTGTCATAAAGGTGTTCAAGGAAACCGAAAACGATCAGATCGCATTTTCCCCGGAGTTTACCAATTGCCTGCAGTGCAACAAAACAGTGCGGGGGCTGCATGAGTCATGTCCATTGTGCGGATCCACCGAGGTCGACGGCATAACCCGCATTACGGGCTACTTTACGAAAATTTCAAGCTGGAACAAAGGCAAAATCGGCGAGCTTAAAGACCGCAGAAAAGACAAAGCGTTTTTTGAAAAAAGATAGAGGGCAGGACAATGGGAACAATAAAGCTTTTCGTGCAGCAGCAGTGCTCGCGCTGCCCGCAGGCCAAGCAGATCGGCAGCGAGCTTAAGCAGCAGGGCTTTCAGGTTGAGGAGTTCGATGTGGAGACCCCGGACGGAATGGCAGAGGCATCCTTTTACAGCATTAAGGCCACGCCCGCGTTCATTATTGAGGATGAGCAGGAAAACACCATAGCTGATTTCAGGGGCCAGATGCCTACGGTGGAACAGATAAAAGAGCTTATGGGCACCGGCGCCAGCATTCACTGAGCGCACGCGGGGCCGGGCGCGCAATCCGGTTCGGATGCGCGATGCTGTCCGGTCAGCGTGCGGCAACTTCCATAATGTCGCCACTGCTGCTTGTGCAGCGAAGAGAGAACGCCATGAACACCCTGAGCAATGTTTCCATAAAAGGCTTCATCGAGACGTCGTTTGTTGACTGGCCGGGCAAAATCTGTTCGGTTATTTTTTTCCCCCGCTGCAACTTCAGGTGCCGGTATTGTCACAATGCGGATTTGATTTTGCGGCCTGAAACGTTTGAGGATATTGAGCCGGCTTCTATCGGTGACCGCCTGCGGTCGCTGCGCGGCTGGATAGACGGTGTGTGCGTGACCGGCGGAGAGCCCACGCTGCATAGCTGCCTGCCGGACGTGCTTTCCGCAATAAAGCGCTCCGGCGTTCAGGCCAAGCTTGATACAAACGGGAGCAATCCCGACATACTGGCTGATTTGATAAAGCAGGGGCTTGTTGACTATGTTGCCATGGATGTCAAGTCATCGCTTGATGAAAACAGCTACTGCAAAATTATCCAGACCCCCAATATGCTGGAGTCTGTAAAAAAAAGCGTATCCATTCTGCTGTCGGGCAGCGTTGAGTACGAGTTCCGGGTGACGGTTGTCCCGCAATACCACGGGCCCGAAGATATATACGCGCTTGCCCGGGAGCTTAACGGTGCCGCGAGGCTGCGCGTGCAGAACTTCTCTCCGTCTGAACACGTTCTTGACCCCGCGCTTCAGACCCTTTCCGGCTACACGGAAGAGGATATTGAGCTGATTCAAAGAAGAGTTGATATGCTCGTTGCCGAAAGCCGGCAGGTGCACTGAGCGCATGCCGGACGGCCGGGCACCCTTCCGCGGCTGCGAGGTTCCTCCCCTTTTTTCAGGCTTTATTTTCAATAGCAAATATGATAGGCTTTTATATTACTGTTGTGAGTATCTCAAGCAGGGTATAGTGCCTGTGGCCGCACAGACCGATCAGTGGTGGATGCAGCGTGCTTTGGAGGAAGCCGCCAGGGCTGCTGCCTGTAATGAAGTGCCGGTAGGAGCGGTTATTGTTGAGCAGGACCGCCTTATAGCCTGCGGACACAACAGCTCTATATCACTGTGTGACCCGACTGCGCATGCTGAAATTATAGCACTTCGCCGTGCGGGTGCCGAAAAGGGAAACTACCGCCTGCCCGGCACGGTGGTGTATGTAACGGTTGAGCCGTGTATTATGTGTATGGGCGCTTTGGTGCACGCGCGCATTGCACGGCTTGTGTACGGCGCCCCGGACGCGAAAGCGGGAGCTGCCGGTTCGGCCTTTGATACGTCGCTGTACAGGGGGCTGAATCATCGGTTTCCGGTTACCTCCGGTATTATGGAAGATGAGTGCCGGCTGATTTTGCAGCAGTTTTTTCAGGGCAGGCGTTTGCAGCGGAGAGATGACCGAGCTGGCTGAAGGTGCACGACTGGAAATCGTGTGTCCCGTTTACGCGGGACCGAGGGTTCGAATCCCTCTCTCTCCGCCACATCCAGGGCACGGATTGAGAAGAAGTCTTGTATGCAGCAGGTTCGGTTTCGGTGCACATGATGTTCGGTCAGCCGGCATGTTCGCTCAGAAACATTTGAGCCGGATCCCGGACAACGAATGAGTTGTGAACCCCGCCAGGTCCGGAAGGAAGCAACGGTAGCAGCAAGTTCGTGTGTTCGGGTAATCCGGCTCGTTAATTTTTCACAGCGCTGAAGTGATATGTCCTACAAAGTCATTGCCCGCAAGTGCAGGCCCCAGACCTTTGATGAGGTTGTCGGCCAGGGCCATGTAACCCGGACGCTTAAAAATGCGATCCGGCTGGGGCGCATTGCCCATTCGTATTTGTTTACCGGGGAGCGGGGTGTCGGCAAGACGTCGGTTGCCCGCATTCTGGCCAAAGCGCTCAATTGTGCTGAGGGCCCCGCCGAGGTGCCGTGCGGCGCCTGCCCATCCTGCAGCGAGATATCTGCAGGCACGTCTCTTGATCTGCACGAAATAGACGGCGCATCCAACAACAGCGTCGAAGATATACGCACGCTGCGCGAAAATGTTAAATACCGGCCGACCCGCGACAGATACAAAATATATATCATCGATGAGGTGCACATGCTGACCGGCTCGGCGTTTAACGCTCTTCTCAAAACGCTTGAGGAGCCGCCCCCGCATGTGATTTTCATATTCGCCACGACAGAGCCGCGTAAGCTTCCGGAAACCATTGTGTCCCGCTGCCTGCGGTTTGATTTTCACCGCATTCCCGCTGCCGACATCGCCCGGCACCTTGAAGCGATCGCCGCCCGTGAGCATGTGTCGGCGAGCGCGCGCTCTCTCGAGCTGATTGCAGCAGAAGCCGACGGCAGCATGCGGGACGGGCAGACGATACTTGAGCGCGCCATTTCATGGTGCGGCGGCACTGTTTCTGATGACGACGTTGAGGCGCTGCTGGGCCATATAGACCGCGGTCAGATATTCCGGGTGCTTGCAGGAATAGCAGATAAAGATGCTCAGGAATGCATGCAGGCGGTCGCCGAGCTTTACGGGTCGGGAGTCGATCTGTGCCGGTTTTACTACAGCCTTCTGGAGCAGGCCAGAAATATGCTTATGGTTCAGTCGCTTTCAGAAGACAGCGCCCCGCGGGTTCTGTCCGGGACCGGGGAGGATGCCGCGCAGCTCAAAGAGCTTGCAGGAAGGGTTTCGCGTGATGATCTGCTTGGCTGCGTGAGAATGCTTCTGTCGGCGGAGGCGGATATCATCAGATCCGCGCAGCCGAAAATCGCTCTTGAATTGTGCCTGCTCGAAATTATCTATATGCAAAAGGCGCTGCCGGTGGATGACGTGCTTGCCCGGATAGACAGCATACACAAGCGCCTGCCGGGAAACCTGTCTGCCGCAGCACCCTCCCGGACACAGGATGTATCCGAAGGGAGCGCTCCTGCCGCTGCGCCGGCAGCAGCAAAAAAATCACCGCCGCCGGGAGGTTCAGACGATGTCGGCCGTCGGCTTTTTGAGCTGCTTCGCAAGCGCCACCCTCCCACTGCGGCAAAGCTCAGCGATGTTTCGGTATCAGAGGAGAACGGCTGCACAAAAGTGATATGGTATGCAACCTCATTTTTTGCCGAGCAGCTTAAGGAGCCCGAAACCCTGCAAAAGCTGCAGAGGGTCAGCCGGGAGGTTGTGCAGCACAGCGCAGATATAGCCGTAGAAGCGCTGAGCGAAAAAAAAAACGATGAAAAAAAAAGTGAAAGGCGCCCCCGTCAGGACAAAGGTTATGAGCACAGCGCCCTGCACAACCCTCTTATACAAAAGGTAGTGGAAACATTTGAAGGGCAGATTGTCAGAATAACCCCGTATCACTGATATGGCGGGGTTATTCGAATTCCGAAGCGGGGTCGGACATATGATACCCTGATTTCAGCACAGGAGAGCGGCCGATGGACCTTAGCAGCATGATGAAGCAGGCCAAAAAAGTTCAGGAGCAGATCGCCACGATACAGGAGTCTCTGGGAGACAAAACCGTAGAGGGCTCGTCAGGGGCCGGTATGGTTACGGTGACGGCAAACGGCAAACAGGAAATTCTGACGGTGCGCATCGCACCTGATGCGGTTGACCCCGAGGATATATCGATGCTCGAGGATCTGATTGTGTCGGCGGTCAATAAAGCGCTGGAGTCGTCAAAAAGTCTTATGCAGGAAGAAATCGGCAAAATAACCGGGGGGCTTCGCATCCCCGGTATAAACGCCTGAGAGCCATCCATGAGCGCGCAGTCCCCCATACAGAATCTTATCAGCTGCCTGTCGCGGCTGCCGGGAATCGGAGAGAAAACGGCAACCCGACTCGCGCTGCATATTGTAAACTGTTCACGCGAAACAGCCATGGAGCTGGCACAGAGCATCAGGGATGCGCGTGAAAAAATAGCTCTGTGCTCTATATGCTTTAACTATACCGATCGGGACACCTGCTCGATCTGCAGCAGCTCAGGCAGGGATCCGTCAACCATCTGTGTTGTGGAAACCCCCGGAGACCTTATGGCTATTGAGCGAAGCAGCGGATATTCGGGAAGATATCACGTGCTTCATGGCGTCATTTCCCCTATCGACGGTATCGGTCCCGATCAGCTGCGCATAAAAGAGCTGATTCAGCGGGCTTCGGATCCGGGGGTCCATGAGGTTGTTCTGGCAACAAATCCGACTATGAGCGGAAATGCAACTGCAGCCTATATTGCCGAGCAGCTGAAGTCTGCGGGTGTAAAAATTACGCAGCTTGCGCAGGGCATACCCGCCGGGGGGGATCTGGAATATGCTGATCAGCAGACGCTGAAAAGCGCTTTTACCGGTCGACGGGATGTCGTGTAGCCCTGTGTAATAATAAAGGGCAAACCCCGGCGCTGAGGCTGTCCCGATAGCAACGGTGTTATCTGGAATCCGGATCCCTGTCAGGATCGTTCGAGTGGTATAGAGAATTTATCTAAAAGCGGGGGCGGTTATTATACCCGGCTGCCCAGAATGAATAGCGTTGTGATAAAAAAAGTAATTACGGTCATTGCCTGGCTCCGGAGGCTGTGTCGTAATGCAAATTGAGGGCTGAAAGCTGAATATTTCGGAAAGATCGAACCCCTCAAAATCAAAAATAATTGATTGTAGACCAAATGTGAAAGCCTCTTTTTTTTCACAATCAATTGCGACACAGCCTCTCCGTACGGGCAATCCAGTATTTTTGAGCGGAAAAAGCTGTACAATCCTGCATACCCCCGGCTTCTCCGGGGTATGACGAAAGAAAAAAGCCTGAATCGGGATCGCTATCGAAATCGAGACATAACCGGCTACCCGGTCAAGCCTTCCGGTATATTCCCGGGTCATACAGCCGCAGGCGGGCTGACCCGAAAAAAATGGTCAGCATGTTTCTTTTCTCTATAAATCGTGCTTTTTTTTCTGTTTTGTGTATAAACGGGATTTTTTTCTGTTGTGTCCTTGTCTATACGGATTGCCGGAATTATTCTAACCGCTGAGCGCCAAGGGCTTTGACAAATATTTGTGTATATGGTACATTTTGCGTCCGCTTAAAACTGGTGATGGGGATTGTGAGCTAACACAGGAGGAATGACTATGGTTGAGGTAAGGATCCATGGCCGCGGGGGTCAGGGCGGGGTTACATCCGCTGAGCTGGTTGCCCTGGCTGCAATCAGCGAAGGAAGATATGCGCAGGCGTTTCCCAGCTTCGGCCCGGAGCGCCGCGGGGCGCCGGTACTGTCCTTTATCCGGGTTGGTGACCAGCAGATCAAAAAGCGCTATGAAATCAGGGAGCCTGATGTCGTTGTTGTGCTTGATCAGTCGCTCATCCAGGTGGCACAGGTCACGTCCGGCCTGAAAAAAGACGGCATTATTATTATTAATACGGCAAAATCAATCGAGGATATCAAGAAAGAGCACTCTATCGATGCCAGAACCGCGACGGTCAATGCCAGCAAAATAGCACGGGAAGTTCTTGGCCGCCCCATAACAAACACGACTATGATCGGCGCGCTGGTCAAAGCGACCGGCATTGTTAAGCTTGATTCTCTCACCGACCCTCTGCATCACCGGTTCGGCCGAATTGCAGAAAAAAACATCGAGGTTTGCAAGAAGGCCTATAACGAGACAAACATGGAGGTGAACTGACGTGGGAAAAAAAGATTTTGAAATGACGTGGAAAGACATTCTGCCGGGGGCTGTCGTCATAGAGCCCGGCAATGCCGCAGAGTACTGCACGGGCGACTGGCGCTCCCAGAAGCCGGTGCTTGATAAGGAAAAGTGCGTCAAGTGCGGTATCTGTGCCAAATTCTGTCCCGAGCCCTGCATTGTTCCCGACGAGGAGGGGTACTATATCTCTGATCTGTACTGGTGCAAGGGGTGCGGCATCTGTGCCCATGAATGCCCCAAAGGGGCAATAACCATGGTAGAGGAGGACTGACGATATGAGCAAGAGAATAGGTACTGAGGCCTCGTTTGCCATCGCCGACGCTGCCCGGCTTGCGGATGTCGACGTGGTGGCCGCCTATCCCATTACGCCGCAGACACATATCGTGGAGCGGCTTTCCGAGATGGTTGCAGACGCTGAAGTCGATGCCGAGTTTGTCTGTGTCGAGTCCGAGCATTCGGCAATGAGCGCCTGCCTGGGCGCCTCGGCCGCAGGGGCGCGCACCATCACCGCCACCGCCGGCCAGGGGCTTGAGCTGATGCACGAGGTGCTCTATGTTGCGGCATCGTCCCGGCTTCCTATTGTGATGACCGTTGCAAACAGGGCGCTGTCCGGGCCGCTGAATGTATGGGGCGACCACTCGGATGTTATGGCTGCCCGCGACTGCGGCTGGATTCAGTATTTTACCGAAAATGCCCAGGAGGTTTTTGACCTGACGCTGTGTGCGTTCAGGATCGCCGAGGACCATAACGTGCTGTTTCCGGTTATGGTGCACCTGGACGGCTTTCATGTGTCCCATGTTGTCGAGCCCCTCGAGGAGCTTGACAAAGAGGAGCTGGGCGACTTTATCCCGACAAACAATTACCCGTTTCCGCTTGACCCCAACAAGCCGGTGTCAATGGGCTGCTTTGGCCCGCCGGTTATTTATTCTGAGTGCCGGAAGGCGCAGGAGCAGGCGCTGCTTCCCACCATTTCCACCATTGAATCCGTGTGGGAGGAATTCGGCAGGCGGTTCGGCAGAACATATCATCCCATTGAAACCTACAGGACTGAAGACGCTGACACGGTGCTGATTGCCATGGGCAGCGTTGCCGAGACCGCAACAGAGGCAATCGATGCGCTTCGCGACCGCGGAGAGAAGGTCGGACTGCTCCGGATCCGGCTGTGGCGGCCGTTTCCCTTTGAGCAGTTTCGCGCAGCGGTGAAGAGCGCTAAAAATCTTATTGTTATTGACCGCGCTATTTCCTATGGCGGCCCGGGCGGTCCGGTGTGTTCTGAAATCCGCTCTGCGCTGTACAATGCGGACAGCCGGCCCAAAATTGTGAATTTTATCGCCGGGCTCGGCGGCCGTGATATTACCGCGCAGCAGTTTGAGCAGATGTTTGCCCGCGCACATGAAATCATCGATAAAAACCTTGATATAGAATATGAAACAATTGGGGTGAGAGAATGAACCAGACAACGCTTCAAAAATTTAAAGATGACGGAGAGCTGTTTTCTCCGGGGCACAGGTCATGTATCGGGTGCGGCGAGGTGCTTGCCGTGCGGCAGGTATGTAAAGCCCTTGGAAAAGATACCATCATTGCCAATGCAACCGGCTGTATGGAAATTGTCTCATCACCGTTTCCCACAACCAACTGGATGGTTCCCTGGATTCACACGCTGTTTGAAAACACCGCTGCGGTAGCCTCGGGCGTTGAAGCAGGCCTTAAGGCTATCAAGCGTAAAGGGCGCGGGCCGTCACAGGATGTGACCGTTGTGGCCATGGCCGGCGATGGCGGAACCGCCGATATCGGGTTTCAGGCGCTTTCGGGCGCGCTTGAGCGGGGGCACAATTTTATATACGTGTGCTTTGATAACGAGGCATATATGAACACCGGCATCCAGCGTTCGAGCTCGACCCCGCTGGGTGCGATGACCACAACCTCGCCCCCCGGCAAAAAAAGCATCGGCCAGGTTACCTGGAAAAAAGACATGCCGGGTATCGCCGCTGCACACAATATTCCCTATGTGGCAACCGCCTGTCCGAGCTACGGGCCGGACCTGGCAAAAAAGGTGAAAAAAGCCAAAGAAGTTGACGGGCCTGCTTATCTGCACGTGTTTTCGGTGTGTCCCACAGGGTGGCGCTCCAGGCCGGAACAATCGATCGAGCTTGGCCGGCTTGCCGTTGAAACGGGCGTATTCCCCCTGTATGAAGTGGAAAACGGGCAATACAGGATGACAAAAAAGGTTAAAGAGCTCAAGCCCGTGCGGGATTACTTGAAACCGCAGGGCCGCTTCCGGCACCTTACCGATGATATTGTCGACAGAATTCAGGAAATGGTGACCCGCAGATACGAAGAGCTGCAGAAAAAATGCGGCCAGTAATAATAAGAAGAAAAAAATTCAGCGATGAGCACTCACGCGAAAGCCTCCTGCACAGAGGAGGCTTTCGCATTTGAATGGCCGGAGCCCCGGAGCGGGCAAAGAACTTGACAGTTTATGCTTTTTTATTATAAATTAAATAGATTGGCAGATGGGTGCACGCGCTGACCGATGCGTGAATTGATACAGCGGTATCTGATGACATACATCAAAACAATAAAACAAACATAACAAGGGTTACCGCATATGGGATGGCATGACGATAACGGCCAGGGGAGTCCCTGGAAAAAGCAGCAGCCGCCTGATCCCGAACAGGTGATTAAAAACATAAAAAACTTTTTCAAGGGCGGCGGTATCCCGGTTATCATTGTAGTGCTGGTAATCGTGCTGGGGCTTGTTGCCTTTTCCAGTGTCTACACGGTACAGCCCGGCGAGGTCGGGGTGGTGCAGCGCTTCGGGAAATTTACCCGGCTTACGTCACCGGGTCTGAATTTCAAGTGGCCCGCCGGCATCGAGCGTGTCACCAAGGTAAAGGAGCAGTACGTCTACTCTGAGGAGTTCGGCTTCCGGACGGTGCAATCGGGCGTCCGTTCGCGGTACGCTTCAGAGCGGCAGTATCTTGATGAATCCCTGATGCTTACCGGAGACCTTAACTGCGCGCTGGTTCCCTGGGTGGTGCAGTACCGGATCGGCGACCCCTACAACTATCTGTTCAAGGTGAGAAATATCAGGGAAACGCTGCGCGATCTTTCGGAAGCGCTCATGCGGCAGGTGATCGGCGACCGGAGCATAAACGAGGTGCTGACCGAGCGAATGGAAATTGCGAACACCGTTGAGCAGCAGCTGCAGGATGCCCTCAACGATGCCGAGACGGGCATTACCCTGGTCAACCTCGAGCTGAAGAAAACGACGGTTCCCGAGCCGGTGCAGCCATCGTTCAACGAAGTGAATCAGGCGCTTCAGGAAAAGGAGAAAATGATTCACAAGGCCCGGGAGGCGTATAATAAGGTCATACCTGAAGCCCGCGGTGAAGCCGACCGCCTTATCAAGGATGCCGAGGGATATCAGCTGGAGCGGGTTAATCGGGCTAAGGGTGATGCCAGCAGATTTCTGCAGCTGTGGAAGGAATATCAAAAGGCAAAAGATGTGACACGGCGGCGCCTGTACCTTGAGGCTATGGAGCAGGTCATCCCGGAACTCGGCACAAAATATATTCTTGATTCCGAGCAGAGCAGTCCGCTGCCGCTTCTGGATCTGGGCAAAAAGGCGGGAGGTGGATCATGATTGGACGCATAGCCGCTATCGTTGCTGTTGTGGTTGTCGGTATCGCAATTGTGGGAAACCCGTTTTACACGGTTGACGAAACACAGCAGGTTATTATCACGCAGTTCGGCAAGCCCATCGGCGAGCCGGTGAAAGAGCCCGGGCTGCACGTGAAGCTGCCGTTTGTTCAGCGGGCCAACTATTTTGCGAAAAATCTGCTTGAGTGGGACGGTGATGCCGGACAGATTCCCACAAAGGACAAAACTTTTATTTCAGTTGACTGCTTTGCACGCTGGCGCATCATAGACCCGCTGCGCTTTTACGAGTCGGTGAACAATGAGCGTGGTGCCCAGAAAAAGCTCGATGACATTATGGATTCGGCGACTTATAACTTTATCACCTCGCACCATTTGATCGAGGTTGTCCGCAGCACGAACCGGAGCCTCAAGATGGAAAAAATAGACAGCGCAGGACTGGCTCCGAAGCTCAAAGAAAAGGATAAAATTGAGCTTGGCCGGGTCAAAATGACCGAGGGCATTTTGAAGCAGGCATCACCCAAGGTGCGCCAGTTCGGCATTGAGATAGTAGACTTCCGCATGAAGCGCGTCAATTATGTCGAGGACGTGCGCACAAAGGTCTATGAGCGGATGATCGCCGAGCGCAAGCAGATGGCCGAGAAGTTCCGGTCCGAGGGCAAGGGGGAAAGCAAGCGCATAGAGGGCGAGCGCCAGAAGGACCTCAAAAAAATACGCTCCGAGGCGTACCGCACTGCTCAGGAGGTAAAGGGTAAGGCCGATGCGGAAGCAACAAAAATCTATGCGGAGGCATTCGGAAAAGATCCCGAGTTCTATTCATTTGTTAATACGCTTGATATCTATAAGCGGTCTCTGGACAAGGACACCAGAGTGCTGCTGAGCACTGAGAGCGATTTCTTTAAATATCTAAAAAATTACAGCAAATAGCAACAGGAGGAACAGGAAATGGCACATAAGAAAGCCGGAGGAAGCTCCCGCAACGGCCGCGACAGCAAGGGGCAGCGCAGGGGGGTCAAGCGTTTCGGCGGTCAGGCCGTAAAGGCAGGCAATATTCTGGTACGCCAGCTGGGCACCAAGGTGTACCCGGGCCGCAACGTCGGCATGGGCAGGGATTTTACCCTGTTTGCAAAAGCAGACGGCATCGTCTCCTATGAAACGTTTCGCAAAACAAAGAAGCGCGTCAATATTGTCCCGGCCGCTGCCTCTTAGAACGTCTAAAGGTTTATCGAAGAAAGCCTGTCGTGGCACGAACGCATATCAGAAAGGATATCCTCAGCAAGGTTAAGCGGGTTGTTCTGAAGCTCGGCAGCTACGTCATCACAACACCTTCCTTGAAATTCGACAGGAAGGTGTTTTTAAATACGTCCACTGCAGTTGCAGCTGCCCGGAAGCAGGGCATCGAAACGGTTATGGTTTCTTCCGGTGCGATTGTTGCCGGAATGGGTGTGCTGGGGATACAGGAGCGCCCGCGCCGGCTTGCTCAGGAGCAGGCATGTGCGGCGATCGGACAGAACAGGCTGCTGAGCCTGTATCAGCACTATTTTAAGAAACACGGGATAACCGTTTCTCAGATTTTGCTGACACACGATGATCTGAAAAGCAGAAAGCGCTTTTTAAACGCCCGCAATACCCTTGAAAGCGTGCTTGAATACGGCGCGCTGCCGATTATAAATGAAAACGATACAACAGTTGTTGAGGAAATAAAATTCGGGGACAACGATTATCTGTCTTCGCTTGTCACGAATCTCGTTCAGGCTGACCTGCTGGTTATCTTGACGGACATAGACGGCTTTTATGATAAAGATCCCAAATCCTGCGTCGACGCGTCGCTGATACCGCTTATCGAAAGCATTGACGGCGGCATTGAGCAGCTGGCCATGGGCACAAAGCGCCACATATCCCGCGGCGGCATGGTCACGAAAATCAAGGCTGCAAAGACAGCCGCTCATTTCGGCGTGCCCACGGTGATCGCCAACGGCAAGACGCCGGACAACCTGGCCCGCATTTTTGCCGGCGAGGAGGTGGGGACGCTTATACTGCCCCGCAGCAACAAGCTCACCAGCCGGAAGCACTGGATCGGCTTTACGCTCAGCCCGCAGGGTGTCATACAGGTCGATGAGGGGGCGAGAGCCGCTATTGTTGAACGCGGCAGGAGCCTTTTGCCCAGCGGCATTGTTTCCATACAGGGAGAGTTTGCCGCCGGAGAGCCGGTAAGCTGCTGCGATTGTCAGGGGTGCGAGTTTGCACGCGGGTTGACGGCATACGGATCCAGTGACATCAGCAGAATCAAAGGCCTGAAGACATCCCAGATTCGCCAGGTTCTCGGGCCCGAATCAATTCAGGAAGAGGTTATCAACAGAGATGATATGGTCCTGTTAACGCCCTAATGAGAGGCCCGGTTTGTATGGATGAGATAACTGCTACCATTGCCCGTATTGCACAGGGTGCACGCACGGCCTCACGCCGTATAGCTGTGCTTGATAGCCGGTGTAAGAATGAGATACTTCATCTGCTGGGCAGAAAGCTGATTGGCGCAAAAAAATCACTTCAGCAGGAAAATGAAAAGGACCTTGAATCGGCGCGGAGCCAGAACCTGTCGGGTGCGCTTATCGACCGGCTCACGCTCAGTGACACCGTTATCGACGGCATGGCTGCCGGGCTTGAGGACGTGGCGGCGCTGCCCGACCCCGTCGGCGAAGTGACGCGAATGTGGAGACGCCCCAATGGGCTTCAGATTGCAAGAGTCAGGATTCCTCTGGGAGTTATCGGCATGATCTACGAATCCCGGCCTAATGTGACCATCGACGCTGGTGCGCTGTGCCTGAAATCGGGCAATGCGGTTATCCTGCGCGGCGGCAAGGAGGCGCTCCACTCAAACCGGGCGCTGGCCGCTCTTATGCAGGAAGCGATTACCGAATGCGGCGGTCCTGCAGAGGCCGTTCAGGTCATCCCGATTACCGACCGCAGGGCCGTTCCGGTGCTGCTTGCGCAGCGGGACTGTATTGATGTGATTATTCCGCGGGGCGGAGAATCCCTGATCAAAACAGTGTATGAACAGTCTCAGATACCGGTTATCGCCCATTACAAGGGAGTGTGCCACGTATATATCGATGAGAGTGCCGATCCGGCTATGGCCTGCGCCATAGCGGTTAATGCAAAAGTGCAGCGCCCCGGCGTCTGTAACGCCATGGAAACGCTCCTGGTTCATGAGGATTTTGCCCGCTCACACCTTCAGGCACTGATTGCGGATTTTCAGGCCGCTGGCGTGCGTGTCAAAGGGTGCGATCGCGCGCGGTCTCTTGTCAGCGGCATAGAAGCTGCAGGCGAGAATGACTGGGGCGTAGAGTATCTGGACCTTATTCTTGCTGTACGCGTGGTGTCCGGCTTTGATGAGGCGGTAGAGCACATCGAGCGATACGGCTCAAAACACACAGAGGCCATTGTCACCACCAGATATGACCGGGCCAGACGGTTTTTAAACGTGGTTGATGCATCTGTTGTTCTGGTCAATGCCTCAACCCGGTTCAATGACGGCAACCAGCTCGGCCTCGGTGCTGAAATCGGTATCAGCACCTCCAAAATGCACGCATTCGGCCCCATGGGACTCGAGGAGCTTACCACAACGAAATTTGTCGTTTATGGTGACGGGCAGATAAGAGAGTAAGGAGTTGGGAACGGAAGCCGGGTCACATCATAAAATAGGCCTTTTCGGTGGAACATTTAATCCGATCCATATCGGCCACCTGCGACCTGCCGAAGAAATCCGCGAGCTGTTCGGGCTTTCCAGCGTTATATTCATTCCCGCAGCACTGCCGCCGCATAAGTCCCGGCACATCATACCCGCGCATCACCGCTTTGAGATGGTAAAGCGTGCTGTAGATGACAATCCGTTTTTTGCCGTTTCCGATGTTGAGCTGCGCCGCGAGGGCAGCTCTTACTCATATGAAACTATCAAATTCTTCAACAGGCAGTATGGTGATTCGGCTGAGATTTATTTTATCATGGGGCTTGACGCATTCAGGGATATACACACATGGAAAAATTATCCCGGAATTTTTTCGCTCTGTAACTTTATTGTAATGAAAAGGCCGGGCCCCGATGCAGCTGCCCCGGAATCGACCATACCTCCTGATATCGCTGATGTGCTTGCTGCTGAGGGGGACGGGTTCAGACACTGTTCAGGGAGCCGGCTGTTTTTTTGCGATGTTTCGCTTATTCAGGTGTCATCAACCGATATACGCAGACGCCTTGATACGGGCAGAACGGTTCGATACATTGTTCCGGAAGCCGTTTCGGTATATATCGCGCACAATAAACTGTTTCCGCTGCAAGCGCTTCGCTGAGCAATCACTTTTGTCATTACATAATAAAAGGAGGAGGATTTTTTTGGACGCACAGGAAAAGTCATTTTTTTGTGCCACACTGGCTGATGACAAACAGGCCAGGGACCTGGTCATTTTGGAGCTGAAAGAGGCATCCTCTCTCGCCGATTATTTTATTATTTGTTCCGGCACCTCTGACAGGCATGTGCGGGCGATAGCAGAGAACATAGAGCTGAACATGAAGAAGCGCGGCGAGAAAGCGCTGGGCGTCGAAGGATTACAGACCTGCAAGTGGGTTTTGATGGATTACGATGATGTTATTATTCATGTATTTCAGTCAGAAGAGCGCTCATTTTACCAGCTTGAGAATTTGTGGCTTGATTGCCCGCGCATTCCTTTTGAGCCGAAAGCGTAATATAATAAAATCCTTCAGCGAAACACAGAGCCGCAGTCCCGCATCGCACGTCCGGCTCTATGAATAAACTATGTGCAGTGTGCGGCCTTTTTATGGTAATCTCTGATAACTAGCGGATTACATGGTCATGCCGCATGCGGCACAATGATACTTTTTACGGAGCTGTCCACCTGATGATGTATTCAGGCGGCGATCGGCAGCCGCGGAGATATTATGGGGTTTTTACAAGCCAGGCGGCGCGCTTACTGACCGCCTGGCGCACGAGGCTTTTTCAGTGGGGTGCTGATTTTTTCTTTCCCCACACATGCGTTCTCTGCGGCCGGGTCGGGGATCAGCCCTTTGTAAATACTATCTGCGAGCTCTGCCGGGCAGGTTTCAGCTACATTGAGAGCCCCCTGTGCATACGCTGCGGAAAGCAGTTTATTTCACGAGCCGGCAGCGACCACCTGTGCGGTGCCTGCCGGGAGCATCGCATAGCCTATGATATGGCCCGTTCGGCAGCGGTATTTGAGGGACGGCTTCGCAGAGCTGTTCATTTGTTTAAGTACCGGCGCCAGACAATCCTTGCCCCCATTCTGGGAGCCATTATGGCTGAGCGTGCAGATGCTTTGCTGCAGGGCCGGCAGCATGACTGCATTATTCCGGTTCCCCTGCATTTCGCGCGGCTCAGGCAGCGCGGCTACAACCAGGCCGCACTGCTTGCCCGCCATGTTGGAGCGCTGCTGGGCGTGCCGGTTATATACGGCGCGCTGAGGCGTGTGCGCCATACGGCCCCTCAGACCGAGCAGCAGGCGCCGGAGCGCAAAAGAAATGTTGCCGGAGCGTTTGACTGCCGAAGCGGAACCCTGCACCGAAAGCGGGTTTTGCTGATTGATGATGTATATACCAGCGGCTCTACGGTGAGCGAGTGTGCTGCGGTGATGAAAAAATATGGGGCACAGCAGATTGATGTGCTTACACTTGCCAGAGTCTGACAGGAGCGTATCAGTGAACACCATAGACGATTTGGTTACAGATGTTTCCGCCGAAATGGAGCAGGTTGAGCAGATGCTCGGGGAAGCCCTGTCTTCGCAGGTTGATCTTTCATCTGACATATGCGCCCACTTGCTCAACAGCGGCGGAAAGCGCCTGAGGCCGCTTATCGTTCTCCTGGTAAGCCGCTTTTGCAGGTATGCGGGCGACCGCCATATCCCGCTTGCCTGCGTGATTGAATATATTCATACGGCAACCCTTCTGCACGATGATGTGATCGACCATGCCCAGCTCAGGCGCGGCATCTCAGCAGCGAATATGCTCTGGGGCAATCAGGCAACTATCCTTGCGGGCGACTTTTTGTTTGCCAGGGCTTTCTGCATGGCTGTTGAGGTCGGGCATATGCCGATTCTTCAGGTTATTGCCGATACCTGCCGGGCCCTGGCCGAGGCCGAGATGTATCAGTTTGCAAAAAATGAGGACTACGAGCTTACCGAGGAGCAGTACCTCTATATTGTGCATAATAAAACCGCGAGCCTGGTGGCAGCGGCTTCGAAAAGCGCTGCGCTTCTCAGCGGACTTGAGGATCGGGAGGTTGCTGCTTTTGAGCGCTACGGCTTTCACCTGGGAACCGCTTTTCAGATCGTAGACGATGTGCTGGACTATTATTCGCAGGAGAAGCATTTCGGCAAGACCACCGGAAAGGATTTGGAAGAGGGCAGCGTCACGCTCCCCCTTATAGCCGCGTTCCGCACGGCTGCCCCTGATGACCGCAGCCGTATGCTTGACATTCTTACCGACCGGGAAAAAAGGCGGAGCTGCCTGAAGGAGATCATTTCGCTGATTGAGAAATACGGGGGCAATGACTATGCGCTGCAAAAAGCGCAGCAGCATGCCGGGCAGGCCATTGCCATGCTTGATGTTTTCGCCGGCGAAAAAGAAAAAGAGCCGCTCATCCGCCTGGCGCGTTATTTTGTTGAGCGAACGTTTTAATACGGATGCTGGGTTTTATGTATTTCGAAGGGCATGAAATAGGTGTATCCGCCGGGAAAATCAAGCGGTGATTCCCATGTGATATCAACAGTTATAACCTTTTTTTTGATTTCAACCCGCACGTCTTCTTCATACAGCGGTATGCCGATTTCCCCGGCTTCCCGAAGGATTGCATCACGTATTATCTGATGGCTCACATCGCCCCTGTTTACCCAGCGGCGCGTGATATGCGAGACCTCCTCTTTGAGCGCGGCGCGGTTCCATGCCGCACACCCCCACTCATAGCCCACATAAATTCCTGCTGCCAGTATGGCAAGCATAATCAAACAGCCGATTTTGGAATCACCGCAATCTGAACGGATCATAGCTGACCCCCTTGGCTCAGTTAGTGATCAAAGAATTTTTTTGCTGTCAAGCAAAAGTGTTACCGGTCCGTCGTTGACAAGCGCCACCTCCATCATTTCCTGAAAGGCGCCGGCGGCAACATTAATGCCGTATGCGCGCAGTGCGGTAATGCAGTCATGATAGAGCATACGCGCATGATCGGGCCGCGCTGCTGCCGTGAAGGACGGACGGCGTCCTTTACGGCAGTCTCCCAGAAGTGTAAACTGGGAAACTACAAGCACGTCTCCGCCCAGAGACAGGACGCTTTGGTTCATTTTGCCGGATGAGTCTTCAAAAATCCGCAAGTGTATGATTTTGGTAATGATATAATCAAGATCCTCTGCGGTGTCTCCATCCTGCACCCCGAGAAAAATGAGCAGGCCGCCGCTGATTGATCCAACCGCGGCTCCCCCTGCCGATACCGATGCTCTTTTTACCCGCTGGACAACCGCACGCATAAACAATATCCTTCCGCCGGGCTTTATGTGTTGACATGGAGATTAACGGGGTTATACAATTAATGCAGATTTTTTTTTGAAAGTAAAGTCTAAACTGAGCCGTTTTCACCCTGCTGGTTTGCAGGCAGCTGCCGGCCAGTGTATATTGGAATAGACTTTTTTTGGAGATTTCAGATGCAGAGCGAATTAATTTCCTGTGCGGTGGTGGGTGCCTCGGGCAGAATGGGGAGGCGCCTGTGCGCCCTTATCGACCAGACGGAAGGGTACTGCCTTGCCGGCGCAACTGAACATGCCGAAAGCCCGTTTGTCGGTGCCGGCACCAAGGAGCTTATGGGCCTTCAGGACGATATCAAAATTGTGTCGGGACTTGAGGACATACGGACAGATGCTGACGTGATTATCGATTTCACGTTTCCCGAGGTATCGCTGAAAACCGCAGCGTTTGCAGCGGAAACAGGAGCGCGTGCAGTTATCGGTACCACCGCCTTTACCGAAGAGGACCGCGCTGCTATCCATCGGCTGAGCGCATCGTTTCCGTGCGTGTGTGCGCCCAATATGAGCATGGGGGTGAATACCCTGTTTAAAATAGTCCGGGACGTCGCAGCCGTACTGGGCAGCGATTTTGATATTGAAATCATGGAAGTGCATCACCGGCACAAAAAGGATGCGCCGAGCGGAACGGCGCTGCGACTGGGAGAGATTGCTGCGGAAGCGCGCGGCGCTGTGCTCTCTGAGGTGGGAGTGTATGAGCGAAAGGGAAAAACAGGGGAGCGGCGGGCTGAAGAGATCGGCATGCAGGCGCTTCGCGCCGGGGATGTTGCAGGCGAGCATACGGTTATGTTCGCCGGAAACGGGGAGCGGCTTGAGCTGATACATCGTGCACACAGCCGGGACTGTTTTGCCCGGGGCGCCCTTCATGCGGCCCGGTGGCTTATGCAGCAGCCAAACGGCCTGTATGATATGCAGGATGTTCTGGGGCTGCGCCCGTGATGTGCCGCCAGACGCTGATGCGGTCGGAAGGAAGCGACGATGATATCGGCAATTATTCGTCTTGTCTTTTTTTGCCTTCTTGTGTATTTTTTTATTAATGCAGGCAGGTGGCTGCTTGGCAGGGGCAGGCCCCGCGCCCCGCGGTTCAGCGGCACACGGAAGAGCCAGCCCTGCGGCATAGATCATATGGTTCAGGATCCTGTGTGCGGCGTGTATCTCTCCGAGCGGGAGGCGGTGACGCTGAGGCGTGACGGAGTAACGCATTATTTTTGCAGCCATGAATGCAGGGATAAGTTTCTTGCCGGTTCCTGAATGAACGTCCCGCTGCTTTAAAAACAGCGGCCGCTCCGCATGGAGCCGTCAGCCTGCGCTGCGGCTCCGCGCCGCCGGTTTTTGATTTTTTGATCGTTCAGCATTATGCAGGGTGTTATGTCGCCGAGCAAAAAAAACACTGACTCCCCGGATGTAAGCATCAATACCGACGGGGTTTCCCCTGAGGCGTCTCCCGCCGGCAAAGGTTCCGAGCGCAATCCTCTTGAAATATACCTCAAAGAAATTCGCAAAATTCCCCTGCTCAGCCAGAAGGATGAAAAAAAATGGGCGCGATGCTTTACCGAGCGCAAAAACCGGAAGATAGCGCTGCTTCAGCAGGCGGTGGATATTGTCAGGTCGATTCAGTCCTATAAGCCCCTGAACGGCCTGCTGCTTTTCAACAAAGATTCCCTTTATGAATATATTCATCTCCAGGAAGCCCTTAAATATCACAACAAGCGCATCAGGGTCGAGCAGCAGCTGAGCCATCCCAGCCCACAGCGCGACCGGCGCAAGCTGGCAAAGGAAAAGCTGAAGCTCGATCAGGAATATACTGAAATTCTTTCTAAAATTGACATAAAGCCGCTTCCTGAATGGCAGTGCTTCATGAGCCAGTCAGAGGGCAGCGCCGGTTACCCTGCTGCCATCAAAAGCAAGCTGAAGTCTCTGTATGATATCTGGAAAAAGCTGGAAAAAATAGAGCCTGATATAAAAGAGGCCCGTCAGCATCTGATTCAAAGCAATTTGCGGCTTGTTGTCAGCATCTGCTCTCATTATCGGAACCGGGCCGTCTCTTTTCGCGATTTGATTCAGGAGGGCAACCTCGGCCTTATTAAAGCGGTTGAAAAATTTGATTACACCAAGGGCTTTCGTTTAAATACGTATGCCTCATGGTGGATCCGGGAGGGCATCAACCGAGCAATAGAAGAAAAAAGCCGTGTTATTCGAATTCCGGTGTATGTAAACGAAAAATTTTACCAGATTAAAAAAATATCTAAAAAGGCGTTTCAAAACGAAGGCAAAGAATCTTCGGTTGCAGAGCTTGCTGCAAAGCTTAAAACATCGCCGCAGGAAATTGCCCGGGTGCTCATAGCGTTTAAGGAGCCGGTGTCTCTGGAAACATCACTGGTTGATAACATTGATCCCCTTGAGACATTTCTTTCGGATGACAGCCCCACGCCGCTTGAAAATATCTGCGAGGACATTATAAAAGACAAGGCTGCAGAGATTATCGGAACGCTGCCTGCCCGGGAGGCTGCGATTTTACGGATGCGCTTTGGCCTTGGTGAGCAGGGCGAGCAGACGCTTGAGGAAGTGGGCGCGAAGTTCAAGGTGTCCCGGGAGCGGGTGCGCCAGCTGGAAAACAAAGCCCTCAGAAAGCTGCGCAAAAACAAAGAGCTCAGAAACCTGCTGACGCTGCTGTCGCAGGGATAAAAGCCGCGCTGCGCCTTTGTATATGCGGAAAAAAAACGGGTATGCAGGGCGGACAAAGCGACAGCGTGTCCGCCGGGAATGAAATCTTTTTTTTGCATTACAACACAGGCGCCACGTTGCAGGACGACCGTATGAAAAAGTGACTGCAGGATATACGGAGCTCTGCCCTCCCCGTAACAAGCCTTGAGGTGGCCGGCGAGTATCAGCAGGGGTTTTTCTTTTTCAGAACCGGGTACAGCGCCAGCGCAGCCATTATAAAGGCTACCGACAGAACCAGCGTCACCGAATATCTCCCCATAATCATATCGCTTCTGATATCCCCTCGATATTGCTCGATAACGGTGCGAAACGAGCAGTACATCATAATCCACAGCAGCGTAAGCTGGCCATGAAATGATTTGCGCGTGCGCAGGATGAACAGCACTATGAAGGTCACCAGCGCGCCGCCTGACGAGTACAGCTGTGTGGGGTGCAGCGGAATATTCGGCCGGGCGAGCGTGTTCGGGTCCGTGAAGGTAACCGCCCAGGGAAGATCGCAGGGGCTCCCGTAGCAGCAGCCTGCGGAAAAGCACCCGAGCCTGCCGAAAAACACCCCGACAGCAAGAGAGGGCGCAAAGATGTCCAGCGTCTGCCACAGCGGCATTCCGCGCTTGCGTATCATATACATGCACGTTGCAAGCGCACATATGAAGCCGCCGATAAAGGTGAGGCCTCCCTGCCATACTTTGAATATGTCTATTGGATTGTGCATAAAGTAGGACAGGTTGCTGAGCACGTAATATGCTCGCGACCCGATGAGAGCGGCAAGAATAATATAGAAGGCAAGATCGAGAATGAACTGCTGATCAAAGCCCTGCCGCTTCGCTTCGGCAGCGGCCAGTGCGATGCCGGTCAGGAATCCTATGGCAATAAAAAAGCCGTAGGTTTTTATGGAAATCGGGCCGAGCTCTATAAGTATTGGATGCATCGGTTTTGTCAGGTATCAGCGCCGGGCTTTTTTCTGATTTTGCTTAATTCCCATACTGCCAGCAGAGCAATGCCGACAGTAATGGCCGAATCGGCAACATTAAACGCGGGCCAGTGAAACGTGCTGTGCCAGTGAAGATCGATGAAGTCGACAACCTCCCCTAAGCGAAGCCGGTCGATGAGATTTCCCAGCGCGCCTCCCAGAACCATGGAAAGGCTTACCGTTTCCAGCCGGCTTTTCTGTTTTGCCTGGGCGATCAGGAACCCTATCAGGGCAAGCGCTACGGCTGTTATGCACAGCAGCATCATCGTTTTCCACTGGCTGCCGATTTCCTTGAACAGACCGAACGCGATGCCGGTGTTTCTGATATGCACTATATTGGCAAAGCCTGGGATCAGCTCGATGCGCGAGTGAAGCGGCACCATGGCGCATATCATATATTTGGTTATCTGATCAAGCGCAACGACCGGCAGTGAGACAAGCGCAACAGTTATGTATTTTTTTTTGTCAGCATGCATGGTAGGTCGCCGCCGCACGTGAGCACCGCGGGCATAGCTCCGGCTCGGGTTCCCGGTAGTATTTCCAGCACCGCTGGCATTTTTTTCCATCAGCCCGGGCAATGGACACATCAAGGCTTTCGCTCAGGCTGTCAAGCGCTCCTTCCCCTTTTTTGCTGTCCGCGGCAATGCTTATCGAGGACACAATGCATATGTCGGGCAGCATCGCCTCGTATGGAGCAATAGCGCTGTGAATATTTTCCGGCATAGACAGATGAACCGCAGCCTCAAGAGAGTTGCCGATCTGCTTCTGCTCTCTGGCGCGCTCCAGCTCTTTGAGCACCTGCTCGCGAACTGCAAGAAGCATTCTCCAATTCTGCTCAATCTGCGTGTTATCGTAGCTGCTGTCCGGTTCGGGGAACCCGGCAAGGTGCACGCTTTCCTCTGCAGCGTCCGGAAGGTGCTGCCAGGCTTCCTCTGCGGTAAAGGACAAAATCGGTGCGAGCAGCTTCAGCAGGGAGCTCAAAACGGTATGCAGCACCGCCTGCCCGCTCCTGCGGCCTGGATCATCAGCCGCAGAGCAGTACAGCCTGTCCTTGAGTATATCCAGATAGACGGCGCTCATGTCATTAATGCAGAAGTTGAGCGTGCTGTGATAAATCGTATGAAATTCACAGCTGTCATAGGCGCTGCGCACACGCCGGATCAGCATGTTCAGGCGATGCAGGGCCCACTTATCGATTTCCTCGAGTTTCTCGTAGGGAAGCGCATCCGTTTCGGGGTTGTAATCGTTCAGGTTGCCCAGCATAAAACGCCAGGTGTTCCGGATTTTTCGATATGCTTCAGAAAGTCGCTTCAGAATGTCGGGCGATATGCGCATGTCCTCCTGATAATTTTCGGACACCACCCACAGCCGCAGCAGCTCCGCACCGTACTGCTTGATGATATCGTCCGGGCTGATGACGTTGCCTTTTGATTTTGCCATTTTTTCACCGCGGCCGTCTACGACGAAGCCGTGAGTAAGCACGCAACCGTATGGGGCCCGGTCGCGCGTGCACACTGATGTCAGCAGCGAGCTTTGAAACCAGCCTCTGTGCTGATCGCTTCCCTCGAGATACATGTCGCAGGGGCTTTGCAGCTCGGAGCGGCTTTCCAGAACGGCTGCATGGCTGACGCCTGAGTCAAACCACACGTCAAGGATATCAGTCTCCTTGGTGAACGACGATGCGCCACACACGGGGCACGCTGCGCCCTCGGGAAGAAGATCCTTTGCATCGCGGTCGAACCAGATATCGCTGCCCTCCTGCTCAAACAAACCGGCCACGTGCCGGATAATATTTCCGTCTACCAGTACAGCTCCGCACTGGGCACAGTAGAACGCTACAATAGGAACTCCCCAGGAGCGCTGCCGCGACAGGCACCAGTCCGGCCGGTTTTCGACCATGCCGCGGATGCGGTCAACCCCCCACCGTGGGATCCAGCGCGTATTTTCGATAGTGCGCAGCGCACGCGCGCGCAGGCCGTTGTGCTCCATTGACACGAACCACTGATCTGTTGCCCTGAAAATGACCGGCTTTTTGCAGCGCCAGCAGTGCGGGTACGAGTGGGTAACCTCCTCAGCGTGAAGCAGCGCGCCGCACGCGGAAAGCCTGCTCTGTATCTCTTCGTTTGCGGCGAATACGAATGTCCCCTCAAGGTCGCTCGCATCTTTGGTGAACCGGCCGGCGTCATCAACCGGCGCGTACACATCAAGCCCGTATTGCAGGCCGACCTGATAGTCTTCCTGGCCGTGCCCCGGTGCGGTGTGGACGCACCCGGTCCCGGCATCCAGCGTGACATGCGTTCCCAGAATGACCGGGCACGCGCGGTCATACAGCGGATGGCGGTAGCGCAGCCCCTCGAGAGCGCTTCCGGAAAAGCGTTCGGTAATAATAAAATCCTCGATGCCGCAGGTAATCATGGTTTTGTGCACCAGGCCTTCAGCAAGAACCAGCGTCTTGCCGCCCGCTTTTACGGCAACGTAGTCGAAATCGGGATTCACGCACACGGCAAGATTTGCCGGTATGGTCCACGGCGTGGTCGTCCAGATGAGTATCTGCGGATCTTTTTCAGCCTGCAGCTCCGGAATTTTTTGTGCTTCACCGGCCAGCAGTGGAAACATGACAAAGATAGACGGAGAGGATTCATCATGATATTCGACTTCCGCCTCGGCGAGCGCGGTACGGCAGGAGGCGCACCACTGGATGGGTTTTTTTCGCTTGTACAGATTCCCTGAATCGGCAAATGCGGCAAACTCACGGACAATGGTTGCGGTGTAGCTGTTATTCATCGTCAGATACGGGCTGTCCCAGTCGCCGAGTACGCCGAGCCGCTTGAACTCGTCCCGCTGGATATCTACAAAGCGCCCGGCGTACTCGCGGCACTTTTTTCGGATATCGACCGCTGAAAGCTCATGCTTTTTTTTGCCGAGCTTTTTTTCCACATTGTGCTCAACGGGCAGCCCGTGGCAGTCCCACCCCGGAATGTAGGCGGTTTTATAGCCCGCCATGAATTTTGATTTGATAATGATGTCTTTAAGGATTTTATTCAGCGCGGTTCCTATGTGTATGTGCCCGTTTGCATAGGGGGGGCCGTCGTGCAGAATAAAGGGCGCTTTACCCTGATGCTTCCGTGTTATCGTATGGTAGAGATCCATCTCCTGCCAGCGCTTGAGCAGGTCCGGCTCCTTCTGCGGAAGCTTTGCCTTCATTGGAAACGATGTTTTCGGAAGGTTGATCGTGTCTTTGTAATCCATATATTCCTCCGTAATCACGGGGATATGCGACCGCGCCTGCCGGGCTGCATGCGATGCGCTCCCCCGGCTCATTGCAGCAGCTGTATGGCAAACACCGCGTATGCACACTGCGCTTGCAATAAATACTTAAACGTAACATACGGCCATGTAAAGTCAAGAAAAAAGCCTGTTTCTTTATTGCCCCGCTCGTTTCTCATGCCTGTATTTTAGATCAGTAGTGTCCAAAATAATATAACGAAGCCGGCTCAGGCGGGTCTCTGCAAAGCCCCCGCACCATCTGAAGGGGTTATGCAACGGCATGTGCCGTTATACTTCAGTACGACAGAAGGCCCGGCGGACGGTGCTGCCCGGGGAAATCCCTGCAAAATGCCTGTATCGTCGGTATATTGAGCAGCATCGGGCCGTCCATGATGTGAGGTTTCATTTGGCGGCGGCTGCGCACAGACCCGCCCGAACCGGCTTTTCCTTAATGATACTATTTATTGTGGACACGTTCGTGATTTTAGATAAATCTTGACATTGCTGCCGGTACAATTATAATTAAAAAACCGCAGCATACGTGATCCGTGCAGGTCCATTCATGCCGGGACGGCTTCTTATCAGGCATCTGAGCCGATCCGTAGCGTATGGCGGTTTTTTAGCTGATTTACAAGAGCCATGGAGATCACTGCATGGCTCTTTTTTTACGATGAATTCACAAGGAGCGGCCATGATTATTGTTGTTAAAAAAGAGGTATCTCAGAGCGAATTTCAGGAAATTATCGATACCATAAAAGAGCTTGGCTATCACGCGCATGTGATTCAGGGAACCGAGCGGACCGTTATCGGCGCAGTGGGCAGCGGGCGCGGCAAGGACAGGCTACAGGCTATGGAAAACCTGCCCGGCGTTGAAAAAGTAGTGCCGATACTGCAGCCGTACAAGCTTGCCAGCCTTGAGGTGAAACCGGAGAAAAGCGTTGTTCCGGTTACAAAGGATGTGGCGGTGGGAGGCGAGGCGCTCGCTGTTATTGCCGGCCCCTGTTCTGTCGAGAGCAGGGAGCAGATCGTTCAAACCGCACATATGGTCAGGGATGCTGGCGCAACGCTTCTGCGGGGCGGCGCCTTCAAGCCGCGAACTTCACCGTACAGCTTTCAGGGGCTTGAGGAGGAAGGGCTTGTTTTTTTGAAAAATGCCCGCGACGAAACAGGGCTGCCGATAGTGACCGAAGTTCTCAATCCGGCAGATATCGAGCTTATTGCAAAATACGCTGATGTGCTGCAGGTCGGCGCGCGCAACATTCAGAACTTCGCCCTGCTCAAGCGGCTCGGCCAGACAGACAAGCCGGTTCTGCTCAAGCGCGGCATGATGACTACCATAGAAGAGTTCCTTATGTCAGCCGAGTACATTATTTCATCGGGCAACAGAAATGTTATTCTGTGTGAGCGGGGCATCAGAACCTTTGAAACCGCAACGCGGAACACTCTTGATTTGAGCTGCATTCCGGTGCTGCGGCAGCGGACGCATCTGCCGATCATCGTTGACCCGAGCCATGCCACCGGCCACTGGAAGCTGATCGCCCCCATGGCCTTTGCGGCGGTTGCCGCGGGGGCGGACGGGCTCATGTGTGAGGTGCACCCGCATCCCGATCATGCAGAAAGCGACGGCATTCAGTCTTTGCTGCCGGAGAAATTTGCCGAAATGATGCAGAAGCTGGAGGCGTTTGCTCACGCTGCCGGCAGAACGCTGCTGAAGCCTCGGAAGAATTAAGAAGCCCCGGCATCGGGGCGGTCCGGGATTTTTTTTGACATCTATGCATCCGGATGCCCCTGATAAACCGGGCTGTGACAATAAGACTGCTGGATTGATGGAGATCCGATACTATGCCGAGACCGGCGGCAGAAATTGAAATCAGACCGATGACCATAGATGATGTGTCGGCAGTGTTTCATCTGGGGGAGCGCCTGTTTACCTCACAGGAATACACCAATCTGTACCGGGCCTGGGATGAGTTTGAAGTGACCGGCCTTTTTCAGACTGAGCCGGAGCTGTGCTTTGTTGCGGATGCGGAGGGCAGCGTTGCCGGTTTTGCCATGGGCACGATTGTCAAAAAGCAGCGCAGCGCCTGGAACTATGCTCATCTGGTGTGGCTTGCGGTGGATGATCCCTATCAGCGCTACGGAATAGCCGGACGGCTGTTTAATGCGTTCTGCGACCAGGCAAAAGAGGACGGTGCCCGCATTGCTGTTGTGGACACGCAGGCCGACAATAAAGGCGCTATCAGATTTTTTCAGGATAAAGGGTTTGCTAACCCTACGGAGCACGTTTATTTGTCGCTTAACCTCGAAAACCGCTCCGATAAAGCATAATGGTTCCGCGGCAAAAAGAAATTTTTGCCGAATTGCGAATTATGCCTTCGGCCGGTCCGACAAAAAGCTCCCGATATTTGTTTCTATCCCCGCAACCAGCCGCTGCCGGGCTTCTGTGCTGCTCCAGGCGATATGGGGCGTGATTGAAAGCCGCTCCTGATGCTTGATATTCAGCAGCGGGCTGTCCGGTGCAATCGGTTCCGTGCTCATTACATCTGTACCGGCATATATATGCCGCTCATCCAGCACGCGTGCAAGATCCGCCTCGTTTATAATGCCCCCGCGACCTGCGTTGACGATAACCGAACCCTCCGGGATGCGGTACAGCTTTTGATAATCGATCAGGTTGCGCGTCCGCTCGTTCAGCGGCGCGTGAATGGTAATAATGCTGCTGGTGTGCAGCAGCTCATCGAGCGCCAATCGCGGAAATTCCTGCGTAGTGTTTCTGCCCGACGTTGATGTGTATACCGCCCTGCACCCGAACGCCTGTGCCGTTTCGGCAACCCTTCTGCCGATCGTGCCCAGGCCGATAACTCCCCACTGTTTGCCGGAAAGCTCGAAAAAGGGCCGACCCAGGTGGGTGAAAATACCGCTGTCTTTCCAGCAGGTTTTTGCATAGGTATCATAATAGGCGTGCTGAGTGAGCAGGTACAGCACATGTGAAAACGTGACCTGCACCACGCTTTCGGTGGAATAGCCGATGACATTTTTGACAGCGATGCCGCGCTGTTCGGCATATTCCAGATCAACGTTGTTCATTCCGGTTGCGGCAACGCAGATAAGCTTCAGCGAGGGTGCGGCATCAATCGCCGGCATGTCCATAACCACTTTATTGGTTATGACAATATCCGCGCTCCGCATGCGCGCCGCCCGGTCTTCGGGGGCTGTGTTCGGATAGACGGCTACGCTGCCGAACCGGCTCAAGCCGGTGAGATCGACGTCATCGCCCAGGGTCTTTGCATCAAGCAGTACAATGTTCATCGGTATATTTTGTGTGCCCGGGTACGCGTGCGTGATTACCCGGAAGCCAGCGGGTTTTCCCACCGCAAGCCGGGAAAGCGGGCGAAGTCGCCATCGGGTGAGCAGAGTATCAGACCATGTTCAATGGCGAGCGCAGCAAGGTGAGCATCAGGTATCAGATTCGGACGTACAGCCTGATTCAGAAGAAGGGG
Organism: uncultured Thermodesulfobacteriota bacterium; assembly: GCA_964621615.1. Lineage (GTDB taxonomy): Bacteria > Desulfobacterota > WTBG01 > CAIYCZ01 > CAIRTM01 > CAZUMW01. The sequence goes on from CAZUMW010000012.1 coordinate 68,619, forward strand.
AGCCAGAATTTCATGATGGCGGCTTGTCGGCGCGGGAATCCATGCCGGGGGGCACTGGAGCCATTCTCCGACCTGCTGCCAGGCTGATTCTATAGATTCCGGTTTTTGAAAAATGCGCGGATTTGATATTATACGCATAAACGCAAGCAGGCTTGGCCACGGAAAGCCGACAGGCGCGGTTCCGTTAATCCTTGAATCAAGCCACTGACGTACCCGCTGATGCCGGGAAAAAGAATCCGCGTGCGCATAGATAAGCACGTTCGCATCGACCAGGATCAGTTAAAGGCGTCGCCCTCGCTATGTGCAATAACCTCCGCAATATCATCAATATTGCCCACAAGACACCGTCCCAGCGATTTCGAGCGCGTTTTGTATCTGCGATGGGGCTTGTCAGGCTGGGCCATGCTTGTCAGCCCGATCCGCAATGCTTCGTTAATGACTGTTTTCAAGCAGGCGTTTCTGTCTTTGCGCACACGCTCAAGAAGTTTTGCCACATCATCCTGTATGGTAAGCGTTGTTCTCATACATCAAAGCATAATTAATCGATGTTTTGATGTCAACAGGATATTGTACCTGTTGCCTGTGTGCGGTGAACCGGGAGAGTTATCCTCTTTGCTATTCGCCGTACACCACTGTCGTGTAGCGGCCGATAATCCCGAGAATGTTCTGCACGTGCCAGTCGACGTAATGGATTTTGGTTATGCCGCCGTTTCGCGCAGCCGTCTGGATGCTGGCATCTCCGGTGGCGACCAGCCCGAGCACGGACTGTGCCTCTGCTCTGCCGACTTTAGAGCATTTTACCGAGGCTTTGCCCGCGCCCATGGGGCCCTGCACTTCAGTGAACAGCGCGCCTCGGGGAACATATGAGGCGCAGCCGCCGGCCAGAAAACCAAGCACCAGGATAACGATACATGCTTTTTTCATTGCTGATCTCCTTTTTTTTGCGTTAGCTGTTTGGTGTTTATCGCCTGACCGCTTTCCCTATAAAGGGGGCAGGCGGATGTGATACACTCGCTGTTGAGCTCATGCTGAGCGCACAGAAGGGGCGCGTCCGCCGTAAGCGGTATGTCAAGATGCTGCCTGCTGAGGACGGCCGCACGCTTAAGAGCGATGAAGCATTCGCGCTGACAGCAGCGGGCTGCCGTGAATTGCGCTATGCTGTTCATGACATCCGCTGTTACCGACAGGCAGATCCGGCGCTTCCGGGGCGTAAGCGGATGCGCTTCCAGAATCACTGAAAAGGCTATCCCGGCGCCGATTGCCGCACCGCAGGCGCCCATGAATCCGCAGGCGCCGCCCGGTGTCTGCCGCCCCCGTTCTATGCCGTCAATGAGCCGTTCATGGGCAAGGGCGCCGCCGCTATTTCTGTATGCGCTCAAAATAACAGCCGGCACCAGCGCGTGATGCTCCGGCCCGTGAACGGGGAACCGGGCCTGGCTGCGCATCAGCTGTAAAAGTGCAATCATGTCCGTTTCGCCGGTCTCCGCACAGATATGTTTTATTGCGCTGAGGGCATTTTGAGCGTGGCACCCGTCACAGACAAAATGGCCATTAGCGCACACTGCGTTAGCGGCGTGCTCCGCTCCGCAGTAAAAGCAGCGCTTGACCGTTTCATGTTCACAATACAAAAGCGGCGCGCCGCATACCATACAGCCTGCCGCGTGCCGGCTGTTCTGTATCGCGGGTTTTTTTTCTTCCGGAGTGCTGCTGCGGTTCATAATAGTATTTTCACAGTGATCCGGTGATGATTTTTTCTATAGTAGCGCCGTTGTGGCCTGCTGTCAACACACGAAAAGGACAGAACATTTTCCCAAAAATGGTATGTGCGGGACGGCTTCAGCCGTGCATAATGAAAATATTCTCTATACATGACCGACTGCCGGTGATAAAACCGTTTAAAGCCGGTGTGCCGGCATTGTAATAACCATTTTTTTATGATAGCGTGAAATCCGATCCCGCTATCGATAAAGAATATAACCCTGGACTCTGAACCCCGCAGGGCCCGGCTTTCGCCGTGCGTAACCTCTTCATAATCGTTGTCGTAATCGTAATCGGGATTGCATTGCCGGTCATTGGTGAATCGACAACGACAACGACAACGATTTTGCCGGACCCGGAGCCCGTTTATGATTGCTGAAACAAAAAATACGATAAACGAAAAGCGGCTTCAGGAGCTGCTTGATACAATGGTGGGCATATACAGCCCCTCGGGCAAAGAGGAGAATGTTCAGCAGTTTCTGTTTGAATATATGAAGGGCTGCTCGCTGCCGGTGCAGAGGCAGCCGGTGGACGGCGATCGCTGCAATCTGGTGGTGTGGCCTGAGAACCGGCCGGTGGAGGTGGCTCTGGTCGGGCATGTGGATACGGTTCCGGCCCAGGAGCTTGACAGCTTTGAGGCCAGACGTGAGGGCGATACGATTTACGGGCTCGGCACTGCGGATATGAAAGGGGGCTGCGCTGCTATGATAGAGGCGCTGCACGCCTGCCATGCACAGCAGGAGATGCCGCCGCCCGTTGCCCTGGCGCTTGTGGTCGGGGAGGAGGAGTCCGGCGACGGTGTGGAAATGTTTCTGGAGGATTACCACTGCCCGTGGGCTCTTGTAGGCGAGCCGACCGAGCTCAGGCCCTGTCTCGGCCATTACGGCTATCTTGAAATACAGCTCAACACGTTCGGTCAGCGCCGGCATGCATCGCTGGCAGGCCGTGAGCACAATGCCATTTATGCCATGCTGAACGCGCTCATGAAGCTGACCGAGCACGTTGAAAGCTGCCGGGGCGATATTATTTGTAACATCCGCGATGTGAAAAGCTCCGAGGGGGGCTTTTCGGTCCCTGACCTGTGTACCGCCTCGGTCGACCTTCACGTGCCGCCTCACTCCCGTATCGGTGATATTGCTGTGGAGATAGAGGAGCTGCTGATGCCGCATCTGTCCGGCAGGGGATCCGAGCCGCAGCCGCTTTCCTTTTCAACCATTGACGCGGGCTATGAGCTTCCCGACCGCGGCGAGATTCCTCAGAAGCTGCATGAGGTGTTTGCCGCACAGGGCCGATCATGGACGCCCGGTGCATTCAGGAGTCATTCAGACGCTAATCTGCTGTGGGCCTCAGGGGTAAAGCCGGTAATACTGGGCCCCGGCCAGCTGGCCGTAGCGCACACCGCTCATGAGTCGGTTGATTTTTCAGAGGTTGCGGCAGCGGCCCGTATCTATCTGGATTTTCTGATGAAGCTGTGAGCCTGCCAGCCCGGCGAGCGAAGACCCGCCGCGGTTTTATACCTTGCCAATAGCGCTTATGCTGTGTTACAAATATAAATTGCTGTTATCACGGCTGCGGTGTGACCATCACCGTGTTTTTTCGTAGATTTTCAAAAACAGGCAAAAATGCGCACTGCTCCTGCGCCGATTCGCAGCGAAAGGCTTCCGTATTATGGAAAAAATGTATCGCCCCCATGAGATCGAGGAGAAGTGGCAGAAATACTGGGAGGAAAATAAAACATACAGGGTTGTCGAAGACGCTGGAAAAGCCAAATATTACCTTCTTGAAATGTTCCCCTATCCGTCGGGCCGCATTCATATGGGGCATGTCCGGAACTACACGATCGGTGACGTGGTGGCCCGGTTTATGGCGATGCGCGGATACAATGTGCTCCACCCGATGGGATGGGACGCGTTCGGTATGCCGGCAGAAAATGCGGCTATTCAGAGCAAAACGCATCCTGCTGCATGGACGTACAGCAATATCGATATGATGCGCCGTCAGCTGAAGCGGCTCGGCTTCAGCTATGACTGGGACCGGGAGCTGGCAACCTCTGACGTTCTGTATTACAAGTGGGAGCAGTGGCTGTTTCTCAGGATGTATGAAAAGGGGCTTGCGTACAGGAAAACCTCTTTTGTGAACTGGTGTGATGATTGCAAGACCGTTCTTGCCAACGAGCAGGTTGAGGGCGGGTGCTGCTGGCGCTGCAAAAACGAGGTCAGGCAGAAAGAGCTCGATCAGTGGTTTTTTAAAATTACCGCATATGCCGATGAGCTGCTTGATTCGCTGGACTCTCTTTCGGGGTGGCCTGATCGGGTTGTTACCATGCAGCGGAACTGGATCGGCAGGAGCCACGGCGCAGAGATCCATTTTCCGGTAGAGGGTTCCGATACAAAGGTCACCGTATTTACCACACGCCCCGACACTCTGTACGGCGCGACCTTTATGAGCCTTGCCCCTGAGCACCCCCTTGCGCGGGAGCTTTCCCGCGGAACGCCGCAGGAGGGTGCTGTCGATGCATTTATTGAGCAGGTGCTGGGCGAGGACAAGACCGTCCGATCATCTGAGGACCTGGTGAAGAAGGGCGTCTTTACCGGATCCTACTGCATAAATCCGGTGACGGCATTCAAAATGCCGGTGTATGTCGCCAATTTTGTGCTGATGGAGTATGGAACCGGTGCGGTTATGGCGGTGCCGGCCCACGACCAGCGCGATTTTGACTTCGCCCGCGAATACAAACTTGACATAAAAGTGGTCATTCAGCCTGAAGGGGCTTCGCTCGAACCCGCAAATATGAAGGCTGCCTATGAAGGCGAAGGAGTGCTCGCCGGCTCGAAACAGTTTGACGGTGTCCACAGTTCCGACGCAAAAGAGCAGATAACCGCCTATCTTGAGCAGCAGGGCCTGGGCGCGCCGATGGTCAGCTACCGTCTCAAGGACTGGGGCATATCGCGCCAGCGCTACTGGGGCGCTCCCATCCCGGTTGTGTACTGCGAAACGTGCGGCATGGTTCCGGTTCCCGATGAAGACCTGCCGGTCGTCCTGCCTGAGGATATTACCCTCGAAGCGCTTGGCCGGTCCCCGCTTGCCGAGTGCAGCGAATTTGTAAACACGGCGTGCCCTGTCTGCGGCGGCCCGGCGCGGCGTGAAACCGATACCATGGACACCTTTGTGGAGTCCTCGTGGTATTTTGCCCGGTATGCCTGTCCGGACTTTGACCGGGGGCCGCTTCTTCGGGAAACGGTTGATTACTGGATGCCGGTCGATCAGTATATCGGCGGTATCGAGCACGCGGTGCTGCATCTTTTGTATGCCCGGTTTTTCACCAAAGTGCTGCGGGATCTGGGCCTGATCGGCGTGGATGAGCCGTTTACCAACCTGCTGACGCAGGGCATGGTGTGCATGGAAACCTACCGGTGCCCGTCATGCGGATGGGTGTATCCCGAAGATGTTCGCGACGGGGCCTGCGCAGCATGCGGCAGTGCGGTCCAGATCGGCAGGACCGAAAAAATGTCAAAATCCACTAAAAATATCGTCGACCCCGAACAGCTGATCAGCCGGTACGGTGCCGATACCTCACGGCTGTACTGCCTGTTTGCCGCCCCGCCGGAGCGGGATCTTGAGTGGAGCGATAAGGGAGTTGAGGGATCCTACCGCTTTTTGCAGCGCCTCTGGCGGCTTGTTGCCGAAAACAGCGGCTGCCTGGAAGAGCCCCGCCCCGAGGATTTCGATAACAGCGGTGATTCCGAAATTCAGGCGCTCAGGCGCAAGACGCATCAGACAATTCGTAAGGTTACCGAGGACATCGAGCAGCGATTCCACTTCAATACCGCTATCAGCGCGGTGATGGAGCTGGTCAATCATCTGTATCAGTTTGACCCGGGCGACAGCACCGGCCGGCGAGCCGCATTTGCCGAGGCGGTCAGATCGTGTGTCCTTCTGCTTGCGCCGATGGTGCCGCATATATGCGAGGAGCTGTGGCGCGCGGCCGGCAGCACCGGCTCTGTTGCTGATATGCTATGGCCGGCTTTTGACCCTGCAATCGCCAGGGCCGACGAAGTCGAGATCGTCATTCAGATTAACGGAAAGGTCCGTGGTAAAATAACGGTAGCCGCTGATGCACCCCAGGAGGAGATCAGGCAGCAGGCTCTGTCCTGCGGGCAGATACAGCGGTGGATAGAGGGCAAGGAGATAAAGAAGGTTATCCCCGTTCCCGGTAAGCTGGTGAGCATTGTGGTGAAGTAGGATAATAATCACAGGTACCCCTCCGCCTCTGCCGGAGGGCTCACAAAGTTTGACATATGTGGGAATCTCATGATTTTGTCTGCATTTTGATACTGAAAAATAGTACTGGATTGCCCGGACAGAGAGGCTGTGTCACAATTCAAATCGAGGGATGAAAACTGAATATTTCGGATAGGTTGAACCCCTCAAAATCAAAAATATTTGATTGTAGACTAAATGTGAAGGCCTCTTTTTTTTAACAATCAATTACGACACAGCCTCCAGAGCCGTGCAATGACAGCCTGCTGACGCAGAGTGAACGAAGAACGTCGAACGTGAACGGAAAAGCAAAACAAATGGAGAGCACGGCAGCAACACCCCATTTGTTATCACCCGGTTTATCCGGGTGATCCAGGATTTTTTTTAACGATGGTAAAATACCACGCAGTCGGGGGCGATGAGGATGTGTCGCAATTCAATATTTTTTTTCATTTGACAACCACGCTATTGCGACACAGACTCCGGAGCCGCACAATAGTTGTTGGCGGACACGCTGACGCTTTGTCCGCCCTACGGGATAGATTATGGAATTTGGCAGGGTGGACACTCCGGAGCCGCACAATAGTGACATTGGCACGTAGGGCACGGCTTCAGCCGTGCATAACCAGCTCATAATCGTGATTGCCGTTCCGGTCATCGGTGAATCGATAACGATTACGACAACGATTTCGCCGAACCCTGAACTTTTTGTGAAGCGGTAGCAGGCCGGACAAAGCGAAGCGTGTCCGGCGGAAAGGCTGATATGCAGACAAAACACCGGCTTGTACCCATGCTCTGCGCTTGTATTGTGCTCGCCGCTTTCTGCTCAGGATGCGGTTATCGCGCTGCCCGCCATGACAACCCGCTTCTGGACGGCATCGAAACCATCGCCATTCCCTATTTCAAAAACAAAACATATGAGCAGGAGGCGGAAGCCCTCTTTACTCATGCATTTGTTGATGAGTTTGTCGAAAGCAGGACTCTGATGGTGACGGGTCGTGAGCAGGCGGATGTCATCCTGTTCGGTACCGTTGAGGAGCTGACCGAGGAGCCGATTTCCTATTCCGCCGACGAGGACAAGGCACTTGAGTACCGCGTGCGGGTCACGCTTGAGCTTTCCCTTGAAAATATGCGAACCGGCGAGGTTCTGTGGAAGCGGGATCGCATGGAGCACGGTGAGGAATACGCTGTCGGGACAGCAATCGTCATGACCGAAGCCGGCAAGCGGGCTGCGCTGAAGCGCCTTGCCCGGGATCTGGCTGAGCGGGCCCACGACAGCATTATGCAGGGGTTTTGATGTATGAATTCTGAAGATCTCAGGCGTGCTGTGAAGCGCGGCGCCATAGATCCCGTCTATGTGCTGCACGGGGAGAATGCCTATCTTCATGATGAGCTGATAGCCGCGATTGCCGGGGCGCTTCCGGTTGCAGCAGAAGATGGGCTTAATTATTCGGTTTATGATGCGCAGGGCCACGATGCTGCGGCAATCGTTCAGGATGCGCGAACGCTTCCCTTTGCTGCTGCCAGAAAGCTTGTCGTGGTAAAAAACGCACACGCATTTACCGAATCCCTGATAAAGCCCCTGTACACCTATGCTGCCCGCCCTTCACGGCACACCTGTATGATTCTGGTTATGCCGGTAAGCGGCAAAAACAAAAAAGACCGAACCCGTCTGGAAAATTTCAAAAAGCACGTCTCAGCCGTCCCGTGTGCCAATCCGCGCACCGGCAGAGATGCGGGCCGGTTTATTCGTCAGTGCGCACAGCGCTTCGGCAAAGACATTGCATCTGACGCGGCTGGATTTCTTGCAGAGCACGGCGGCAGCGATGCGCGGCAGCTCGCAGGCGAGGTGGAAAAGGCTGCCCTGTATTGCGGCGACAAAAAAAGAATTGAAACCGAAGACGTTCTCGCTGTTCTTTGCTCAGGAGAAACCGCGGATATATTTGATTTTGTCAAGGAGGTGGGAAAAGGGCATCTTGAGGCTTCTTTGCTGCGCCTGAACAGGCTCCTGGAAACCGGGACGCCGCCGCCGGTTGTTTTAAGCATGGTATCCCGCCAGTTCAGGCTTCTGCTGAAAGCGCATGAGGGCATTGCGCGGGGGGACAGCATATCCCGAATCGGCGCCGCCCTGTCTGTGCGCTACGAAAATCTGGTAAAGGATGTTGTGAGCCAGGCCAGGGGGTGGAGCGCTGAATCAATAAGCGCCGCCTTTGACGACATATTCCGGTTACATTCACAGCTCAGAACAAGCCGCGTAAGCGGCAGGCTGCTGCTTGAGCAGCTTGTGTACCGCCTGGCCGAGCGCCGGGATCAGCTTTCGGCCTGAAGCGCGCGCTGCGCTCTTCTGGTGAGCCGTGAGATTTTCCGGCTTGCGGTTTTTTTGTGGATAACCCCGCGTGACGCAGTCTTTGCAATAACGGACTGGGATTCTTTCAGCGCTGCCTGAAGCGTATCGGCGTCCTTGTTTTCCATGGCGGAGACAAGCTTTTTGACCGCGGTTTTCATCTGTGACTTACGGGCTCTGTTTCGGTCGCGCCGCTGCAGGCTTTGTCGGTGCCGCTTAAGTGCTGATTTATGGGTTGCCACCGGATACTCCTTTATAAGGCATGTTAATTTTCAAATAAAAATAAATAACTATATCACATCAGGGTAACAAGTCAAGGATTTTATGCAGCTTGTGTATGCACTGTTTCAGAGCCCGGAGGGCTGGTGCGGAGCCGTTAAAGGGCCCGGAGGGCTGGTGCGGGTCTTTCTGCCGGAGGAAAACCGCTCAGCGCTGAAAAATTTGGTGGAGCAGATGTTCCGCGGGATACAATTCGACAGCCGGGCCCTGGAAGAGGAGATAAGCCAGCTTGAGCGGTATTTTGCAGCAGGCAGCGTAACCTGCAGAGTTGATATGACCGGCGCGACGCCGTTTCAGCGCCGCGTATGGTCTGCAGTGTGCGACATTGCCTTCGGCCAGGTGCGCACCTATGGGCAGGTTGCCCTTGCAGTCGGTAGCCCGCGAGCAGGTCGGGCAGTCGGGGCGGCGCTTGCCGCAAACCCTGTCCCCCTTGTTGTCCCCTGCCACAGAGTCATCCGGGCCGACGGCGGGCTCGGCGGGTTTTCGGCTTCAGCCGGGGTGGCGCTAAAAAGGCGGCTCCTTGCCCGTGAGGGGGTGGATATGGGCCGGGGGTGAGAAGGGGGCCCGCCTCCGCTGTAAGCTTCGGCGCGGCAGGCCCCAAAACCCTTCCTTATCAAGGAGGGGGTTGTAAGCTTATATAAATGATAGCCCGTAGGGCACGGCTTCAGCCGTGCGTAACCTGTTCATAATCATTGTCGTAATCGTAATCGGTTTTGCTCCCTTCGACCTCGCTCATGGGAGGCTTGCTGGTTACCTGCGCATCGATTACGACAACGAAAACGACAGCTATTTCGCAGAACCCTGAACGCCGTAGAATGTAGAATGCAGGCTGGATAAAGCAAAGCGTGTCCGGCAAATCACTACGATAAAAATAACCACGGAGAATGATTATGTCAGCTGATGCTGTTTGCTGGGATGCGGTTGCGTCTGAAGCAGCGGATCTGTTGTCCCGGTATATTCAGATCAATACGACAAACCCCCCGGGCAATGAAACTGAAGGCGCTCTTTTTTTAAAGCGCCTGCTTGAGCGTGAGAGCATTGACTGTGAGATGTATGCACCGGAAGAGGCGCGTGCGAGCGTTGTTTCCCGGTGCAGATCGCCTGCCGGGCGGCCGGAGGTTATGCTGCTGCACCATATCGATGTAGTGCCAACAGAGCCGGAGCGGTGGCAGCATCCGCCTTTTTCCGGGGCTTTAATAGACGGGGAAATCTGGGGGCGCGGAGCGCTTGACTGTAAATCGCTTGGCATCATGGAGCTCATGGCGATGCTGCTGCTTAAGCGCCGCGGCTTTGATCCCGAGCGGCGGATTGTGTATGCAGCGACCGCTGATGAAGAGGCCGGCGGCGGCAGGGGCGTCAGGTGGCTAATGCAGCACAAGCCACAGGTGCTTGAGACGGCTGCAGTCATTAACGAAGGGGTCGGGTGGGGCCTTCCCTCTCCACCCGGAGGTCTGTGCCTGTGTCAGATCGCGGAAAAGAGCGCCTGCTGGGTGCGGATAACATTTCAGGGCGCCCCGGGGCATGGATCCCTGCCGCGCGAGAACAACTGTGTTGTCCACATGACCCGCGCCCTTTCGGCGCTTTCCCGGCATAGATTTCCGGTCAGCATCACCGAGCCTGCGCGAATGCTTATAACCGGCCTTTCCGGCCAGCAGCAGCTGGTTCCTCCCGGAGATTTTCTGCAGCTGCTCGATCCGGCCCATACCGGTACAATACTTGAGCGAATCGCCGACCCTGAAGCACGGACAATGATCGAGGTTATGCTGAGAAATACGGCAGTGCCGACCGTTGTTCATGCCGGGGAAAAAACAAATGTAATACCGGGGCAGTGCCGCTGTGAGGTCGACTGCCGACTGCTTCCGGGATATACCGCGGATCAGCTTCGCGAGGAATTGACCGCGCTGTTGCGCGAAAACGGCTGCGGTGATTTTTCTCTGGATATACGCGGCAATCCGGTCCCATGCCATCCATCACCTGTTGATACTCCCGTGTACCGCGCCCTTTCGGAGAGCTTTTCCCGGCATGGGACCGGATTGCCGATGCTCCCTTATATGTCGCCCGGGGCGACGGATTCGCGTTTTTTCAGGGAAAAGGGCATACCTGCCTATGGTATACAGATAGACGGGAGCCTGCGTGCGGCGCAACTGATTCACGGAGATGACGAGCGCATCGGCGTGGAACGGCTGCTTATGGGCATCAGAGTGCTGTATGACGCGCTCGAGCCGTTTTGCTGCTAACCAGCGGTGCTTTAGTTAAAATACACTAAAGACTTTAAAAAAAAGACCGATTATGATAGATAGCCGTTTATACATAAAAAAACAGGTTTTCTAGGGGAATAGACAAGCGTGGCCGATAAGATTGAAGGGGTTTTTCTATACGAAAAAGAGTCGAAAGTCGGAACCGGCAATACAGAAAAAAAAGTTAAATCAAGCATGTATTGTCTAGCCTCCGAAGTTGAAAACGGTCAGATCGAGATACGATATCTCGGGGCCAATGATCAGCCTATCGGTGAGCCTGAATACGTTCCCAAGGACAGATTTGTCCATGACTTTGTTTTTCAGCCGTATTATTTCGAGCGCAAAAAGGCTGAAACCGAGCGCAAGCATCAGGATGAGGCCAAATTAAACAAGCATATTGCCAAAGCAGAACAGCATGCGAAGAAAAAAGAGCTGTACAGCGCCGAATTTGAATTTAAAAACGCCTTAAAGCTGGATGAGGAAAATCTGCGGGCCAATTTCGGTATCGGCAATGTGTATCTTGAAATGGGCGAAAAAGAAAAAGCAAAAGATATATTTGTAAAGATATCAAATATTGATGCTATTTTTGATGAAAAGAATAAACATTTTTTCAATGAATGCGGCATTCAGCTGAGAAAGCAGAAGCTGTTCGATGAGGCCACAGATTATTACCAGAAAGCCATTCACCTGTCTCCCAACGATGAGAACCTTTTTTTTAATCTGGCACGCGCTGCCTTTGAAAAGGGCGATGCCGCAAAAGCGCGGGAAGCAATCTACAAGGCGCTTGCAATCAGTCCCGAGTTTGTCGAGGGGAAACGGTTTTTGAATTATATGGAGCAGAAACAGGCTGAAGCGCCCTCTGAAAGCAAATAACCCTCCCCCGATTTATTCCCGTAGGCCACGGCTTCAGCCGTGCTTTCCTATCGTGCATTGCGGGCTTTCGGATGGTAACACCGGTCTCCGGTCGGCATGGATTCAGAATGTAGTCAGGACAGAATCAAAGCCTGTCCGGCGCAATCGGTAGATCCTCATGAAAATCTCCCCTAACCCCTCTTTGCAAAAGAGGGGAACGAAAAATCTCCCCTAACCCCTCTTTGCGAAAGAGGGGAACGTAAAATCTCCCGGATCCTGTGATTTCGATCGTGCACCCTTTGACTGCGCTCCCTTCGAGTCATTACCATGGGCAGGCGTTACCAACGGGACGGGTGCTGTTGTCTCCCCCCTTTCGTAAAAGAGAGGCTGGGAGGGATTTGTCGTGAATCATAAAACGAAGCATTACGATCCCGATTTCGATTATTGGGAACGAGAACGCCGGGACAAAGCGCAGCGTGTACAGTGGAATTTCTGTCCCTGCGCACCTATATCAAAAGCGACTCGACTGCCTCCCGGGAGCAGGGTTCAGCGTGTATCTTTTCGGTTGTGTCTCCGCGAGTCACTGTAACGGTGCCGCCACGGTCAGCGTCGCTGTAATGCATGCAGACAGACGCGGCAAAGCCGATGTTTTGCTCGTCTGTTACGCCGCACAGCAGCGCTGCCGGCCCGGGCACATGCTCGGCGCTCAGGAGAATATCCCTGTCAGTGCACAGCCGGGAAATGTGCTCATTTTCCTTTTTGTTTCTGCCGACGATCAGCCTGCAGCCCTCTGAAAGGCGCAGGTGCCTGCCCAGGCTCAGCAGCTCGAGCTCATGACGGGCGGGGTTTTTATCACGAACAAGCAAATCTTTCAGCCGCTTGCTGAACCCGGGATCGGTCAGCTTGCAGCCGCCTGCGGGGCCTGGATAGGTGCTGATACCACATTCTTCCGCCAGTGCAATCTGCGGCTTCCGTGACCGGCCTTCGATGCCGAGAAGCCTTTGCCGGTCAACGAGCCCCTCCCTCTCGGGGCGGGTGGGCGGCAGCAGCTGTGCGCTCAGCGGACGGATTATGCAGTCGAAAAACCCGGACAGCTTTGCCACAAGGCGAAGAGATTTTTTGTTCTGTGACATGGGGCGCTCGCCCAGAACCTCGCCTGAAAAAAGGAAGTCGGCGTTCAGCTCACTCATCATGCTGCCGGCAATGCGGAACATCAAGGCATGACAGTCGATGCAGGGGTTCATGTTGCGCCCGTAGCCGTAGCGGGGGCTTTTCAGCATATCGAAATGCTGATCGGTTATATCCGTCACGTGCAGGGGTATTTCGAGCAGTTCGGCGCCTGCCCGGGCATGCTCTGCATCAAAAAAGGGGGTGACAAAGGCAACCGCTTCAACGGCAATGTTTTGCTGCTGAAGGAGCCTGACCGCCAGCAGGCTGTCAAGCCCGCCGGAAAAAAGGCCGACGCCGGTAACGGTTTTCGATTTGGGTGACATACGGCAGCCTGGTTATGAATACGGGTCAGCCTTTATGTTGCAAAAGCTGCCAGGTTATCTATGAATTACGACACAGCTGTCAAGCCTTTATGCCGGACACGCCCCGACGGTGTCGGGACTTTGTCCGGCCTACTGAACTTTTGACCAACACACCAACCAGCATCACAGCGTTATTTCCCCCGTCCTTCTCGACGTATAATCCAGCACCGGTGTATGCGCGGGTTGCGCTCGAAATCTCTGGGTATGGTCCGGGCAGTAATGTCTTCCGGATTAAACCGCTGCTCAATGCCGTGGTCCATTGAAAAGCGCCGGAAGTTAGTGGAAAATATCAGAACACCATCCGGGCGCAGCCGGCGTGCAGCGAGCCGTATCAGCTCTGGATGATGCCGCTGAATATCAAAGACCCTGTTTTTTGATTTTGTGTTTGAAAAGGTCGGCGGATCGGCAAAGATAAGATCAAAATCCCATGTTGTGCTTTTCAGCCAGTCAAGGCAGTCGGCCTGAACGACTGTATGATTTTCGGTGCTGAAGCCGTTCAGCGCCAGATTGCATTCAGCCCATCGCCTGTATGTTGCGGAAAGATCCACAGTGGTTGTTGACGCTCCGCCGGCCGCCGCAAACACCGATGCGGTTCCGGTATAACCGAACAGGTTGCACATTGTTTTTCCGCGGGCCATATCCCGGATCATGCAGCGCGTTGGCCGGTGATCGAGAAACAGCCCTGTATCCAGATAGTCCTGCAGGTTTACCAGAAAGCGGCACCCGTGTTCGCAGACTTCCATAAGGCGGCCTTTTTCCGACTCGCGCTGATACTGAGAGGTGCCTTTCTGGCGCTGCTTGCGCTTTATAAAAATATGTTCCCCGCTGATGCCGAACAGGTCCTGCAGGGTTTTATTTATTGTGTCGAGGCGCTTTCGTGCTAGGCCCGGGGGAACTGATTTGGGCGGCGCATACTCCTGTATGTGCAGCGCAGTGTCATAGACATCAACGGACACGTTGTATTCCGGAAGGTCGCGATCATAGAGGCGGTAGCAGGTAATGCCTTCACGTGATGCCCACGGGGCGAGGGCTTTCACGTTCTTGCGAATGCGGCTTTCAAAATCATTGGCCGGTCGCCGGCCACCGCACAGGGGGAGATGCGCTGAGGGTGAGCTGCCATCAGACTGATACGGACGGAGAACATCGCACAGATAAAGCGTGCAGCGCAGCGGGCCGTTATACAGATGCGCCTGTTTTATGAGCGGGAGGCCGAGCTCCCCGGCACAGCGGCTGTTTCCGGTGAATACGCCGGCCCGCCAGCCGTGAAACTCCTCCCGCAGTTTCCGGCCGAGACACCGGTACGTATAGCGCAGCGAATCGAGGGAACCGATGCGCTGCCCGTAGGGCGGATTGGCCAGCATGAAACGTGACGGTTCGGAGTCGGAGGGCTCTGCGGTTTCGGGCGGGGCAAGCCGGGCGAGCTCGCGCCGTTCAACATGAATAATGCCCTCAAGGCCGGCCCCGGCAATATTTTTAAGTGCGTTTCGAACCTCACTTCGGGATGCATCGTAACCGATAATGCGCGGCGGTGTGCGCAATAGGCCCTTTTTGCGGCGCTCCCGCGCTTCTTTGACCACGTCTTCCCATATCGCTTTATTGTGCCCCCGCCATTTAGCAAACCCCCACTGCGTGCGCTCGAGGTTGGGTGCTCTGTCCGTATACATAAATGCCGCTTCTATCAGCATCGTTGCAGAGCCGCACAGAGGATCTATAAGAACGCTGTTATCAGGCACATGTCCCGACCATCCGGCCAAAAAGACAAGGGCAGCGGCCAGGCTTTCCTTGAGAGGGGCCGTGCCGCCCCCGGCGCGATAGCCCCGCTTGTGAAGGCTTTGGCCTGAAATATCCAGACACAGCTGCGCATCCTGCCCGATCAGCAGCGCGTGCAGCAGTATGTCCGGCTTCAGGGTATCCACAGAGGGGCGCCGGTAATAGTGTGTGCGAAACCAGTCGGCCACTGCATCCTTAACGCGAAGAGAAGCGAACCGCGAGTGTGATATGGGTGAGCTGTGCCGTGTGCACTGAACGGCAAAGGTGTTGTCCGCGCCGAAATGCCTGCTCCAGTCGATTGTTCCTGCTCCCGCATACAGCGCGTCGGTGTCCGGAGCAGGATATTCGGCAAGCACCAGAAGCAGCCGGGTTGAAAACCGCGACCATAGACAGATGCGGTACATTGTCTGCAATGAGGCTGTGCAGGAAACCAGGCCACGGCCCGCCTCGATGACGCCGGCTCCCATTTCGCGCACCTCTCCGGCGACAAGCTCTTCGTGCCCGCCCGCACAGGTAATAATGAATTTTAGCGGCTTGCGTTTCATGGCGCCATTGTTAAAGGGTCGGCTCAAGTGTGCGTTTGATGTGCTCGAAGGCTTCCTCGGGCGTGTCGCACAGCCGGAAGAGCTCAAGATCTTTACGATCGATAAGCCCCCACCTGACCAGCCCGTCAAAATTGATGATTTCGGACCAGAATTTTGAGCCGTAAAGGACAACCGGGAGCGATTTCCTGGTTTTGCCTGTCTGAATCAGGGTGAGCAGCTCCATCATTTCGTCTATTGTTCCGTAGCCACCCGGAAAAATGACGCACGCTTTTGCCGGATAGACAAACCAGAATTTGCGAATAAAAAAGTAATGAAACTCAAACGCCAGCTCTTTGTCGCAATAGTCATTGGTTTCCTGCTCAAAGGGAAGGCTGATGTTAAGCGCAATCGAGCTGCCGCCCGCTTCGCGCGCCCCTCTGTTTGCCGCCTCCATGATGCCGGGGCCGCCGCCTGAGCAGACCATAAGCCGCCGATTATTGTTGGATTGGCTCTGCCCGAGCTCGCGGGCCCAGGCGGTTATCAGTGAGGAAAGCCTGACCGCATCCGTATAGTAAGTCGACATTGAGCGGTTGCGCTTTGCCTGCTCCAGCTCGAGCTTTCGGGCAATTTGCTCATCGGAGCTGCCGCCGCTGAGCCGTTCCTCGAGAAGCGATACCCGCTTGGCTGTTACCTCAGGCGGGCGTATGCGGGCTGATCCAAAAAAAACGACCGTGTCTTCTACATGGTGCTCTTTGAAGCGCTTGAGGGGCTCCAGATACTCTGCAAGCATTCGGATGGTACGGGCTTCAGGGCTGTTGAGGAACTCTATGTTGTTGTATGCTTTAACCTGCTGATTTTTCATGCAGTGCTCCTGGTAACGTGTGTCACGCGTTTGGCGCCCATATTGTACTCAGCGGGCGGTATGCCTGTTGACTATCTGCTCGAATTCTTTGATTCCGCGTCTGCCCTCCGGGTTCATAAAGCCCGCATGTGCGGCAAGCGGCTCCCTGTTGCCCGCCGCAAACTCCTGCGTCGCCCTGTGTATAGAGGTTATTATATCCCGCAGCATGCCGTTAACCAGCTTGCGGAACAGTACGAATTTCATAATCGAGGATACAAAGGAGCTTCCCGGCGATACCATGCAGCGCACCCGGTAGGTTATGTGTCCGGCGTCCAGGCTTTGATACTCAAAAAAGATGACCCCCGCACCCCACAGGCGCCACATCAGAAGCTTTGTGGTTCCGGTTCCAAAATAGACCGTTTCCGTTTTATCGCTGTTTTGTTCGACAGTTATGAACGTCCCTGACACGGTATCCCCGTTTGTGCCGCGAAAGCGTTTTCCTTTTTCGTCAAGGTAGCGTGCCGAATAGGATGTTCCCTCGTAGGCGTTTATCAGCTGTGCCGCAAACGGAATGTGATCCATAAGATAGGCCAGCACCTTCGCGGCGATAGGCAGCTCGCCTGCTATCTCATAGGTGACCCGATGCTTTTGTGACAGCAGAGAATACACGCGCCTGCCCCGGGAGGACTCAGGCCCCACCCCCCTGCTGTGAAGCTCGCGGAAAACGTCGCAGAAATCGCTGTCATAGGTTATGCCGGTATCTGCACGGCACATGTCACTGCTGCATGATTCCGGCTTTTCAGAAAGGCAGGCATACACCCCCGTGCAGTAGAAGCGTTCAGCAAAAGAAGCGGTGCTGCCAACAGCCGTAAAGCATAACAGCGGTATCCACCCAAGGGTGATTAAAAAAGCGCTACCGGAAGCAGTTGTTTTCATAGAATCGTAAAGTATAGAACAGCAGCCTGTTTCTGTCAATGTCGTCAGTGTGCGGCGGTATTGAATAAATTGTTGTTACAGGCTACCCTTACATATAAGGGCCTTAGTTCAACGACGCATAAATACGGAGTAAATATTAAAACGGACAAGCCGGAAGAGATCAGTTTTTTCGACAGACAGCGAAGCAAAGCAGTCCCTTCTCTTGTAAGTACATACAAAAGTGGAGGTTATATCCATGAGGATACAACATTACTGTTTCGGCTCGTTAACAGTAGGAGGAGAGGTTTTTAAAAATGATGTCATCGTATTTCCCGACCGGGTGTGCAGCAACTGGGTACGGGAAGCGGGGCACGTGCTTTCAGTTGAAGATCTTGATGAGGTGTGCGCGTTTCAGCCTGAGGTGCTTATCGTAGGAACAGGCGCATACGGCTCACTTCGCGTTCCGCCGAGGGTTAAAAACAAGCTGGAGGGTGAGCATATAGACGTTATCGATGTTCCCACCGAGCAGGCCTGTCATGTATTTAATAAGTTTGCCGAGCAGGGCAAAAGAGCGGTGGGGGCGTTTCATCTGACCTGTTGAATCCGGTGCTGCAGCTTTGATGGCTCCGTAAAAAGTTGCGTCTGATGTCATTGCGAGCAATTGGCTCCGGCGCTTCGCATCGGGGTTGTTGATGTAAAGAACATAGATGGTTTTGCCCCCCAGTATCTTCTCGTTGTCGCTATCGTTGTCGTGATCGAAAGAAGCCTGAACAGCGGGGGATGCACGATTACGAACACGACAACGATAGCCTTTTTCCACCCAGGGAATATCAAAGAGTTACATCATGTTCCTGAGGAGCGCAGCGAAGCAATCTATTGTGTTGTACGTAGTTGAAAAAACGATATTGCTTCGTGGTTACCCTCCCCGCAATGACGCGATTTTCTACCTTTTAGGGGAACATCAGCTTTTGTCCTGCCGAACGTGCATACCAAATTGATACTGTCCCATAATGGGGCAGCAGGTGAAACCCCCTGTTATTTCCCTGATAAATACAGCAATCCCTTCCAGAGTGAACACCCCGGCGCGCCTGTTCTGTGAGCAGTCGCCGCGATGTTTTTTTCGGTTTCTTTTCTAAGTTATTGATAAAACATCGAATATCTTTTTGCTACGCTCGCATTTTCTGTCCGGTACAGGTTTTGCACATACGGGTAGTAACGATACGGCGGAAAAAAGATATATGCTCGCAGACAGCGTAAGCCAACACAGACACATGAATATACTTATTGTCGATGACGAAAAAATCGAGCTGGAAAGCCTGCGAAGGGGCATGCGATGCGAAGGCCATACCGTTTTTGAGGCGGGCGACGGATGTGAGGCGATGCGCCTGCTTGATGAGCATCACGAGGCAATAGACATCGTGTTGACCGATTATTATATGCCGGTAATGAACGGTATAGAGCTGTTAAAAGAAATCAGGTTCAAATACGGCTCAGTCCCGGTCATCATGCTCACGGCGTACGGCAGCACTACAGTAAAGCGGGAAGCCCTGTTAAACGGATGCAGCGCGGTTATAGAAAAGCCCTTTACGATGCGGCAGCTCAACCGCCACTTTGAGCGGCTCGACCATGCATGATGCATCCCCCCGCTTTGAGGATGAAGCCGTATAATAAGAAAAACTCAATAACCGACATAAAAGGAAGGGGAGTTTACGATGACAGTACAAAAAAGCAATGAGGGAAAAGCTTCTGCCCCGCATCACGGTTACAGCGCGTCCTCGTTTTCCGCGCCGAAGGACACGCTGCAGGCTTACTGCAGCCAGATAAAGCATATACCGTTTTTATCCTCTGATGAGGAAAAAGCGCTTTCAGCAGCCTATCGAAAAACAGGTGATCTGCATGCTGCCGGCAAGCTGGTGAGCTCGCATTTGCGCCTGGTCGTGAAAATTGCTCTGGAATATCACCACCGATGGCAGATGAACCTTATGGATCTTATTCAGGAGGGCAACATAGGACTGCTGCACGCGGTTAAAAAATTTGATGCCTCCCGTAACGTAAAGCTTTCCCATTATGCAGCGTACTGGATACGGGCCTATATGCTTAAGTTTATTATGGATAACTGGCGGCTGGTCAAAATAGGCAGAAGCCGCAATCAGCGGAAGCTGTTTTATAACCTCCAGAAGGAAAAAACCAGACTTGAGTCAATGGGGTACTATGCGGGCTCGGCACAGCTCGCAGCTGCGCTCGACACAAATGAGCAGGATGTTATTGAAATGCAGCAGCGCTTCAGCGAGCGCGAGCTGCTGCTGGATGTGCAGGCAGGAGAAGAAACCCGGGAAACATTCGGCGACTGTATCACCGATACCGGGCTGCACTTTGACGATACGCTCGTGAATAATGAATTCCTGCAGTCGTTCCGGTATGCGGTTACAGAGTTTACCAAAAGCCTTGATGCGCGCGATCGGTATATTGTGCACAATCGCATACTCTCAGAGGATCCCGAAACACTGCAGTCGCTGGGCACGCGATACGGTATCTCAAAAGAGCGCGTCCGGCAGCTTGAAAAGCGCCTGAAAAGCAGAATACATCAGTATCTGGAATATGCGTTTTCAGATTATGAAGGAATACCGCAGTTTATGGCTGACAATCACGAGCCTCATATGGCAGCTGCCGTTTAGGAAGTTCAGGAGCCATGCACACGCAAGCCAATGATATTCCGCATCGGGAGCCTGTTATACAAAATTCGTTCTTTGCTGAGCAGAACTCACTGTGCGGCGCGGCTGCTGGGTTTTACGCACACGGCCGATGTCATGCCGCAGCCGGGCATTATTCTCTTGCAGATAGACGGGCTGTCATATGCGCAGCTAGAGCGGTCAAAAAACCGGACACCGTTTATCAGCCGCATGGTCGCAGACAGGGCATTCCACCCAAAGCCCTTTTATTCGGGTTTTCCCTCCACAACGCCGGCTGTTCAGGCCGAATTGTTTTACGGCTGTAAGTCCGCAGTGCCGGCGTTCCAGTTTCTCAAGCGGGATTGTAACAGACAGTTTACCATGTATGATCCCGCCGCCGCCGATTATACAGCAGCTTTGCTTGAGCAAACGGGCGACCCCCTGCTCGCGGGCGGCAGATCCTATTCAAATATTTACCGTGGCGGCGCAGAGCAGGCGCGCTATTGTATTCAGACAATGAAGCTTTCCGGTTTTTTCCGGGAGGTGCATCCGGTAAAAGGTGCTGTGCTGCTTTGTTTATATGCGGGGAAGCTGCTCAGGGTAGCGGCATTTGCAGGTGTTGAGCTGTGCCTTGCGATAATGGATTGTGTGCGGGGGGTTATAAAAAGGAAAAATATTATCAAGGAGCTTTCCTTTATCGCATCCCGCGTCGGGGTTGTTGTGGTGCTGCGCGAATTGATACGGTTCAGAGTGAAGCTCGATGTCATAAGCGGCGCTCCTATAATACATGCAAATTTTATCGGCTATGATGAGCATGCACACCGGCGGGGACCGGATTCGGCGTTCGCCCGCTGGACGCTTAAAGGCATAGATAACACAATTGAAGATATCCATGCTGCAGCTATGCGGTCCAGGTCAAGAGACTACTGCATGATTATCTACTCTGACCATGGGCAGGAGGCCACTGACAGCTATGATTACCGCCGCGGAGAAACCATTCACCAGGCAGTGGAGCGTGTTTTTTCGCACGGCCCGCTTTCCGGCGTAAAAATGCATGAAACCGACTCTCTGCCCTTTCACCCCCATAAGTACTATCAGCATAAAAATCTTCTAACAAGCGGCGCCGGCAGGCGCAAAAGCCGCGAGGGCTTCCTGGTGCCGGGGCGGTATGTTGTTACCGATATGGGCCCTGTGTGTAATGTGTACATTCCGTTCTCGCTGTCTGATTATAATAAGCGCTACTATGCCGAGAAAATCGTCAGGCAGGCCGGGGTGCCGCTTGTGCTCACGGCTGTTAACGGGGATGTTCTCGGGGTTACCCGCACCGGCGCATACCGGCTGAGCGACGCTCCTGAAAAGATACTGGGCGCCGGCCATCCATTTCTGGATGTTCTGCCCGGAGACATACGTGCGGCCTTCGCCAATCCGGATACAGGGGATTTTATGCTTCTGGGCTGGGCGCCGGGTGAGCGGCCGGTGTCGTTTGCAATTGAAAACGGCAGCCACGGGGGGCCCGGCCCGAATGAGACCAGGGGGTTTGTGCTGCTGCCGCGCCCGGAGGAGAGCGGCGCCGTATATGTGCGGCCGATGCACCTTCGCCACATCGTTATGGATATTCTGGGCCGCCATCCGGCAGCGGTGCGCAAACCGGGGTGCCGCATCTGTTCCGCCAATACCGTTCGGGTGCTTACCTACAATATACACAGCTGCATCGGAATGAACAGGCAGGTGTTTCCAAAGCGCATTGCCCGGGTTATTGATTCTCTTGAGCCCGATGTCATTGCCCTTCAGGAGGTTGACAAGGGACAGCGCCGTTCGGGATGGCAGGATCAGGCAGCAGCTCTGGCGGATTACCTTGAAATGGAGCACCGTTTCTTTCCGCTTATACACGGTTCGGAAGGAGAGTACGGACTGGCTATGCTGAGCCGCCTGCCTGTGGAAGAGGTGCGATGCGGCGTCTTTGACGCGAACCGGCCGCAGAAAGAGGAGCCGCGGGGTGCCATGTGGATGAAAGTGACCGCCCCGCGGGGAGAGATTCACTGCATAAACACCCACCTGAGCCTATATCCGAACGAGCGTCGCCGGCAGGTTGATACGCTTATGGGCCGGGGCTGGCTGGGGGCTGTTCCTGCAGGCGCACAGGTGATACTGTGCGGTGATATGAACGGCGGGCCGCGCTCGTATGTATATCAGAAGCTGTCTTCGCTGCTTCGGGATGTGCAGGCGGATACGGCGCACCGTATGCCGCGCGGGACCTTTTTTTCGGGAAACCCCGTTATGCGTATTGATCATATTTTTGTATCGCACCACTTCGACACACGCAGCATCTGCGTGCCCGGAACACGCGAGGCCCGTATCGCATCAGATCATCTGCCGGTGCTGGCTGAGCTTTTTTTAAACACATGACTTTTTTTCGCTGCAGGTCTTTTGATGTGAATCAGGCTGTTGTAACAAAATCGTTTGTAAAGAGAACGCTGTCAGGCGCAGCGGTGCTTGCTGTGTTCGGTCTGGTGATCTATGTATTGTGTCTGCCGGAAATGGAAACATACAAACAGTTCCTTCTCAATGAAGCTGAGCGCCCATGGCTGTTTGCGGTTCTGATGGCGGTACTTCCTGTTTTCGGCTTTCCGATTACCGTGTTCCTTGTTCTGGCGGGGATGAAGTTCGGCACGTTTTGGGGCATAGTGCTGACGGGTGCAACATTTTTGCTGCATCTTGTGTGTACCTATATGCTGGCTAATTCCGTTTTGCGGCCCTATATAACCTGGCTGCTTTCCCGCACCAGATATGATATTCCCCGCTCCCCGTCCCGGTCCGTGATTTATTTTGCAATTATGTTTATGGCTGTGCCCGGCCTGTCCTACACCATCAAAAATTACCTGATAGCCTTGAGCGGGATCGAGTTTCGTCATTATTTCCCCATCTGCTGGATTATTAACATGCTGCTCGGCATACCGCTCATCGGACTCGGCGGATCGGCTTCTGCGATGAACACAGAGGCGATTGTGCTTTTTGTTGCGCTTCTGGTTCTTGTGTATCTGATTGTTTTCACTGTCAGGCGCCGCTTTCAGAAAAGATATCGCTGAGCGGGCATGTCCCGGGCGGCTTTGCCGCTGCGGCGATCCGGCGAACATGGCTCTATGCCAAACTGGAGGGGCACCATTCCGGCATGCAGCGGAGTTTGCTGGCTGATAGCGTGAAATAATTTGCGGTAAGCCTTCCAGTACGGCAGCCGCTCTGTTGTTGAAAACCACGTTCGGTACGGGTGTTTGTATGGGTTAAGATGGCTAATTTGCTGTTATTGCATAATATTTTCACCCGTCAGGACGCGGCTGTTTTTTTTGGCACAAAAACTGCGTTCTTTGTACATAAATAATTTCAGCAGTGCCCAAAATGATGTACGAAGCCGGCTCGGGCGGCGCTCTGCAAAGCCCCCGCAACACGTTCAGAAGGTTATGCAGCGGCATGTGCCGTTATATTTCAGTACACAGACGGCCCGGCGGACGGGGCTGCCCGGGACAATCCCTGTACAATGCCTGCTGCGCAGTTACACGCAGCAGCATCGGGCCGCCCATGAAGTGAGGTTTTATCTGGCGGCGGCTGCGCAGAGCCCCGCCTGAACCGGCTTTTGTTCAATGCTTTCATTTATTTTGGACACGTTTGAAATAATTTAATAAATAACTGTAATTGTTTTGAATGTGAAGAACGATACCCGGAGGGACATCAATGAAGGTAATCATTGACGAAGAAACATGTATCGGCTGCGGCACCTGCGTTGACATATGCTCCGAAGTGTTTGAAATGAGCGGTGACATCGCCATTGTAAAAACACAGAACATTGATGAAGATCTTGAGAACGATTGCGTAGAGGCTGCCGACAGCTGCCCGGTAGATGCCATTATAATCGAAGAATGAATGAAAAAGGAGGTGCGATTATGACAGAGCAGGTATACAAAAAAATAGAAATCACCGGCTCATCCAGGGAAAGCATGCAGGACGCTGTTCAGAAAGCAATTGCGCGCGCCGCTAAATCTATCCATCATTTGCGATGGTTTGAAGTGGCAGAGATTCGAGGTCAGATCGATGACCAGAAAGTAGCCTACTGGCAGGTTACGGTGAAGGTCGGCTTTACTGTCGACAATCCCGATCAGATGAATGCTGCTGAAAGTATAAGCGCCAGCTGAACGCTGAAAAAAGGATCCAGATCCTGTTTTTTAAGCCCGGGAGATCGCCTTTCATGCGCATACTGCTTCTTGAAGACGAGAGTACGATTCGCGACACGTATGTCTTTATGCTTGAGCGGCTGGGCCATGAAGTCACACCGTGCTCAGATCCCGGAAGCTGTGAGCTTCCGTGCTTACAGTGCGGCCGGTGCCCTGATGGCCTGCCGTGCCGGGATGTCATTATTTCTGACATATATATGCCTGTTCAAAGCGGCCTCGACTTTATCAGGCAGCTGCGTGGATATGGGTGCCCGGTTAAGCATGTTGCGCTCATCTCGGGAGCCTGGTCATGTCGCGATCTGGCAGAGGCACGGGGCCTGCAGTGCGCGATTTTCGAAAAGCCGTTTCGCATCCAGGAACTTGAATCATGGCTTTCTGAGTGCCGGTAAGGGGTAAGCATTACAGCACGGACGGGCTGGAAATGATGATTCGTTTTTTGGTGGATGGACAAAAAGGAGACGCTGTATGAAAGCCTATGTGTTAGCGATCTTATATGTTATATGCATTCTGTTGCCGCTGATTGTTGTCGGGATGGTGAGCCTGCCGTCCGATCATGCTGTTCTTGCTGAGACAGGTAAAATGTTTGCGCTGACGGGGTTTATGATTTTTGCACTGCAGCCGGTGCTTGCGGGCCGCTTCAAAAAAATAACATTTCCGTTCGGGCTCGATATTGTGATGCAGCATCACAAGCGGATTGCGGTTTTGGGGGGTGTGCTCGTTGCGGCCCACCCTGTTCTTATCGCCGCCGGAGAACAGAAGTGGTCTATTATTTTTTCTTTTCAGCTCCCCTGGTATATCTGGGCGGGCAAGGCCGCCATGCTGCTGGTAATCATGAATCTGGCAGTGTCGCTTCTGCAAAAAAGGCTGCATCTCGGCTTTGAGCGGTGGCGGCTGAGTCATGCCGTTATCGGTCCCGGGCTGCTCGGCCTTGGCTTTGTGCACAGCATCGCTGCCGGAGACGATCTTGAGCTGCTTCCGATGCAGGCTCTGTGGTTTGCTGCCCTTGCCGTTGCTGTGTGTGCCTTCGCCTATCATAAATGTATCCGTCCAGCCCTGCTCAGGAAAAAATTGTTCCACGTTACCGGCGTTGATCAGATTGCCCCTAAGGTATGGAATCTAACGCTTGCCCCGCCGGCGGGCGGAGCGTACACGTATCTGCCCGGGCAGTTTCATTTTATAACACTGCATCGCGCTGCGGGCCTTCCAGAGGAAGAGCATCATTTTACTGTTTCATCAAGCCCGTCCCGCCCGGGCGCAGTATGCTCAACCATAAAAGAGTCCGGTGATTTCACAGCAACGATCGGCAACACGCGCCCCGGTGATACGGCCGTTGTGCACGGGGCTTTCGGCCGCTTCTCGTATATGCTGCATGGCGGCAGTGAGCCTGTGTTTATTGCCGGCGGAATCGGGATTACTCCGATTATGGGTATGCTCAGGCATATGCAGGATACGGGGGCACAGAATAAGTCCCTGCTTTTATATGCAAATCGGACCGAAGAAAGTATTGCCTTCAGGGATGAGCTTGAGCGGATGTGCGCGGAGAGCGGTCCGGGGCTGAATCTGGTGCACGTTCTGAGCAGGCCTGCCGAAGGCTGGATCGGCGAGCGGGGGCATATCGATGAGGAAATGCTTAAGCGGTACTGCGCATCCCGTGTTGCAGGGAGTCATTTTTATATCTGCGGTCCGGAAGGGCTCAGACAATCGACGGTCAAAGCGCTGATCAGGCTCGGTGTTGCCGACAAAAGAATTCATACTGAAATATTTTCCTTGCTGTAGCAGGAGGTGCATCCATGCGGATCACGAAACTTAATCGCATTACGGGGATCATTTTTGTTATAGTGATAGCTGCCGGGATTGCCTTAGGCCTGCTGAGAAGAGCGGCATTTAATGAGGCTGCAGGACGTGGAGATGCCGGCACCCATCATCATGAAGAGCACCGGCATTGATGCATACGCGTCGAATGAGTGCGAAAATGCAGGGTGGAGTGGCGCAACATGAAACCCGCCGTATTTATATCGCAACAACATAAGGAACGATTTTTTCGTCATGCCGCAGGAGTTCGACATAATTGTTATCGGAACGGGCGCGGGAATGGTGCTTGCCGGGCAGGCTGCTGCCGCCGGTAAAAAGGCGGCAATCATTGAAAAGGGGCCGATAGGGGGAACCTGCCTCAATCGCGGCTGCATACCCTCAAAAATGCTTATCCATCCGGCAGAAACCCTGGCACTGTTAGATCATGCGGACAGATACGATCTGCACGTCCCCGAGGGTGCTCATATCCGTTTTGCCCCGCTTGTAAAGCGCATAGAGGCAACGGTACGCGATATATCTGCTGAGCAGCTTCAGAAGCTTAAATCATCTGACAGCATTTCCCTGTTTCAGGGGAATGCTTTTTTTGTGGATAATTATACACTGCACATCGGCGATGATCTTATTACGGCGCCGGTTATTTGTATTGCCGCGGGTGCAGAGCCGCATATTCCGGATATACCCGGTCTGGCAGCAACCCCCTACATGACAACTGCTGATGCATTGAGGCGCACAAGCCTCCCCTCCCGGCTTATCGTTATCGGGGGCGGAACAACGGCTGTGGAGCTCGGCTTTGCCTACGGTGCTGCAGGGGCACGGGTGGACTTTCTGATTCGAAGCAGGCTCCTGCGGGTATTTGACGATGATATCAGCGATGAATTCAGACGTGTTTTCAGCCGGCGCCATATGCTGCACGAAGGAGGTACGCCGCTGCACGTTTCCTGGGAAAACGACGCTTTCACCGTTCGCTACCGGACTGAGCAGAGCGCCGGGAGCAGCATCGAGGCCGATGCTCTTCTTGTGGCTACGGGAGTTAAGCCGCAGACATCACGGCTGGGCCTCGATCATACGGATGTGAAGACGGACAGCAACGGGTTCATTATTGTAAACGGCTATCTGGAAACGGGCGCCAGGAATGTGTATGCGCTTGGTGATGTGGTTGGCCGGCATTTTTACCGGCATACTGCCAATTACGAAGCCTATTATCTTGCCCGCCGCCTTTTTGCACATGATCAGAGCCCGCTTTCGTACGGGCCGGTCCCCTATGCTGTTTTCAGCGATCCGCAGATAGCCGGTGCGGGAGCTTCCGAGACCAGGCTGCGCGATGAAGGTGTCGATTATATTGCCGGCACGGTTCGATACCGTGATACCACTGCCGGGATGATTCGCAGCATCAGGGACGGGTTTGTAAAGCTTCTTTTTGAAAAGAGCTCGCGGCGCCTTCTGGGCGCGCACATTATCGGGCATGACGCATCGGATATGATACACATGTGTATTCTGTTTATTAAGGCTCACAGCACGCTCGATGACATGCTTGATCTTATATATATTCATCCTGCACTCTGTGAGGTCATCAGGGATGCCGCCCGTGACGCCGCAGCCAAATGGTAGGCAATTATAATACCCGTCTTCCAGAATGGAACGCCGGCCAAAATGGGCGGGCGTGGTCTAACTGTCTGACACAACATTGCATTCAAAATTCTTCAATGCCGTACCGGCAAGGAAGCTCCCGGGAAGCTGATACGTGTGTAAGCGTGATGGGACAAAAAAATATATTGAAAAAACTTGTTTTTTTTGTTTTTGTCCGTTGTTTTTTGTTTGGCATGGCTTCTGCTTAGGTGAGCGGGGGGGAACAACAGTGGCACTGCGCCTTGAACACATTCAAACAGGAGGAAGGATATGGCACGGTTTATCATAATAGGAAACGGGGTGGCAGCAAACAGTGCGGCGGAAAGCATCAGAAAAAAGGACACGGATAGCGAAATTGTCATGTTTACCCGCCAGAAACATTATTTTTATTATACTCCCGCACTGCTGGAATATCTGGCCGGGGAAAAAGACGTAGAGGGGTTCACGGTGCATAACCGCCAGTGGTATGAGACCAGCAATATCGATTTGCGCCTTAAAACGGAGATAACCGACATAAACCCTGCAGATAAAACCGTGAACACGCATGACGGAACGCGATTTTCATATGACCGGCTGCTTCTTGCAACAGGCGGGTACTCTTTTGTGCCGCCCATCGAGGGGGCAGACTCTGAAGGCGTTTTCACGCTGCGAACGGTTGAGGATGCCGACGCAATCAAGCAATGGGCGTCATCATCAAAGAGGCTTGTGCTGATCGGCGGCGGCCTGCTCGGGCTTGAAGCCGGCAACGGTTTGCGGCGTGCGGGGCTTGATGTCTCGGTCGTAGAATTTTTTCCGCGCCTTTTACCGCGTCAGATGGATGTGGACGGAGCGGCTATTCTGCAGAGGCAGATGGAGGAAATGGGGTTTGCCTTCCATCTGGGGGCAAAAACAAAAAGCATAAGCCGCGACGGAAAAGAGCTGAGCGTGAATCTGGAAAACGGCGAGTCACTTGCAGCCGATATGGTGCTGATATCGGCCGGCGTACGGCCGGAGCTGGGCCTTGCAAAAATGATAGGCCTTGATATCGATAAAGCGGTGAAGGTTGACGATCGTATGCAGACAAACGTTCAGGACATTTTTGCTGCAGGGGATGTTTCCGAGCACCGCGGGGCCTATTACGGGATATGGCCTCCCGCCATGCAGCAGGGGCAGACAGCGGGTGCAAACATGGCCGGAGAAGACCGGGCCTACACCGGAACCGTTCCCGCCAATACGCTGAAAGTGGTCGGCATTGATCTGACCTCCGCGGGAAATATCGATGCCGACAGCGAGCGGGAATCCGCGGTAATCGCCGACAGCGATAAATATATATACCGCAAAATCGTTTTTAATAACGGCCTGATCGAGGGCGCTATTCTGCTTGGTGATATACGAGGAAGCGCTGAGATACTTATGGCCATGCAGAGCCAGAAAGATGTTTCATCACTGAAAGATGATATGAAGCGGGAGGATTTTGATTTTTCGCGCCTGAAATAACATTACCTGAAAGCCAGAAAATTTTTGGCAGTAACCGTAATATATGCAAAAAAAGCTCGGGGAAATAGCGCAGTTTATTCGTTATCTCATCCTCACTGCCACCACCGGGGCGGGGTCGGGGCACCCCACCTCCTGCCTTTCATCCGTTGAGTTGATGACGGCGCTGCTGTTCGGGGGTGTGTTCAAATACAACATAGATGATCCCTCATATCCCAATAATGACCGGCTGATTTTTTCCAAAGGGCATGCTGCCCCGCTGCTGTATGCGTTGTGGGTTGCAGCCGGGGCGGTGTCCGTTGATGAGATGATGACGCTGCGCCGCTTCGGCAGCAGGCTCGAGGGGCACCCCACCCCTGCATTCCCTTTTGCCGAAGCTGCGACCGGCTCGCTCGGGCAGGGATTGTCGATCGGGGTCGGCATGGCATTGAACGCACGCTTCCTTGACGGTTCGGACTACCGCACGTATGTTCTTCTCGGGGATAGCGAAATGACAGAGGGGGCGCAATGGGAGGCAATGCTGACAGCGGTGCACTATCGGCTCGATAATTTAATCGGGATTATCGATGTGAACAGGCTCGGGCAGTCGGGAGAGTCGCTGCTCGGCGGCCGCGTGGAGGAATACGAGCGCCGTATTTCCGCGTTTGGGTGGAGCACAGCTGTTATTGACGGCCATTCGCTGGAGCAGGTCTGCGCTGCGTATCAGCAGGCCTGTATCCATAGGGGATCACCGTTCATGATTATTGCCGAAACGATCAAGGGAAAGGGAGTGCCGCCCAGGGAGGATAAAAACGGGTTCCATGGAAAACCGCTCAGCGGAGAGGATTTGCAGCAGGCTCTGGACGGGCTGGGTGAAGTTGATATGTCGGTGCGGGGAGCAGTCTCGGCCCCGGCCCTGTGCACATGCGAGAAAGAGAATCCCAAACCGGCTGATCGGGATCTGCCATACCGGAAGGGTGAGGTGCTCACCAACCGGAAAGCTTACGGCAGTGCGCTGAAACGCCTCTGTCCCTCTGTCCCCCAGATGGTTGTGCTTGACGCGGAAGTAAAAAACTCTACCTATGCCGAAATATTTTCAGATGCCTTCCCCGGCCGCTATTTTGAAATGTACATAGCGGAACAGAATATGGTGTCGGCGGCGCTGGGTCTCGCCCTCAGAGGAAAGAAGCCGTTTGTGTCATCTTTTGCCGCTTTTTTCACGCGGGCGTGCGACCAGATCCGGATGTGTCCGTATTCAGGCGCACATATCATCTTTTGCGGCTCTCATGCGGGAGTTGCCGTTGGGCCGGACGGACCGTCACAAATGGGGCTGAATGACATTGCGCTGTTCAGGGGTCTGTTCGGGAGCACGGTTTTCTATCCCTGTGACGCAGTGGCAACGGAGCGGCTTGTCGAGCTGTCGCTGGAGTGTGAGGGAATTGTGTATATCCGCACCACGCGCAATAAACTGCCGGTTATCTATTCTCCAGAAGACACGTTTTCCACAGGCGGATGCAGCGTGCTTCGCATAAGCCCGCAGGACAGAGCCGCTGTTATCGCAGCAGGCATAACGACCCATCAGGCACTTGAGGCATGGGAGCAGCTTCGGCATGAAGGCGTCGATATACGAATTATCGATCTTTATTGCATCAAGCCCATAGATCGACACCGTTTGGAACGGGCGCTGTCCGGCATTGACGTGATCATTACCGTGGAAGATCATGTGCCGGAGGGCGGAATGGGAGAGGCGGTTAACAGCGCGCTGGAAGGAACGCCGGTGCAGCTGTATTCCCTGGCTGTCCGCGATGTGCCCAAAAGCGGCACCACGCAGGAGCTGCTTGACTTTGAGAATATTTCGGCACAGGCGATCGCTGACACCGTGCGCCGTATTCTGTGAACGGAGAGGAATCTATGACAATACACATGAAACGCATTTACGACAAAGCGGAGCCCCGCGACGGCCGCCGCATACTTGTGGATAGGGTGTGGCCCAGAGGCGTATCAAAAGATGAAGCGCAGATTGATGACTGGATGAAGTATCTCGCTCCCAGCAGGGAACTGAGAAAATGGTTCGGCCATGATCCCCGTAAGTGGGACGGTTTTAAGAAAAAATATTTTCATGAGCTTGACGCAAACAAACAGGCGCTGACCGAACTTGCAGAGGAAGCCGAACACAGCACCCTGACCCTGCTGTTCGGAGCAAGGGATAGGAAGTACAACAATGCTGCGGCACTGCTTGATTATGTAAACAAGCTGCAGCCGCCGAATCGCCTTCAGCTCATGAATACGCTTACGGACACGCAGGAGACCTTCACGCCGCTGTCCGGCAACGAGGTAAAGCTGGTAACGTGCGGCCCCTCTGTTTATCGGGCGCCGCACCTGGGCAATTATCGCACATTCCTGTATGAGGATGCTCTGCACCGCTATCTTGAATATCTGGGCTACACAGTGAAACGCCTTATAAATTATACGGACATAGAGGACAAGGCTGTGTGTGAGGCCAATGCACGGGATGTTCCGCTCGATGACTTAACCTCAGAAATCGAGAAGCGTTTCGTGCAGGAAGCAAAAAAACTTGCCGTAAAGCTGCCCTCCCGGATGCCGCGCTCATCCACCAGTATCGGGCAGGCTGTCCGGCTGATTCAGCAATTGCTGGATAATGGAAACGCCTATTGGCATGAGGGGGATGTTTTTTTTGATCCCTTGACATTTGACGGGTTCGGCAAACTGTACGGTCTCGATATGAGGAAGTGGCCTAAAAAAAAGAGGCATTTCCGGAAAGACACCTGTTCGGGGCAGCGATGGAATCTCGGCGATTTTGTTCTGTGGCACGGATACCGCCCCCAGGACGGCCCGGTGTTCTGGGAGACAGCGCTCGGCAAAGGGCGGCCCGCCTGGAATATACAGGACCCTGCCATGATCACCAAGCACCTTGGGTATCAGGTGGATATATGCTGCGGGGGTATCGATAATCTATACCGGCATCACGACTACACCATCGCTGTCATTGAATCGCTGTCTGGAAAGCCCTTTGCCGGCTGCTGGCTTCACGGGCGGCACCTCCTTGTGGACGGCAAAAAAATGTCAAAAAGCAAAGGAAATATTATCTACCTGGAAGATCTTATCAATAAAGGCTATTCGCCGCAGGATATCCGCTTTTATTTGCTTTCACGGCAGTACCGGGAGCGGCTGAATCTGACTGACGTTTCATTGAATAAAGCGGTTCAAAAGCGGCAAAGGCTTGCCGGTTCGATAAAACAGTTAACCGTTCAAAAAGGCTATAGGCGCAGATCGGACTTCAAAGAGCACTGTCTTATTGATGATCTGACCGCAGCATTTGAAAACAACATGAACAACGATCTGAATATCCCCCGCGTATTCGATCACCTTCTCAACAATGCTGAGCAGCTTTGCCTCAGAAAAAATAAGGGCATGCTCGACACATCGGACAGAAAGCGTATTATCAAGGCGATTGAGTCGATCGATTCGGTTCTGCAGTGTGTCCGGTGACCGATTGCATGGTGCTTCGTTAATGTCTGTGCGGATTTGCTTGGCAATTACGGGTCAACAAAAATTGCTCAGGGCGCCGCCGCACGCATATGTGTTATCGAGCCCGGTGAGTATAAATATACGGTTAAGCGGCTGGTAACCCGCAAAGGATAGGAGCCCCATGAGGTGCTAACCCCCGGTAAAATAATCGTACAATAAATATTATATATAGCATGCATGCCGTTTGAGCTGTTTTTCCAAAATTGCGGGGCGCCCAGAATGGCACATCCTCTATGTTTCCGGTAATGCTTGATTATTTGCTGCGCGGGTGCCATTATGGGACGACGCTGCACAATGAACAAATGCGGAGTTAGTGATGCTTATGGCCATGTGGCGGGTAAATGTTTGATATTATAATGGTTTTTTTATTGTTGCCTGAAGGGCTGTATTGGCATAAATCCTGCGATATGTATCTGAAAGTATTTTTGATAAAAAACGTGCATTACAGCAGAATGAGAGCGGAAAGCGTTCTCAGAATAACCGGAATCGGCAATGTGCATTAATTAGAAAGGGGTACACGAATGAAACAGTACAAATGCAGCGTGTGCGGGTATGTTTATGATCCTGAAAACGGCGATCCTGATAACGGTGTAGAGCCGGGAACTGCTTTTGAAGATCTTCCTGATGACTGGACCTGTCCGGTATGCGGTGCTGATAAAAGCGCGTTCACCGAAGTATAATTGCAAGGATGTGTGCATCCCGGCGTGAGCGTTTCAGAAACGTTGTCTTTCAGCCGGTTTTCTTCGTGAGCATCCTGAAAGGAGGGTATCATGAGCCAATTACATGCTTTAGATTTAACGGAATTTCATAACCGCGAAACTGATACAGCCCGTACCGCTAAGACCGAAACAAGCTTTTATGAACTCATTGAAGCGCTGAACCAGGAAGTGTCTGAAGGAGAGGAGCGGCTGGTTGTAGAAGCTGTAAAGGATCTGTGTGAAAGCGGCCGTGTGTCCCTGCCGGATGGAACAGCGAAAATAGTGCTTCAATGACAGCAAAACTTCATGATGCTCATCACAATCCGAATGAGATAGTATGGAATCACGGTCCGCATTGCTGATTGTCGACGTGCAGAACGATTTTTGTTCAGGAGGAGCCCTGGCCGTACCCGGTGGGGATGAAATTGTGCCGGTTATCAATAGCTATCTGCACTTTTTCACCGGACAGCAGATCCCGGTTTTTGCCTCACGGGACTGGCACCCCCGGGTTACGAACCATTTTCAGAATGAAGGGGGTCAGTGGCCCGTACACTGCATACAAAACACACGGGGTGCCGAATTTCACCCTGAACTGAAGCTCCCCGTGACCGCCTCGATTATATCCAAGGGCACAGAACCGGCCGAGCATGGGTACTCGGCGTTTGAGGGAAAAGACACCAACGGCACCAGGCTGAAAGAATTGCTGCAAAAAAAACGCATAGAAAAGCTGTATGTGTGCGGCCTGGCGACTGACTATTGTGTTAAACATACGGTCCTTGACGCCCTGCATGAGGGCTTTGCCGTCACTGTGCTCGAAGATGCTGTGCGGGCAGTAAACATGAATGCCGGTGATGCTGAAGCGGCTATGAGTGAAATGCGTGCCCAGGGAGCAGCAGCTTCCACATTCGATGACATAGCAAAAAACGCCGGATAGTGTAACATCGCCTTTTCAGGTGTATCCGGGGGAGTTTTTATGAACGGAGTCAATGTCGAATATTTTTATGCCAAAGCAGGGCTTTCTGATGCTGTGGCCGCCCGCGGTGTGCTTGCTCGGCACGTTCAGCATGAAACCGCCCCTGCAATTATCGGGGAAAGTGAATCAATAGATCTGTTGCGAAAGCGCATATCAATTGCTGCCGGAGAGGATATTACCGTTCTTGTGTGCGGTGAAAGCGGTACCGGTAAAGAGCTTGTCGCCCAGGCGATACATCGCATGAGCAAGCGGTCAGACGGTCCGTTTATCCCGTTAAATATGGGCGCTTTTACCGCTCACATGATTCCAAGCGAGCTGTTCGGGCACGAGCGCGGCGCGTTTACCGGTGCGACTGAAAAAAGCGACGGTATCTTTTTATCGGCTGAAAACGGCACACTGTTTCTTGACGAAATCGGAAGTATGGATTTTTCCGCACAGTCATCGCTTCTGCGGATACTGGAGGACGGAACCTTCCGGCACATCGGCGGCAACAGGCAGCACATCACACATGTCAGAATTATTGCGGCGTCAAACATGAACCTGTATCAGGCGGTTGAAGAGCATGTGTTTCGGCGGGATTTGCTCCATCGCCTGGAGGTTTTTACTATCGACGTTCCGCCCCTTCGCGAACGCGCAGAAGATATTCCGCTGCTTGTTGATTATTTCATACATATGTTCAACAAACAGCTTGCAAAGCCGGACATTGTTTCGGTAACCCGGGAAACAATAGACTGCTTTATGAATTATTCATGGCCGGGCAATGTGCGCGAATTAAAAAACTGCATACTGCGTGCCATGCTTCTTGCGGATTCCAATGTGCTTGATGTCTGCTGGCCGTCATCGCCCATGGATCATGAATCATATCGCGAGTATGTCCGATTCAACTCGGGGTTGCCGCTGGAGGAGATTGAAAAGCGCTATATAGAGCACACACTCTTTTTTGCAGGCGGCAATAAAAGCGCAGCGGCGAAAATGCTTGGGGTGAGCAGGCGATACCTCTACAATAAAATCACCCAATATAACCTGTTGAGCACGTAGCACATTTCTGCAGCACGGCGCATGCACCGGTCATATACCTCAAACACAGCCCCCTTAGACTGGACAATAATTTATTCATTGTAAGATCTGCCGTGCGGCTATAAATAACCTTACGGGGTGCGAAGATGTCAGGTTTTTTTGTTGAATTTATTCAGATTATGACCGTAACCCCGGCGAATCGGGACCGCTTCACTATAGGCAGAGTCTGTGCCGCACAAAGAACAAACATACGTTGCATACCAAAGGAGAAAACAGATGCAGGCGCGTGCCCCACTTATGATTGAACACCGCTTAATTGAGCGGATGGTTTCCCTCATCACGGACGCTATGGTCGACATAGAATCGACGCATACCGTAAATACTGACTTTATTAAAACAGCAGTTGATTTTATCAGGACATATGCCGACCGCGCACATCACGGAAAAGAGGAGGATATACTGTTCAGCAATCTTCGCACACGCTCACTGTCTGATGAAGACGAGCGGATGATGAATGAGCTGATCCGGGAACATGTTTTCAGCCGCGAAACGACCTCGGCACTGGCTGACGCCAGCGAACGATATAGCACGGGGGATATGTCGGCTGTTGCCGATGTAACCGATGCGCTTCGTGCGCTTGTTGATTTGTATCCGAAACATATTGAAAAAGAGGACACGTTTTTTTCCCTGCTTCCAGAAATTACTTCACCGACGAAGAGGATCAGGAAATGCTTTCAGCGTTCCGTGAATTTGACAGAAATCTGATTCATGAGCAGTATGCCTCGATAGTGGAACATTGGGAGCGGGAAAAAGAGCGTGCAGAAAAAAAGCAATGAATAACCGTATCAGGGTGCGCCGTGTATTTGATTGCACAGCAGCATCTTATCAGCGCGTTCGGCGGAGAAAGCCGGGCGCACATGCGGTACCGCCATTGTGGCCTTCAGGCAAAAAGGAGCAGCTTTAAAAGCTTTTCTGACAGCACGCGAGGGTCGTCTTAATGGAAAATAAAGTTGTCGCTTTTTTCGATGCAAAGCCGTATGACCGTCGCTTCTTTGATGAGATAAACAGGCAATACGGGTTTGCCATCCGGTATATAGAAAGCCGCTTAAACAGCCAGACGGTAAAGCTCGCAGAAGGCGCTGACGTTGTATGTGTGTTTGTTAATGACAGCGTCGATAAAGCGGTTATAGAAAAGCTGCATAATTATGGGGTCGGGCTGATAGCGCTCAGGTGCTCGGGCTATAACAACGTTGACTTCGAGGCGGCCTTTAATACCATCCATGTGGTGCGTGTGCCGGTATACTCGCCCTATGCTGTTGCCGAGCATGCGGCTGCGCTGCTGCTTGCGCTGAACAGAAAAACTCACAAATCATATTACCGGACCCGCGACGGTAATTTCAGCATAACAGGGCTTATCGGCTTTGATTTGCATGATAAAACCGCCGGCATTATCGGCACGGGGCAGATAGGACGCGTTATGGCGGGAATCCTCAAAGGTTTCGGCATGACCGTTCTGGGCTTCGATGCATACCCGGACGAGAAGGCAGCCGAAGCGGTGGGATTCGAGTATGCTGATATCGAGACGCTGTACAGCGGATCCGATATTATTTCACTCCACTGCCCGCTTACCCCGGAAACCTATCATATGATTAATGAAGAAAGCATCGGCCGCATGAAAGATGGGGTCTATATAATAAACACCGGCCGGGGGCGGCTGATCGACACGCAGGCGCTGATCGATGCGCTTAAGCGCAGAAAAGTCGGTGCCGCAGGACTGGATGTGTATGAAGAGGAGAGCGAATTTTTTTATGAGGATTTTTCCGCAGAGGTCATAAGCGATGACAGGCTGGCGCGTCTGCTGACATTTTCAAATGTTTTAATAACCTCTCACCAGGGTTTTTTTACGACAGAGGGACTTTCCAATATCGCGCGTACAACCCTCGATAACATCGGGCACTTTTATTCCCGTCCGACGGTAAAAAATGAAATCTGCTACCGGTGCACAAAAAACGGGCACGAGTGCCGAAGAAAAAAAGAAGGCCGGTGCTTCTGACAGGCATGCAGGGGAGATAACCATGAGCACAATCGCAGTAATTATCGCCGACTTGTTTGAAGATTCCGAGTACACCGAACCCGTCGAGCACTTTCGCAGTGAAGGGCATGATATCGTTCATATAGGCTGCTCGCAGGGAGAAACCGTGCGCGGAAAAAAGGATAATACACCCGTTGCTGTCGATCGGGCAGTCAGCGATGTTTCAGCTTCCGATTTTGACGCGCTTCTCATACCCGGCGGGTATTCACCCGATAAGCTGCGGTCACACGAAGATGCCGTCGGGTTTGTGCGGGAGTTTACCGAAAGCGGGAAGCCGGTTTTTATGATATGTCACGGGCCGCAGCTCCTGATAACCGCTGATGTGCTGCGCGGACGCAGGGTAACCGGCTGGAAGTCAATAGTCCAGGATCTTAAAAACGCCGGGGCATCGTTTCTTGACCAGGAAGTTGTGGAAGACGGCAATCTGATTTCAAGCCGCTGCCCCGATGATCTGCCGGCGTTTATTTCTGCCTCATTGAAGAAACTGAAGAGCGGGTAAAACAGACATATCCCCGGTTCAGTAGTGTCCAAAATAATGTACGAAGCGGCTTTTGCTCAATGCTTTCATTTATTTTGGACACGTTTGTCCCCGGTTAAAAGAGCATTTTTGAGGGGAACTTTCCGGGGGCGCGACTGGATGCTCTATGCCGCAACGGCGGCATACGGGAACAGTGTATCACCGCCGGCACCTGCAGACTCCCTGCTGCGAAAGCTGCGTGCGGGCCTGACCGGCCCAGCCGGCGTTTGCCTTCGGGTTTGCCGGGCTGGGATGAAGAATGCCCCCGGCGCGAAAGGACCCCTGCTCAAGCAGTGCAGCACACCCCTCCTGTATCCGCTTCTGCGCAAATGCGCCGATGCCGATTATCCACTCAGGCTCATATATCTCTGCAGCGCGCCGCACGTACCGGTCGCATGCCGCAAACACAGGGGCGCGCTCCCGTGACGGCAATTTGTCCGGCGTGCGGTTTTTGCCGCTTGCTTCCATAAAAACAAGCGGGCAGTAATTGATGATAAAAAAATCGTTGAAAAAAGATTCCGGAGCTTCAAAATAACCGGCAACAGCG
This sequence comes from uncultured Thermodesulfobacteriota bacterium, assembly GCA_964621615.1. Lineage (GTDB taxonomy): Bacteria > Desulfobacterota > WTBG01 > CAIYCZ01 > CAIRTM01 > CAZUMW01. The sequence continues at coordinate 107,106 of CAZUMW010000012.1, forward strand.
CTCCAGAGACGCTTTCCGCTCACCTCGCTCCGGGGGCAGGAAAAGCCCTGAACCAGCCGTTTGGGGTGCTCTTCAAGAGGCTTTTCGATCGGAACATCTATCCCCAGCCACGTGCGGACCATCTCCGCATCCCCGAACGGAATACCTGTCTGCGCCATCCCGAAAGGGCCCGGGTTCATTCCCATCAGCAAAACCCGTTTTTTTGTATGCCCGAATCTACTCACATACAGCTCGTGCGCAGCGCGGGCATATGCAAGCGGATTGTATACATGGGTAACCGGCCGGCTGAACCGAAGCGGGGCCAGCTCTTCGCATAGCTGTTTTCCGGCACGGTTCATGCGGGTATGCAGCGTCATGGGGCAGGGGTCCCTGTGTTCATCAGGTCCTGTCATCCCGGGAAAGCCACTGGTAAAACCGGTCGGCCTCCCACAGAGCGGCAGCCGGGTTGTTGCCCATGACCCGGTCTTTTACCACCAGGACCGTTGTCGGCGCCTGTGCGTGCTTGAAAAACAGGGCGTCATGACCAACGCACAGGCCGACCGCGATGTTAAGCTCAACCTCCTGGTCGTTCAGTACCGCAGCCTGCCCGATCGGGTTGCACATGATCTGATGTGCCTCCGGACCGAAAAGCTGTTCCTCGTCGCTGAGCCCTGCGGTTGCAACGGGCTCGCTGCCGACCATGCAGCAGACCGACACCACATCAAAGCCCCGCTTTGTGCAGATTTCATGTACGATGCGGGCCTCGCGCCGCAGCGCGCTGCAGAATGCAATGCCGAGCCTCCGGCAGCCCATCCGGCGGGCAAACTGTACCACTTCTTCAATGCGGGGATTGCGGGGCACCACTCCGCCCTCGGGAAGCTGCATGACAGCTGCATTGTGCTGCAGCATTGCCTGCCTGGCAAATGTGCGGGTTTCATGTTCAGCGTATGCTGAGCGTGCAGCCTCGAGCGTGTTGTGGTATCCGTTAAGCGGGCAGATCCCCTGTCCGGTACTGCAGGCCATAATTGTGCATAATGCACAGGATGGTTTTTTTGACATAGGTTCTCCTGCGGCGTTTGGTTATATCGTCATACACCTGCCGCGGTATTTGCTGATCAGTCAGGCAAGCCGGGCTAAAAGGCGCATTTTAACAATAATATCGTACCAATCCGATATTATCAAGCAAGACCATCGGCATTTTTGTCCGGCAAAAAAGTGCAGGTTAAATTGTCCGGAGAAAATAAGGGGACGTCCGGAAAATAAGGGGACGTCCGTTAAATATTGACAATAAGATGATTTGCTGCTAGAAACGAATC
>CAZUMW010000013.1:0-97717 GCA_964621615.1 uncultured Thermodesulfobacteriota bacterium
GATACTGCGTACCGCATGCGCTCCTTTTAACAAAATAGCACATTCTTATACTGCGTCCGTTATTTCAGTTACTCACTCGACATAGGTTAATATATGGATTCCTGTGACATCAAAAAAATTATACAGGCAACCGGAATGCCCATGGAGCAGTACCGGAAAAGCATGAGGGGTGACCTTTCGGACTGGATGCCGCTTGAGCATGCGGCGCAGATGCTGCTTGACGGCACCCCCTTTTCCGAGGATGATTTTGTCCCTGACTTCCGACCCATCATCAAAATGATGCGCACGATTGTTCAGAAGTCTGCTGCCGGCGGCTGGAGATGGGATGACCCTGATGTGCACAGGGTTTTTACCGAAGTTGCAAGCGGTACTGTCTACAGGATGTATGCTGATATCCTGGTACAGATGGTCGTATCCATTATGAAAGCCGTATCAATAGGCACTGTTCTAGAGATAGGCGCGGGTTCCGGGTTTGTCACCAAAAAACTGTGCCGAGCTATGAGTGATGAAGGGCTTAACGATGTTACCCTTTGGATATCGGATCAGCTTCCGGCAATCGAACAGCTCTCCGGCAGCCTTCGCCGCTCATTCCCGCAGCTCACCATTCATGATTGCGTGTGGAATATAAACAGACGAGCACCCGATGCCTTAACACAAAACATTACACAGCCTGTGCTGCTTTTTGAGCGGTTTTCTCTTCCGTATGCCGGCTACGAGGCTATAGATCATCTTGCTCCCCTTGCCGATATTCTGCTGCTGGTCGACGATTTGAGCCTGACCGGCAGAAAGGCGTCCTTCGACCAGATTTATCAGAAGATCGGAACACAATTTTTGATTTTCTCGGAAGCCAGAAAATATCTCAAACGATATTTCTCAACGATTCACAGCTGTGATGCAGCGGTTGCAGAAAAAATACACTCCCCCGTCACCACCTTTACCCTTGCGGTAAAGTGACGCTTCCCGCACACACCTCATACCGGGCCGACCCTGTGGGAACCGCTGCTCTCCCTGTCGAACCTGCCAGGATCATATTGAAATTCCGAGATTTTTATGCTCCCTGCGTATATGCCGGCGGACGGTTCTCCGGAAGTGATGCCCGTGAATAGCAAGTGTTACAGCAAGCGGCATAAGCTCACGGCGGCGAATAAAGGTCCATATCATCAATCGCCAGTATTGAACGCGCTCACGCCCCACAATGCCCAAACGTACCATGGAACGTAGAAACGCCTTAAACCGCTCAGCGGTGATCGGCCTGCCGAGGGGCGGAGCTCTGTAGTTTTCCAGAAATGCCTTAATCCGTCTGTAGTACTGCTTCGGCCGGTAAATATCCTCCATCACACGACGATATCCTGTATATAATGATTCAACATCCATGCGGGGGATGATATTTGTCGTGCCGTCCACATTGTCGCCCGTTGTATCTCCTGCAAGCCGGCCCTCACGCCAAAGACGCTCGTAGAGCTTCGTACCGGGAACAGCCTGCAGCAGCCCCACCATGGCGGTTACGATGCCGCTTTTCTGAATAAACTCAATCTGCCGCTGGAAAACGCTCGTTTCGTCGTGATCGAAGCCCACAATAAATCCGCCCTGAACCTGAAGACCTGCCTGCTGCATGCGGTGGACATCCGCAACCATGTCACGATTCCGGTTCTGCAGCTTTCCGCACTCGGCAAGGCTGTCGGCATCCGGCGTTTCGATACCGACAAAAACCATGTCAAAGCCCGCTTCAACCATACTATGCATCAGCTCCTTGTCATCGGCAAGGTCTATAGATGCTTCGGTATGAAACGTGATGCCCGGATTGGTACGCCTCCACCGTATAAGCGCAGGAAGCAGCTCCCTTTTGACCCGGGCCTTGTTACCGATAAAATTGTCATCCACAAAAAAGATACTGCCGCGATACCCCAGGCTATAGCAAAGCTCAAGCTCGCGCATAACCCTGTCAGCCGGCTTAACCCGGGGACAGTGCCCGAACAGGCTCGTGACATTACAGAAATCACAATTAAACGGACAGCCGCGTGAATATTGCACACTCAGCTCAGCATAGTGCCGAAAATCGATGAGGTCCCATTGCGGCGATACACACGTACCAAGATCGAAAAACTCACCGGTTCGATAGATATGCTGCAGCCGGCCTCTGTCAAGATCATGAAGAAACTGCGGCAATGTAAGCTCGGCCTCATTCAATACGAGGTAATCGACGTGCGGGAACCGCTCGGGCTGGCAGGTAAACAGCGGCCCGCCGGCGACAACGGGAGTGCCGCTGTTTCTGCATCTCTTTATAACCGCTTCAGCAGAGTGAAGCTGTACTGACATTGCGCTGATGAAAACATAATCAGCCCACGCAATATCCTTGTCGGTAAGACGGGCCACGTTGAGGTCGACACAGCGTTTTTGCCACTGGCCGGGCAGCAAAGCGGCAACAGTAAGAAGCCCCAGCGGCGGAAACGCAGCCCTTTTTCCAATGAATTTCAGTGCATATTTGAAACTCCAGAATGTATCAGGAATTGCCGGGTATATGAGCAGCGCATTCATGATAATCCCCCCCTGCTGTTTTGTTTAGGTTAATATGTTTTCGTTTTAAACGGTAAGCACAGAAAAACCTGTTTCAACCCGGCATGCTCCTATATTTATATAATAAAATTTTGATCGGACTCATTTCGCGCATACTCCGCACGGTAGTGCGAAGTTAAGCGAAACGTATCAAAACAAACAACATTAATTACCGGGATACCCCGCAGCGTGCTGCGTAGAGTATCATCATTATCTTGAATTATTCTTTTTTGTGTACTATGTGCTGTATATTGTAAGATATACGTGATCAGCAACAGGAGATGCCGCTGTGCATCTGCCGGGCGTGATACTTTAAAAAGGTACAACATCATGAAAAAGCACATTTTATGCATAGCGTTAGAGGCAGCGCTTTTCGTTTTTATTATCGCCGCACCCCTCCGCTCCCAGGCAAATGAGTACTGCTTTGACCCGGAGGAACCTGTTGAATGTATAGACGACTCAGCGGGCTTCGACCTGTGGTGGTGCTGCCCGGAAGGTGCAGCCTGCGGCACCTTCACAAACCCCTGCGTGGGGCCTTCGAGCACTACCACGACCATGAAAAACGCACCTGACATATCGTATGCCTGGAAGCGGACCATTTCCGGCGCAGCATCCAAAAGCGATGACCGGGCCGAAGATGTCGCCGTTGATGCTAGCGGCGATATCTTCATTGCAGGCTCTCTGCAGTCAGCCGATCTCGGTATTGATTTTACAGTCATAAAGCTGAACGGCAATACCGGTGCGGTCATCTGGCGGAGGCTCTTGCGGGGCACAACACCGCAGGGGGAAAACGGCGCACGCGCGCTGGCGGTAGACAATCAGGGGAATGTCATCGCAGCCGGTTTTGTAAGCAATATGAGAAGCGGTCAGTCTTTTACCGTGGTTAAGCTTAGCGGTTCCGACGGCAGCACAATCTGGCACCAAAACATTAACGGTACCCCGCAGGGCTCAAACGAAAAGGCGCTCGGCGTGACGGTCGACAGCAGCGGCGATGTTTTTGCAGCGGGCTATCTCTCCGCAGCCGGCACCGACAACTCAGACTATACACTCGTAAAGCTGGGCGGCTCTACCGGGCGGGTAAGCTGGCGCACGCAGCTGAACGGACCGGCAAAAGACAACAACGCCGCTTTTGCCATTGCTGTTGATGAGCCGAATCATATTATTTCAGCCGGACAGACCGGCAACACCTATGGAAGCTCCTGGATAACCGTTGTTAAATCGAGCAAAGCAACCGGCAGGACGATCTGGAAAAAAAATCTATGGGGCGGCGATTTGGCAAAAAGGGGATATGCCAATACGGTGGCCCTTGACAGTGCCGGCAATGTGGCTGTCGGCGGAACCCTGCCCTATATCGGAGGCGGATCCAGCTTTGCGGTAATCAAGCTGAACGGCAACACCGGCCAGGAGCTCTGGTCTCAGCATTTTTTCGGAAGCGCGGTTTACGGATTCGGCTATGTGGATGACATCGTTATAGATGCAGTGGATGCAATTTACGCAGCAGGGGTGACCGAGGATTCAGGCGGCATGCGGTTTGCTCTTATGAAGCTTAACGGCGGTGACGGCAGCAAAATCTGGCCCCCTGAGCTTACCCACTCCCCGATTTCAGCGCTGGGAGCTTCGGCCTCTTCGGTCAGGCTCGGCGTCAATAACACGGTTATTGCTGCCGGGCAGCTGCCCCATGACGGTCTGCACTATGCTTTTGCCGTCTGCGTCTTCAATGCGTCAAACGGACAGAAGCTCCGCCAATACACTTTTCCCGGCACAAAATCCTTAGGAGACTTTTCCTGCGCCGAGGCTCTTGTCCTCGACAGCGCCGGCAATGCTATTGCAGCAGGTATTATTTCACATGAGGAGACAGGAAACGATATGATGGCGGTAAAAATTGCTCTGTCCGGTCAAACGCCTGCAGCGCCGGAGGATCCTCAGACAACCACAACCACTGTTCCCGGCAACACAGCGGGAGGCTGTCTTGTTGAAACCGCCTGCGAGGAAAATCCGGAAGCGATGGAGCGGTTTCGCCGGTTTCGCGACACCGTGCTGGCCCGCACTCCCACCGGGCGTAAGGTAATCGATTTCTATGATGAAGTGAGCACGTCTCTGGCTCCGGTTATTGAAAAAAATCAGCGGGCAAAAAAATTTACTACATCAGTGTTTGACGGGATTATGCCGTTTATCGAGAGACACATAAATGAGGAGGGCCAGCCGGGAGGGGCTTCTCAGGAAGCCTTTTACTGATAAAGAACATGGGTGGCTCTGGGGGCTCTGGAGGGTCACATCTTCATATGTCAGATTACCATTTGGAGAACTTTATCCAATAATCGCTTTTGCCCTTTATCTTTTTGCATTTTCTCTTCGACCCTCTTTATAATCCCGGTTACCGCCGTATAGCCCACCCCGTACACCTCCCCGATTTCCTTATGCGTGTAGGCTCCAACCCGGCTCATAAGGTAAATGCTCATGTCCCGCCCCGGCCGGGATTTCCTGCCGGGTGTCAATTGCCCCTCAATATCGCTCTCACCAAGTTGTCCTAATATCCAGCGGGCCAGTTCCTCCTTGTTCTTTTGGCGCAGCAGCTGCCGCTTCTGCGGTTTTTCCCCTACCGGTTCCCCCCGGGCCATATCCGCACACCGCTGACCATATTGCTCACTGCCCAAGTACACCCCATGGCGCAAATCCTTTAACGGGCTATCGCTCCGCCCTAAATAGGCTTCCTGTTCCCTGCAAAACTTTTTTCTGCTGCCCCCTGTAATCGATAGCATTACCTCGGTTGTCAGGCACTCCGGTTCCTGCTTTTTTTCGGCATATGCCCGGGCGCTGCTATAGGGAAACTCTTCCGGCGTCTTTGCGACTCCGGCTCTTACGGGATTGCCATGGATATAGTAGCACATGGCAGTAAAATAGCGTTCATCCTCTATGAGAAAGCTTTTAAACCGCCCTTGAAACAAATGGCCGCTGCGCTTATAACGCCTGTTATACCAACCGGCATACGTTACCCCCAACCACTGTATCGAGCGGGAAAGATTACCCTCTTGTGTGGTTTTGACCAGCAGGTGGTAATGATTGCGCATAAGTACGTAGGCATGGATTTCAAGGTGAAACTTGACGGTCGTCTTTTCCAGCAGCTCAAGAAATTTTGCATAATCTTTATCGGTTTTGAAAATAGGGCGCTGTTCATTGCCCCGGGACAGGACATGATAGTAGGTATCTGGATAAGCTAAGCGAAGTGGCCGTGCCATGCGCAGTACTGTACGCGGCCGGCTCATGCTTGTCAATCATTATATGACATATGAAGATGTGACCCTTTTTGCTCTTTTTGCTTTCCAAAACCGCTTGACAAATACACCCTGATTTTATAGACTAAACTAGTCTTGCACTAGTTTGAATGGAGCTTATATGGAAAAAGTCGGGTCCTTTGATGCAAAAACCAATCTGCCAAAACTGATTGACCGGGTAATGAAGGGCGAGAGCATAACCATTACCAGACACGGGGTTCCTGTGGCAATACTTACGCCACCTGAACCGTTACGCAGAGACAATCCCGAAACAGTCATTGCCGAAATTCGCCGTTTTCGTAAAAAACACAATTTAAGCGGTCTGTCTTTGCGTGCCATGATTGAGGAGGGAAGAAGGTAATGGAACGGGATTTTGTTGTAGATACCTCTGTTGTTATGACCTGGTGTTTTGAAGATGAGCGGAGTGCCTACTCAGATAACGTGCTTGAGTCTCTGGCATCCCGAACCGCTTTTGTACCATCGATCTGGCCGCTCGAGGTCGGCAATGTGCTGTTGGTGGCTGAGCGCAAAAAACGCTTGGGCAAAGCGGACAGTATTCGTTTTATTTCGCTGCTCACGCAACTTCCTATAACGGTTGAACAGCAACCCCCGGAGACAATAATGAAGGATATTATTCCACTTGCACGCGAGAGCAGACTGTCGACCTATGATGCATCCTACCTCGAACTTGCCATGCGGAAAGGTCTGCCGATAGCAACGCTTGACCAGCGCTTGAGGAAAGCCGCCGGGCACAGCCGGGTACCCCTTGCATAGCCGGTTGCCTTATGTAACCTCTAAAGACGGGTTTCTCTTCGCTGCACCCATCCTGCTGACAACTACTCAATTTATGATTCCGCAAAAAACCAAAAATGCCGTCATTGCGAGGAGTTAAACGACGAAGCAATCTCGTTGTTTAAATCACGACTATACCAACCGGCATTTTTATGCCCGCGTCAGCTGGCGGTATTTTATGCGGTGGGGCTGGTCGGCGGCAGCGCCGAGGCGCTTTTTGCGGTCGGTCTCATATTCTGAATAGTTCCCGTCGAAATAATTGACCGTGCTGTCGCCTTCAAAAGCCAGTATGTGGGTTGCAATGCGGTCGAGAAACCAGCGGTCGTGGCTGATCACCACTGCACAGCCGGCAAAGTTTTCCAGGGCCTCCTCGAGCGCGCGCATGGTGTTCACGTCAAGGTCGTTTGTGGGCTCATCGAGCAGCAACACGTTTGCGCCTTCTTTGAGCATCCGCGCAAGGTGAACGCGGTTGCGCTCGCCGCCTGAAATCATATCCACTTTTTTCTGCTGGTCTGCTCCTGAAAAATTGAACCGCGCCACATAGGCGCGCGAGTTCACCTCACGATCGCCCAGAGAAATGGTATCCTTACCGCCCGATATCATTTCCCAGATGGACTTTTCAGGATCGAGCACATCGCGGCTCTGATCAACATAGGCAAGCTGTACGCTTTCACCGATGGCTATCTGACCGCCGTCCGGCTGATCCTGACCAGTAATCATGCGAAAAAGCGTGGTTTTGCCCGCACCGTTGGGGCCGATTACGCCTACAATCCCGCCCGGCGACAGCGAAAACGTCATATCCGACACCAGCAGCCGCTCGCCGTATGATTTTGAAACCCCGTCCGCCTTTATAACTACATCCCCAAGGCGGGGGCCCGGCGGTATATAGATTTCAAGCTCACGGCTTTGCTTTTCCGTTTCCTGATTGAGAAGCGATTCATACGCATTGATGCGCGCCTTTGACTTTGCATGCCGCCCCTTGGGCGACATCCGTATCCAGTCAAGCTCGCGCTGCAGGGTCTTCTGACGATCGCTTTCCGCTTTTTCCTCGTTCTGCAGGCGCTTTTGCTTCTGCTCAAGCCAGGAGGAATAATTGCCCTTCCAGGGAATGCCGCGCCCGCGGTCAAGCTCAAGAATCCAGCCGGCGACATTGTCCAGAAAATAGCGGTCATGGGTCACGGCTATCACTGTTCCGGCATACTGCTGCAGATGGTGCTCGAGCCAGGCCACGGTCTCGGCGTCGAGGTGGTTAGTGGGCTCGTCAAGCAGAAGGATATCAGGCTTTTGCAGCAGCAGCCGGCACAGGGCGACTCGGCGGCGCTCACCGCCTGAGATAACCTTTACCGAAGTGTCGCCGGGCGGGCAGCGAAGCGCATCCATTGCCATTGCAAGCCGGGAATCCAGATCCCAGGCATCATGAGCATCGAGCTTTTCCTGTACCTCGCCCTGCCGCTCAAGAAGCTGTGCCATTTCATCGTCATCCATCGGTTCGGCAAATTTCTCATTTATACGGTTGAACTCATCCAGCAGTTCCACCGTTTCCCGGACACCCTCCTGAACAATCTCGCGAACCGTTCGTTCCTCATCCAGAAGCGGCTCCTGCTCAAGATAGCCGACGCTGTAACCCTCTGACAGCGCCGCCTGTCCATCGAACTCCTGATCCTTCCCCGCCATTATGCGAAGCAGGGTGCTTTTGCCGGAACCGTTCAGCCCCAGCACACCGATTTTAGCGCCGTAAAAGTAGGAAAGTGAAATATCCGCCAGCACCGGCTTCCGGTCATAGGTCTTGCTGACTTTTATCATAGAAAAAATAACTTTGTTCGGGTCAGTGCTCATATGAATAACTCCTCAGGGTGGGGTTGTTTTTTTTTCAGTATATGTACTCAGGCATATTATCTCAGACAAAGTGTTATTTACAAAATGACTATTCGATATACATGATATATAAGTTATGTGCAATGTGCGCCATTGTAATCTTTTTGTATGCCACCGTCAACGGGGTCCACACATAAAAAACATGATAACAGCGTGCGCTATTTCACGTTGACAACAGTCCGTGTTTAATTATACTCAAACATGACTGTCAGTTATAGATAAGCTAAAATCAATTCTAAATATAAAGATTCACGAATGAAACGCTCTGGAACCGCTGATCTGCCGCTGCACAGCGGGCGGGTACCCCAGTGGCTGGCCACGCGCATGGCCGCTATCGGTTCCGCCGTCACCCGGGCGGTGATTTATGAATACGGACGCCCGGCTTTTTTAAGCCGGCTGAGCGATCCGTTCTGGTTTCAGGCTCTGGGCTGTGTCATGGGAATGGACTGGCACTCTTCAGGCATTACCACCTCGGTCATGGGAGCCCTTAAGCGCGGCCTTGCACCGCAGTTTCATGAGCTTGGCCTCTATATCTGCGGCGGCCGCGGCCGTCACTCCCGAAAAACCCCGGATGAGCTGACCGCGCTGTCTGAGAAGCTGAGCCTTGACGGCGATGAACTGGTTCGTTCCTCACGTTTGAGCGCAAAAGTTGACAACACCTGCGTTCAGGACGGCTTCGGCATCTACCTGCACAGCTTTGTTTTGAGTGCCGACGGGGAGTGGGCGGTCGTGCAGCAGGGAATGAATCAGGCAACCGGCATGGCGCGCCGCTATCACTGGCACTCGGCAGACGTTGACTCATTTATTTCTGATCCCCAGAGCGCCATCACCGGCCTTCATCAGGGAACGATTATAAACTTAAGTGACGGACGGGCGGAGAATTCCCGCACATCCATTTCATCCTTTATGCGCGAGCACCCCGACCGGCAGCTCCGCGAGCTTCGCCATCTTACCATGCCGGAAAGCCACGACGTCAGCCTGCTCGACGTGAGCTCAAAGCGGCTCGGCGCTGTGCTTGCCCTGGCATATGAAAAACAATTCCATGATTTTGCCGACACCCTTCTTCTGCCCGGTCTCGGCCCGAGGGCCATGCAGGCAATGGCCCTTGTAAGCGAGGTGGTATACGGCGCTCCCAACCGGTTCTCCGACCCGGCGCGCTTTTCCTTTGCGCACGGCGGCAAGGACGGCAAGCCCTTTCCGGTACCGCTTGATGTGTATGACATCAGTATTGCCACACTTGAGCATGCGCTTGAAAAAGCAAAAATCGGTCACTCCGAAAAATTGCAGGGCCTAAAAAACCTCTCCCGCTTTGCCCGCTACATTGAAACGCATCACCAGCCCGGCAGCGGCATTGATGCCGTCATCCGCAAGGAACGCCGGGAGTCTCCACGCTACCGCGGCAGAAGCGTTGCCGGATGTCATAAACCCGGCCCGCCTCAAAAAATGAAGCCCCGGCAGCTATCTTTGTTTGAGAGCCGCGATGATACTATTTAATCCTCGCTGCCCCGCGCCCGCATTTATTTTTAAAATCAAGCGAATTTTTTGCCGAAAATTCAGATTCCCTTTTCTATCATGCATTGAAAAACTATGAGGGCTTTGACGATTATGACCGGTACAAGCCCTTTGATTACCCCGACTGGTCAAAGCCCTTTGTTATGGAATTCACGCAGGGTGGTACCCATGTTATTTATAACGGCGTACCGGTAGGCCCCTATCAAAAACATGTAATAGAGGCGTTTTACCAGGCAATCGATTCAATACTGGTGCAGAAAAAAGACGGCTGACAAAACGCAAATCAGCCAAGCGGCTTGCACAGAATCTGCTTTATTCTGAGATCGAATATCCCGGCGGCATAGGCTGGTTTGAGCACCACGGCCGTATCGGCCCCTCTACCGCTGCCGCCGACAGCCACTACATCCTCATCCGGGGTGATATGCCCGTGTTCCGCCGCCATAATGGCAATCTCGACACAGACCTTCATCCCCTGACCGAACATGCGCAGCGTATCGGAAACAAGGTTAAGGGGGATATATTTTGCCCCGTATTTGTTTTCAAAACCCCTTTCTGTAGCGCTCAGGGCATGAATGCCGCGAACGATGGTGATGCCCGCTGCAGCAACGCGCTCCCGGTTGCGGTTGAATGCCTCGACCTTATCGACAAACTTGCTTCCCGCGCCATAGGTAACGCCGACAACCTCGACAGCGGCCTCGGCCATCTCGCGCATTTTGAGCGCTGTCTCGCCTGTTGATGAGGCAACGACAATTTTGCCGATAGCGTTTTCACGGCAGCAGGCTTCCGCCAGCTCCAGAGTCCGGCCGGTATTAGCTGCACCCCGCTCAGAAAAATAAACAATTGTTTTTTCCTGATCACTTCCCATTTGCAGGACCTCCCTCTATACATTAAGTCATAGCCTGCGGTAAAGCCGCAGGCTTGATCGGAATCGTTTCGCGCATCCTCCGCACAGCAGTGCGGAGTTAAGCGAAATGTATCTCAATAAATAAAAAATAATTGCCGGGATACCCCGCAGATTGCTGCGGGGAGTATCATTAATGAGCCGCTCTAAGCGGCTGCAAAAACAAATAACTCAAAGCAGTTGACAAACCGGTCCATTCTGCCCGTACTGTCATCACCGCCCCGACTGCGTGGTATTGTAACATCGTTACAAAAATCCCTCCCGGCCTCCCTTTCGAAAGGGAGGAGACTACCGTGTTCCCCTCTTTGGAAAAGCGGGGTGAGGGGGATATTTTTTACGCATTACTGCCGGACACGCTTCGCTTTGTCCGAGCCTACGACTCACATTCGTTCGAAGTGAAGCCGGTGCTATTGTGACACAGCCTCTAAACCGGGGGATGACAGTTTGTGCTGAACTGTTGGACATATTGCCGTTGCCCGGCTCCGTCCGGGCAATCCAGTAATATTTTTTCAATATCAAAATGCGGACAAAATCATTAGAATCCCGCACATGTCAAACCCTGTGCCCCCCGGCAGACCCAGGGGTTTCCCCCATGATAATTACTCAACAACAACTCGGTCAAGATCTGCCGACCACTCATCATACATGACCCGGTCGGCAAGCTCGCATACCGAAGCAGCGCCGACACTGCTGCCGGGCGGCGGCAGTGTTTCAGAAAATGCCTCAGAATACTCAAGCGCTTCGAACGCCTTATACTCGGGATAATCCGCCTGTGCACCACCGGCAAAAGCAGCGATATAGGCGGCATCGGGATTCACCCGCCAGAAAAAATGATCAGCCTCGCTGAGCCCTTTTTGGAACGAAACAAGGTGCGGGTGATCCGGCTGGGCCTGCATATGGTCCCTGCTTGTACCCGATACGATAACCGGCATATCCGGAAAATGCTTGTGCACGTCATCGATCCACAAAGAGCCGTCCCGTATCTTCCAGAACTGCTCAACCAGGTCCCTGCCGGCAAGCCACCCCGGCAGCGCCGCATCGCCCAGCACATTGTGCAGATTTTCGGTTATCATTGTCGTGAGTTCAGCTGAAAAGTACACGCGGGGCAGCGGCACCGAGCCGTTGTCGCTTCCGGGTCCGGCTGAGCCCGAAAACCTGAATTCACCTGTATCATAGGCACTGTTTTCATTTTCATCGAGATAGAAAAGCCCCTGTATTTCGTGATAGGCACCGGTCCGGGGATCCTCGATCCCGCCGGTCACCGTGGGATCATATGACAGCGCGCTCTCCATGCCGGGTGTCGGGGCTTCAGTAACGCCGGCAGTGCCGGGTATGTAATAGGGGTTAAGCATCGCGGCGGCCGGGCCACCCGATCCTCCGCCGAGCTCGCATTTAACATACTGGTCACCGATGGGAGACTCCCAGGTTGCAAGCCAGCAAAGGCCCTGCAGATCCCGGCCATAGCTGCCAAGCGTACAGAGGGTTATGTTGCCGCCGTTGCTGTATCCGGCAACGCCGGCACAGGTAGTGAGCGCAAACGGCAGCTTGTCGGTTATCGTATCCCCGTCTGCGTCGGTCAGCACCCCCATGGAATACAGCAGAACATCGCGCAGCGCTTTCATGCACAGCTCTCCCCGGTAGTCGAATGTTCCGCCGGTTGTAAGAGGTTCCTCGCCCCCGCCGGGAAAAACGAAGTGAACCGTGATGATCCCGGTGCCGTCGTAGTCAGATGTGTCCGAATCCAGCGATCCCGCATCCAGACCGCCCGGCACAATGGTTACGACTGGCGCCCCGGAGCTGTAGCGGGCATCCTCCTGCGCTGGATATGTAACAAGCGCTGCGATGCCAGGGTCCGGAATATCCGGGGAAGAAATGTGCGTGGTAAAATTTCCCGATTCGGTGATGTCAATGCCGCTGTCATCATCACATCCGGCCGCAAAGACGAAAAACAGCAGCGCCGTACACAAAACACGTACAATCATATATATTTTCTCCTCTATCAGCTGTCCCGCCACTCAACATATATATCATACATCTCTGGGATGGTTTTCCACTGCACTCTGCCCTCATCAGCGTACTGCTGTATCGCGCCGAGCCACTGCCGGGCAAAAGATTCAGGCATTTCGGTGCCGAAGCTCCATCCCACATAGAAAAAATTGGGCTGCTCTGAATCAAGATGATTCAGGGCATACTCAAGCTTTTCAAGATAGACATCGACATCATCACCGGTAAACTCAGGTGCCCCACTATCCTCTCCGCTCAGATACGGCAGGCCGTCTGTCGCTGCGGCGATATAGACCAGCTCCCCGGCTTTACGATCCTCGATCCAGGGCTCACCCTTTTTAATGGTCCAGGCGTGTATGCGATCCTCAATCGTCAGGGGATACGGATCGTGGCACTCGGCAGGTGTCTCACAGTCGCTATACGGCTCAGGGATCTCCTCCTGCGGAAGCGACAAAAGACAATAGGTAACCCCGCCGGTAACAAATGAATAGCCTGCCTCCAATACAGCGCGTACCCAGTCAAGCGGCGAGCAGTAACCCGAAACATGGCGCACGGTGACCCCCTGCTTTTCAAGGGTGTTTTTCATTGATGCCATGGAAAGGCTCATGTCCTGCCAGGTTTCACCCGGCTTCGCCGTGCCACCGGCATCAGCATGTACGCCGATTCCATGGCCCCGCTCTTCGAGCTGTTTAAAATAATAATCACCGCGGATCTCGCAGGCGGTCACCGGCTCTTTGAGCTCGAGGGTCAGCGCGGCGCCGTACTCGTCGAAAATGTCGGCAAGAGCCAGTATCTTTTCCTTATAGCTGTCATATGCGGCATCTTCGCGAAGGTTCCAGCCCTCCAGGTGAACCATCAGCCCGATATACAGCACCGGCTCACTGTCGCTTTTATCACAGCCGGCGAACAGAAGGCAGCAAAGCGCCGGTATGCATACAAGCCACACCGGCATATGCGGTCGTGTTTTGTGATCAGCTCTCTTGTGCTTCAGACAGCGCATAGTGATGTTCCTCTCCCGCCGGACAGTAACCATAAACCGGGTGATAAGGGATGTCTTGCAGCTGCCGGTTGATCGTGTTGTTTGTTTTTTCCATTCATGATCGACGTTCTCTGTTTACACTGGGCAAGCAGGCCGTCATTGCCCTGCTCCGGTTCCAGGCATATGCGTTTATTCCTCATAGGGCACAAGGCCGATAATACCCCGCTGATCGCCGAACAGGCTGTAGGGTGCATTTGCATATATGCCGATCGTATCATCGGGCATGCGAAGCATACAGGGATCGCCCAGCCCGGCATCGGTGTCGGCAAGAAGTGAGCCGGAGCTGTCATACACAGTCATCGGGCGCGGCTCTTCCCACTGCAGCCCGTCACGGGTAAAGCTCAGGTAGCTGTCCATATTCATATACCGCATTGATACGGCCCAGCCGCCGGCTGTGGTCTGAATAAGCGCGGGGTCGTGATAGTCGGCAAACAGCGAATCGTTTACCAGGGTAAAGTCAAGCCCGTCCTCGGATGTGGCCAGCATAATATCGCTTGCGCCGGTGTCCTCCTCAGTGTTTCCTGAAAAAAGCATCACATAGGTGCCGTTGTCATTTAAGAGCACCCGGCCGTGACCCGCAATCGCAAGGCCCATACTGTCGTAAACGCCGATCCGGTTTCCTTCCTCACGGGTAAACGTCAGCCCGTGCTCACTGATTGCGCTGTTTACCAGAAACTCCCCTCTGTAGTCTTTATCAGCCTCTGAGAGAATCGACTGGTAATACATGCGCCACTTGTTTTCTTTTGTCTTTATCACCCAGGGGTGCGACACACGGCAGTCTTCCTCACCTTCAACATGCTTGCTTTCAAGCCGCATGCCGTCTTCGATGGTCCAGCTCTTTCCATCTGTGCTCTTCGCGCTGCCGATACCTTCTTCAGATACACCGTAATACATGCGGTAGCTGCCGTCATCAAGCTGCACGATGTCAGGCGCCACAACAGAAAAGCCTTTGTCTGATGCGACGGCTAACTCCTCTTTGTACTGCCAGGACCGGGGAACCTCGGAGCGATCCGGAGCGGGAAGTGATGTGGTTGTGGATGCGACCGATGTTGTTGCAGAAGCTGTCGTTGTTGTTGTCGCGTTGTCATTGACGGGATCGTCCTTACACGAGGCACACAGCATAGATGCACAGCACACGCATAATATTACGATTTTTTTCATGAGCGCTTCCTTTCGTAGATAATTGAGTTTTTTGTTTGCAAAAAACCCTACCGAAAAAAAGGGTCCGTGTCAAATCCCTCTTCATCCTGCATCCGGCTTCTGTATGAGGCGGTATTGCAGGTGCGTGTAGCGCCGTGCGGTTTTATTGTTTTTGACTGCGATGGCCATAGCTTTTTTCGTGCCCACGACAACCACCAGCCTTTTGCCGCGGGTAACCCCGGTGTAGAGCAGATTGCGCTGCAGGAGCAGATAATGCTGCGTAAGCACAGGAATGATGACGACAGGGTATTCCGACCCCTGTGATTTGTGCACCGATACGGCATACGCCGGGACTATTTCATCAAGGTCGGAAAAATCATAGACCACCCGCCGGCCGTCAAATGAAACGGCCAGCTCCTGTGACTCGGTATCGATTGTCAGTATCCGTCCGACATCTCCGTTAAACACATCCCGGTCATAATCGTTTTTTATCTGCATGACTTTGTCGCTGACGGAATACCGCCTGCTGCCGCGGGTGATGCCGTCCTCCCGCGGATTTAAGCGCTTTTGCAGCGCTCCGTTGAGACTCTCCGAGCCGATAATCCCCTTGTGCATCGGGGTGAGAACCTGAATATCATCGACCGCGTCAACGTTAAATCGCCGGGGGATCCGCTCCCCGGCAAGCTCAAGGATGAGCGCAAGCACTTCTTCCGGGTCCTCCTTCTCGATGAAATAAAAGTCCTCAAGGCTGTCCGAGCCTGTTTTTACAAGCGGCATTTCACCGCTGTTTATTTTGTGTGCGTTCACCACAATAAGGCTTTCACGGGCCTGCCGGAATATTTCGGTGAGCTCGACCACCTGCACCGCCCCCGAGCGGATAATATCATTGAGCACCGTACCCGCCCCGACGGACGGCAGCTGGTTGACATCCCCGACAAGTATCAGCGTTGCGCCGGACGGTACCGCTTTGAGCAGATGGTGCATCAGTATCGTATCGATCATGGAGGCCTCATCGACCACCAGCAGATCGCACGGAAGCGGGTTGCCCTCATTATATTCAAAGCCGCCTCCCTTTAGGCTGTACTTGAGCAGACGGTGAATGGTCTTTGCCTCCCGTCCGGTTATTTCGCTCATACGCTTTGCCGCCCTGCCGGTCGGCGCGGCAAGCATGATGTTAATGCCCAGCCGGGAAAATATGTTAAGGATCGCGTTCACAATGGTCGATTTTCCGGTTCCCGGCCCCCCGGTGATAACAAGCACCTTATGCTCAATCGCGCATTTCACTGCTTCGATCTGCTTTTCGGCAAGCGTGATTGACAGCTGCTGCTGCACCCAGGACAGCGCCTTATCGCAATCGATTTCCCGTATCGATTTTTTTGCATCGATCAGCATACGCAGCCGCTCTGCTGCGCGGGTTTCGGCGGTATGAAACGGGGCAAGGTATACCGCCCGGGGATGTTTTTCCAGCGCTTCACATGCAGGGCGCAGCTGTTCGACAACAATTGTTTTCTCTTCTGCCGCCGCATCGATTGCCCGGGCAATAATATCGCTGTCAATGTCCAGAATCTCGCAGGCTTTGTCCACCAGCAGGTCATAGGGGTAATATACATGCCCCTCGTCTGCACACTGGTTCAATATATAGAGCACGCCTGCCTGTGCGCGCACCGGAGAGTTCCGGGCGATGCCGAGCTTTTCGGCAATGCGGTCTGCGGTGACAAACCCGATACCGAAAATATCGGTTGCCAGGCGGTACGGGTTTTCCCTGACCCTTTCAATAGAGTCGCTGCCGTAGTGCTTGAAAATCTTTGTGGCATAGCCGGAGCTGACCCCGTGCGCCTGCAGAAAAACCATTACGTCACGTATTTCCCGCTGCTGCGCCCACGCCTCCCTGATCATGTCTATTCTTTTTTCGCCGATGCCCTCGATTTCGGTAAGCCGGTCAATGGAATGCTCGATAATATTCAGTGTATTCTCTTTAAACTTTTTCACAATCCGCTTTGCCATGACAGGGCCGATGCCCTTTATCAGGCCGGAGCCGAGGTATTTTTCGATGCCGTGGACAGAGGCGGGGGTTTTCGTCTCATAGCTGACAATTTTAAACTGCTGACCGTATTTCGGGTGGGAGGTCCATTCCCCTTTCATGGTAATGACTTCACCGGGCATGGGCGACAGCAGCGTGCCGACCGCGGTCACCAGATCCCGCTCCCCATACACCTTCAGGCGGGCAATTGTGTATCCGTTTTCCTCATTGGTGTAGGTAATGCGCTCAATCTGGCCCTGAAGCGTGGTAAGCATGTTACTTCACTCCAATGTACTATCAACCGGTGCTGAGAAAATTATGGAGAGGTTTACCGGCTTGTTTCGGCATCACCAAGAATATTGTGTTCGCCGTCAGAGGTCAAGCATTTCATAATAAACTACCCCGCCGCAAGCAGCGGGGTATTAAAACAAAGACAATTGGCGATCTTCATACAATCAATACTGTTACATTGTGACTCTTGTGTATGTATTCGCTCATTTCCCCATTTTACGCCGCAAGCGGCGGGGAATACAACCCCAAGGGATTCAAAACCTCACTTCATACGTTCTTTTTTTGTTTTTACCCTAAAAATGGTATAGAATCGTGTATCATGGGGCGGACAGATATATTTTGCAGTCATAACCTGCGGCAAAGCTGCAGACGTAATCGAAATCGTTTCGCGCCTACTCCGCACGGCAGTGCGGACCGGTTGATCCGGTTTTTTTGTTTTCCCGTTCACGTTCAACGACCCTTTAGCGGGCTGTCATTGCTCGGCTCCGTCCGGGCAATCCAGTTATTTTGTAAATAGCAAAATGCATCATTTGTATGTCGTCCGCTGCGGCAGAAATACGCAGCGCAATGCAGCTCTTCGGCGAAGCCCAAGGCCGTGAGCCTGTCGAACGGCAGATGGACTTTTTATCGAATCGTCAACACTTTTCATAAGGACCAACACATGATCACCCTGCTTGATTACGGAGCCGGAAACGTTCGAAGCGTCATCAATGCCATTGAAAAAGTGGGACACCGGGTGCATATCGTTCAGACACCGGAAGACATTCTGTCCGCCGAGCGCCTGGTTTTCCCCGGCGTCGGGGCTTTCGGCAGCATGATGCGGATTCTGGATCAAAAAGGATTTATTACCCCGTTGAAAGCGTATCTGGAAGAGAACCGACCCTTTCTCGGCATTTGCCTGGGGCTGCACGCCCTGTTTGAGAAAAGCGGTGAAGCGCCCGACGTTTCCGGGTTGGGCGTTATAGCCGGCACTGTCGAGCGGTTCAGCGTTGATCTGTCAATCCCCCACATCGGCTGGAACGGGATAGCGCAGCACAAGCCTTCTTCTGTCTTTGCCGGATTGTCCGGCAGTGAAAAATTTTATTTTGTGCACTCATATCATGTCGTGCCAAAAGATCAAGAGTGCGTACTTACCACAACCGATTACGGCTGCTCTTTTGTGAGCAGCATTCAAAAGGGGAACATAATAGCAACCCAGTTTCACCCGGAAAAAAGCGGTGCACACGGCCTGCAGGTACTGAAAAATTTTGTGGGCGGCAACGCATCCCCGTGCCGTCCTTCGGTTTCACGCACGCCGACCCGCCTTGCAAAGCGGATTATTGCCTGCCTCGACGTGCGCTCAAACGATCAGGGGGATCTGGTCGTCACCAAAGGAGATCAGTACGATGTGCGTGAAAAGGGAAACGTGCGCAACCTGGGAAAGCCTGTCGAATTGGCCCGTCGCTACTATGAAGAGGGTGCCGATGAAATCACCTTCCTGAACATAACCGGGTTCCGGGATTTTCCGCTCGAGGACATGCCCATGATTGGGGTCCTGAAGCAGACCTCCCTTAATGTGTTTGTTCCGCTGACGATCGGCGGCGGCATCCGCGACTATACCGACCAGAACGGCCGCACCTATTCAGCCCTCGAGGTGGCCGCAGAATATTTCCGCTCCGGCGCGGACAAGGTGTCGATCGGCAGCGAAGCGGTGGACATTGTGGAGCAGTATCTGCACACCGGAAATCCAACCGGGAAAAGCGCAATCGAGGCCATTGCACGGGTATACGGCAGCCAGGCCGTGGTAATTTCAATCGACCCCCGAAGGGTATATGTCGACTCCCCGGACACGGTACAGCACCGTGTTATAGAGACTGTTCTACCCGGCCCTGAAGGTGAGCGGTTCTGCTGGTATCAGTGCACGGTTAAGGGCGGACGCGAGGGGCGTGATGTGGATGCAATCACGCTTGCCCGGACCTGCGAAACGCTCGGGGCGGGCGAAATCCTGCTTAACTGCATCGACCGCGACGGCACCAATGCCGGGTTCGACATAGAGCTGATCGCCGCCGTTTCCGATGCCGTGGGCATCCCGGTCATCGCATCGAGCGGTGCCGGCTGCGTCGATCACTTTGCAGAGGTCTTCACCCGCACCGGTGCGGAGGCGGCCCTGGCCGCCGGCATTTTTCACCGCCGGGAAGTCCCGATACAGTCGGTGAAACAGCACCTTGCCCGCCTTGTCGACATGCGGATATAGAGCGGCCGGTGCTTCAATTTGTTCACGGTATGATTTATTTCATTTTTCTGTTTGATGGCTCTGCAAATGATTGTGTATATTATAATTACGGATCGGTATGGGATTATCCTTGAGCGCAATACATTTCTTAGCGCGATTTGCTGAACATAACTCTTATTTAATTATTTACAGGGGAATTTTTATCATGAAATTAAAAATTGTCTTGGAACACGGCATGGATGGTTATATTGTTGCTCACTGTCCATCTCTGAAGGGGTGTGTAACCCAGGGCCGCACAGAGGATGAAGCCTTGAAGAATATCAAGGAGGCCATCGAGCTGTATCTTGAAGCAGACCCCAAAGACCTGACGCTGCACGATGGGCAGTACAAAATTTGTGAGCTGGCAATATGAGTCCAAAACCACCGCTTTTATCGGGCAGAAAGCTTGTTAAAATCTATCAGAAGCTTGGATACAAAAAAGTCTCACAGAAAGGCAGCCACATTAAATTAAAAAATTATTCAACCGGCAGTGTTGCTGTGATTCCGGACCACAAGGAGCTTGATCGCTGGACGCTCAAAACCATTCTGCGGGAGACAGAAATATCTGAAGAAGAAATCAATAAGCATTTATAAGCTCTAATCCTTCCTTATTCTCAGGCTATTTGCATAAGAAAACACCGTTTACGGTTTTACTGCTGATGCCAAATCGAAAACCCTGTTTCAGCGAAAGCTCACAATGCGCAATGTACATATAATCACGTTTGTATTGCTCGCCGGTTCGGTCTTACTTTTGACAGGCTGCGATAACTCCGAAAATCATATTGTCAGCTTTGTCCATGCAAACATAAACTGCAGCGACCTTGAACGGTCGCGCAGCTTCTATGAGCTGCTCGGTTTTACCGCGGTGATGGAAGGAGACTCCGCGGTCAGCGCTGAGTGTGCTTCTGGCCTGGATATGCCTGCGTATGAGCTCAGCTATGTTCAAATGCTTTCAAAAAACGGATCACTCATCGACCTCATAGAATGGAAAGATCCCTTTGATTCTGACGCCCCCTATGATTCTATGAACCATCTCGGCATTGCACACCTTACCCTTCAAACATCCAACCTCGATGCAGACATAAGCAGACTGCGTGCTCAGGGGATTTCATTCTTCTCGGAACCTGTTTATATGGACAGCCCGTCAGGAAGTAAACGATTTGTCTGCTTTAAAGATCCTGACGGCACGTTAATAGAGCTTGCTGAAACCGATGCCTCCGATACAACGGCCGAGTCCGCTCTTACCATTACCGGGATTATGAATGTTAACATCAATTGCAGCGATTATTACCGCTCCCGCTTATTCTATGAAAAGTTAGGATTTACGGTGCTGAAGGAAATCGATAAGAACGGAAACCCCGGGGCTGCTGCAGCGATGGGAACATCCGCATACGATGTTCACGGCGGGCTCATGGGGCTGCGACGGGGCGGTACAGCCCTCAGCCTTGTGCAGTGGGAGGATCCCTATGACGGCAGCGAACCCTATTCACAGCTGAATCATCTCGGAATTGCACGGATCGCACTTAGGAGTACCGATCTTGATGCAGACATTGCCAGGCTCAAAGCCGAAGGAATTGAATGCTTTTCAGATCCGGTCACACCCGAAGGAAATCTCGGTTTTCTTCGTTTTGTGTGTCTGAAGGATCCGGACGGCACCGTAATCGAACTGGTGGAGCTATTCCCGGCACTTAAAACCAAGAGAAAAAGGAGGGGACGGATTTTAGAGCCTGTTATGTCTGGATGCCCCGAATAAATCGTGGCATGACAAAAAAGCACTATGGTCATTGCCCGGGGGCAAGAGCCTGTGTCGCAACAGTGCGGTTGTCACCTTACTGTAAGATTTCCCGCTGCGCTCGAAATGACAAAAACCTATCATTACGACACAGCCTCTCCGTTCGGGCAATCCAGGTTTTTCCACTTTTGTCTTTCCCGTTCACTTTATAGTTAAGATGTGACCCTGTTTGTTTCTCCAGTCAATTTGAGTTTACCCACAATGTCCAAAAAAAGAACCGCATCGAACAGCATCCTGGCCCATCGCGTCGACTATATCCGTTTTCTGAAAGATAGATGCGGCGGCAATGTCTTTTACAACGTGCCCACTGCCAGCCGGTGCCATTTTCAGGATCAGCGCCTCTCCGCACACCTCGACCGGCTGACTGGCACCGGAAACAACCTGACGCGGATTGAAGAAAAAATGGTTCAGGCCTTTGAACTGACCAAAGAAAACCTGGGAAAATACGTGCCGGACATGACCCGCCGAACCTGCCTGAAATCGCTGGCCGCCTGTTTCGCCGCTGCCGCGCTGCCGTTTACCTCTTCATGCCGCAAGTTAATTGGATCATCGGAGCTCACCGGACCGGGCGCCACGGATGAAACCCGGGTCGGCATTGTCAGGGAAGCATCCGTCGAGGAAAGTGTCAGAACCGCCATCGACCTTGCCGGCGGACTGGACGCCATCCAACCGGGAGATTCGGTTGCAATCAAACCCAACTGCGTCTGGCACGAAAGCGGTCAGTCCGTTCCCGATGCGGCCGAACCCGAGGCCCCGGTCACGACCAGCCCGGAAGTGCTCCGCGCGGTTATCCGGGCGGTTAAAGAACGCAACAAATCACCCAAAAGCATCTTCCTCGCGGACCACTCCGCCATACTGGTGCCCACCCTTTTTGCCATGTGCCTGCAGGGGATGTATTCCGTGGCCATGGAAGAGGGCATTCAGGTGCTGCCCTGGGAGCATACCCGCCATACACGGTTTACCTCCCCGCACTTCGACTATATGCCGCATGACATTTCTGTTTCGGAAACGGTTTTCAATTTCGACCATTTTATCAACGTGCCGGTTCTGAAAAATCACCATTTTCCCCTGGCCAACGATCAGGCCCAGTTTACCGGCTGTCTCAAGGCCTTTGTCGGCCTCATCTCCCGGGACAGCCGTACCTTCGGCGAAAACTCTTTTCACACACACAACCTGCCCGAAAATATTGCGGAACTGAACCTGTGCCGTCCTTATCTAATGAAAAACGGTACCCCCGGCGTCACCATGAACATTATCGACGCCACCAGCATTATTATCGATGGCGGACCGCACAACTCCATTTTTCATGAGGAAATGAAGGTGGCTCACCCTAACATGATCATCGCCGCAACAGACCGGCTTGCCGGGGACAGTGTTGCAGTAGCGATCCTGAAGTATTACGGCACCAAGCACGGCATCGATAAGGATTATCTGACCACCCCGGTCTGGCAGCAGCGCCAGCTGGTCCGTGCCGCCGAGCTGGGCCTTGGCATCGATGACCCGCAGCGCATTGAAGTCATCGGCCGGGGCGTACCGGCAGCAGAGCTGGATGCCATTATCCGGTTGTGGACCAGTGCCGGCTGATTGACAGCGATACTGTCTATACTTGCTTCCGCACTTAGCTTTGACGCTACACTCTGGACCTTAGATTCACATTTCAAAAACATAAAAAATGTGGGTTTTCTGACATTTTTGGGCACGAAAACAGGGTTAAAACCCTGTAATAACAGCATATGAAAATGCATGGTATCATAAGGAGTAGGCCGGACAAATTTTTGTCCGGCAATATACTGTCAGCATGCCCGAAAGGCTTGCGATATCCAGGCAGCTTCATAAACAGGTTAAGACATTTGAAAGCAAAATGCATATGAGCTAATGGGTGGCCTTTTTTTCTCAGGCGCGACTCAAGCGGCCCGCCTTACGTTCAGCAGGAGAGGTGCACCGCTTTTAGCGCGTCCTACTCGATGCTGTTGTTCGGACTTCTCAGAGATTCCAAAGCTTCGGCATCAGCCAAATCTATTGTTCTGCCGGATGCCCTTTTATTGCATATCAGATCTTCGATTGAAGGAATGTGGACTTCAATACCTTCAATCGATATAGAGATTGAGTTTCTATAGGTTTCTTCAAACCTTAGCCCGGAGGCTGCAGTAATAATATCAATTCTTCTTGGAGCTACACCAATCTGAAAGATTGTTCCATCTGTCTGTAAATCTTCTTTGGTAATTTTTTGCAGTGGTGCACCGAAACGACGCAATGCCCTTAATACGGCATCAGCGTTTTGTGGGGATGGCATGACCCATATATCAATGTCCATTGTGGCTCGGGGGTATCCGTGGGCTGCCAGTGCATATGCGCCTACAAGAATAAATTTAACATTCTCGTCGGACAATGCCTGTAACATGTCTCTGTAGTCTTCGTTCAGCATTGTGTTTTACACTAAGAGATGCGATTTCGCGGGTTAAAGGCCATACCAGACTAATACGCTCTTCCGGTGTGCCGGGAACGTAATTGTCATTGCGATTATCCTGCATTTTGAATTTCGTTACGTGTTTTCTATCCATATTCACACAATAGCATTCTCTCATTATCAAAATCAATTTGAAGATGGCGCTGTTGTTCCGAACAATTTATATACAACTGGGTTTAAATGGAATTTTGCCATGTTCCTATGACGTACTACATATAAAATAAATAAGGTATTGTCAATTTTTTATCTTATAGTTAGTTTTTTATGTTTGTATTATCAGCTTATATACGGAGTTCGTCTAATATTGGAATGTCGGAGAGAAGGGTGAATCAGTTCGATATTTTACCGGAATTTCAGCCCTGGCTGCAGCAGCACGGCATTGGGCCCGAGCATAAGATTCCCTACTATGCCTGGTGGGCAAGCCTCTTTCTGGTTTTGCTTTCTTAACAACAAACAAGGCACATACCCGGACCGTGAGAACGTCTGCGGCGCTGCAAGGGTGCTTCAATTCCAATTATCCACCAGCTCATAATCCCTCGCAGAACCTGCCGATGAGGATGAACCGGGTAAGAAGTAGGCCGGACAAATTTTTGTCCGGCAATATACTGTCAGCATGCCCGAAATGCTTGCGATATCCAGGCAGCTTCATAAACAGGTTAAGATATTTGAGAGCAAGATGCATATGAGCCAAAGGCAGTTTTGACCCCATTTTATTCGCCTTTGGAGCGCCTTCCGTTTTCTTCTTTACAAACCAAAGAACAATCCCAGCCCTTGACGAAGGCCGCAGATGGGATGAATGCGCGCATCCCGCTGCTCATACATACCGCCGAGGGTCAGAAAATCATCAAGATATTCGCTTGCCGGATTCCACCACTGATCTTTATACCAGTCGATGCCCGCCTGGGCGGGGTTGTCGGAACCGAATACATCAATAACGGTGCTCCAGGTCCGATACTGCGACCACACTCTGGAACCGATTGCTCCCACATCGGGCATGATCAGGTCAACCACCGGGGGCACAACGCCCGAGGTCCTGTTGGGAAGGTCTCCAATTCCCGTGGCGACCGCATGTTCAAAGGCGGGCTTTGCCGCTCTGTCCCAGAAAGCATCCCCCACCAGCTCATAATCCCCTGTAGAGCCTGACGAGAAGTAGGCCGGACAAATTTTTGTCCGGCAATATACTGTCAGCATGCCCGAAATGCTTGCGATATCCAGGCAGCTTCATAAACAGGTTAAGATATTTGAGAGCAAGATTGCATATAAGCCAAAGGCAGATTTGACCCCTTTTTACTTTCTTGACAGGAAACCTTTAATGGGTGACCCCTTATTTTTATGTTGGTCTGACCCGGAATCGACCGATATCTCAAACAATAATAGGATCTAAAGCAATCCCGCCTTTTGCAGTATATGCGACAGCAAATTTCAAGGAGGATTGCAACCTTACATATTCACCTTTTATCTTTGGTGCAGGGTGAAAAAATTTGCCATATTCTTTTGATTGGATAAGCAAATATGATGATTTTTGAACTATGACTGTTCCTGTAGATATGATTTCATGGGTAGGGTCACGTAAATCATGTGGACGATAAAATATTTTTCGAGCTTCTTCTTCTGGAAACCTTTGTTTCTTGGCCCTATCAAATACACTCTCAGCTTTACTAGCATTTCCTGACAAGGAATACATTCCGCCTAAAGTGGCAACGAAAATTGGATCAGTCCATGCTGTTGTATCCGCTTGATTCAAAATTGCGATAGCTTCATCATAGTTTTTATTTAAAATTGAAGCAGCTTTTGCATATAAGATAAAGCTACGAATTTCCTCGAAGCGATTTTCAATAGTTGGTCTTAAAAGCCTTATAACTTCCTCATGCTTATTATTTCTGTAAACATTTCGCGCCAATAAGTATCTGCAAATGGCGCTAGCTGGATTTTCATCTAAAGCTTTATTTAATAATTCTATGCTCTTGGGTTGGTCTCCCAATATTTTTTCGAGATTGGATGAAACCAATAACAGACTTTCTCTTTGGTTCACATGCCTCAATCCTTCACTTATTACTTCTTCGCATCGACTTATATATTTTGCATATGTATCTGGATCATCCCACGCTTTAGCCCAATCTAAATATAATTGAGATAGCGATTGATAGCCATAATCGTCGCTCTTGTTCATTTCTATGCAAGTATTAAAGGAATCAATTGACCGCGTTAAATATTTTTCACCTATTTCCTTTGATTCTGAAGTTAACGCCATTTTCGCAAGTATTTGACCTTGAGTGTGATAAAGAATTCTTGCATTTTTATCTAATTTCAAACCAGCCTCAATTTGCCCCAAGGCAAGATTATATTTTTTATCACGAAGGAGCATTCTTGCGTAATGTTGACGGATATAAGGATTGTTGACATCCTTCTTACACGCTGATTCAAAAAAACCGCTCCTTGATTCAAAAGATCTTATCGAATCTACCACTTCATCATCTTTCGTTATTTCATCGAAAACCCTTTTATCTTGATCATATGCTAAATTCAAATTCCTCATTAAGTCCAGCAAAAGGCCTTCTCTTTTTGGGCCAACAAAGCATTTATGCCATACTACCTTTGCAATAGTTCTGTGTCTGGTTGTTAGGCATGGGATTTCCTCTTTAACAGGATCTTCAACTATTCGGATAATACCTTCCGCATATTGCGATATTAATGAGGGGACTTCTGCAATATTATATTGGATGATGTCGCCTAAAAGTGCCATCCTCGATAAGATTCCGTATTGGTGCATGCCAGCTACAATACCATATAGTGTTTTAGCTGTATCATTACAAACTCCAGCAAACTCATTTTCAATAATTGCATCGAATGCATTATTTTCAATAGTTTCCCTCATTATTACTAACAGTTCTTGTTGATGCTTTTTAACCAATATGTTGCGTCTTAAGTCATCATCCAAATTTTTTAATTCGCCCAATAAATTGTTATTTTTCAGGACCTCTATAAGACGGTCAATTTCTGCTTCAGAAAGTGATGTTAAAAGATGTTCTTCACATTTTAATTTAGGGCGTTCTTGTCTCCATTCATTTAATCTGGAGCCTAAAAGAAAAAAACAATCTCTTTTATCTTGTCTGCATTTCTGAATTACATCATTTAATGCAGTATGTGAATTGCTCGATTGGTCAACAATAAAGAGAATTTTTCCGTTAAAATTATTGAGCGCAAATTCAATATCTCCTTCTAATATTCTTCCTCCATCTTTTAAAAATAGCACGTGTAATAGCTTTGTACGTACTGATTTCCAAGCAAGAGACATTAAAACAGTGGTTATTCCATATCCAGCAGAACCAAGAAGTATATCTGAAACACATCTATGCTTAGGGTCAGTTGCAAAATCAAGTATGTTGTCAAATATTTCCTCTTCGATATCTCTTTCAAAATAGACGGATGCATCGATCAATGACCAATTAGGTTTTGTGCCTTTATAATACTCTTGGGTGTTTGGCGGGCTTTGTATATCCGCAGATCCCACATATTCCCAGCTTGAGAGCAGGCGCTTACACATTGCAGGGGCATTTTTAAAAGCATCCCTCATTGCGATCGGATACTGTTCCGCTGTCTCTCTTATATGGGATACTGTCCCTTGCACTTTCACATATTCAGTATATTCTTTAAAAAGTGTATTAAGGTTGCATTCAATTGTCTCAACCCCCTTGTTTAATAGTATTTCTGCCTGATTTGGATCTGGTTTAGGATCAATTCTGAATGATCGTGGAAGTTTTGATTCAGGAAATTCTGAAAGCATTTCAGAATAAATCATATTCCAGTTAGGATCTTTATGGGAGTAACCTATATACAAAAATGTGCATTTGGCGTGATGTATTTTTAATTGTTCAAACATCATTCTTCGCTTTTCTCTAAAAAGGCTATAATCACTTTGGGTTATGACGATAGGTAAGCTGGGCTGAGTCAGACATCCATGAATAAAGTAGGCGGGTACATCAGTATAGATACTAAAGTCTTTAAAATCAGATGTTACGTAAATGGGGACTAAATTTTGCGCGGCTCTACTTGATTTATGATAGGCGGTTAGCAAACCATCATCAAAATTGGTTGTATAGATTGATTTCCACTTAATTGTTGGCAAGAATAAATAATTTTCATCGGGTAGAAAATCAAGTAATTGTTTTCTTAAAAAATCTAATAAATCCCCTCGACTCTTCCTTCGGATTACCGCTAATTCGGAAGCTATTGATAGATCTGTGATAGGTTCATCAATATTAAATTCTTCGCATATTTTTCGTGTAAGACCGGCTCCATCAGGACAAATTTCACCATTTTCCCTTTTTAAATGATATCCCATTCCCGCACCCAAAAACAGTACGCAATTATTGGAGCGAATCGATTGAAGTAGGCTTTCAGGGGGTGTAGATTTTAAATGCATGATGTTAGACTCCTCTCCGTGCTATTATCGGGGGATTGTATTGTACACAGAGATCAATTAGTGACATATTTTTCCTCTTTCAGCTGCCGAAGGCGCGGTCACCGGCTGCGGTTTTTTTTAATTCGTGGGGCATCATACCAATTTTATAGATTGAAGGAAAAATTAGTACGGTGTCTCCAGATTTCTTTCGCAATTCAACCAAAATCAAGTATCGCTTCTTTCAGGGCAGGTGAAATTTCCGCGTAGGCTGTATCTTCATACAATTCCAGCACGCGACGCTGGTATTGCTTAATTGCTTCCTGAAAAAGATACCAGTATGAACTTTTATAGTTTTGTGGATCGCGCCAATAATAATCCCCAAATTCCAGATCCTGTCTTATAGCCTGATCAAACCAGTCCGTTAGTTCAAATTCGGGAATTTCGGCCCCATTATATTGGGGATAGGTTGCCAACAATTTATATCTTTCCTCTCGGTAAGCTTTCCCTTTGTTCCGTGAGTCTTGATATGCTTTGCCGATGGCGATATCAAGATCCCGACAAAGCAAATTCCTTTCAGCGTCTATATCCGTATGACGCTTTTGGGAAGCGAGCTTTTCAAAAAGTCTTCCAGCAGCTTCCAAAAAACGAGTTTTGTTGTTTATTAGCTGATTGTCAGTGATTAAGCGGGTGTCCGACCAGATATGCGCAGGCCAGTCTGGAGCATGCTTCGCATCTGCATGACCGATATTGGGAATCACCCATTCGAGCATACCATCGAATTTATTAAACCGGTCGTTGTAGCCGATAAAATTCTGGTGCGCCCATGTATCCGAATAAGCATGACAAGCAATACCGACTTGAAAGAAATCATCAGAGGCCAGCGCATCATCAATGCATCTATTGGCGAGTTCACTATCCGGAGTGGTATTGAGCCTATGAGTATTCCCATCTGCGCGCTGAACCCCAGCAAAGTCTTGATCCCCTGGTATAAAATGAAAGACCGGGTAGATTCGCATGCGGCTGTATCGCGGCCTCAAAAGATCACTTGTCTGGCTGACATAATTTGAGTAAACGGGCTGATTATCAGCGAATATTTGATATATGCGGGTGTTTTCATCAGTTGCCTGGCAGACCTTGGCGATGAGCCCCGCTTCATCTGGATTAAACCCGGATCTGCTCGCAATTAGATAAGTCATGTAATAATGGAATTCTTTGTCCATAATTAAAGGAGGTTCCTTTTAAAAATTTTGGGGGTCAGATCTGCTCTTGACTCTTACAGTGTTTTTGAAATTATATATTTTATTACTATGGCCCCCTATTATAAAATCTCTGCCTGGAATCAGAATATCTCGCCTTTATGTTGAACGTGGTAACTTCGAGTAAAATTAGCTTTTTGTATAAATTGTTTGCAGAATATCAAAAAAAGGGATTCTTTACAAGGCAGGAAATGTCCACAACGACTTTCAGGTTAATGCGGCTTTATGATGCCTGCGGCGGTTAAAGATAAAACGTCATTTACCTTTCGTGGAAATATTTAGATGTGCCCCTGTTTGCTGTCTCAAATTAAACAGTTTGTAATTTGAGCGCATGAACTTCTTTATCAAGTCGATTATCCAGATGATCTTCTGCTACTTCAAGATCATAACGGGTTTGAAGGTTAAGCCAAAACTGGGGTGACATGCTAAAAAAACGCCCCAACCGCAAAGCCGTATCAGCAGTAATCGATCTTTTCCCGTGAACAATTTCGTTAATACGCCTTGGAGGAACACTAATATCCCTGGCCAGCCGGTACTGGCTGATTCCCATCGGATGCAGGAATTCATCCATGAGAATTTCGCCTGGATGTACAGGCGGTAGCCTTTTTTGTTTCATAAGACCTCCTAATGATAATCCGTAATTTCAACATCGTATGAGTTTCCATTCTTCCATTTAAAACATATTCGCCATTGGTCATTAATGCGTATGCTGTGCTGACCTTTACGATCACCTTTTAATGCTTCCAGCCTATTCCCGGGAGGCACTTTCAAATCCTCAATTTCTGTTACAGAATCAAGTATTATGAGCTTTTTACGTGCATTATTCTGAATTTTTTTAGGCAATTTACCTGAAAAATAGCGGTTAAATATTTTTTCAGTCTCTTTGTCTCGAAAAGATTTTATCATATTGGATATAATAACGCATACCGTTATTAACGTCAAGCGTTAGGCAGTACTTTATATTCATGGTTGGTTTTTGATTCCTGCCCCCCACCGGCAACCCTCCGGTTTCGCCGGTGCCACCCTCTGCTAACTGCTGTCTTTCAGGATTGATCGGTTTATGATGCCTGCGGCGGTTAAAGATAAACGTCATTTACCTTTCGTGAAAATATTTAGATGTGCCCCTGTTTGCTCAAACAGTTAGGTTTCTATAAAATTTGTTAATGATCTATTGTCGCTTTCGGCTAGCGACCTGAACAATTTATAAACATTATCATTCAGTCTGAGAGTTACAGTTTTTGACATTTGTGCCTCCAAAAATAACATTCTTATGTATACATATAGAATACCAGTAGTGTCCCAACGTTTGAGAAATTATTGGGTTTTGGTCTGTAACTTATTGTTTTTTCATCTTGGCAGGCAGTTTCAAAATTCAAGTCGGTACAGGTCCCAAAATGGCTTAAAGCCCTATGAATAAAGGGGTTTGGTCATTTTACATGCAAAACGTTGGGACACTACTGATAGAATACAATAGAATACGTTTGTGTCGAGGTCTTATTTTTTATGGATAACGTACGGGTTTGGCTTTGATCCACCCTCCGCCGGAAGCTTCCGTTTTCTTCACTACAAACCAAAGAACAATCCCAGCCCTTGGCGAAGCCCGCAGATGGGATGAATGCGCGCATCCCGCTGCTCATACATACCGCCGAGGGTCAGAAAATCATCAAGATATTGGCTTGCCGGATTCCACCACTGATCTTCATACCAGTCGATGCCCGCCTGTGCGGGGTTGTCCGAGCCGAATACATCAATCACCGTACTCCAGGTACGATACTGCGACCACACTCTGGAACCGATTGCCCCCACATCGGGCATGATCAGGTCAACCACCGGGGGCACGACGCCCGAGGTCCTGTTGGGAAGATCTCCAATTCCCGTGGCGACCGCATGTTCTAAGGCGGGCTTTGCCGCTCTGTCCCAGAAAGCATCCCCCGCCAGCTCATACCCTCCTGTAGAACCTGACGAGCTGGATGAGTCGGGATCGAGCCCGAAAGGATCGCGCCGGTTTACCGGATTGTTCTCGGCATAGATGTAGGGGGCGATGGCGCACTGAAGCGGCAGCGGATCGCGCTGCAGGAACCTTCCCGCTGCAGGGTCATAAAAGCGCCTGCGCATATAGTAAAGGCCGGTTGCGCTGTCGTAATCGGCACCGGAAAACAGCCGCGTGGTTGCCGGCGCTTCCTGTCCGCTCAGCAGCTCGCCGAACGCGCTGTAGGTGTACTGCTCCACAGGGTCGCCATACTCGTCGGTCAGCACAAGTACGGAGCCCACCGGGTCGGTAAACGTGTAATAATTGCTGTAGCCTGAAAACCCTCCCTGTTTAATACCGGTCAGGGCGTCAACCGCAGGACCTGCAACATAGCTGCGCACAAGGGATCCGCTTCCGCTGAACTCGCCCAGCACATTGTGCCGGTCGTACACATAATTGGTCGTCACGCTGCCGTCTATCCTGCGGCAGCGGCGCCCGAGCGCATCGTAGGCATAGGAAACCGAAGACCCGTCAGGAAGAGTAACCCCGGTAAGCCGGCTCTCCGCATCATAGGTATAGGCGGTCGTTTCCCCAGAGGTGCGATCGGTTTTTGAGGTCACATTGCCCGCAGCATTATAGGTATAGGTAAAAGAGGGGTCGCCGGTGAGCCGGTCCGCTTTGTCGTATGTGTACAGAGATTCCTGTCCAGACGTGAACCTGTTTCCCGCAGCATCGTAGGTATAGCTTTCTGCAGCAGCACCGTCGCCCGGATGCGTCGCACTTATGAGGCGTCCGGCCTGGTCATAGCCGAATGAATGCGTTCCCTGATTATCGGTGAGTCCCGTGCAGTAGCCCCCGGGGCTGTACTGCCAGCCAAGCGAGCCGGACCCGCCGCCGCTGTATGCCGCATAATCGGTGCCGGTCATCCGGCCGGCGTCATCATAGGCAAAGGAGGCGCTGGTTCCCGTATAGGATTCATACCACCCGGAAAGCCGTCCCGAATCGCCATATGTCAGATCGAGCCAGAAAAAGCCGCCCCCGTTTCTGTCGGTAGGAAGCCATCCGTTCCGTCCCCACTCGTAGCCGAAATCCATCCAGTTTTCGCCGCTGCTCAGCCGCAGCCGTGTCTCCGCGTAATTCCCCTGGCGGTATTCATAGGAAACCGCTGCCGAAAAACCGGCGTCGGGAAAGGTGCTGGTTGCTGTGCTCAGCATGTCATAGCGGTTGTAGGTGTAATCGAGGCGGCACACGGATGTGGCAAGGCTCGTCGGCAGGCCGGTTTCATTGTCATATGCATAGGTGACCGTCTCTCCGCTTGAAAGCGCTTTTCCTGTAAGCTGCCCGGCACGGTTATAGGAAAAGGATACCGTGTCCCCGGTGGGCCGGGCAATGGAGGTGATCCGGCCGCCGCTGTCGTATGTATATTGTGTTTTGTTGCCGAGCGCATCGGTAATGCCGGTCAGGCGGTACAGCTCATCGTAGCTGTATGAGGTGGTGTTGCCGCGGCCGTCCGTTACCGCGGTCACCACTGCCGCCGGTCCTTTGAAATCAAGATCAATGCTTCCCCGGGCCGGGCTCCAGGTAAAATAAATGCTGTCGCCCGCACCGTTGGTGAATGTGGAAAGCATGTTCATTACGGTATACTGAGCCGTCCACCCGCGTCCGTCCGGGTCGGTCACACCGGCAAGGTTGCCGTAGTCGTCATAGGTGAATGTCCAGGTGCCGCCTGCGGGGCCGGTAATCGCCGACAGGTTGCCGTCGTCGTTAAAGGTGTAGGTTTCGGTGAAACCATCCACGTTCAGGCTGGTCCGCCGGCCTGCGGCGTTATAGGTACAGGTGTAGCTGCGCCCGTCGGCAGTCCGGGCGGTAAGCATGTTTCCGCTGTCATCATAGCTGCACGTCCACGTGCCGGCGATGTCATCCTCAAGCTTCTCCAGCGCACTCAGCTCCTGATTCCAGGTCATGGCAACCGAGGAGGGATATGTGGAGGATCCGGACCAGGATATTTCAGCCAGGTTGTCATTGTCATCATAGGTGTAATAGGTCGCCTTTCCGCTGGGCATAATCAGACCGGTAATGCGGTCCTCGGTGTCGCGCTGCATGGTAACGGTTCTTCCCAGGGGGTCGGTAATGGCGGTCCGGGTGCCGAATGAATTGACCCCGAACAGCCAGGTGCTGCCGGACGGATCGGTATAGGCCGGCTGGCCGTAATAATCGGCGGTGTGCCCGGTGTGCGACCCGTCAGCCCGGTCGACGCGCAGGACCGCATCGCGGCTGCTGTACGTGTAGGCGGTCACGCCGCCGCCGGCGTCGGTCTGACTGATCATCCGGTGCGAATCGTCATAGGTGAAATAGCGCGCAGAATCGTCGGGGTTGACGATAGCCACAAGATCCCCTGCGCGATCAATGGTAAACGTGGTGACGCGCCCGGCCGGATCGGTAATCGAGGTCAGGGTGCCGGCCGCATTGACCGTAAGAGACGTCACCTTGCCGGCGGGATCGGTGATCGAGCGCAGCCGCCCGCTGCCGTCATAGGTATATGCGGTCGTGTTTCCGTTTCTGTCCTGCACCTGTGTCTGCTGTCCGGCTTCATTAAACGCGACCGCCGCGCCGTCTTTGTGTATCCACTGGTACCCGCCGCCTGCAAGCGCAGACAGCGTTGATGAATCGCCACGCGCCGGGGAGTAGATGCCGGCCCCGCTGTCGGTGAACATGTACCGGCTTCCGTCACCGCCCGCTATGATAATCGTATTCTCATTTTCGGTGAGCTCATACATCCCCACCAGGCCCCACCCGCTGCCCAGCCAGAGCTGCTCCTCGTCCTCATCGGCCCGGTCGAGAAAAACGCTTCCGGTAAAACTGCTTTCAAGGCTCATATATTCATCTGCCTCGACACCGGTGTCGGCGTCGGCGGGCGCACCGAACTGGGACACGGTGGCAAAGGTGGTCTGATATTCGTTTGCTATGGTAAGGCGGTAGTTGTATGTTCCCTCGGCAAGCCGGGCGCCGGTCGGGTCAAGGCCGTCCCACTGATAGGCAAACACCATGGGTCCCTCAACGGGCTCGTAGAACCGCTCGATCCGGTTGCCGCCGATTTCCGCGACAAAGCGGATGCGCTCGGGCGTAAGCACGCTTGTACGGCTGATATCATAGCTGACCTGAAGGGTAAGGCCGGTTGCTGCCGTGGGGGAATTGTACTGAAGGGCAAGCATACGGTTTTGTCCCATGCTGCGGTACGACGGCAGTATGTGCTCGACAAGCAGGTGCCCGTCCTGCACGTCAACCCGGGACCCCGCACGCACGCTGCCGCAGCTCTGATTGTTCCGCTCGGTGCGGGCCTCGCCGGTAGTGTCTTCCGCATCCCCCGGCTCGCCGGACCCGGTCGGTGCCATGCGTCCGAGATTGCAGTCGCGGGGCGAAAAATGCTCCACCTCAAACACCACCCATTTGCCGTCATCGGAGACAACCCCCATGGTTTCATGCTCCCACTGGATCGTTTCGGGATCATACACGCCGACGGGAATGGGGGTGCCCGGTGCAAAGCCGCGCTCGTTTTTGAGCCGAACGGTAACCGGTTTGCTGAAGCGCTGGCCGTCAGGCGTCAGGTCGCAGGCATAGGTGAAATGAGACAAATCAGGAAGCGCATTGGGCAGATCCTTGCCCCGGTCATACCAGGTTGCCTGCATATCGGTGCTTTTACTCACTGCCCCGGCCGGCACATCGAGCTGTATCGACCCGTCCGAATTCGACCCGGTGCCGCCTGCGGGGCCGATAGTGATGTCTGCCGGATCAACCGGGGTGAGATACATATCGGAAACGGCAACAACGTCGTCTTTTGTTTCAAGAACGGCCTTTCGCTGCGCATAGGTAAACCCGTCTTTTTCAGCCATGATTCCAAAGCTTCCCGCTGCGGGCATGTCAATGACAAACCGGCCGTCCGCATCGGTTTGTGCCGACGAGGAAGCGCCGCTTGCAGTAATTTTCACCCCAGAAAGCGGGGCATCATCTGATGCGTCAAAAACCCGGCCGTACACAGAGCCGCGTGCATCGGTCGTTTCATTGTCACCGCTGCGGTCAAAGACTTCTGAAACGGTAATCGTCGCCTCGATTCGCTCGACATAGGTCTGGCCGTCCTCAGTGACATCGGTGTCACACTGAACCGTCCATTGTCCTTTATCCGCCTGTTTTTCTATGCAGATCTTAAGGGGGATCATGGTCAGCCCGCCCAGCCGGCGCACTCTTCTGCCCGGCGAAACCGTCACCCCCTGTGCTCCGGACTGCGCACCGGTTATAGTTACTGTACTGTTATCGAAGCTACAGTGGTTATCTTCCGCTACACGCAGCAACACAAACCGGCACCGCCGGGGCAGCAGCTTCGGCACCCGCAGGGTCTGCTTCAACCGGGGCACTTTTGCCGGTATGGTAACGGTTTCCGCCTGCACCGATGCACTCAGCAGTAAAGCAGCAATTGCAGCACAAAAAATTACTGTTACATAATGATTGTTTTTCATTTTCCCTCCCCCTGGAAAAAGTCATACCCTGTCAGTAGTAACCAGACTAATGTTTAAAATCTTACCGGACAGGGCTTCGATAAACCTCACAAACAGGTCGCAGCCGCTTGCTGCAGCTTATTTTTTGATAGAAATATGATGCTCAGCCGCAATCACCTCCTGAGCTTTTCTTCGCCGCTCACAGCTGCATGCATACCAGAGGCTGCCTGCAGCCTCAACCACTTCCTGATAGATACGGCTCGAAAGCGGCATTTCTTTACAGTACTGGCCGGTACAGGGCGGCGTTTCTGATACCTTTAAAGCGGGATCCAGAACAACATCAGCCACAATATAGCCTTCAGCCTGCTCAAGGGATACCAGGAGCGAGGCATCTGAATCGGCAATGGAGGACTGACCCCGGAATATGGAATCCTGAGAAGGCAAAGCGCCCGGCAAAGGGGATTGCCATGAACCTCCCTGGTTTGCAAGCACCGCCGGCACCCCCAGCCTGCGGGCATACAGCTGGGCGGTTTCGGTAAGATCGTGATCCCACTCGGAGGGATCCTTGCCCGCGTCGGACTCCGGCACCGGATCGGCAGTCGGAAGCAGCACAAGGTCGACCGATGCGGAGTGCATCCTGCGAATCATGTCGCACAGCGTCGCCTCGAAGCAGATCACAACCCCTATGGATCCGATTTCGGCTTCAATAATATGCGAGTTGGGATATCCCCGCGTGAAAAAAGTTTCGTGTGCTGCGGGGCGCTCTTTGCGGACCGTGCCGGCAACAGAGCCCTCTGGAGAGGTAAGAACGAATGTATTGAAAAAATCAATACCATCTGATTCCACAAAAGACGTACCGAGCCACACTCCCAGCCTGGCAGCGGTTTCGGTGAGCCATGAAACGGTCTGCCCGTTGGAGGATTCGCCAGAACCCCAGATATCCTTTGCAATTATGTACCCTGACGGCATTAATTCAGGCAGCAGTATCAGCTCCGCCCCGTCAGCAGCCGCCTGATCTACCAGCTTCTCGGCGCCGGCAAGATTTTCAGAAATCATACCGGGGTCGGATTCTGTCTGTATCGCCGCTACACGAAGCGTCTGCTGTGCTGCGGCTTCGCTCAGCAGCACCAGGAAAAAAATTGCCGTAAGAGTTCCCGTTATCGTTTTTCTGCTCTTCACACCAGGCCTCCTGTATGCTTTTGCCATTTGTTGCGTGTCAAGCGCACATACCACATTTATAATTAAGCACACCCCCCTTTTTTAGCAAGAAGAAAACACCCGGCGACGGAAATCGGAAACCATGAGACCATAGTCTCTCAGTAGTTATTTTTTTTGTATTTAGCGGCAATTGAACTACCACCTGCTACAAGCCGTGGATTCAGTTTTCCCGACGTGTCGGGACTAAAGGAAAAACACATAACCACAAAAATCCTCCTGAGGGTAAGCACCCTATACGAACAGCACGTTCTGAGCCAATAATCATTCTTCGCCTATCGAAGATCCCGACGGTATATCGGGGAAGGCGAGGGTTTTAAACCCCGAAGGAGACAATAAATTCATTACTAACCGCAATCGATGTCGCAATCGTGTTTGCCTCGCTGATCATTGTTGTATCGATTAAGAAAACGACAACGACTTTGCCGGGTGCCAGAAAAACTGATCTTTTCGGGCTTTCCCGCCTTAGACTGTATCCCTTTTATTATCCTCAAAATGGTATAATTTTTTTGTGACATATATATTAATTCTATAGTATATTTAACTTGCTTTTCGGATTATGATTTATTATAAACGCCAATAGACAATCCTATACTCATACCATCATAAAAGGAGGCCGGCATGACAACACCAAAGAAACCTTTAACAAAAGCACAGATAGCCACTGAGCTCGCGGAAACATGCAACATGACCAAAAAACAGGTCAATGAATTTTTTGACGAGCTGGCAAACCTCGCCTACCGGGAAACAAAGAAAAACGGCAGCATAACCATCCCCGGCTTCGGCAAACTGGTCAAGGACAAGCGCAAAGCCCGCAAGGGAAGGAACCCTCAGACCGGTGAAGAGATAAAAATACCCGCCAAAACCGTGGTAAAGTTCAGGCTGGCAAAATCCTGCAAGGACGCTATTGTACCGCAGAAATAGACCGCACAGCAGCAGCCGCTCACAAAACGCACATAAAAAAAACGGCGGGCACCACCCGAGCGATGCCCGCCGTTTTTATGCGTACCTGTTACGGACTGCCGTTTGCATCACGGCTGACCGATGCGCTCCAGGATGATCTTA
Source organism: uncultured Thermodesulfobacteriota bacterium (assembly GCA_964621615.1). Lineage (GTDB taxonomy): Bacteria > Desulfobacterota > WTBG01 > CAIYCZ01 > CAIRTM01 > CAZUMW01. The sequence goes on from CAZUMW010000013.1 coordinate 38,307, forward strand.
AATATTCTTCGCACCGGCTCCGCCGCGCCCCACAGCAGCTGATCGCCGACGGTAAAGCAGGAAAGATACTCAGGGCCCATCCGCATTTTCCGGATCCGGCCCACCGGAATATCAAGCGTCCCGGAAATCTTAGCCGGCGTCAGCTCCCGCAGCGTGTCCTCCTTGGTATTCGGGATCACTTTTACCCACTGATTAGCCGAGCCGATCATATCCTGCAGCTCATCAAGAGGAATATCTTTTGTCAGCTTGACGGTAAACGCCTGGCTGTGACACCGCATTGCGCCAATGCGCACGCATATGCCGTCAATGGGAACAGGGCTTTCCTGCCTGCCCAGTATTTTATTTGTCTCGGCGTAGCCTTTCCACTCCTCGCGCGTCTGCCCCATGTCAACGGGGCTGTCTATCCAGGGAATCAGGCTCGCAGCGAGCGGAACACCGAAATTGTCAACCGGCATGCTCTGTGAATGCAGGCAGCCGGTCACGCGGCGGTCAAGCTCAAGTATCGCACCGGACGGGTCACGGGCAAGCTGCCCCGCATCAGCCCCGATAGCAGCCATCTGCGCAACCAGCTCGCGCATATTTTTAGCGCCGGCGCCGGATGCAGCCTGGTATGTCATCGAGCTGACCCACTCTATACAGCCTGTCTGAAAAATGCCGCCCAGGGCCATCAGCATCAGCGACACTGTACAGTTGCCGCCGATATAGTTTTTGATGCCATCTGCAAGCCCGCGCTCAATAATATCACGGTTAACCGGATCGAGCACTATGATGCTGTCCTGCTCCATTCTGAGCGCTGATGCAGCATCGATCCAGTAGCCCTTCCATCCGCTGCCACGGAGATTGCTGTATACTTTTTTGGTATAGCCGCCCCCCTGACAGGTGACGATAATGTCCAGCCCGGCCAGCCTGTCCAGGTCGTGGGCATCCTGCAGCTCCGAGATATCCATCCCGATAGACGGGCCCGGCTGGCCGACCTGGGATGTGGAAAAAAACATCGGCTCAAAGCCTGTGAAATCATGCTCCTCAAGCATTCGTTCGATCAGAACGGATCCAACCATACCGCGCCACCCGACAAATCCAACCTTCAGCATTGTACGCTCCTTGCAAAAATATTATAATGTGGTGAAAATCACGTTTTTCGAAAAGTAGTTGAGTATAGGATATGCAGGGAAACATGTCAAGAATGATGCAGCAAAACCCTTTGCACCGCTTGTCCTTTTCGCTCACCGCAGGTGCAGCTCAAATGCAATCGTTATTTCAACCGGAACACGGTCGCCGAAGTACCTGCGCGGCGGCGGCGGGAACGGCGACGCATCGTTGACCGCCTGTAATGCGGCCTCTGTCAGCAGGGGGCTATGTGCTGCACGGATTGTTTTCAGCTCGCGCATGTTTCCATCAGCGGTGATAACAAAACGCACCGTTACCCTCCCCTCGATCCGCCGCGTCCGGGCGCGATAGGGATACTGCTTATAGCGCTCTATTCTGCGGCGCACCATGCCCAGGTACTCCCGGGTGGAGGCATACTGCACGGGAGCGGCATCGCCCGCGCCGCTAAGGTCCGGCATGCCGGGCACTTCCGGCGCGCTAATCTCCTCAACCACACCGTCCGGCACATCCGCATCGCTTGTGTCAAGATCAAACGGCTTAAACCGGGGCACAGGATTCTTTATGCGGTGCTCCTTAACTTCATGCGGCTCAAGCTGCCGCTTCGGCCTTCGCCTGGGACGGGGAATATTTCTCCCCGTATCGTCGGACACATTCTGCAGAGTAAGCTCGATCGCCTGCCGGGGGGTGCTGTCATATATGCCTATGATATACCACAAAAGCACCATATGAACCGTACAGGATACAAGCAGTATCCATTGCAGCAGCCGGTTCGGGCCCTTCTTGTGTGCATTCATATTATCCGCCGCTGTGTGCACAGTATCACTTATCCTTTTCGGTTGCCAGGCACAGCCTGCCCGCGCCGGCGGCTTTGGCAAGGTCCATAACCTTGACGGCCCTGTTCAGCATCACGCGCCGGTCCGCACGTATAACCACCAGCTTGTCATCCCGATTGTCGATCATAGGTTTCAGCCGCGAAAACAGCTCCCCGATGGGAACCGCCTCCCGGCCGATATACACCCTCCCGTCGCTGTCGACATAAACCGTTATTTCCTTCTGAACCTGCGGAGCTGCGGCTTTAGCCCGGGGCAGCTTTACATCGATACCCTCATCAACGATAAAATTAGTGGTCAGCAGAAAATAGATAAGCAGCAAAAAGACAATATCGATGAGCGCGGTCATCGGCGTTTTTATTTCATAGCGCTTTTTTTTCTTTTTCTTTCCAAGCATATTGGTAACCCTTTAAAAAGTTATATTTAGCAGCATCGGGGCGTTCATGAAGTGGGGTTTCATATGGCGGAGGCTGCGCAGGGACCCGCCCGAACAGGCTTTTGCTTAACGCTTTAATTTATTTTGGACACGTCTGGCGCACATTTATATAACTGTGTCGTTCAGTTTCAGCGTTCAGCTGGAGACAGCATTTTTCCGATTGCTGAGCGCTTTTATCAGAACGACCGCGCCGTCCTGAAGCCGTGACTCATACCCGTCAACGCGTGACAGCAGATAGCTGTGCGCCAGCATGCACGGCAGCGCCACCGACAGCCCGAGTGCGGTCGTAAGCATTGCCTCCCAGATGCCCCCGGCAAGAACCGCTGCATTTACTTTGCCGCCCATCTGCTGAATAACCATAAAGGCTTTAATCATGCCGATTACCGTACCGAGAAGGCCCAGCAGCGGCGTAATGTTGCCGATGGTGGCAAGCGTTTGCAGATAACGCGAAAGCCCCCTGACCTCCTCTTCAGCCGCATGTACCAGCACGGTTTCAAGGGTATCCAGATCGCCCTGCTTGACCTCAATGCCGTGCATGAACACGCGCCCCATTGGCGTGTTGCTGTCGCCGGCGGCGGCATATGCCTTGTCATCGCTTCCCTCGGCTATGTACCGCGCCACCTTTTCCACCAGCCCCTCCCCTTCAAGCCTGAGACGGGAAAACCGGATAAGGCGCTCCACAAAAACCGCAAGCGCAATCATTGAACACAGCAGAATCGGAACAACCAGAACGCCGCCCTTTGAAATAAATTCAATCATAGCTCACATCCTCCTTTAGTAGAACCGTTGTGCCGTAAAGCAGCATTATCGCCGGACACGCTTCGCTTTGTCCGAGCCTACGACTCTCATTCGTTCGAAATGACGCTGGTGCTATTGTGACACAGCCTCTAAACCTGGTGATGGCGGATGGGGTAATTACCGGTTGATCTGGTAGTTCTTTTCCCGTTCGCGTTCGCCGTTCACACTGCGCAAGCAGGCCGTCATTGCCCGGCGGCAGTCCGGGCAATCCAGTTATTTAATTTAAAACACTTCCGCTATACGTCTGCTTACACCCCGGCTAAAACTCATCGGTGACATCCCGCTCGCCGTCAAAGTCAAGGTCGCGGGAGCGTCTGACAAGCGTTTCCGAGCTGTCATACTCCTCCCATACATCTACCCGCCCGTCGCCGTTTGAATCTTCCTCCACCCTGACCACCGAACCGTTGCGATAATAATACCGGATATCCGCTTGGCCGTTTTCATCGGTGTCCTCCTCCGCCCGCACCGCTGTTTCCCCGCCGTCGAAATACCATGTCATGGTCAGATTGCCGGTATTGTGATAATCCTCCCGGCTCTTTACCAGCCTACCCTCTTCATCATAATATTCCTCAAGCTCAGGACGGCCGTCGCTGTTTTGATCGTATTCTTTTTTACGCACTGTTTCGTTTTTATAAAACGAGCGCATCTCGGGATTGCCGTCACCGCTCTCATCGACCGCCACGACAACCGACCAGTGTTTCCGGTCAAACCGCTGAGTGATTTCAAACCGGCCGTCTTCGTCTGCATCCCGGATAAGCTTCTTTTTCTCACCGTGCCGGTAGTGCACAATCAGATCAACTGTTCCGTCGCCGCTTTCATCTTTTTTAACGGTTCGCAACTCACCCCCGCGGTAGCGCTGCCAGGTATCAAAGCGGCCGCTGCCGTCCGTATCAAGCTCAACCCGCTTTTTTTCACCCCTGCGGTTAAAATGCACAACCTCCTCGGGCTTGCCGTTGCCGTCAGCATCGCGCGTCTGCCGCCAGGGGTTGCCGTCCAGGTATTCAAGCTCTGTCTCCATGCGCCCGTCGCCGTCTTCGTCGAACTCCATCCGGTGAGGAACACCGTGCGTAAAATACCGGATCCGGTCGGTCCGCCCGCAATGCCGGGTATCTTCTGTGATCCTTTCCAGCTTTCCCGCATTATCAAAATAATGGAAAACATCCTTTTTACCGTCATAATCAGTATCAGTTTCCTGATAGTGCGGCTTTCCGTTGCTGAAGCGGGTCAGCCGGTCATAGGCTCCGTCATTGTTTCTGTCGCGCTTCTGCCCGGCGGGCTCCCCGTTCTGGTATGTTGTTATCACTTCATAAAAACCGTCGTGGTTCATATCTTTTTTCTGCCGGACAAGCTCACCGTTTTCATAGGTTCTGAAGGCATCCATTACGCCGTCATAATCCAGATCATGCTCGCTTGAGGCCGGCTTTCCCGCTTCATCGTACAGGACAATTTCATCGGTTTCGTTATCGCTGTTGCTGTCCACGGTCCGCCTGACCGGCACGCCGGTTTCGCTGTATGTCTGGCGTATGTCAATAGTCCCGTCCCCGTTCCGATCGCGGGTATACAGAGACAGCACCCCGCTTTCATAATCATAAAATGTGTCAAAGCCGCCGACGCCGTCACTGTCCTTCTTCATCTCCGCCGGGCGCTCTTTATCATCAAATACGATGATCCGCACTATGGTGCCATCCCGGTCTGTCTGCTCGTGCCGTATGCGCTTTCCCCGCTCAAAAAAATCCCTGCACTCAAAGTTCTTATCAAAATCATTGTCCTGCTCATACAATGAAAGCTCGCCGCGCCGGTAGTGCTGTATGCGGTCGATATGACCGTCGGCGTTGGTGTCCTGCTCTAATTTTTCAACTGCCCCTCCCGGGCCGTAATGGACAATCCGGTCGACAATGCCGTCATTATCAGTATCCTGCTCAGCAGGCGCACAGCGTGCCGCCGGCACAGACAGTGCGATGGCGCTGAAGAAAACGGACGTGAACACCAGCGCGCTCAGCACGTTCCGGTAAAAATACGATACATAATCAGAGAAACGCTTCATGATGCATGTATTAACCATATGGCAGTCATCGAAAAATATGAATCACCCTGTTAAACTTTTTATTTTATCAAATAACACCATTCAACAACAGAACAAGTTTCAGCGCTGCATGGATCTTTTATACTATAAAATGCTCTTACCGGCAGTCAATCTGACAATTCCAAAATTACGTCATGGCTTCACTTGACAAGACTCCAGAGTAAAGGCAGGGATATAATATTTAAAACGGCAGGCTTTTTGCTGTTATCAGGAATTATATACTATCCAGGAGCTTCCGGAGTGCTTCTTCGATGTATTCCGGAAGCTCCTGATACAGTGCCGATTAAAAAAATTTTCATCCCGGTTTCGCACGATCCCTTCGTACGGACCACCATAATTTCATATTAATAGATGTATATGGAAGCATGACCCCTTCTGGTGTTTCAAGTAAGCTTTTGTTGAGGAATTGTCTGATTGCCGCATGCTGCTTTTGCGTTTCAGGAGATAATTGCTCACAAAACACTGCATAAGCCTCTTCATGCGAAGCGTAACGGTGAGTTAATGCAAATGGAAAAACCTCGACATTAGGATAAATACCCATCTGATACAGCACGTTAAAAAGGACCTCCCCCCCGGGCATTGCCCGATATTGTGTACCGTACAAGTGGGGCCACAAATCCGACATGTTCCAGTCATATGAGTTCTCTCCGCAAAACCAGAGCAGGTAAACAGTGCCGGCACACACCTGGCACATCTTTATAATTGCATCCCGGATCTCTGTCATGCCGAGGCTGAATGACGCAATAACAGCATCATAAGGACCGTGAAGATCACGTGCAGGATCAACCTCCTCCCAGCGCTTCGGAACAATAGTGGCATTGTCAAACCCACATTTTTTTATGTTTTTTTTAAGCAGTATCTGCATAGCCTCAGCCGGCTCTACCGCAGTAACACTACGTGCCCGATCTGCAAAATAAAGGCCCACTGTACCCGGCCCTGACCCGATATCGAGCACACTGTCACCGGGAAAAACGGACACACCGCTCAAAATGTCACAAAACAATGCCTGTTCTTCCCGCATCATATTCCAGTATTCTTCAGCGCCGCTTTGATTGTCCCACGACATAGCGCAGTCGATACCCTTTGCTGATTGAATATGCCGGGTCATCTGTTCTTTCCATACAGTATTCCAGTCAAGTGCTTCTATATACATAAAAGACAACCCCATTAATGATAATGCATCAAACCTATTCACACTATTGCTGATTTCCGGAGAATCGAGCTCTTTTCATATTCACATGGTTCAGGAAAACGTATTGGCCACTTCAGGGTATCACTATGCGTTTATGCCCAAGTTAACCATGAAGGCTCAAAACCTGCACATTCTGCACAGCAGATAGTTCCGTCCGAATCCAAAAGTTTGTTTTTTCGAAAAACATGACCGCATTTCCGGCATTGAAGCTCCTGCCGGAAATCGCCGGTATGTATTCCCAGAAGCCTGAAGCGAAGCTCTACAATCCGGCAATACTTCTCTACAGGATTGTTAAGAATATGCCTGATCAGTTCTTCCATGGCAGCATGGTATCTATTGACTGCACGGCTTGCAGCAACAGGGTCGCTATCTGCAAACCAATTTGTCAACCTCTTGATTTCTTCAGGCAATTCAACATATTCAGCAACGGTTTTAAATTGTAATACCGTACCGGTCATATAATGATATGCAAGAAAGTCCCATGGGCGACATCCGCGTGCAATGGTTACCGGAAACGGAAACCTGTTTTTTTGACACATCATGGAAAGCCCGAGGGAAGCATCATCCTCTTCCTTTGCCGCTATGCGGGTATCATCGAGACCGTTAAAAAATTCGTCTATATATTTCCCGATGCACCATCCCAGCGCCAGTTCCGGACTGAGATATCCACATTTGTTTGCAATAATGCTGAGTTCAAGCGGCACAAGCATAACCCCTCCTTTTAGTAACACTATAATATAAAAGATGCCACAATTGTCAACATGCAAAATCAGAACGGCACATAATTATTTGACACCGATGCACAAAACGCCAAATAAATTATATAGAATATTGAATATTAAATATATATTTACAGAAGTTTTCGCCAACCATACAGAAAATGCAGTACGATTGATATATGAAAGTTCAATTATAGATTGACAAAAGCCTGGTTTTTGTGCTACTAATTTTTTTTATGTGCCACCTGAATGTTCAGGTGCTTATCTTGTCTTACCGGGATGCCCGCGCTTTTTGCGGGAAGCATTACCTATATTTGCCGTTTAAGGATATCTGTTAACCATGTCAGCTACGGCCATCCTTTCCTTCATTCTCATGATCGGAGCCTGTTTTGTTCCGTGTTATGCAACGGATCACGCTTTCCATGCAGGCCCTTACAGCAGGCTGAACAATAATTTTTACCAACCCGGCGATCTGAATATAACAGTTTTTTCAACTTCGGAAAGCAAAACCCCGCTGCCGCTTGATATATATACACCCCGCCAGCACGGAATATATCCTGTTGTTGTATTTTTGCATGGATTTACCGGCTGCCGCCGGCATTATGAAACGATTCTGTACCACCTGGCCAGCCACGGTTTTATCGTAATTGCTCCACAGATGTACCGTGCAGAATGTTATGGGTGCGCGCCGTCACCTGCTGTTGAATCGCTTAAAGGCCTCTTGTTGCTCCGGTGGATCAGGTCACGTATTAACGGTTTTATTTCTGTTACGGCAGATACAGATCATATAGGCGTTGCAGGGCATTCCCGGGGTGGACAGATAGCGTTCAGAATAGCCGTGGCGGCAGGCGATACCATTGGCGCAGTCGCCGGGATTGATCCAGTTGACGGCCTTGCCGCGTTTGGTCAGACCAGAGTAACCACAAGGTTATGGCGCCTTGACACCCCGGCCTATATCATGGGAACCGGCCTGGGATCGGTTTTGCCGGACAATGCGACATTTCCTCTGCCGTGTGCACCGGCAAACCTCGGTCATGAAGAATTTTATGCCAAATGCGCCGGCTCTGCCTGGTATGCGGTCGCGCTGGACCATGGACATGGCGACATGCTTGATGAAGAGGATTTTGTTGATGGGGTATGCCCCGGCGGATCTGACCGGGCTGCAATGCGCTCCTTTACTGCCGGAACGCTGGCCGCATTTTTCAGCGGCATTCTTCAGGATAACGCTGACAGCCTGTTGCTTTTCACCGGGCCCGACAGCGCTCCGGTGAACTGTCGTATGGAATTCCGGTAACCGCTTTCTTGATAAAAAAACCGCTCAGAAAAATGGAAATATACATGAAATCGCCCCGCCGCACCGGCAACAGATGTGACAGCACGGATATGCTTTTCAACTCGCGCAGAAATTTTCTCAAAATGGCGGGGGCTGCAGCCGCAGGCGGCATAACTTCCCTTGTGCCGACACCAGCACGTGCAGACAGCCGAAATGCGTTAACCGCAAATGGTAATAAACAATTTTCCGGTAATAGCGAGGTGTACTGGCGGTCGATAAAACAGCTGTTCAGTCTTGATCCCGGGATCACCTATTTAAACACCGGCACAGAAGGATCCATGCCCAGATGTGTGGTGAATAATTTGTGGTCATATTTCAAACAATTCAGCAGAAGTCCCATGGAAAGCGCATTTTACAGCGAAGAGTTCGGCTATGTGCAGGAAAACAATATCGACAGGACAGCTGATTTTCTGAGCGCGCGTCCAAACGAGATTGTATTGACGGCAAACACGACACAGGGAATGAATCTTGTACTGCATGGGCTTGATTTTGAACCGGGTGATGAGATTGTTACCACAATGCACGAACACGGTGCCGCTCTTTCCCCGCTGTACCTTTTGCAGGACAGGTACGGTCTCAAAATAAAAGAGATCCCTCTTCCGAACATTCCTGCAGATAAGGACGAAATCATATCGCTGTTTTCAGATGCCGTCACAAAAAAAACAAAGGCGCTGTGCTTCTCTCATATTAACTATACAACCGGCCTGCGCATGCCGGTTAAAGAGCTCTGCGAACATGCCCGGGGAAACAATATGATTTCTATCGTGGACGGCGCTCATGCCGTCGGTATGCTTGATATAAATCTTGATGAACTGGGATGCGATTTTTATGCGGCTTCAGGACACAAATGGCTGAACGGACCGCCGGGCACAGGGATGTTATACATTCGCGACGGTGAGACAAACCCTTACGGCTTATGGCCCTGCAACACAGAAATTTATAATATCGGCTACACAGCGCCGGTAACGTCAACTCTGCAGATGTGCGGACAGCAAAACACGCCGGCGTTCCGGGCTATGACCGATGCCATGGCTTTTCAGAAAGCGATCGGAAAACAGAAAATCGAATCCCGGATACTTGAGCTTGCAGCATATCTCAAAGAAAAAATCGGTTTCCTGTGGGGTGAGAAAAGTCTCATGTCGCCTGCAGGAAATAATGACCTGTGCAGCGGACTTGTTTCGTTTATTCCTTTTGCAAACACTGAAGACCGGTATGATATGGCCCGCTTCAGCGCTGTTACACAGCCGCTGCGCGAGCAATATAATATTTACATACGGTGGGTCAATTATTTTGCCGGGGAAAGTGACAAAAGCAAAACCTATGTATTGAGAGTATCTACTCACATATTTAACACCTTCCGCGAGATCGACAGGCTTCTGGCAAAAATACAATCTATTGTAAACAGCTAACGGGAGCAGTAAACATGTCTGGATTAAAAAACATATCAGCTTCGATTTTTATTGTTTTATGCATTGCTCAGGGCGCATTCGCTGCGGCTGACTGCAGTATGTGGACCGGGGTCTGGGACATTTTATATGACAATGGAACTATCAGTGTCTGGACTATAGATAAATATGATAATGATCCTGACAGTGAAGTCCTTCTGTGCACTGCTGTCGGCACCGAGCAGTTTCCTTCCGGTGAAACACTGCCGATTTACATAATGTATCTCAAATTTACCAAAAGTTATTATTTTGCCTATTCAGCCGAGAAGCCTTCACGGGAAACGCCGTCATTTGATCTTATCTGTGATAACAATACGCTCATATCCGAAGAAGCCCGGATGAGAGGGGTAAAGCGGGCAGGAACAGGTGTACAAGACAATTCAACCGAGACACTGTGTGTTGCGGAGCAATTGGCCGGCAGGAACAGCTATACGGTGAAAGTCATGCGGCAGTTCCGTGACAGGATATTGATGCGCAGTGCAGCAGGCAATGCGCTGGCTCAATTTTACTATACACACAGCGATCATATAGCCGAAACGCTAAAGGAGCACCCCGGCGCACGATATATGGCAAAAAAGCTCATTGCATTGTTAGTACCCGCACTTGAGAAGGCGACAGCACCCGCTGAATAAAAAAAACACAACCTCTTTTTATGGAAAGTTGATCATGCTTATAAACCGAACCGCTCTTCCGACGGCTGTTATCATTTTTTTTGTGACATTTTTTCTTGAGTCGCCTGCCTTTTCCCAGCCTCCTGAAAAAAAGCATGGGGATACGTACAATCTCGGCGAAATCACGGTGACGGCAACGCGGCATGAAAAACATATTGCAGACACCGGCGTGCCCGCGTCGGCGACGACCCGTGACGAAATAAACGACCTGGCACCGCGCTCAACCGGTCAGCTGCTTGATCATATCCCCGGGGTGCATGCTGCCGAAGAAGGGGCGCTGAATACAGGAAAGCCCGTTATGCGGGGGTTCCACGGCAGCCGCGTTCTCGTCATGATCGACGGCCAGCGCCTGCAAAGCTCTTTGGGCGGCATCTGGGGCGGCCCTGAAGTATCTCTTGTCGACCCCGATCTCCTGGAGCGCATCGAAGTTATATACGGCCCTGCCTCATCGCTGTACGGGTCTGATGCGCTGGGAGGCGCCATCAATCTGATAACCCGCAAGGCACCGCTTTCGCAAAAAGCCTATTCGGCATGCTCAGTCAACTCCTACTATATGACAAACGGCAAGGGAAACCGGGAAAACATACGGGCCGAGGCGGGCGGAAAGCGCTATGCTTTCGGCCTCAGCGCCACAAACCGACAGATGAACGACTACCACACACCTGATGAAAAAATGCAGGACAGCGGCTACAAAATGCGAAGCGGCAGCTTTGATATGACATTCAGGCCGGCCGAAAAACACACGTTTGTCTTTACCGCCCAGATAAACCGCAACCGCGATCTTGAGCGGCCGCCTTCAGAGTCTCCGGCTGCTGTTACAAAAATAGAGACAACAGACTATAACCGCCTGAAGCTCGGCGTTGATTATGCATGGGCCGACATTTCATCTCATATTCACCGGCTGGCGGTAAAAGCCTATTATCAAAGGGATGATTCAGAATTCACGTTCGACGGTGATATTCATCCGTTTCCCGGGCTCAGCATACAAACATCAAGCACCGGTGACAGCGAGCTTGAGACCATCGGGCTTCAGGGGCAGATTGACTTCAGCGTGACCGGGAAATCGTACACGGTATTCGGCTTTGACTATTACTATAACAGCTCGGGGCCGAACAAAACAAAAAAAAGATCCCGAACGCGCATTATGGGATTCCGCCGCCCGGAAGAGCGGTCTGTCAGCATCGCCGAGGACGGCAATGCCGACAGCCTCGGCATATTTCTGCAAAACGAAATACAGGTCGCTGAGCGGATTGATATCACCCTGGGCCTGCGCTACGACTGGTACCGGTCACGCATCTCGCCGCACGGCGCAGACAAAAACTCATTCAGCCGGTCAAGTACAGACAGCGCCCTCACCGGCTCATGTTCAGTCGTATACCGGCTTACAGACTGCCTGCGCTGGTATGTCAATGTAGCAAAAGGGTTCAGAGCGCCGACCCTGCGCGATCTGTACTACCGTGGCCCGGTGCCGGGCGGACTGATGTCTAAAGGCAACCCGTCTCTTGACCCGGAAACGAGCATAACCGTAAACACCGGCTTCAAATTTTCCTCCCGGCGGCTTTCAGGGGCATTAACGGTTTTCAGAAGCGATGTGGATGATCTGATCGTCAGTGTAAACAAACCGCCGCAGGAACGCGGCGACCCCGCAGCGGGCATTGTCACAAAGGAAAACCTCGGGGAAGCGCGCCTGTGGGGAATTGAAACGTGGCTTACGGCCCGGCTCAGCCGCTCGTTCACCTATGATTTGAACTTTTCCTATACGCAGGGCAAAGATATGGTACATCGCTGGCCCCTGCAGGCCGTCCCGCCCGCACGGCTTCGCCAGATGATTCGGTGGGACGACACCGTCCCCTTTTCAGGAGGGCTGCGGGCCTGGGCTGAGCTTTCCTGCACCTACCGCTTTCGCCAGAATCGCATTGCCAGGGACTGGGACACCGAGCGGATGCGCACACCGGGGCATGCCCGATGGGATTTTCGCTGCGGCATGAATCTGCCGACAGTATATGCAATGAAACGGGCTGAAATCTATATTGCCGTTACAAACATCACCGACAAGCGCTACACAGAGTTTCCGCTCTATGACGGTTACGATCTTCTTACGATGCCCGGCATCGGGGCTACGTTCGGTCTGCGCTGCACGTGGTAACACATACGTGACTTTTTAAAGCATCCCGCAAAACACGACGGCCGGCAGGACGCAACCGCCGGCGCATAAAGTTCGCAGCGAAAGCAGCTCCACCTTGTCCATCATGAAAAGGTTACTGCAGAGCATGCATAAATCAGAAATATTGAAAATGGCAGGGTGATGATTTAGGTTGTGTGAAGCACCACGGCAAAACAGTTAAAATATGCCCAGACCGGCTGTCCCGGCTTCAAATCCAGCGAGCGGGCGGCACCGGTGGTGATGATTGCGCAGAGCATGGTCCCGTCTTGAAGCCGAATCATATATTCGGTGATGACCGGAGTTTCATTAATATCTTCAATAACACCCTCCAGCATATTGTCCGCGCTGCAAAACGGTTTTTCCTGTTTTTTCTGCACCGTGATCCAGGGCGCTTTAACTTCAGCGGTGATCAGGGAGCCTTTTTTCAGCCCAAGCTGCACAAGGCTGTGATTGGTGACAATCGCACTTATTCTCTGATCGCTGAGCGTCAACAGCTCAACCCGGCTTTGTATGTCCCCGCGCTCGATCAAGGCGATTTTGCCATAAAAAGAGTTCCGTGCGCTGCTTGTCCGGGAATCTTCCATTTCCATAAAATGACGGGTGATACGGTTAATATCGCTGGATGAAAACGAAACGTATGACGACGTCATGTTCGGCGTTGCGTGTCCCAGCAGAAGTTGCACGGCAGACAGCGGCATATTTCCCTGCATCAGCTCTACCGCCCGTGCCTTTCGAATCATTTCCGGCGCTCCCAAATGCTTTGGAAATGTACAATCGGCTGCACGTTCATAAAATTTGCGGCGCACAAATGCAGGATCAATATCGAACCCGTTTTGTAAAAAATCGGCAAATTCGGGTTCTCTGAGCGTGCTCCGGATTTCCGCAGACAGCGCTGGTGACAACGGCACGCTGCGTGGTTTTTTGTCAGGCGCTGAAGCAGCGTTTTGAAAGCTGACTGTGCGGCTGACTGTATCGATATCCTGAAACGGCTTCAGATTAAGGACTTCATTCAGCTTTGCGCCGGTGTAGCGAATCACAAGAAAGATGAGAAGGATACGACGCCTGGATAGACGCACGTCTGCACGCGGTGTTGCATTAACCCAATCGCGGAAGGTCTGCTCGAGCCGTGCCAGCTGCGGCGTGTCAAGACAGCGTTCCTCATCCGGGGGAGAAACAATAAGCCCGTGATGCATATTGTGAGCGGGAGGGGTCATGTGCTGATCTGCTTTTTGTTTGGCGCTCATTATAGCGGGAAGGAATAGTGTGTTAGCGGTTCGAATACATATTGTAACAAATTCAGTGCGGAGGCGGGTATTTTTTTTCTACCAAAAAGGCAAGGAGAGCCGCCACCCTTTTTTATGAGTTCACACATTGGCCGCTTAACAATCGAAGCCAGCGCAGCTTTAAAATAACATACACTTTATTTCCGGGGCTCAGGTCCATAATTGCGGCCACATCCGAGGGCAGCTCAGCTATTATCGGCTGGCCGTGAACATCGACTGCAATACGGGTAAGAGCGTTTTCCGCATATATGTGCCGTACAACTCCCTGATAGCGGTTGATATGAGGTCCAGCCGGCGGCTCTGTTGATACATACACATGTTCAGGGGCAATGGCTATTTTATGAACAGGCTGTTCCTCATACGGGGCGACAACATGGAGACGGCCGCAAGTGGCAATAGCAAGCCCGTTTTCAATTGCATGATATTCATCACAGGACAGAATATTAGGATTGCCGATGAAACGGCTGATCTGCGGCGCTGCCGGGTGAAACAGAAGCCCGTCTGCTGTTCCAATTTGCATAATCTGTCCTCTTTCGATGAAAGCGACACGGTCTGCCACTTCAGCCGCTTCATCAAGGTTATGCGTCACAAAAATTGTCGTTGTATGCAACTTCCGCTGAAGCTGCCGGAATTCAGTGCGCAGATATTTTGCTGATCTCAGGTCAAGGCTTGAAAAGGGCTCGTCCATCAGCAGCACCGCCGGGCCCGGTGCAATCGCCCGTGCTAGGGCGACCCGTTGCTTTTCACCCCCGCTCAGATCCCGCGGATAGCGCCCGGCAAGGTGGCTTATATTCACCAGACCGAGAAGGCTTGCAACTTTCTGATTGATTGTCCATTTGTTGTGTTTTGATTGTCGTTTCAATCCATAGGCCACATTGCTTCGGACTGTCAAATGGGGGAACAGCGCATGTTCCTGAAACACATAACCCACACGCCGCCGGCTTGCACACATGTGATCGACTTTATGGCTGTCAAAAAATATGGATCCATCATACCCGGCAAGGCCGGCAATAATATTGAGGACCGTACTTTTACCGGCACCGTTAGGACCCAGCAGCACCAGGCACTCACCGTCATGGACGGTAAATGTAACGTTTTTGAGAATAAAATTGCTAAGCGACTGCACCGATATACTGGGCATCACGTTACCATCTGCCGGTTATACGCTTCTCCAGCAGCAAAAAGAATCGCTCAAAGATAAAACACATTATAGAGAGCACCATCAGGCAGACAATCACGATATCCACCCTGACCAGGCTTTCAGCCCGCATGAGCAGCGCACCGATCCCTGTTGGAATGGCCACCATCTCCGCAGCGATAATAACCCGCCAGGCCATGCCCGCCTCCAGTCGTAGACCAGTAAAAACAGAGGGCAACGACAGCGGCAAAAGAATAGTCGTTAAAATGACTGTATCGGATGCGCCCAGTGAACGCGCAGCCCTTATCATTACGGGATTTACTGAACGCATCCCGCTTTCGGTATTGTAAAGCACCGGGAAAAATGAACACATAAAAATAACAGCTATCGGCAGCAGCTCTCCGATACCGAACCACAGCATGAAAATCGGCAGCCAGCCCAGGGCCGGTATTGGGTATAACAGGCTGATCACCGGATGCAGGCTTCGATGCACTATCTCCTTCCACCCCAGCATAATACCCATCAGCAGACCTGCCAGCGATCCGGCGCCGAATCCTATCAAAACACGAATCAAACTTTTATTGAAATGATGCCAAAGCTCGCCGGTGCGCATAAGCTCTTTGACCTCCCGCATAACAGCTGAGAAAGGCGGCAGTAATGCGGGATTGTCTATCCAGAGGCGCGCTGCCAATTCCCACAGAGCCAGAAACAGCACAATCGGGACAATTGCCCACGGAAAAGAAATTCTTTGAAATCTGGTCATGGCTCATTACGAACAATGTCTAACATGTCTGCGGCATCAAACCGGCTGCGAAGGTATCCCAGTCTGCAGAGGTAATCGACAGCCTGCTGCACCTGTAGCGGATCTATTGTGGTAGTACATATCATCGATCCGGTCAGGGACGACAAAATCGCCTCCGGTGTTACAGTCAGCTTGCCGGCAGCTTTAGCGGCTTTAGCTGGAAAAATACGATCCCCCGTTACCTGTAGCGCACCTGATACGATGCCGGCTGCCGCTTCGGGATTGGCGCGTATCCACCTTGTTGCCTGCTCTGTCACTGAAACCATCTTCTTCACTATGTCGGGATGGCTGGCAGCAAATTTTTCTGTTACTACTAGAACGCTGCCCTGCATCCCCGGCCACAGATCCTCAGCGGTGCACAGTATGGTAAAGCCATTTGAAACAGCCATGCTCGGATACTGTTCAGGCATCACTGCTGCATCAAGATGGCCCATTTTCATTGCCGTCATCTGCTGCGGCGGATTCATCCGGCGGACATTGGAAATAACAGCATCCCTTCGCAGCCGGTGACGGGCAATTATTTTATGCAGCAAAACATCGCAGGGGCTGCCGGCGCGGGAGCATCCCAAGCGGACATCCGGCTTTTCAAGATCTTCGGGGCTGGTAATCTTTTCAGGGTTAACTGCCAGTGCATAGCCGTACTTATGGGTCCCCGCAACCACCTTCAGCGGCACACCTCCATTGGCATAGGCACAAATAGCGGGGATCAGGCATATGTAGGCTGCATCAACATCTCCCCGGGCCAGGGCTGCTGCGAGGGCCATACCGGTCACATAGTTATCAAATCCCTGGATATCGATACCGGCCTTAGCGAACCAGCCTTTTGCCTGTGCCACATGCGCGCAGGCCGCATGAGCGCAGAATTCAACTGCAAGAGTAACTTTTTTGTCATGCTGCGCAACCGCCTGCGGGGCAGACCATGAGCCGGCAGGCAGGCTGAAAAGCGCTGCCATAATAAACACGTACAGTAAAAAAATGCGTGACATCAGTCATCTCCGTCGAAAGCTTCATCTCTTTTTGCGGTCTGATCTACATGATCTTAACTGATTTATTTGTTAACCATCCCGGCTCAACTTGACAAATGCAGCTGTCCGGGCTATATTAACCTTATATTTTACAAAAACGTGTCATTAAAGTCAAGGGCTAACAAAACAGGTATTAACAGATGGTATTTCAGACAGCCGGGTTCAGCGCACCCGTTTGGCTGCCGCCGCTCATTTCATTTGCCGTATCCTTTTTTACATCGATGGGCGGTGTGTCAGGTGCATTTCTACTGCTTCCGATCCAGCTGATCTGTTTCGGCCATGCCCATCCCTCGATCAGTGCCACAAACCAGATGTATAACATAATGGCCATACCCTCCGGTGTATACCGGTACTGGCGGGAGCGGAGAGTTGTAATACCGCTGACGGCAGCCATCACCGCAGGGCTGCTGCCGGGCGTGCTTCTGGGAGTTGTGCTGCGCACTGCATGGCTTCCTGACCCGGCGAGATTCAAGCTGTTTGCAGGGGTGGTGCTGCTCTACGTCGGTGTTGACATGGCGCGCGACCTTATAAATAAAGCCGGGGATCGGGCTGAGCCAAAAGGTTCGAAGTACCATTTAGACAAGAACTGCCAAGCAGTATCGACAAACCTATCAGGAAAATGCGGCAGCCGAAGGCCGATAAGCATCCGATATAACAAAACGAACGAAACTTTCCATATATCTCTCCCTGCCGTTTCCGTTATCAGCCTGTTTACCGGGCTGATTGCCGGTGCATACGGAATCGGCGGCGGCGCAATCATTGCCCCTCTGCTTGTGTCATGGTTCGGCATACCGGTACACGGTGTCGCCGGCGCAGCCCTGACAGCGTCATTAGCTTCCTCGATTGCTGCTGTGGCGGGTTATAACATTATTGCCCCATGGTATCCGGACATATCGATTGCTCCTGACTGGACGCTGGGCCTGCTGCTCGGCAGCGGCGGCATGGCGGGAATGTACCTTGGAGCGAGGAGTCAAAAATATGTTTCGGCACAAAAAATCACCTGGGTACTTGCGGCAATCGTGATCTGCTTGGCTGTCAGTTATATTGCGGTGATGTTTGTATAGATAATCATTCGGCTATAACACTCAGGGCTTGCTATTCACTTATTGCAGTCATAACCTGCATCAAAGCCGCAGGCTTGATTAATGAGCCGCTCTAAGGGCTGCAAAAACACATAACTCAAAACAGTTGACAAACCGGGGCATTCTGCCCGTACTGTCATCACCGCCCCGACTGCGTGGTATTTTAACATCGTTACAAAAATCCCTCCCGGCCTCCCTTTCGAAAGGGAGGAGACTACCGTGTTCCCCTCTTTGGAAAAGAGGGGTTAGGGGAGATTTTTTACGCATTATCGCCGGACACGCTTCGCTTTGTCCGAGCCTGCGACTGTTTTTTACCTAAAATGACTAATTGTAACAAATTAGACCCTGAATGGACCGCACAGCCTTGACTGCTTACAATTCTCTGTGATATAACCTTCGCATCCCGAAAGCACACAAAAACCCGCACAACAAGGATGTGTCGTTATGATAAGAAACCGCATTTCTGTCTTTGCCGCCGCACTTGCCGTACTGCTGCTTGCTTCCAGCGCCTTTGCCGAAGATCTCGCCTCTTCCAAATACAATGTGCTTGTGTTAACCCCCGGACATTCCCAGACTATCTACTTTGAGCTGGACACCATTGCTTCTCACGGCGATTTTCACACCTGCTATGTTCTTGCCCTGGGCGGCGGTACACTATCAGTGCGTATCGGACCAGCGTCTTCGGTGGGTGAATTTGCGGGTATCGTATACGCCACCACCGGCATTATCGGCCTGCAGCCGGTTATCGAGTATGCCTACAACGCCGAAAGCATCAGCACCTCAGCCGAAATACCGGATATAGGCATCGCCGTGCTCTTCACCGGTGTAATTACCGGCATCGGCAGCCCTGATTTCCCGCTGGTCATGAGCATGGTTGTCTCTCATCAGGAGTAACCATTTTCCTCCACAAACACCGGCCCAAAGCTGTCCCTTATGAAAAAAACCGGCTGCACATATGCGTTTATCATGATGCTTTCTTTCACCGCCCTTGTCGCTCCGAGGGCTTCTGCGGGTGAACCGTCTCCATATTCCGGAACATACACCCTGGAAGAAGTGGTCGTTTCCGCAGGAGGAGACAGCATCGAGCAGGCAGGCACCGTGCGCCGGATAACCGCAGAGGACATAGAGATGCAGGGAGCCCGGTCCCTTGATGAGGCGATCGATCTGGTTCCCGGGCTGAACATCCGCACCGGCGGCAAGGGTGTCCCCCGGGTCAACCTGCGCGGCTTCCGCTCGCGCCATGTGCTGTTGCTGCTGGATGGAGTGCCGATCAACTCAACCTATGACGGCATGTTCGACCCTTCCATGATCCCGGTGGAGAATGTACGCGATATCAAAATAACCACCGGCGGCAGCTCGGTGCTTTACGGCCCCGGCGCGCTGGGCGGGGTGATCAATATCCTTACCAAGCGCGGCAGGCCGGGCATAAGCGGCTCCATCGACCATCAGTTCGGAGAGCACGTCGACTATTACGGACGGTACAGCCTCTCAGGAGCGGAAAAAAATGTTGATTTCTTCCTGAGCAGCAGCCTCTACCGGACTGAAGGGTACGAGCTTTCACACGACTTTGACGAGACCGCCGAGGAAAACGGCGGGCTGCGCGAGAATTCCCATCACATACGAAAAAACATATTTGCAAAAATCGGCTATACCCCTTCAGACCGGCTGCAGCTCGGGCTGACTCTGTATTACAACAGCGGAGAGTACGGCAATCCGCCCAATACCATCAACGACAAAACAGATCCGTTTGCCAAAAAGGTCAAATATGAGCGTGTGGAAGACCTCGACATTTTTTCTTTGCAGCTGTCTGCAAGCTATGACATGCCCGGCCCCTGGGAAATGAAATCCTGGGTATATTTCAATCAGCAGGACGAAGAAAAAAACCGGTACGACGACCGGTATAATTCCATCGATGATATTTACATAAAGAAAACCTACTGCCAGGATACGACCTCGCGGGTTATCGGCGCAAACCTGCAGGCGCGCTGCGATCTTGACAAGCTGGGCCTGCTCACCCTGGGCGGTGCGCTCGAGCATGATCGCTGGGATGCCGACGGGGACATCCGGGATAAAATGGTGTCGCTGGGCGGTGTTACACCCGCAGATCTTGCCGGCGGCGGGGGAGGCGGAACCGGAGGGGGAAGCGGCGGCGGCAGCGGGCCGGGAGGCAAAAAGAAAAAATTTTACTACATGCGCCGCTTTGACAATAACAACCATCTGGAAATTTACAGCCTCGCTGCAGAATATGAGTGTTTCCCCGCAGAGGACCTCGCTGTCAAGCTGGGCTACAGCCATCATTTTCTCTGCAAAGAGGCAGGCGACCATGACGATGAGTACAGCTTCGCTGCCGGCGCGCGGTATGATCTTTCCCGCAGCCTGCAGCTTCACGGGTCGGTTTCCCGGAAAATCCGCTTCCCCTCAATCCGCCAGCTCTATGACGAAACCCAGGGAAACCCCGGGCTCGACTATGAGCGGTCATACAATTATGAGCTTGGCGTTTCGGCAGCACTGCCCTGGTACACAAGCCTGCATCTGGTCGGTTTCTGCAATGATGTTGAAAACTATATTCAAAAGGACGATTATACGGAGCGGTTTGAAAACAGGGACAGGTACCGGTTCAGGGGAGTCGAAATCAGCATCGAAAGCAGGCCGGTGCGGGGGCTTATGCTCCGCCTGGGATATACCTATATGGATTCTGACGATATGTCCACAGGCAGCAGCAAAGACCATATTCAATACAACCCACGCGACAAGCTGACCGTTGAGGCCCGCTATACCTGGCTGTTCGGCCTGACAGCCTATGCATCGGTAAAACACATAAACCGCCAGTACTTTTACTCCAAAAAGGAACCGGTTCTCGAGCGGGAGCTCAATGAGTACACGCTGGTTGATGTGAAGCTGTCGCAGCGGCTGTTTAACAGCTCCATCACCGCCTATCTCGGTGCGGACAACCTTTTTGACAAGGATTATGAAACCAGCTATGGCCTGCCGCAGGCCGGTCGCTTTGTGTACGGAGGCATGAAAGTATCGTTTTGAACAGCTGTCGGCTTTTAGCTTTCAGCTGTAAGCATCTCGCTTCCGGCTATTTGATCAAACATATAACCCCCTGATATCCCTTGGGTAGAAAAAGGCTATCGTTGTCGTTGTCGTGATCGTAATCGTGCATACCTCGCTGTTCACGCTCCTTTCGATTACGACAACGAAAAGACTACTGGCGGGCAAAACCTTCTATGTTTTTACATCAACAACCCCGATGCGAAGCGCCGGGGTCAATTGCTCGCAATGACGCGATTTTTAACTTTTTATGGTAATATAACTTTTTGACACAAAAACCAAAAAAAACTTCTGCGCGAACAGGGAGGCTCCTATGAAAACCACAAAGAAGCACACGCACCTCACTGCCCTGCTGGCTGTATGCCTTGCGGCCGCAGCCGCCGCCGGGCTGTGCAGCACCGCAATTGCAGCAAAAAACGAGAAGGTCGTCCGGGCATGCGTAATCGGCGGCATGACCCTTACCGGCACCTGGCAGGAAATAGCTGCCATGTTTGAAAAGCAGACCGGCTACCGGGTCGAGGTCGTCGTTACCGGCCCCCGCACAAAAATATCACCCGTATTCCGGGCCGGAAACGCAGATATTTTGACCATGCATTCAGGGGACATTACCACCAATCTGGTCGTGGACGGCTATGGTATTAACATGCGCCCGTGGGCCCAGAATGATCTGGTGATACTGGGTCCGGCCGACGATCCTGCCAAAATCCGGGGGCTGACCAGCGCTGTTGAAGCATATCGCCGCATTGCGGAAACACAATCGCCGTTTCTTGATGTGATGGGTGCCGGCAAGCGGGAAATGAACCACAATATCTGGAAAAAGGCCCACATCAGGCCCATCGGAGAATGGGTGCTGAAAGACGAGGCCGTTCACCGGTTTAAAGCGCTTACCTATGCATCGAAAAACGGGGCATATACCATTTACGGGCGCATGCCTGTGCTGATGCCGAAAATCCCCACCGGGAAACTCGAGGTTCTGGTCGAGGGGGATCCGATGCTTCGCCGCCCCTATATCGTTATGGAAGCCAATCCGGCGATCTTTCAGGATGTTAATCACAAGGGCGCCCGTGCGCTTTCAGACTTCCTGCTTTCTAAAAAGGTTCAGACCTTTCTAAAAACCTACGGGGCAGACACATACGGCGGAATCCCCTGCTTTCATCCGGTATGGCCGTATCTCGACGAAAAACAAACCGGAAAAACATCAAAAAAGGAGGCGTCATGAAACATACTGCACACCGAATACTCGCTGCCGGTATTATCATTTTTTTCCTGTGTGCTGCCGGACCTGCACATGCCGGATGGACCCTTGAGGAAAACGTGCCGACAGTCAACAAGCTCAGAGGACTGAACGGCTATGCAGCGGGCCAGATACTTGCTGTCGGGGACTACGGCACCCTACTCTCCTATGACGGCACATCCTGGACAGCACAGGAAACCGTTACCGACAAAACAATCTACGCCGTATGCTGGGTATCACCAACCGAAGCCTTCGCCGCAGCAGACAAAGGGCGGGTTCTGTACTACAACGGCGGCCGGTGGCTGATGGACTCGGTAACCGACAAGCGCCTTCGCTGCGTGTGGGGCAGCTCGGCAATGGATGTGTTTGTTGCCGGCGAAGACGGTACCATGCTTCATTTTGACGGCAGCACCTGGGAAACGATGGACGTACCGACAAGCGACACCCTTCAGGATATCTGGGGGTCATCTGGCACCGATGTGTACGCGGTCGGCGGCCCCAGCAAAACCGGCGGCGTGGGCGGCACCGGCGTGCTGATTCATTATGACGGCTCCCGCTGGACAGCGGTTACTGAAGGCGTCTACCCCCGCTTCAAAGCCATTCACGGCATTGATGCCGGAAATATATTTATTGCGGGCGATGAATCAACGGTGCTCAATTACAATGCCGTTGATGAAACCATCAGCGAGCTCACGCCGGTTACGGTTGAAGACCTGCGCAATATCTGGGCATATTCAGAAAGTGATGTTTTTATTGCAGGTGACTACGGCGTCATAAATCACTATGACGGCACCTCGTGGTCGTCCATGAGCTCCGGCACATCGGATGACATTTTCGGCATCTGGGGCTCGTCTCCGGACAACGTATTTGCTGTCGGCAAAAACGGGATCGTGCTCAAATATCAGTCATCCGGTAACGATGGAGAGACCGGCGGCGATAACCAAACCGCGCCCTGCCCGTTTGTCCTGTCTATTGACAGCAGAGAGGACCTTATGCTGCTCAGACAGATGCGGGACCGGCACCTGGCAGACTCAGCGCCATCCATCATATCACTGTTTTATACCGCAGCAGCAGATATTGCCGCTATAGTGCGGGAAAACCCGGCACTTGCAGAGGAAATAAGCCGCCTTGTTGCCGATAACCGACACAATATTCAAAACCTTATAACGTACGGGTCCGCAGCGATCAGCAAAAAGGCACAGGCTGATGCGGCAGACCTGCTTGATGCAGTCGGTGATCAGGCCGGGCCATGCCTCAAAACGGTGCTTTCCATAACCGCCCGCAGCGTGCGCAGCGGCCGGCTGCTTTCGCTTGCCGGGATAAGCGTCTGCAGTAAGTGAGAGGAAAGAATAAAAATTACCGCTCAGCACACCATTACGTGCAGAGAAAAAAGTAAAACACCATCTTTTGTCATACCCCGGCTTTGTCCGGGGTATCCATATATAGAGTACTTTGTGTAAAAAAATTTCCTGGGTCGCACGGACAAAAGATTGTGTCGTAATGATATATTTTTGTGATTTCGAGCGCAGAGAAATCTACAAGAATGTTTGTATCGACAGCCTTCATTTCTCTTTACCGCGGAGGGATTTTTTCAGACGTTTGTTGATTTCCTCAATCGGCAGCGGCTTGCGTTTGTGTGAAGCAAGCATTCCAAAGACTTCATCGGAACATTTTGATACCGCACGCATAATGGCATCACCTTTTTGCGAAATGATAAAATCCACCTTGTCCCCCTTCCGCAGATACAGGGTATCCCGAATCGGCTTCGGAATGGTGATCTGCCCTTTACTGGTAACGGTTGCCTGGGACATTATGAGCTCTCCTTACCTTTCATCATTTCCTTACTTACTTGTAAGGAAACAATGTGCGCTTTCAACCCATAAAAAACAATCACCGCTAAACGGCTTAAAAAGTTATGTGGCACCCGTTAAAGGTACCCTGCCAAGTAAAAACACTTCTCCTGTATGCAGCCTTTTTACTTTATTTGCAGCGTTTGCTGTGTTATTTTTCTTGTGAATTATAATGGCTATCCTGTACTTATCTTGTACGTGTAAGCTTATCGTACCATTTTTATCATGGAAACAGTTCACATGCAGGAAAATCGGTTAAGTGCAAGTCTTGAAGATTATCTGGAAGCTATTTATCTGATAGTCCGGCAGAAGCATGCTGCACGCGCCAAGGATATCGCACAGCAGCTTGACGTAAAGGGATCCTCTGTCACCGGTGCGCTGCGCCAACTCTCCGAACGGGGCCTTATCAACTACACTCCCTATGATATTATTACCCTAACCGCTCATGGTGAGCGGCTTGCCCGCAATGTGCTGAAGCGCCACGAGGCGCTGTATCATTTTCTGAAAGATATTCTGGGGCTCGATGAGGAGGTGGCTGATTCAGATGCCTGCGAGCTGGAACATGCTATTTCATCCCAGGTTCTGGACCGGCTTATTAACTTTATTGAGTTCATACAGCAGTGCCCCCGGGTCGGCACTCAGTGGATCAAAGAATTTGATTCATTCTGCCTGAACGGGTCCATGGGTGCGAACTGTGAGAAGTGTATTGCCGATTGTCTTAAAAAAGTAAAGCAAAAATAAAATAGTGTCCCACCGATCTTCCTTCCCTGCATAACAGAAAAGACAAAGCCGCAAACAGCAGATCCCCTCTGTCATCTCTAACGAAGTACGAGATTTTGGACCATTCTGAAACAGCATTTTTTCCAGGGAGTGAACCGGAAAAATGTCACGCATCATAAAAAAATGCTTGCAATGCCGATTAATTTAGTCTAACCTAATATTATGAGTAGCAGCTAAAAACATTAAACCATATCGGAAGCACACCACCATGGCGCACTCCGCCGAAAATAATCTGACTGATATGCATGTTACCGATCTTTGTGCTGTTCTGCCGGGAAAACAGGTCCGGGTTGTTCAGGTTGATGCAGGGCGCGGCATGCAGGGACGGCTTCTGGCTATGGGCCTTATCCGGGGAGCCGTCATACGGGTTATTATGAACCGGGGGCAGGGACCGCTGCTGATTGCGGTGGGCGGAAGCCGCATCACGATCGGACGCGGAATGGCAAAAAAAATACTGGTGCAGTAGCAATTTATTTTAGAGCGTAACTTAGGACCGGCTAATTTTGCTTTATAACCCAAAACAGAAGGCGATACACGCAATGAAACAGCAGCTATGTCTCAGGCAGATGCAGGTGAATCAGCAGGGCGTTATTGCGGCAATTAAAGCCAGGGGTGAGCTCGGGCGGCGCATACGTGATATGGGCCTGGTGCCCGGCGTTTCCCTCACGGTCATCGGACGTGCACCGCTCAGGGATCCCGTGGCCCTCCGTCTGAAAGGGTTTACCCTGACGCTGCGCAACGATGAAGCTGATTATATAATTGTCGAAACCGAAGGAGGACCGCTTTCATGAACACGGCTCTCAGAGTTGCCCTGACGGGCAACCCCAATTCAGGCAAAACAACCCTGTTTAACGAATTGACCGGCGCACGTCAGCATGTGGGAAACTACCCCGGAATAACCGTGGATATAAAAGAGGGCCGCTGTGAGCACAATGGCGATGCCTTCACGGTGGTTGATCTGCCCGGCACGTATTCTCTGACCGCATATTCCGTTGAAGAAATTGTAGCCCGGGATTTTCTGGTGCACGAGCGCCCTGATGTTACGGTGGACATTGTAGATGCCTCAAATCTGGAGCGCAATCTGTACCTGGCCCTGCAGTTTCTTGAGCTCGGCGTTCCCCTCGTCATTGCGCTTAACATGATCGATGTGGCTGAAAGCCGAGGTATCCGCATCAATGCCGATAAGCTCTCTAGGCTTCTGGGCGTACCGGTTGTGCCGATTGTTGCACGCAGCGGAAAAGGCAAAAAAAAGCTTATGAATGCGGTGGCACAGGCTTCTGCACGCAGCACGGCGCAGAAGCCCTTTGAAATTTCCTATGGGGAAGATCTTGACGGCGCTCTTTCACTCATGGAGTCTATTATTCAAAAGGAGCAGTTTCTGACGGACATCTACCCTTCCCGGTGGATCGCCCTGAAATATCTCGAGGTTGATACGCAGATTATGGAAAAGGGGCACGCAGCAAACCCGCCGGTGGCCGACCAGCTTGAAGGCATTGTTGAGCGGCTCACCAGCCATATCAGCGCGACGCTTGATACCTATCCTGAAGCGCTTATCGCCGATCACCGCTACGGCTATATCCATGCACTCATGAAGCAGGACATTTTCTGGCAGGATGATGAGCGCGACCGCATGTACATCTCAGACAACATCGACAAGGTCCTTACCAACCGGCTGCTCGGACCCATTATCATGCTTCTGATTCTGATGGGGCTCTATCAGTTCACCTTCACCTACAGCGAGGTTCCTGTCGGCTGGTGTGAATCGCTGTTTGCCCTGCTGGGCGACGCCGCAGACAGGGCAATGCCCGACGGCCTTTTTAAGTCGCTTGTCATATCAGGCATTATCGACGGCGCCGGCGGGGTCATGGGCTTTGTACCGCTCATACTGTTTATGTTTTTCGGCATAGCCGTTCTTGAAGACACGGGCTATCTTGCCCGCGTGGCCTTCATGCTTGACCGGGTTTTCAGAATATTCGGGCTGCACGGCAGCTCTGTTATGGCGTTTATCATTTCCGGCGGCATAGCCGGCGGGTGCGCTGTCCCCGGGGTTATGGCCGCTAGGACGCTGCGCTCCCCGCGCGAGCGGCTGGCAACGCTTCTTACCGCACCGTTCATGAACTGCGGGGCGAAGCTGCCTGTCATGGCATTGTTGATCGCCGCTTTTTTTGCGCACCACGAGGCGCTGGTCATGTTCCTGCTCACGCTTCTTTCCTGGGCGGTTGCACTTCTTGCCGCCCGGCTGCTGCGCTCCACGATTATCACCGGCGAGTCGACGCCGTTTGTCATGGAGCTTCCGCCCTATCGCCTTCCAACGGTCAAGGGCCTGCTGATCCACGCATGGGAGCGGACCTGGCAGTACATCAAAAAAGCCGGCACTGTTATTCTTGCGATTTCCATTGTAGTGTGGGCCATGATGACTTTTCCGCGGCTGCCCGCCGACACAGCACGCACGTTCGAGCATCAGCGCAGCACAGCCCGGACCGAACAGGGGGCTGCCGCACAGGAGCTTGCATCCGCAGACAAGGATGCCGAGCTGTCGCCTGCAGCAACCTCCCTGCAGGACTCGCTGGCAGCAATAGAGCGTGCCGAGTCGGAGGCCGCGCTGCGCTATTCTATTGCCGGGCGTATCGGCACCGCGCTTGAGGGCCTAACCGGCCTGGCGGGGTTTGATTGGCGCACCAATATCGCGCTGGTGGGAGGATTTGCCGCCAAGGAGGTTATCGTTTCAACCCTGGGAACCGCCTATTCGCTTGGAGAGGTCGATCCCGAGGAATCCGGCGCCCTGCCGGAGATTCTGGCTGCATCCCCGACATGGAGCCCGCTGGTCGCCGTGAGCCTGATAGTGTTTGTCATGTTTTATGCACCGTGTTTTGTAACCGTGGTGTGCATTGCCCGCGAGGCCGGATCCTGGAAGTGGGGGGCTTTCTCCATTGTCTTCAATACGCTGCTGGCATTTGCTATGTCGGTTGTCATCTATCAGGCAGGAAAGATTTTTTTATAAGCGCATGCAGACAGCCATTGTTTTTCTCATTGTTATCGCTGCCGCCGGATTTCTGATCCGGCGATTCATGAAGCGGCACTTTAAAACAAGCTGTCCGAACAACTGCATATCATCTTGCACCACCAGGGGAAAAAAACGATAATTTTTTTGGCAGTAAATTTAGGCTTAACTAATTTTTAGACGGAAAGGATTTTCCATGAAGCACACCATATCAGCAAACCATACAGCAGAGCAGTTACCCCAATGCAGCCGGTGTCCGAATCAGTGCGAATGTGACGGCTCCTGTGGAGAGCAATGCACCTGCAGACACATGCTGACACAGTTTACAAGAAGCACGTCAGAGAAGACAGACGGCGAACGCCAAAACGATATGCAGTAAAAAGGTGAGGATCATGGATGTATTCAATCACAATGTGTATGAATACCCCCAAGGCATACTTTTGTAAACTTTTTAAAGGATGGGATTTATATATGCCAGCAACTGGTAAATTATGTGGAATCATGTTTTTTATTGCGTTTTTCACCATGTTTTGCAGCGTACCAATGTATGCCGGACCCGATCCGGCTGCCGTTGAGGCGGCGGTAGTGGAGGCGATCGAAACAGAGAGCGCGGCACAGAAAAAGCTCGATGCCTGGGATGAGGAGCGCGTCCGGCTGCAGGAGGAAATCCGCAACCTGAACACAACCATCGCCTGGCTGACGTTCAGGAAGGAAAAGTACGATGCCTACATCGACAGGCAGCAGGAGGCGATCGATGAGCTCAAGCGAAAAAGAAAAGAAATGAACCGTCTGCACAGGGAGCTTGAGCCGTTTCTTGATGAGTGTCTGGTGCGCCTTGAGCGCCTGATCGGAGGCGATCTGCCGTTTCTGCCTGAAGAGCGGCGCAGGCGTCTTGATTTTCTGCGCGAATCGCTGAACGACTATCACATACACCTGAGCGAAAAGCTGCGGCGGATGATCGAGGCGCTGCAGGTCGAGGCAGGCTACGGGCGATCGATCGAGGTCACCGAAACGAGGCTCGAGCTGGACAGCGGGCCTGTACAGGTACGGGTGCTGCGGCTTGGCCGCATGGCCTTGTTTTATCAGACACCAGACTGCCGCATATCGGGCCGCTGGAACAGGCACACGGAAGCCTGGGAATCGATCGATCCGAGCTACAGCCGAACCTTGCGGCAGGCCATGGACATGGCGCAGCGAAAGCGTGCCATCGAGCTGCTGAATCTTCCCATAGGAGTGCCGGAACATTGAGCATACGTACGCGACTGTGTACAATTATTGTTTTGTGTTTTTGTGCGGCAGCGGCCCCCGGCTTCAAGGCTCCGGCTGCGGAGGACAAAGCCTGCAAAGACGATACCGCCTGGAGGCAGGCAGCCCGGACGGTCATGCAGCACACGCAGCGTGCCCGCGAGGATGCCGCCCGCACACAGGATCTTATCAGGCAGGAGCGAAAGCGCCTCAAGGAGCAGATTACCTCACTGCAGGCCCGGGCCAACCGGCTTCGCACATTGTTCAACAGCCGCAAACAGCGCTTCGAGAAATTGCTTGAGCACGAGCGCGAGCTTGCACAGCACCTTGAAAATGAGCGCGAGGAAATAAAAATTATTCAAACTACGGTGAAAACAGCTACAAAAGATCTTAACAGCCAGCTTGCTGAGGGGTTCATGGCTGCCGAGCCTAACGGGCCGGGCAGCGAAATCAGAGCGCTGGCGGAATCCGATCGCTTTCCCGGCATGAACGGTATCCGGACCCTGGCCGGCAGTCTGCTTGAAACCATACAGCGCTCAGGCAGCATTACCGTGCGCAAAGGCACGTTCACCGCCACTTCCGGCAGCACTGTGGAAGGGGAGATTCTTCGGGCGGGAATGCTGACTGCATGCTACCGGAACCCGGACGGAACTGCCGGCTATCTGCGCGCCGGGCCGGGGGGCGGGCTTGTCGCCGTTCGGGGTGATCTTCCGCGGGGTGTCGGCACACGCATCGGCCGCTATATGAGCGGCGGTTCCGAAAGCCTGTTTCTTGACCTTTCCCACGGCGCAGTCTTTCAGCAATTCGCTTCAGAAAAACCCTTTATTGAACGGCTGCGTTCCGGAGGTGTCCTGGTATGGCCCATATTGCTCGTGGGTTTCGTCGCGCTGTGTCTGGTGGTAGAGCGCCTCTTTTTTCTTGGACGCATTCGCTCCAACACCGACGCGATCATGGAGAAGGTGACTGAGATGGGGTCAGGCTGCAGCTGGCAGGAATGCCGGCGCTTCTGCGAGAAGCGGCCGCATATACCGGTGTGCCGGGTTATGCTCAGCGCGCTGCAGCATCTGGGAACATCCCGCGATGTGATTGAAGATGCGCTGCAGGAAGCGCTGCTCAAAGAGCTGCCGCAGCTTGAGCGCTTTGTGCCGACCCTGAGCGTGCTTGCGGCTATCGCCCCCCTGCTGGGGCTTCTTGGGACCGTAACCGGCATGATCAGCACGTTTCAGGTCATTACCCTGTTCGGCACCGGTGATCCGCGGATGATGTCTGGCG
The DNA here is from genome assembly GCA_964621615.1 of uncultured Thermodesulfobacteriota bacterium. GTDB lineage: Bacteria > Desulfobacterota > WTBG01 > CAIYCZ01 > CAIRTM01 > CAZUMW01. The sequence goes on from CAZUMW010000013.1 coordinate 68,851, forward strand.
GCATTTCAGAGGCCCTGGTGACCACGCAGCTCGGGCTTGCGGTGGCGATACCGATCATGTTTATGCACCATATTCTGGAGCGGCGGGTTGATGCGATTATCGGCGACATGGAGGAAAAAGGAACAGCGTTTGCCGTAACGCTTGCCGCCAACGAAACGGTCGAGCCGGCATCGGCTTGAAGGGAAGGATCATGGGTGACATAATCGGAAGCTATTTTACTTCAGGCGGACCGGTCATGGTGCCCCTGGCAGCTGTTTCAGTGTGGATGTGGGCGCTTATTCTGCTGAAAATGCGGGAATTTGACAGCTGCATCAGGCAGGAGCGGCACATACACAGTGCAGAGCTGAAGAGAAACGCTTCCGATATACATGGCGCTCAGTGGCAGCGAAACATTGCCGCCGCGTTTTTGCAGGGCCGTTCAGGAGTGCGTGAGCTTGACCGCAACCTCCTGGAGAGTATCCTCTCCCGGAGCATTATTGAAAGCGAGCGGCATCTGGGCATGATTGCGGCACTTGCAGCCATTGCTCCGCTGCTGGGCCTGCTGGGAACGGTCGGCGGCATGATTACAACCTTTGACGTTATCGCCGCATTCGGCACCGGAAACGCGCGCGCGCTTTCATCGGGCATCTCGGAAGCGCTGATTACGACGCAGGCGGGCCTGGTCGTGTCCGTTCCGGGCCTGCTCATGGGCGGGATTCTCCGGCAGCGGGCGCGGCGGCTTCACCATCGCATGAGGCACTTCGGCGTTGAGCTGTTCCGCGAGCTGGAGCCCCCACTGCGCTCACGGCTCGCAGGCTGCCCGTGAAAAGGAGAACGGCATGAACAGCATACGGTACAGCCGGCTCAGAGGCCGGCAGACAACAGAGCTGAATATGGCACCGCTCATGGACATGGTTTTCATTCTTCTGATTTTTTTTATCGTGACCACCAGCTTTGTAAAAGAGGCGGGCGTTGATGTGGAGCGGCCGGCTGCACAGACAGCCGCTGTCAAAGAGAGCACCAATATGGTTATTGCAGTCACGGCCGAAGACCGCGTGTATATCGAGGGCAGGCCAGTCGACATCCAGTCGATCAGGGCCCGCATGGAGCGGTTTTTAGCTGAAACGGCCGGGGGATCGGTTGTCATAGCAGCAGACCGCAACAGCCATAACGGCACAGTGATCAGCGTGCTTGACGGCTGCCGCATGGCAGGCGTTCAGACAATCAGCGTTGCAGCAAGGAAGCCCAAATGAAGCGCTATCGCAGCTCGGCAGCAGGCGGTATGGGCATTGTGCTCGGAACCTGTGTAATAAATCTGCTTCTTTTTCTTGGCATCCCGCTGCTTTCCCGTATCGGGCCGCCCGGCGGGGTGCAGCACTATGACACGCCGGTGCTTATCAGCAGGGCACCGCCTCCGCCGGAACCTGAACCGGCGGTTGCTGAGAAGCCTCCTGAGGAAAAACCTCCGCCTCACATTAAACAGACGCCTGAGGCCCGCCTCCGGAAGCCGAAGCAGCCCCCGCGCATCAGCAGGTTCATGCCGCAGCTGGAAATGCGCCTGTCCCCCGGCATAAATTCCGGCGTGACCGTGCCCGTGTTTGAGGGCGGCGGCGGGTATGAAATAGTAGATGTTGATGTCGCGCCGCGACTGATCAGAAAAGTTAATCCGGCATATCCGTACCGCGCCCGCCGCAGGCAGCTTATCGGCCGAGTGGTGGTGCGGTTTCTTGTGGACAGTAAGGGCCGGGTGCGCGAGCTGTCCATACAGGACTCGACGCCTTCCGGGGTATTTGATGCGGCGGTGCTGAATGCAGTTTCAAAATGGCGGTTTAACCCGGGCATGAAAGGCGGCAGAGCCGTCTCGACCTGGATGGTACTGCCGCTGGAGTTTGATTTGTCATGAAACAACTGGCGCTGAACAGATCGGCTGCTGTATGTGCAGGCATATTAGCGTTTGGGGCTGTGCTTTCATTAGCCGCCGGCGGGTCCGGAGCAGAGCGGCTTTCCCTGAGAGCACAGGCGGTCTTGCATAATGCCGGCAGGCGTATTGATCAGCAGCAGTACGAAGCTGCTGTCAGTATATTGCAGCCCTTTATTGACCGGCATGAAAAGGTGCCGGCGGCTGCGTATGTGCTGCTCGGCAATGCGTTATACCTGCAGGGAAGCCCCGCCCGGGCACGCGAAGCCTTTTGCACAGGCCTGCAGGCGTACAGGGGCAGCTATTCGCTGTGCCACAACTGTGCTGTCACCTCCTATGAGGCCGGCGCATATGACGAAGCAGCGCAGCTGTTCGAAGAGGCCTGCCGCATTGTTCGTGCCTCATCCGGCACGCCTCCTGAAAACAGCACCGCCGGGAAAGGTGACTGTGGCCGCATGCTTTACCAGGCAGCCGCTTCGTGGTATCAGGCTGGGCGCTTTCGCGAGACGCGGCGCGTTCTTGAGGGCCTTGTTGAAGACAAAAAGCAGCCGGAGCCGGATTGGCTCACCCTGCTGGTGCACACCTATATCGAGCTGAAACGTTCTGACAGGGCGCAGGAAACGCTTGCGCGGCTGCTGCGCATTATGCCGGATATGCCGCAGTACTGGAAGCTCCTGGCACAGCTTCGCTGTGAGAAGAGCCAATACCGGGAGGCGGCCGCTGCGCTGGCCGTAGCAGTGTCGCTCGATCCGCAGCCGGACCGGGGCGACCTGCAGGCTCTTGCGGACCTGTATCTGTCCCTGGGCGCGCCGCTGCAGGCAGCACATGTTCTCAACCGCATAGACAACTGCAGTGCTGCGGGCAGCCTGTACGGACTGATCTCCCGCTCATATGAGCGGGCGCACCGCTACGAGGAGGCCCTTTCGTTTCTTGAAAAGGCGCGCTCCCGAATGCCCCCCGGACAGTACTGCCTGACACAGGCACAGATCCTGTACCGCCGGGGCAGCCACGAAGATGCGCTGCATGTGCTTTCCGGCTGTGAAGCCGATAATGCCACGGGCCAAGTCGGCATCCTAACAGGCCGTATTGCCTGGGACCTTTCACGCTGGGGAACCGCCCGCAGCGCCCTGGAAAAGGCTGCTGCAATTCCTGCAGCGCGCGATCAGGTGCTGGCCGGGCTGGAAGTGCTTGACTCTCTTGATGCAGCACGCACCGATCCGCCGTCCGGCATAAGCGCAGCTGCACGGCGGCAGGGTACAACTGATCAATGATAACAGCATACCGGTAAAGAAAGGGACGTTATGAAAAAATGTTCAGCCTGGGTTTTGACAGCAGCAATTGTCATGCTCTTTCCTGCGGCTCATCCTGCCGGAGCGGCCGGCAATAAGGATAATGGCTCCGAAGCGGCGAAGGCCGCACAGGGCGAGGTGCGCATGCATAAGGTTGTCGTCAGCGCAACACGCTCTGAAAAAGCCATCAATGAGATTTTTTCCGATGTCGGCGTGGTGTCGGGCATTGAAATAGAAAATGCAGCCGCAAACAATGTTGATGATCTGCTGCGCAAACTGAGCGGCATCGATGTTGACAAGCAGGCCGATCTGGGGATGCGCATGCCGGCCAGCTACAATATCCGGGGCGTGGTGGGAAGAAACCGTGTTCTATTTATGGTCGACGGCGTGCCGATCAACTCTCCGCTTACCGGCTTTGTCGAAGCCAATCAGGTGCAGATGTCCTCCATAGAGCGCATCGAACTGGTGAAAGGTGCTTTTTCCTCCCTGTACGGCAGCAATGCCATGGGAGGCGTAATCAATGTAATCACCAGAAAGCGTATGACAGACGGCGTAGAAACGGTCCCGTACTTAAAAGCCGGCAGCGATGATTTCCGTGAAGCAGGGGTTCGATTGACCGGGCGGCGCGGCCCGTTGCATATCGCGCTGAATGCATCCCGCCGCTCTATCGACAACCAGTTCAGAAACGGTAAAACCGTGGACTACAATTACAATATGCTGAGCGGCGCATTTGAAAAAGAATACACAGCAGCCCGCAACGCCGGCTACCGGGACAGCCGCATCTTTATGCGCCTTGATTATGACATCGATGAGGATACCGGCGTGTCGCTGACCGGCAGCTATACGGATGCATATGTCGGCCTGGATATAACCAGGCATCTTGCCGTACCCCGCGACAAATATGCCGACCGCAGCTTCTGGTTCATCAGCGGCGAGGCATATACCCGGAAGTGGGACCGTGTAGATTTAAAGCTGCGGCTGTACAGCAATTATGACGGGAACCGAGCCAAGCGCGAAAACATTAAAGAGACGCCGCTACCCGGATTTCACTATGAGTGGGGCACTCAGTTTTACTGGGGCCGCGATACAGGTATCGAGGCCCGGGCAGCCCTGCCGTGGGGCTCTGTGCACTTTCTGACCGCCGGAATCGACTGCTCCTATACGGAAGGATACTGGAAAAACCGGTCCCGGGACCGGCATACTATCGGAACGGTGCTGGACAGAAGCATGAATCAGCAGGCCGTGTATCTGCAAAACGAAACCGAGCTGTTTTCCTGCCTGATCGTCACTCTCGGCGGGCGGTTAGATATTAATTCCCGCAGCAATGAAGCGTTTTCGCCCAAGCTGGGGGTGCTGTACAAAGTTACCGACCGAATCTGCGTGCGCGGGTCCGTAGGCAAATCGTTCCGCGCCCCAAACCTGAGCGAGATGTACATGCCGGCATGGGAAATGATTCCCGGCATCCCCTTTATGTCAAATCCCGATCTCGATCCGGAAAACATCACATCCTATGACCTCGGGGTGTCCATCGATGTGACCGACTGGATGCGGTTCACGCTTACCGCGTTTTATACCGAGGCGGATGACCTTATCTACCCGGTTATGAGCGGCGGAAAAATGCAGTATGAGAACCTGAGCGCAGTTGATACAGACGGTTTTGAAGCCGGGCTGGAAGGCGATATTCTGCCCTGGCTCAGCGGCTATATAAATTATACCTACACACACGCTGTCGACCGTGATGAGGGGCGTCTTGGCGATGCGCCCCTGCACCGCGCAAATGCAGGGCTGCGGGCAGTCTGCCACCCCACAGCGCACAGCCGCCTCACGACATCACTTGATGCACGATTTACCGACACCATGTTCTATAAGGACCGTATGACCGGCACGCCGACGGAGCTGTCATCCTACACCGTTGTTGATCTGGCGCTCCGGCTCGAGCTATTTGAGCGTATCAGCCTCAAGGGAGTGATCACCAACCTGACCGACAAGGAGTACCTGCAGCACAATGCCTATATCGGGCCCGAGCGCTCGTACTGGATGGAGATGAAATACCGTTTTTGATTCTGCTTATTATTCTGATTTGTTGTCGGCTGATCCGAAATGTTATGCTGCCGGGATAGCATTGCGATCGGAATCGGTATTTATTTTTTCCAGTCATATCTGTTCATTGCAAAACCGGGAACCCATTCTTTCAAAATTACATGTTCGGGTGTGATTTTGATGATATTAAGCATCTCAATCGCCCGCTTGAGCATCCGCTCATACTCCTTGTCTGAAAGCTTTTTGTGCGCGAGCATATGCTTCATCAGCTTGTGCGCCACATTGTCCATATTCCACTTGCGGACTTTAGACCAGAAAAGACGGGGCCTTTCCTGTGCGGTTATGAGCTCGGCGGTGCCGAACAGCTGCAGGCTTTTCTGAAACGTGCCGTGATCGAGCGGCTGCTCATACACGACTGCCGACACTTTCTTGTTGCGCTTAATGTTTTTAATTTTTCCGCCGGGCTCGCCGAAAACGTAGAGGGTCATGCCGTCGTTAAAAAATTCAACAACAGTTGCCCGGGGGTCGCTTCCGGAGCATGTTGCAAGAACCAGTGCATTGCGGTGGTCTATGCCGCAGCTGTGTTTGCCGGGCTTCGGGTCTTTCTGCCCTGATGTTGCACTCAGAAATTCTATAATGTCTTTCTTGATCTGTGCTTTTGTTTTTTTCTGTTTGCCCATAAATCCTCCATTCTGCATGCAGGTGAACATGTGTTACCGTATAGTGCCTGTCATTGTTTTTCCCATATTTGTTTCAGATGCATCCCTTCTGTGCGAAACCGGTGATCGGTAATAACGATCCGTTCGGGGACTACTTTTGTAATCAGCTGGTTGTTTCGGATTTTTTTCAGCATTTCGGGAGTAAGCTCAACTCCGGGAGGAAGATGAACGCTGTCAAGACATACGTTGAGCGCTTTTTCAAACTCCGGGTCGCCGGCCTTTAACTGCACTGCCTTGCCTGCAATCTGCACCCCAAGGGGATCCACAAAGTATTGATAGTCATCCCTGTGCCGTACATACACAAGACAAACAGAAGGATTTGCCGCAATATGAAACAGTTTCTCGGTCTGTTTTTCCGAAGATGCATACAGCGCAAGCGTTTGCGGATCAAGGGTAAACTCCATGCATGTTCCCAGCGGCTCATTGTCAAACGATGTGCTCAGGACATACATCTCTCTGTAGTTGCCTGCGCCTTTAAGCGCATCGATAATGGATGCGCGTATCCTGTCGCGGGGAAGGCGGCCCATTTCGCTCTTTTTAAGGGTCATGGTTGCACTGGTGTATGCATCGACCCCGTTCCATTTATGACAGTCGACGCATTTCAACTCCTCATCATGGGGCATATGACGCACGGGTTTCTTTTTCGGCTTTATATAGATGTGTTTCGGACCGCCCTTTTCCCACAAGGCGTCCTGAGCAATACCGATACCGGTCACACAAAAAACAATCGCCGGCAGTAGTAATAAAGCCCGGTTCAGCATAGCGTAATCACCCTTCCTGAGCGTTTATGTCTGTTTGAGCTCTGATGGCCTCCAGGTTCTTCTTCGCCTCAAGCTCATCCATGGGCCCCATTTCAAGTACTTCAGAAAGAAACACCAATCCTTTTTCAAGTGTTTCGCATATATACTGCTCACAGTGAGCGCAGTTCGGAATATTTTTCTCCATGCAGCATTTTCGAATACCGCAGATAGCACAGTAGTCAAGATGCCTCCCTGAGCTGAGACAACCGTCACAGGATATGCTTGCCGGATCGACCTCAACGTCAAGCTGTCTGCCCCACAGCTCTGCTGTTTCTTTGCGCAGTGCGTCGTTGTTTTCCTGCGTCGCAATATATGCGGCACAGCCACTGCATTCCAGTCCGCAGCAGGCGATGATTTTTTCCATAATACATTCCTTTACAATTATGGTTTCAGGGTTCCTGTGTATGTATATCGCCTTTGTTAATTATCAAGCGCGGCGGCGATTTTTTTCATAATATCCGGAACAGGCAGCTCGACATAAAACAGCGCACGGCCGCCATAGGCGATTTCGGAAATGTAAGGTTAGTTCTGCCAGGTCTTTTGTACTCCATAGCAGCACTCCATCATAGGGGTGAGGTGTGTACGCGTTATTGAATATGGATACAAATCCATTTTTACCACGGCTTTACTTCACTGTCAAAAAATTATTGACACCAAAGCCCAAAAATAGTTTGATAATAGCAGCTTTGGTGCTGCTTCGGCTTAATAGGAAATCCCGTGGAAATCGGGAACGGTCCCGCCGCTGTAACCGGGGACGACCTCTGCAAAAAACCACTGCTTCTCTTTATAGGAAGCGGGAAGGTGCAGACAGTAGAGCGATCCGGAAGTCAGAAGACCTGCCTGAGCGATTATAGTGCTGTGCTCCTGCGTGGTGACAGGGCGATACGGCAAACTGAATGGGTGAAGCAAGCTGGGTGCAACCCTTCAATCTTTTTGTGAGATTGAAGGGTTTTTTTTTGCCGCAGCATAATCCTTCAGAACACACAACATAACGAAAGGAGCCGGTGGCATGAAGACAGGAATAATTGTATATTTTTACGGCAGTGAGCCGCTTGAATGGAATGCCGAAGATGCAGCGGCGCATATAAAAAAAAGTGCCGGGGCTGATCTTGTTGAGATAATAACAGACAAAAGCGGACATCTGTCGGTATCAGATGCATGGCGGATGCTGCTGGCAAGGGGCATGAACCACATCTTCTGCATGACGGGCGAGTTCACATCAACAGGCAGCCTGCGGCTCAAAGAGGACCGGCTTCGCCTGTGCGGATAAAAACACCTTTATACGGGGGTATACAAGCCTTGAAACATGATGAAAAAATCAGAGCGCTGGAAAAAGAAATCGCTGAACTGAAAGAGCGGCTTACAGAGCGCAAGGCCGCGCTGCCGATGCACGATGCGACCCCTCAGCAATGGATGGCCGTTGAAGAACTTGAAGATGCTGTGGCGCTCAAAAAAAAGGAGCTGAAAAGCCTGACTGCAAACACACCTTCTCAGACCGACTGAAACGAAGCTGTACGGTGACGCATAACTGTCATTAACACGCCAGGAGGCCTGGCCACTGTCAAGTCAAGTACTGTTCCGGACAGCATACCTGACAACAGCAACTTTTTTGCATCCTGCAGCAATGTTTTCATGTCACATGTCATGCAAGAACAGCGTCAACCGTTTCCCTAAAACATCCCAAATTCAGTGCCTCAACCTCGATCGGGACCTGTATCAGATCGAAAAGCTCAAATATTTCTTCGCTTGAGACCGGTCGTATCCCCGGATCCAGAATCAGTATCCGATCATATCTGCCGTGCTGAATCCGCATGTCGGTGGTATCCCACCCGTGCGCCGACGCCCGGCCCGGCCATGCGCGGACCCAGCCCGGCGTTATGAGCATTGTTCGCCCTGCCTCAAGCTCCCGCCGGCGAGGTCCTGCAAACGCTTCAATGCAGTCTGTAAACGGAGCCAGGCGGAAGCCGCAGTGCTTTGCGAGGCGATCCATATCGGGATGGCAGCCCGAACCGATCAGTAGCCGAACGTCCCGAACCGCTTCATTGCCGTTTGTCCGCTTTGCCTTTCCGGCCTTATGCAGCTGTCGGGCGAGCCTGTCAGGCTCTGCATGCAGCGCCGTATCAAGCCAATGTATGTGTGCGCTGTCCGCAGGAAGAACAGCAGGCAGTTCATCCCGAAAGATTCCGCATGCAATCACTGTAGGTATTGTCATAACATCCTCTCAGTAAAAAAACAGGGTTTGGCTGAAAACCTGCGGCGGCTGAACCTCTCCCATATTTTTTAAATATGCTATCGCTCAATTCCATCCCGGGCGGTTACACCTTTCGTAAAATAATGCTTGATTTCTTTCATTTCCGTAACCAGGTCTGCAGTATTAATAAGCTTTCGCGGGGCATACCGCCCGGTAACAACAATTTCACATTTGCAATGCCGCCCGCGTATGCTTTCCAGCAGTTCCTCAACCGTAAACAGACAGTAGTGCAGCGCAATACTGGCTTCATCAAGAATGACAACATCATAATACCCGCTTTTCAGACAATGGCGAAGATTCTGCAGCCAATTTTTTTTAGCGTCTTCATATCCGGCCTGCTGCCCGGTAAGCCAGTCCCGTCCGTATTGCCTGACGGATATACGGTCGCTGAACTGCTCAAGTGCCTTGATTTTGCTGAATTCCATAGTCTTGACACATTGCACAAACAGGACCCGAAGCCCCGATCCTGAAGCTCTAACGGCAAGCCCGATGGCCGCCGTTGTTTTTCCCTTTCCGTCTCCGGTGTAGACATGCACATAGCCTCTCATTCGTGTTCCTTTGTGGAGTGTTTGTTCATTAACAGCAGGAATAACCGGCCGCTTCCGATGCGATGCTCCCCGCCTGATAGGCGTGCATCCCGGTCATTACTTTTGATTTCAAAATTGTGCGGATTCATATCCCGCGTATCGACAATTGCAAGGCAAAGCGGGGCTTTCCCGAACAATCCGGTAAAAAAATTCACATAAGCGCACGCACCTTCCCCGAAACCGATTGCGTCATATCGAGCACTTTCTTTGTGTGATCAACGCTCAAAAAACCGGTTCCGCAGCTCGGTGTTATAAGCGTCTGCTGTAAAAGCTGATCGAATGGTATCCCCAGTTTTGTTATCTCTTCGGCCTTCTTCCGCCACTGTTCAAAAAGGGTGTCGGCAGATTCACGCTCGATGTCCCGCGGCTCTGATGTCGGAACGATTCCCCAGGCCAGGATTCCGCCCCGCTGTATAAAGGCCGCTATCAAATCCGGATACAAAATAAACTTATCGAAGAAGGAATACGCATCAAAGCTGATAATATCGACGCATGATTCGAGCGCGAGCGACCAATCGGCATTTGCACAGATATGCACCCCGGCAAGCCCTCCGGCAGCATGGACTTCGGCCGCAGCTTCATTCAGGGCCGCATGGATCTGCTCTTTCGAAATACTTATAAAAGAAGAGGTTCCGAAACTTACCAGACCCGGCTCATCAAAAAACACCATTGGCTGCGCGCCGGTTGATCCAAGCTGCTGTGCCTGCCACCGCGCTTTCATGGCGATATGCTTTGTCAGAACATCGCGCAGCCGGTCGTCAAAAAACACGAGCCTTCCTTCACGATCCTTTACCCCGATACCCATGGTTACCGGGCCGGTAATCTGCCCCTTCAGTGCGGCGGGGGCGGCAGGCAGAGCATCAATTGCATCAAGAAGCGTGAAAAAGCCTTTGGCGGTATCATCGGTAAGACAAAAGCGCGACCCGTTCAGCGGTAACGCTCCCTCGCTAACCGCGATATATTCTTCATAAAACGCAACAAGCGCGTCCTCGAAATCATCTTTCGCAGCGTCGATAAAAACCTTCTCATCCTCCCGGGTTACGCCGGGGAAGCCCGGGAGAAACTGCGGGACCATCCCCTCTTCAGGATATTTTGGCAGCTGCACCCATTGGGGTACATCAGGCGTCGCCTGCAACACAAGCTGTGTTGCTTCATTATGGTTTTCCAGCGGCAGGCTGCCAATCAGAACCGCCATACTGTTTGCAGAAAAGGTATGCATTCGGACATCTCCCTTCTAGAGCATTTCATGGTATTGTGCGGCCGGCTGTTTTTTGTCACTTCGGCCGCAGGAAGAAATCTTTTGATATGCTTGAGATTTCTCAATCGCTTCGCCTCTTCGAAATGACAGGAAAGCGGGGGCATTGTACTAAATGCTCTACACAAAAATTTATACAGCAAAAGTTTTTTTCAGCGTGCTCACACAGCAATCGGAGCCTTTATATGAGGGTGATACTGATAGTTTCTGAGTTCAAAATCTTCAAACCGAAAATTTTCGATATCATTCACATCAGAATTGATATGCATTTTCGGCAGCGGAAACGGCTTCCGCGAAAGCTGCAGATGCACCTGGTCACAATGATTCCGGTACAGATGCGCATCTCCCAGAGTGTGTACAAAGTCCCCGGCTTCAAGCCCGCACACGTGTGCCACCATCATGGTTAGAAGCGCATACGAGGCAATATTAAACGGCAGCCCCAGAAAAATATCTGCGCTGCGCTGATAGAGCTGGCATGAAAGCCTTCCGCCTGCAACATAAAACTGATACAACGTGTGGCACGGCGCCAGCGCCATGCGACCCCGGGCAATGTTTTCCTGCGGCCCGACGGACTCATCCGGCAAATCGGCTACGTTCCAGGAAGACACGATCAGCCTCCGCGAATGCGGCCGCACCTGAATCTTTTTTACAATATCAGCCAACTGGTCGGCAGTTCCTCCGTCAGGAAGCGGCCAGCTGCGCCACTGCGCGCCATACAGTGGCCCGAGCGAGCCGTGATCAGCCGCCCACTCATCCCAGATAGTGACACCATTTTCCTTCAAATAGCCGATATTGGTATCCCCTCTAATAAACCAGAGAAGCTCGTGGATGATTGAGCGCAGATGACACTTTTTTGTAGTGACCAGAGGAAACCCTTCTGCAAGGTCAAAGCGCATCTGGTAACCGAAAACAGATATGGTTCCTGTTCCGGTTCGATCCGTTTTTTCAACGCCGTTTACCATGACATGTTTCATTAATGAAAGATACTGTTTCACTGAATCTCCAGCACCGGCTGCTGAATGGTTTTTTCAGCCGATTGCACATCATTCGGATGGTATTTTTAACCCAGTTCTAATTACATGGCTTGCCGGCTGATCTTGCTTTGATCTCCCCTAAAAACGTTAGCGGCACATGTGCTTTTTTCCAGCAAATAACGGAAAAATAGTAAAGCGGGCTGCCGTCGATGGCAAACCGGTGGCGATAGCGCTCCAGATGATGAATATTCAGGTAGTCTGAAAAAATCAGCTCCCGTATCAGGTTTGAAAAGCCGGTTGTGTCCGTTTCATACAGAAACGTTTCTTTGATGTTAAATGCAACCCAGCCCTGTTCATCAATCACATTGAGCGCCTGGACAAACGCAAGGGGCGGAATGTCGCCGAACCCAAGCGCCGCAACAGTCATCAGAGCGTTCAGGTTCCAGGCTTTCATTTTATCGATATCTGCCTGCTGCAGATCGGTAAAATCATTTACATAGTATTCATCATAAATGCCCGTCCTGTCTCGCTCGGTTGCCGCTTTTGCCTCGGAAATGATATCCGCACCGATAATCCTGGCCACGCCGATTTTTTTCAGCTCCTCGCCGACCATGCCGTTTCCGGCTCCGAAATCAAGAACCCTCATTTCTGAAAAATGCTGCTTGTTGACATCAATGGTATGCTTAAGCGTTTCCGTTACTTTTGCAGGAGACGTGCATTTCAGCCGGTCATAAAACAGCTGCTCATACAAACCGGGGTACCCGTATATCCTGTCATAATCATGAAACAGTATTTTTTCTCTTTTTCCGTCTTCCTTAAGATAAAAAAACGCCTGATCCTGATCCAGCTGGTTGTCTTCGATCGGTGGAAATTGGATATTGTACCGCAGCATACTTCTTCCTTTCTCTGTTTGTTTTTGCAAAAAAAAACCCCAAACCGCGCGCGCAGGGCACGGTTTGGGGATGCCGTTTTTCATCCACACCAATATCGTCTGTCGTGAGCAGCTCCCCAGTCCGCGAGGGATTATACTCTCAGTTTCCGGGCAGGTCTTCTGGCTTCCGGATCGCTCTACTAACCAAGCCTTCCCATCCGCACAAGGCGGACAGTGGCGCTTTATGGCGTTCGTACCCGGTTACAGTGGCGGGTCCGCAACGGAATTGCACCGTTTTCCCTGTTAGAGCCCTATAGGGCTACCCGTAATTGACGATACTATAAAGCTTTGAGGCGTAGCTGTCAAGGTATTAATAAACTTACAAATGCCCTCTTACTTGACATACAACCGCCCGCAGACTATACTTTCCGTACCGAAAAACAAGTTCTTATCAAACCGGGCACCGTGAAGAAACTGGATGAGGACAAAATGAAAGCAGAAAAAGTCAAAGCCGGTGTTCGTGCGAAGGCGAAGCATCCTTTCCGGTAGTTGATCAACGTGTGCCCGCAGGATTTCGCCGGAAAACGACAAAAATGCGGACTCAGATGCCAGGCCTGTTGCACCTGAGACGTAATGCCAAAACTATACTGGGCCCGTGTGTCGGGGGGCTTATCTGCTACCTTGCTGCCGTCTTCGGCATTTCACTCTTTTCGTTTCAGCCCTCAAACATCACCATTCTCTGACTCCCGTTTGCTATTGCTGTTGTTTTTACACGCCACTACGGAAACGGCTTTCTCGTCTTTGTCTTTATTTCAAGCTTTTTCGCTAACTTCGGCGGTATAAACGTCGGCGATACCCTGTCAACAACTGTTCATACAACAATTTCCGCTGCCGCAGATACCCTTGCACCCTACCTTTCGGTGCTTCTTATAAGGCACAGAGTCGAACCCATCTCCGGCTCCTTTGAAGCAATTTTACCATTCACCATCTACGGGATAATAATCCCGACACTCCTCAGCAGCACAATCATAGCAATTAATCTTTGGATCGACGAATACATCGTTGCAGAGGCAATCTACTCATACATTCTCTTGCTCATATTTGCTCACGGCCTAGGCCTGTTCCTAATCTATCCAATATATCAAAACCCGTCCCGGCCACCCCCGGAACATAAAGAGCTGAAAGAAGCTGTTTTCTATGGCCTGGCCTCTTTCATACTCATCTACTTATCGTTTACCTTTCACTTCCTGAACTTCATATTTGCCGCATTGATCATTATTCTTGCTTTCAGAATAAACGAAGACGTTGTTTCGGTCATACTGATTTTTTCCATTACCGAACTGATTGCATTTTCAGCACGCCTTGATCCGATTTTTGTATCCGGCAGCTCAAACGATTATTTTTTGATGTTAATGTCGTTCATTGGGAGCTTGTCTTTTCTGGTGTTTGGCATCACGCAGCATCGCAAGGATTTACTACAGCATAAATTCCTTTCATCGACGGACTTCTAAAAAAAAGCGAAAAATTGCCTGTCATATAACAAGACGATCAATATTTTGATCAGCCAATACAAAACGGGGCATAATCCGTTTTGTATACTGCTTTTCGATATCGACAACCTCAAAAAAAAGCAATGATCATTATGGCCACGACATGGGCGACAAAGTCCTCACAGACCTTTCCAGATTAGTGCAATTAGACATTGGAAACGATGACGCTCTATTCAGGATTGGCGGCGAAGAATTCGTTGTTTTGTTGCCCAGAACGTCTCTCGCAATTGCCAAGATTGTAGGAGAGAAACTCAGAGAATTGGTAGAGGCCGGCATCACGACCATCCCTGGCAGAAAAAATACCATCAGTATGGGAATTTCGGAGATACAACCAGGAGATACGGCATCCTCTATCTACAGAAGGGCTGATCAGTCTCTCTATTTCGCCAAAACAAACGGGAAAAACCGCGTCGTCATAGATGCAGTGCAAGCGAAGGGGTCTTTTTCGTGACACCCGACGTTGCACCATTGTCTGCGTAATTTTATACCTTTATGGATGTCCACTTTGTGCCATGAACACGACCCCGCCTATTAAAATGCATCATCCGGTCCCTCCCTCCCTGCGCACATGGGCAGATTCAGCCTTGAATTTTCTATTTTCACAACAGCAGTTTTGATTTTATGGTGTACACAAATGCCTGCTTGACTTGTTTTGCCCTGTTTTGTTACTATTTTAAAACTGCAAGTGCTCATAGATGCTTAAAAGGGAATCCCGTGAGAATCGGGAATGGGCCCGCCGCTGTGTTCGGGGACGAACGCCGCAGCAATGTCACTGTCTGTCCGAAGCAGACGGGAAGACGCGGCACGTAGGACGATCCGTCAATCAGAAGACCTGCTTGCAGAAATAAGCCGGCACCCGTCATGGCAGACGGATGTGTCATCTGTAATATGTTGCCTTTGAGGATAAAAAACGGATATCCCCAAATCGCAGACCGGTTTGGGGATTTTTTTATTCTAATCTCATGCGCACGGGAGCTATAACAGCGCGGTATCAAAGTATGAAAATCTGTATCATCGCCGTCGGTGCATCATCCATTATTGAGACTGAAAAAGTATGCCGCAGGTTAAATGACGGCCCGCTGAAGGGTTGCTGCGAGATTGCGCTGCACTATGTGGGCAGCGACTTTCTGACAGATGATGACTGGCCGGACATATTCAAGAGCATGTATCAAAGCGAGTTTGTGCTGCTTGACACCATGGGAGTGCCTGCGGGATTCGGCAGCGCCCTTGTCGAGGCGATTGCCGATTACCGGGGCCACGTGGTTGTGGTGAATGCCACATCGGTTTCTGTCAGGTCACTCACCAGGCTGGGCCGGTTTTCTCTGGGAATGATGCGGCATATGGCATCAGGCTCAGAAAGCGATTCATCTGCTGACGGCGCCCCTGACCCCGCCCGTATGATGAATATGGTAGACTGGATGGAAAAAATCGGACGGACCATCCCCGTCGGCCCGCTCCGGGACATGCGCAACTTTATCTGGATCAGCAAGCACTGGCTGTCCGGTACGCAGCAAAATATTACAAGCATGCTCCATCTCATCGGGCGTGAGTACTTCGGCTACCGGCATTTGCCGCAGCCTGAGAAGCCTGCGGTTGTGGAAGACTGCTCGGTCATGGACCCTGCAAGCGGCAGGACATTCAAAACAGTTGCACAGTACCGGGAGGCATTCCCGCCCGATCCGGACAAACCGGGGCTGGGTTTGCTGTTTCGCGCGCGCACCTATCCTCTTGATACGCATCCTTTAGTCGCCCGCCTTGCTGACCGCCTGTCCGAATTTTTCAGCATTATTCCCGTGGCTGTGGACAGCACGGTTGCCCGCGATTTTAAAAAGCTGTATGACCTTCTGGCGCCCGGGGGCAGGCCGCTTATCGATGCTCTGGTCAACCCCGAAGCGTTCAGGCTGTCGCAGGGTCCCATGGGCGGTGACGCGGCACGGGGCGAGCGCTTTCTGCGCGATCTGAATGTGCCGGTGCTCCACCCCTTTTTTCTGACAAAGCGCACCTGCAGGCAGTGGCATGCCGACAGCAAAGGCGCTGATGTGCCCGAATTTCTGATTTCCATTTTTTTGCCGGAGCTTGACGGGGCAATCGAGATGTATCCGTTCAGTGCAGTGGGAACCCCGGAGAAGCAGACACCGGTGCTTGCACCGATAGAGGACCGGATCGACCGGGTAGCATACCGGGCGCACAACTGGTCGCAGCTGCGCCGCATGGATAATGGCGACAAGCGACTGGCCATACTGCTGTACAACTATCCTCCCGGCGAGGAAAGCATCGGCAGCGCGTCGTTTCTGGATACCTTCAGCTCACTTGCCGCGCTGCTTGAAGCGCTGGCAGCGGCAGGATATAACACGTCCCCTATGACCGCCCGGGAGCTCAGGGAAACCTTTGTACAACAGGGGCTCTCAAACAGCCCGGCGTGGAGCAAACGGCAGCAGCCTCCGGGAATACATATCGACGCTGCAGCCTACGGCGCGCTTACGCGCGATCTGCCCGGCGCCGAAGCGATTGATGCGGCATGGGGGCCGTTCCCGGGACGCATCATGAGAAGCGGCTGCGGAGTGCATCTGCCGGGTATCATAAACGGCAATATTTTCATCGGCCTGCAGCCCGCCCGCTCCATGCCGGGATCTGCCGATGCGGCCGTGCATGACAAAACACTGCCGCCACATCATCAGTACGCTGCATGCTACCGCTGGATAGAGCGCCAATTCGGTGCGCACGCCATGCTGCACCTCGGCACCCACGGCACGCTTGAGTTTCTGCCAGGCAAGGAAAAAGCGCTTTCCGCTGAATGCTTTCCTGATGCGCTGACCGGCGCCCTGCCGCACATCTATATTTATTACAGCGGCAATCCGTCCGAGGCCATGATTGCCAAGCGCCGCACACACGCGGTGATGATCGGACACCTGCCGCCCCCCTTTAAAAAAAGCGGGCTGTATGATGAGCTTCGAGAGCTGCGGCAGCTGCTTGACGAGCACGCCGAGGCCGCCGGCCTCAGCCCGGGGCGCTGCCCTGCCATTGTCGATAAAATACGCAGCGCGGTCGCCGGCCTTGGCTGGCCGTGGGCTGACATCGATGATGTGCATCGCCGGCTGCATGACATGGAACGCGCGCTGATGCCCGCACGGCTGCACACGCTGGGAAGCCCCTACAGCGAGGAGGAGATCGCCGGCTATCTTGCAGAGCTTTTTCGGGGAGGCTCGCCTGAGTGCAGCTCGCTGCATGAGCTTTTTGCCCGCTCATCGGGTATTGACTGGGAGCGCATCAGCACAGCCCCGCATGCACATGAGCATAAATGGGAGGCGCTTGAAGAGCGCGTTCGGCATTGGATAACCGATCATATTATACGCGGACAGACTCCCGGCAAAGACTCCGGGTTCGATGAGAAACAATGCCGCGAGCATATCCGGCGCGGGGAAGCCGTCGCGAAAGCTCTTTCTCACAACGGCGAGCTTGATGCCGTTGTGCGCGCGCTGAGCGGTAAATACATCGCGCCCGGCCTGAGCGGCGACCTGTTTCGCAGCCCGGAGATTCTCCCCACCGGCCGCAATCTTGTGCAGTTTGATCCCCGTCAGGTACCCTCGCCCGCTGCGCTGTCAAGCGGCGCAGCCATTGCCGAGGCAACCATCGAGAGCTACCGCAGGGAACACGGCCGCTGCCCGCGCAGCACCGCCGTCATTTTATGGGGGCTTGAAACGGCACAGACGCACGGTGAAACAGTCGGACAGATCCTGCGCTATCTCGGCGTGCGCCCGGTGCCGGTAGCCGGGCAGTGGGACCCCCGGCTCGAGCTGATCCCGCTTGAAGAGCTCGGACGGCCGCGCATCGATGTAACGATACAGATATGCGGATTTTTCCGCGATATGTTTCCGGGCACCCTTTCCCTTCTCCACGATGCGTTTACGATTGCAGGGTTTGCTGATGAGCCCGAGGACATGAACAGCGTACGTGCAAACGCCCGTCATCTGTTTGCAGAGCTTTGTGAGCAGGATATGCAGGAGGATGAGGCGCGGGAGCTGGCCCTGGCGCGTGTGTTCGGCCCCCCGGCGTCTGAGTACGGAACCGGCGTCGAGGAAATCGTCAAAAACCGATCCTGGCAGTCGGAAACGGAGCTGGCCGGCGCATATATCGACAGCCTGAAGCATGTTTATACGCCGCAGGCACACGGCAGATCCATGGAAGGACTGTTAACGGCCAATCTCAGCATGGTTGAAGTCGTCAGCCAGGTTCGGGGTTCCTGCGATTATGAAATAACCGATCTTGACCATTACTACGAGTTTTACGGCGGGCTGGCGCGCAGCGTTGAAGAGGCGTCCGGGAAAAAAGCCATGCTGCTGCTGTCCGATACGCACGGCGGCAGCGCGCGGACTGAGGATGTGCGCGATGCCGTGTTCCGGGGGGTTCACACGCGCCTCACCAACCCCGACTGGCTTGCGGGACAACTTTCCTGCAGCCATCAGGGAGGGCATGAAATTGCCAAGCGTATGGAAAACCTTATCGGGCTGGCGGCAACCACCGGCGCGGTCAGCGCCCGATCCTTCGACCACATAAATGAAAAGCTTGTGCTTAATGACGACATGCGCAGACAGATTCAGGACAACAATCCCTATGCCATGCTTGAGATCGCAAAGCGGCTTTTTGAGGCGCACACGCGAGGCTACTGGGATCCCGACGACGATACCCTTGACCGTCTGAAAAATATTTACCTGGAGCTTGAAAACCATCTGGAGGGACTGGAGCAATGACACGGCTGTTTCCATTCAGCGCCATTGTCGGGCAGGAGCTCATGAAAAAGGCGCTGCTTCTGAATGCCGTCAACCCGTCAATCGGCGGCGTGCTGATCCGGGGGGAAAAGGGGACCGCCAAATCGACTCTCGCCCGTGCGCTGGCAGAGCTGCTGCCTGAAATAGAGGTGGTCGACGGCTGCCCGTACAGCTGCAGCCCGGCTAATATAATGCCTGACTGCCCGCACTGCAGCACGGCTGGCGAGCCCGTGCCGCGCCTGCGGCGCATGCGGGTCGTCAACCTGCCGGCGAATGCAACCGAGGACCGGGTTGCCGGATCGCTTGATATGGAGCATGCCCTGCAGCACGGGACCCGCAGGTTTGAGCCCGGCGTGCTCGCTGAAGCACACCGGGGGATTCTCTATATTGATGAGGTCAACCTGCTTGACGATCACATTGTTGATCTGCTGCTGGATGCGGCAGCAATGGGCGTAAACACTGTCGAGCGCGAAGGCCTGAGCTTTTCGCACCCGGCACGGTTTCTTTTGATCGGCACCATGAACCCTGAAGAGGGCGATCTGCGCCCGCAGCTGCTCGACCGATTTGCGCTGTGCGTGGATGCCGAATCCCTGATGGATGAAAAGGACCGCGCTGAAATTGTTCGCAGGCGCCTGTGGTGGGAGGAAGAGCCCGGGGCATATTGCGCCCGCCATGAAAAGCATCAGCACAGGATCGCTGAAAAAATCGTGCGGGCAAAGGAGCTGCTTCCTTCTGTCCGCATCAGCGACAGACAGATTGCCCGGGCGTCCCGGATCTGCATCGAGCTTGACGTGCGCTCCCACCGTGCCGATATCGTAATGGCCCGAACCGCGCGGACCATTGCAGCATTTGACGGCCGGCGCCGCGTCCGGGAACGTGATATAAAACAGGCAGCGCTGATGGCTCTGCCCCACCGACTGCGCCGCCGCCCCTTTGAGGAAACGCGGCTCGATCCCGAACAGGTCGATCAGGCATTGCAGAAGCCCGAGCCGAAACAGCAGCCCCCGCAGCCTTCCGAATCCGGCGGGCAAGCACAGCAGGACCTGCCGCACAGCACATCGCAGGAGCAGGTGTTTGAGATCGGAAGCTCGCCGGATGTTGCAATTCCTGAGCCTGCGCCGCTTAAAAAACAGGCTGCGGCGGCAGGCAGGCGATCAAAAGCCGCCACCGAAAGCACCAGAGGGCGCGCCGCCCGAACGGAAATTCCTTCCGGCCGGGTCGATGCGAACAATATTGCGATCGATGCAACGCTGCGGGCAGCCGGGCAGGATCAGAAAAACCCTGTTTCTGAAGGCGGCGTCACCATCCGCCCTGATCACATCCGCGTCAAGCGCCGCACGCGCCCTGCCGGCACGACCATCGTTTTTGTTGTCGATGCAAGCGGCAGCATGGCGGCCGCACAGCGCATGGCAGCGGCAAAGGGCGCCGTGTTAGCGCTTTTGCGGGATGCGTATGTGAAACGCAACCGGGTTGCGCTTGTGACGTTTCGCGGCAACCGAAGCGAGGTGCTTCTGCAGCCCACCGACAATGTGGAGCGTGCGCACGGGCACCTTAAAGAGCTGCCGACCGGCGGGCGGACACCGCTGGCGCACGGCCTTGCCGGTGCGCTGGAGCTGACGCACCAGATTCATCAGCGCAATCCGGAAGCACACCTACTGTGCGTACTGATAAGCGACGGCAAGGCGAATGTTCCCTATGCCGCAACACCCGCCGAGGGCGTTACCCCTTATGAGGAGGCGGTTGACTTCGCGAGGCAGCTCACTCGCTCTCACAGCAGGCTTATTGTGCTCGACACTGAAGATGACTTTCTGTCTCTCGGGCTTGCCCGAAAGCTTGCCGACGCGGCTTGCGCTGACTATGTCAAGCTTTCCCAGATAGAGGCGGGAAACATTGAAACCGCCGTGCGCGAGCGGCTTAATGATTAGCGCCTCACTCAAAAGCGATTTACATTTTGAAGAAGGATTTTTTTCATCAAAAGAAAGATAATTTTCTAAAATAAACGAATAAAAAAACCATTTTTATACTACAGGTGCCGCACTGCGGATAATAGGGAAGACGGTGCAAGTCCGTCGCGGGCCCGCCGCTGTGATCCCGGCAGCATACGTGCTGTACACGAACGGCCACTGCTCCTGCACGAGCGGGAAGGCGGTACAGCACCGGGAAAGCCAGAAGACCTGCCTGTAGCAACGCAGTGCACATCCTCCGCGGTTCGGGGATATGCACGTGCAGCCTGGAGGATAATAAACGGTATCCCCGGACCATGCATATGCGGTCCGGGGATTTTTTTTCACATTAACACAGCAAGGAGCGACATCGCTATGATAACGAGACCATTGTGCACTATGCTGTTTATCGCTGTTTGTTTGATTACGGCACAGCCGCAATCAGGGGAAGCGGGTGAGACTTCCGACAACAAGACCGTATACCGGGTGCCCGATGTTGTGGTTACGGCAACCCGCAATGCAAAATCCTTTGATGAGGTAACCGCAGATGTGGAGGTTCTTCGTATAGAGGATATTCAGGCTGCGCCGACAACAAATTTTGATGACATGCTCAGACGGCTCAGCGGGGTGGAGGTCGGTCGGCCGTCGGACATGGCGGTTACCTATCCGCATCATACCGCTATCCGGGGGGTCAAAGGACCGAATAAAGTGTTATATATGATTGATGGTATGCCGCTCAATTCAGCCCTGACCGGCTTTGTGATTCCGGGCATCATTCAGACGGAAAACATTGAGCGAATCGAGGTCGTTAAGGGGGCTTTTTCAGCACTGTACGGCAGCAACGCCATGGGGGGAGCAATCAACGTCATCACAAAAAAACGCACAGCCGAGGGCGCCGAATTTATATCGTCTGCAGCCGGCGGCAGTGACGGGTTCCGCGAGGCAGCGGCACGGGCTGAAGCACGAAAGAGTGGCCTTGCAGCAAGCCTGACCGCGGGCTATCGCACTATCCATAATCATTACCGCACTGACAGGCGTAACACATTCTCATACAGCCCGATTACCGGCGCCTTCACGCGCGAGGAGTCCGAAGCTGAACATGCCAGCTTTCGAAGCGGCCGTGCGTCCTTCCGCATTGACTATGATGTATCGGACACAACGGCGGTGGCGCTGAGCGGCGGCTATGTTGAAAGCTACACCGGTATGGGGACAACCACGCACCTGCCCCGGGAAAGAGGGCGCGACATCAACCGAACCCTCTATTACCTGAACATGAGCGGCCGCACCCCGGCCTTTGGGGACTTTGAGCTGGAAACCATGCTCTACACCAATTACGACCGGACGAAAATGGATGATGAAAACATGGTCGGTCATGAAGGGCTTTTGAGGACCCGCTATTCCTATGAATACGGAGACCGCTATTACTGGGGCCGGGATACCGGTCTCCAGCTTAAGGCTGCCGGCCCCGTCGGAGAGGCCGGGTTTCTGACCACCGGCATCGACCTTCATTACAAGCAGGGATACTGGAAGAACCGCGGCAGCGGCGGAACGGTCATTGACAAGGCAATGGATAAAAACATGACAACGCATGCACTGTATCTGCAGTATGAGCTCACTATATTCAATTGCCTGACCATCAGTATGGGAGGGCGCTTTGATGATAACTCCGAGTCGGAGAGCTCTATCTCACCGAAGCTGGGTATGCTCTGGAACGTGACCGACCGCATCATACTGCGCAGCTCTGTCGGGCGGGCCTTCCGTGCGCCCAACCTGAGCGAGCTATATCAGCCGACCTGGCAGATGATACCGGGGATTCCCTTTATGTCGAACCCTAATCTAGACCCTGAGGTCATATGGTCCTATGACATCGGCGCAACCGTCAGGCTGTTTTCCAATACCACACTTGAGCTGACCGCGTTCTATACCGATGCCGAGGACCTGATAAACCCGATAATCCGAAGAGGCATCATGAAGTACGAAAATGTTAATAAAGTTGAAACAGACGGCTTTGAAGTCTCTATCCGGACAGCGCCGCTGAGCTGGCTCAACGCCTATGTCAACTACACCTACACCCACGCGGTCGACCGTGATACGGGACGGCTGGATGACTCCCCGCTGCACCGAATCAACGCCGGTGTGCGAACGGTATGCAGCCTCTCACCACAGGCCCGGTTGACCACATCACTCGATGTCCGCTACACGGACAGCATGTTTTTTCAGGACCGCATGACAAAAAATCTGCTTAAGCTCGACGATTACATCGTAGCTGATATGACGATGCAGCTGTGTCTATTTGACCGCTTTACGATCAAAAGCGTTGTGACGAATCTGTTCGATGAGGAGTATGATCAGCATAACGCAGACGCCGGCCCGGAGCGCGCGTGGTGGGTAAAGGTCTCATACCGCTTTTAACTTATCTAGCTTGAAATGGGCACCTGTAGAATATGCTGCACAAGAAAGGGGTAACAAACTCGAACTTTTTTTTAAACAGCATGCCGGCTCAGCTCGCGTCCTGCCGCAAACGCCTGCCGGTTCATTTCGAGATACTTTTCACGAACCGCTGCCGTCAGTGCAGCATCCCACTGGTCGTCGGTAAAGGAAAGACAGGTTGACAGAACGCCGAGCATGACGATGTTCAGCGCCCGCTTTGACCCGGCTTTTTCAAGGGCCTCAGCGGTATCGACAAATATGCTGCGGGCAATTGCTGATTTCACCCACTGCTCGATGTCATCGGGGTAGTCCCTTTCCGCATTCTGGAGAGAAGATGGAGGTATTGTATCACGGTTCACAATCAGCAGGCCGTCCGGCGCAAGCAGGGGCAGCGCCCGCAGCGCCTCCAGCTGCTCAAAGCTGACGACATAATCGGCAGCTGCCTTTTTAATAAGCGGGGAGTGCACCTGCTCACCGAAGCGCACGTGACAGTCCACGCTGCCTCCGCGCTGCGCCATGCCGTGTACCTCAGAGCCCTTAACGTCGAGCCCGGCATTTTTCGCCGCTTCCATAAGCACCCGCTCTGCCAGGATAACGCCCTGCCCGCCCACTCCGGCAAAAACTACATTTGTCATATCGCTGCTCCTATCGCTTCAGTATACACGGCCGGGAGGAAATTATGACCGACGGCTCGCGGGCGGCAACCTCCTCGCGCACAATGCGCTCAAATGCATCGGTGTCGCGGGGATCCGCCGTCACCACACGCTTCACCCCGACCGCGCGAACAAGCATTTCAAAATCAAGCCGGTGTGTCTCCTGCCCCATAAGGGTCTTGCCGGTGGCGGGGTGCTCCTGATGACCCGTCATGGCGGTCGTTCGGTTGTCAAGAATAATCACCGTGCCGGTGCCCTTATTGTACACCAGATCGATAAGCGGTGTTATGCCGGAATGCACAAAGGTGGAATCCCCGATAACCGCAACGCTGCTGCGTGCCATCTCTTCACCCCGGGCTTTTTCAAATCCCAAATGCATGCCGATGCTCGCCCCCATACAGAACTGGGTATGCATAGCGCTGTAGGGCGGCAGAACCGCAAGAGTGTAGCAGCCGATATCTCCGTTAACCACAAGATCGAGCTTGTGCAGCACCTGAAACACAAACCCATGAGGACAGCCCCTGCACAGGCCGGGCGGCCGACCCGGAATATCACCCGGATAGCCGGGCTGCTGTTCGGGATGCCTGCCGTTAATCGCACGGTCAACGATATCAGGGGTCAGCTCACCGGTCAGGGGAAGCATGTCCTTACCGGTCACGGTCAAGCCAAGCGCTTTTACATAATCTTCAATAAACGGGTCAAGCTCCTCGACCACGTAAAGCGTTTCCACCCCTGAGGCGAATTCGCGTATCAGCTGATCGGGCAGCGGCCACACCATACCTGTTTTCAGCACTGAATCGTCAGGGCAGGTTTCCTTCACATAGGTATAGGATACGCTGTCTGCAATAATGCCCCGCTTTCTGCCGGCCCACTCGATCCGGTTCAGCCCCGAAGTGTTTGAAAAATCTTTTAGCTCTACAAGCTTTTTTTCAATAAAGGCGTGCCGGGGGCGCGCGTGCGCGGGTATCATGACATACTTCTGCGGGCTCCTCACAAACTCGCGCAGCGGGGCCTGCTCCCGGCCGCTGCAGAATACCACCCCCCGGGAATGTGCGATCCGCGTTGTGATGCGCACTATAACCGGGCGATCGAAGCGCTCTGAAATATCAAATGCTGCGCGGGTGAATTCCCGTGCCTCCTCCGGGCTCGAGGGCGAAAGCATCGGGAGCTTTGCCGCCCGGGCCATATGCCGGTTGTCCTGCTCGTTCTGGGAGCTCCATGCGCCGGGGTCGTCTGCGTTGATGACGACCAGCCCGCCGTTTACTCCCGCATAGGAGATGGTAAAAAGGGGGTCGGCCGCAACATTGAGGCCCACGTGCTTCATCGCTGCAAGCGTGCGGGCGCCCGCAACGGATGCGCCGGCGGCAACCTCAAGGGCAACCTTTTCATTCGGCGACCACTGCGCGGCTATATCAGGATATTCCCGCGCAATGGTTTCAAGAATCTCCGTGCTGGGGGTGCCGGGGTATGCCGCCGCCACGCGGCAGCCCGCCTCATACGCCCCCCGTGCAACGGCCTCATTTCCGAGTAAAACCCGTGTGTCCATGACCTATGCTCCGATAATATCTATCCGCCGCAGGATGTTGTAGCCCTCTTCGACAAGCGCGTGCTGCGCGGCACGGATGTCGTCAAACCTGAATATCATCACCGCCTTGCCGCCGCGCTTCTCGGTAAAGGCATACATATACTCGATGTTCAGCCCGCGCTTTCCAAAGGTTTCGACCGCGCGGTGCAGCGAGCCGGGCGCATCGCCGATTTCTATGGCAAGCACGTCGGTTATTGAACAGGTAATGGCGTTTTTTTTAAGAGCGCCGGCCCCTTTTTCCGCATCGCTTACAATCATGCGCAGGATACCGAAATCCGACGATTCAGCTATGGTCAGCGTTATAATGTTTATCTTTTCATCGGCAAGAACTTTCAGCACCTGCTCAAGGTGACCGGGCCTGTTTTCAATAAACACCGAAAGCTGAGGGACGTTCATTGCAGCCTGCCTTTCTAAAGATTTCTCTTATCAAGAACGCGCACGGCCTTACCGGCGCTGCGCTCGATCGTCATCGGCTCGACAAGCGTCACTTTGGCGGATATGCCCAGCGCGCTGCGGAACCGGTCGTTAATGTGCTTTGACAGCTGATTCATTACTTTCAGTTCATCAGAGAAAATCTTCTCGTTGACCTCAACCATCACCTCTATTTCGTCAAGCGCTCCCGTGCGGTCAAGAACAATCTGATAGTGCGGCTCGGCACCCTCAACGTCCATAAGCACCGCTTCTATCTGGGATGGAAACACGTTCACGCCCCGGACGATGAGCATGTCATCTGACCTGCCGGTCACTTTCTCCATCTTGACAAGCGTCCTCCCGCACCTGCAGCTGTCGCGGAACAGGCGCGTTATATCGCGCGAGCGGTAGCGGATGACCGGACACGCCTCCTTTGTAAGGGAGGTATAGACTATCTCACCCTGCTCGCCCTCAGGAAGCACCTCGCCTGTTTCCGGGTCGATAATTTCAGCATAAAAGTGATCCTCAAAAATATGCAGCCCGCTTTTTTCTCTGCACTCGGCCGATACGCCGGGGCCGATAACCTCGCTCAGCCCGTAAATATCATAGGCCTCGATACCCAGCCGGGCCTCGATCTGCCGGCGCATCGCATCCGTCCACGGCTCTGCGCCGAACACGCCGGCTCTGAGGCTGGTGCTGCGTATGTCAAAATCAGGTTTTTTGTTCTCAATATAGTCGGCGATGTTTAATGCATATGAGGGGGTGCAGGCAAGCATGGTCGTACCGAAATCTCTGATGAGCATCAGCTGGCGCTCGGTGTTGCCGCCTGAAATGGGCACTGTAACAGCACCGAGCTTTTCAGCGCCGTAGTGCAGCCCAAGCCCGCCGGTAAAAAGTCCGTATCCGTAGGCGACCTGGACGACATCCTGTGCGGAACCGCCGAACGATGTCAGAGAGCGGGCCACAAGCTCTGCAAAGGTCTCAATATCGGTGCGGGTATAGCCGGCGACGGTTGCATTGCCCGTGGTTCCGGACGAGCAGTGCACTCTGATCACATCGGATAGCGGCACGGCAAAAAGGCCGTACGGATAGCTGTCGCGCATTTCCTGCTTGCACAGAAACGGAATGCGCCGCATATCGTCAAAGGAAGTCAGCTGGCTGGGGTGAAAGCCCGCATCATCGAATTTCCGCCTGTATAATGCATTGTGATCGTAGGCATGCGCAACCGACCATTTAAGCCGCTCGAGCTGCAGATCGCGCAGGTCTTTGGGATTCATTGATTCACAGGTGCTGTTGAACATGATTGCGTTTTCCTTGTGCTTTCGGCGGGGCAGGACCGGCAGGGATGCAATGAATGATACCGTCGGCGTACCCGGCAGGTTCATATTCTGTACAAGTCCGTCTGTCTATCAGACACCCATTCTGATCAGCAGTACATATTATCCATGTTTATCAGAGGGTTGTCAAGCAGGGCTGCAGTGCACACATAGTGCTTCTTTTCCTGCGCAGCATATGATATTACAAGCAGAAAACAACCGATAAAGGAGGGGGGCAATATGTATAGACACAATAAAATAACAGCCGCATGCATCGGGGTGGTTCTTCTCGCCTTTTTCTCCCTCAGCCCCTTAAGGCTGCACGCCGCGGACATTCGCATACTATTTCTGCACCACTCGACCGGCGAAGGCGTCTACTATGAAGGCGGCGTGCCGGATTGGATCGACAAATACAATTCAGGGCACGGGAACGCATATCAGATAACTGAGCGCAACTATCCCGACTCTCCCTACGACTGGGCGAATTACCCGTACGATTACTGGAACCTGTGGATTAACGGCGCCTGCGATTCAGGAAACCCGAGCATTGAATGCATCGATACGCTCTGCCGGGACTATGATGTGATCATCTACAAGCACTGCTTTCCCGGAGCGGCCATACAGGAAGATACCGGAACCCCGCAGGAAGGCTCACAAACAAAATCCCTTGAAAATTACAAGCTGTACTACCGGGCTCTCCGAGACATGATGGACAGCTACCCGGATACAGGGTTTATTCTGTGGACGCTCGCACCGCTTCACCGGCTGGCAACAACCGCCGATGAAGCCGAACGCGCCCGGCAGTTTGTCCACTGGGTACAAAACGACTTTCTGACCGAAGACGGAAAAGGCCATCCCAACATCGCCGTTTTTGACTTCTGGGGCATTGTGGCTGAAAGCGGCAGCAATCCGGCAAGAGGAAAAGAAAACTGCCTGAAGTATGATTACGAGCAGAGCCACTTCAGCTCTGACTCACATCCCAACACAGCCGCAAACAAGGCAGCCGGCCCGGAGTTTGCCCGGTGCATTGTAAATACGGCAGACGCTCTTTTCGGCAGCGGCGCTCCGGACAACGAAACTCAGGATGCGGATAATGAAACCGGCGGCGGGGATCAAAACGCCGACTCCTGTGCGCTTGAGCAGGCGCTCGGCGGCGACGATCCACGCCTAAATGAGCTGCGGTCCTTTCGGGACACCGTTCTGCATAAAACAGCTTCGGGGAAAGCCCTGTGCAGGTTGTATTACCGATACGAGCCGCTGATAGGGAAGGCTCTGATACGCAGCAAGCTCCTTCGTATCTCAGTCAGACATAGTATAGACGTTTCACTGCCGGTGCTCCGCCGGTTAACGGACCGTTAGCATCGCTAACAGGCACATGCAATCATAACCTGCGGCAAAGCTGCAGGCCTGATTAATGAGCCGCTCTAAGCGGCTGCAAAAACAAACAACTCAAAGCAGTTGACAAACCGGGGCACTCTGCCCGTACTGTCATCACCGCCCCGACTGCGTGGTATTTTAACATCGTTACAA
>CAZUMW010000014.1:0-97162 GCA_964621615.1 uncultured Thermodesulfobacteriota bacterium
GACACGTCGGGAAAACTGAATCCACCGGCTTGTAGCCGGTGGTAGTTCAATTCACCGTTTAATGTTATAAATTTCTTATTTTTTTGTATGCTGTTGTAAGTCTGTATCGGTCAAAATTGGTGAACCTTAACATTTCTTCGAATATAATTTAATTTTATACATTAAAATAACATAAATTACATCATATAATTAACCGTCAATGGCAGCCCTGCCGCGGTTACGGATATGATCAAGCTCATCCTGCTTTTTTTTCAAGTCACCCACATCTCGAACATCCCCCACATGGATGATATCAATCAAATTCATCATATAGATTTTAGTAATATTGTGCTCAAAAGCTTCAATCGCCTGAATGCCCACACTTTTATCTTTAAAATCCTGGACAAGCCCCACAGCGGCTTTTTTATCTTTTGTGGGTACATGCTTAAAATTAAATGCCTGCGGCGTGCCTGGCTGTCCGGTCAGCTCCACTTCCCACAACGGCAGGCACCGTTCAAAAAAACGTGCCATTATCGATGAGTACCCGGCACAGTACAGCGGAGAGGTAAAAAAAACAACGTCTGAGCTTACCATTTCATCAAGCAGCATATCCATATCATCTCTGAAGACTGCACACCGCATTCCCGGATTTACGATACAGCTTCTGAAACACCCCTGGCACTGGTTTATATCACAATCGGCAAGAAAATATTTTTGTGTTTCTGCCCCGGCTGAGCGTGCACCCTCAAGAAAGGCATCAGCCATAACATCAGAATTGCCGCTTTTTCTCGGACTGCCGACAAATGCACATACTTTCATAATGTAACCCCTTGAATATGTATTAAATTTATCTATCCGGCAGGCTCCCCCGCATTCTGCCCGCCTGACTGTGGCGCCGGCCTCCGCCGCCGGGGCCGCCCCGCTGCATGCGCTTTTTTATTGCTGTAAGGTACTGCTTCTTACGCTCAGGCGGAAGATTTTTAATATCTTCAAGAATTTTTTCAACGATCGATTTCTGGAGTGCAGCCTGGTGATGAGAAATACTCTCACACAGAGAGAAAATTGCTTCCCGGTCGGGACGGTCTTCCATCATCTGATCAATCAGGTCATCCTGGAGCGTGCGTATGCGCTCGCGCTGTGAGCGAACCAGCCTGCCTATGCCGCGCCCCCTTCTTTTAAGAACGCCCTGCGCTGGCTTATCAGCCGGCGGCTCTCCGGCAAAGCGTGTTCCCTGATCAGGCTGAGCATATCGGCCCCCGGTCCCGTCAAAGAAAAAACAGTGCACGAGCGCGCCCGCAGCAGCGCAGTTAATGCATAGTGACAGTATTAACAGTACTGACAGTGTTCTGCTGTTCATATATGAATTCACCCTCCGTTTTGTGTAAGCGCTATATAGGCATCCTGCAGGGTTTCCGGAGGCGCCGCAGCAAACAGCTCTACCGGAAGCGATGTGTGAGAAATTCCGGCCCCTCGATATTCAGCAGCAGCCCAGGACATATAAAACCCTGCAGCAAAGCACATAATCATTACAGCAGCAACAGCACCTGAAAGCTGATACCGCAGCATCCCTGTAAAGGCATACCGCAACTTCTCGAAAGTGCGGGCTTGAGCAGAAGAATCAAGGGAGCGCTGCACGCCGGAAAGAATATCGGGCGTTTGCGGCGGCTGGGGAAGCCGCATGAGCAAATCACAGACGGAAGCATGGCGCTCGGCCTCGGCTCTGCAGCGCGCGCAGTGCCGCAGATGGTGCAGAACCAGCTCACGCTTCCGTGTTGATAATTCGCCGTCATGGTATGCCGGGATAAGGCGGATGACTTTTTTACATCGCATTACGCGCCCTTTCATTAATAGTGCTCAGTTTATAAGCTTTGATAACTGAGACTTGAGATTCTGCATACCTCTGAAAACAAGAGACTCAATTGCCGCTACCGAACACTGCATAGTGCGGGCTATCTCTCTATAGGACATATTCTCATATCTGAGCAGCACAATGGCCATTCTCTGCCGCTCAGGAATATTTGCAAGCGCATTCTGCACCATTTGTACGCGCTCTGTTCGCTCAGCCGCCTCCCGGGGCGTGATATCGCTCCGACTGTCATCTCTGTGATATAATGCAGACAGGGTTTCATTATCGGCTGAATGTTCTCTTCGCGATTTTCTCACCGCATTCAAGCAGTGATTCGTAGCGATGCGATAAAGCCATGTCTGGAACCGTGCCTTAACGACATATGTGCCGGCTGCCTTATACACTTTCAGAAAAATATCCTGGGCAAGCTCCCGCGCCTGTTCGCTGTTTCCCGTAAAACGGTACGCCAGTTTGAAAATACGTGACTGATATCGTCTGACAATATCGGCAAAGGCCTCTTTATCCCCTTCGGCTGCGCGGCCGATAAGCTCTTCGTCACTTTTATTATTCGACACTCGCTTTGAATCCCTTTTTGTTGCCTGCGCTACGCCGTGAACACAAACAAACGGAAACACCACAGACCGCACAACGATTCAAGGGCCCTGATGTGTAAACACTAAAGAAAGCAAAAACTTTCGGAGAGAAATTGTTCTTTTTTTACGTCACCGTACATATTACGATCGAGCGCATGCAGCATTGTTCCGTTTTTTTACATGAATATCAGATTTGTAATGTGAGAAATATTGCAAGCGGTCATTGCCAGTGATGGCTGAGTTTCTGCTTCAGCTCTTCCTTATTGCTGTAAAAAGCATGATCAAGGGCATCAAGGTTCATTTTGCGCAGCTGATGTTCAGTAACTCCGAGCTCGCTGACTGCGTTGACATAATCATCGGTGAGAGTTATCGATGAAATCGCGGGATCGTCGGTGTTGAGGCATACCGGTACACCGCATCGAATAAGCCGGGCAAACGGATGGTTTTTCAATGAATCAACAACGCCCGTATGTATATTGCTGGTAAGGCACACTTCAAGCAAAACATTCATTTCCCTAAGCAGTGCCATCACATCCTCTGATTCAGCAGCATGAATGCCGTGCCCTATTCTGTCGGTATTAAACTGAAGCACCGCCTGGCGAACATTTTCCGCACCGCATACTTCTCCCGCATGCACTGTCAGACGACGCCCCCCGCGCTTAAAGGATTTGAACAGCTCGGCAAACGGCAGGGCGGAATTGTTGACCTCATCACCGGCGATATCAAGCCCGCAAAAATATCCCGGCGGCAGGCGTAAGGCAAGGTCCACGGTATTTCGTGCAAGCTCATACCCGTAGTCTCTGCTGATTGTCAAGATCGGCACAACTATTATCTCGAAATCTTCGGCTGCCCGCTGAATGGCATTGTGAACAACATCAACGACATCGCGCTCATCGAACTGTCCCCGCGCTGCAAAATGGGATGGGCTGTAGCGAAGTTCGAGATATTTCACATTGTCCTCGGCAGCATCTCTGACAGCAGTATAGGCGGCTTCACCTATTGCCGCGCGTGATGTATAAAAGGCTCTCAGCACTTTGAACTTATTAAGAAAATGCTTAAATCCGGGGGGATCGTCTTTAATCTCAATAAAGGGGCGCAGGCTCTCCAGATTATATGCAGGCAGGTCGCCTCCGTATGTGTCCGCCAGCCTGAGCAGTGTCTCGGCAGAAACGCTGCCCTCAAGGTGCCGGTGAAGGTCGACCTTTGGGAAGCGCTTCATCTGCACAAAAATGTGTTCAAGATCCATGATGTATATTTTATACTGATAAATTAATTGTAATTCTGTACAATAGGTGCTTACATACCATATTTTAACAAAAAATTTCCAATACTTTTAGCCGGAGATTATCAGTCTGAAAGGAGATGCGCAATGTGCTTTGCTGCCCTGTCGCCAGCTAACCGTCTTCGATGTATGTCTCTGCTTGCTGTATTGCTATATTCAGCAGCAGTCGGATGCGTTAAAACACCGGAACCGCCGTTTGTCACTATGAGGATAACCCTGAAAAACGGAGATACAAGAACCCTTGAAAACTGCGTATTTCATTACTGGTGGGAAGAACGGGGTGAAACAGCATTTTTAAAACCGTATCATCTCTACACGAAAAATCTCATAGTGCAGTCAATCGAGCCGATTGACAACCAGACGAGCAGGGTGCGCGTCATCGATCGACGCCTTGATATAGAATCCATCAGCCGTGTTCATATCGGAACATCGCCTTCAGAGCCGGAAATAGCTGTATCACTGAATTCAGGCACCATGGTTAACGCCACCGACGATTTTCCCCGATCATTAAAAAAAGGTGAAAAAACAGGGGTTGCAGATTATGCGCTCTTCCTGGAAGGCGACTGTGCCGGCTCTCAATTTTCCGGAAAATTCAAAAAAAAGATTCAGATGCTGAAAAAAATCGAGGTGCTGTCGATAGACGACGAGTGAGTATAGTACATTGATCGTGCGTGTTTAATAAACAACCTTTTTTTGTGGCCAGCCCGAAGACATATGTATCGTTCCGGAGCTGTCGACCAGCAGCGCCTCGACGTCAGGGATTCGCTCTATGCAGCGCTTTCCTTCTTGTGGCCCGAGCACAAACAGTGCGGTCGATAGTGTGTCTGTCTGCATACCGCTGCTGCCGATCACCGTCACTGACTGCATGGTTTCAACCGGCTTACCGCTTCTGGGATCGATAATGTGGGTTATGCGCTTCTTTTTTCGGGTATAATAACGCTCATAATCGCCTGATGTTGATACACACCGGTTGTGAAGCTCAATAACCGTCAAAAACGAACCCTGTTTCCGTGGATGACGTATGCCGATTTTCCACGGCTTACCGCCCTGCTTACATCCCCGGGCGCAGATTGTTCCCCCGGCTGCAATTAATGCATTGCGTATACCTGAGCGATGCAGCTGCTCCATTGCGCGGTCTGCAACATACCCCTTGGAAAATGCGCCGACATCTATCCACATCCCCTTTTTTCCAAGAAAGGCCCTCGCTGAGCCGGCTGTGCTGTTATCAAGCCGCAAAGAACTGTAATCAACAAGGCTTCGCGCACGCGAAAGAGCAGCAGCAGGAGGAGCCGGGGTATCGGCTCCAGGTATATCATTGCAGAAGCCCCATATTTTCAACAGCGGACCGATGGTGAAATCAAATGCGCCGCCGGTCAGACGGCAGTACTGCTGCGCTTTGTTAAGAGCAGCATATGTCTCACTGCTTATCGGAACAGGCGAAATGCCGGCATTGCGGTTAATCTGTGATACTTCACTTGAATCGCTGTAATTATTTAAAAGGCCGTTTATATGGACCATACACTCAAAAGCGGAATCAATAGCCTCTGCAGCCCCGGGGCCTCTGACTTTGACCTCAACAAACGTATGAAGAAGAGGTTTTCTTCTAGCTGTAATATCTTTATTTTCTATTGAATAACAGAGCGCGGGCATACAGCAGACAATCATTACAATATATACTGCTGCCGTAAAGGCCTTCATACAATAACTACAGGCTGCTGCATTTTTTTTTCTCATCGGATTATATTCCCGCCTCAAGAAATCTCACCTGCCCCGCGTAGAAAAAGGAAACGCTTCCGCCTTGCATATGGGGAAAAAAGGCCAAAATGGATGTAACCGGTAATTCGAATCAGGTACATTGCATTATTTCATTTGCAGGCATGTTTGCAGGTATGTTATCTACAGTGTACACTCATTATCACAAAACATCACATTAAAAACAACCGCAAATGAAAAACGCTTTTTTTATTGCCGATATACATCTGAGCGCTCAAAACGAGCGTAGAAAACAGCTGTTTGTCTCTTTTTGTGAAATGGTCAGGAAGACCGCCTCAAACCTCTACATACTCGGCGATCTGTTTGATTTCTGGGCAAACAACGCCAGGGTACGGGCTGACTTTCGTGATGTATTTTTGAGCCTCAAAAACATACGCGATGCAGGTTCAACCCCGTCATTTCTGTTCGGCAACAGGGATTTTTTGCTGACTGCAGACACATTGAATTGTTACGGGATTGATTTTTTAGGAGAAGAGGCTGAGATAATACTCGCAAATGAACGGGTATATCTTACGCACGGTCATGCCCTGTGCACTGACGATGTCGAATTTATTCAATATAAGAAAAGGATGTGGCCGCTGTTCAGGCTGCTCGACCGTGTGCTTCCCGGTATCATTGAAAATTATATTGCACGCCGGTTTATCATAAAAAGCAAAGCTGTCATTTCAGCACAGGACAAAAAGCGCCTGTCCTTCACCGACGAAGCCATTGAGGAGGTGCTGAGCCGGGGCATAGACTCCATCATATGCGGCCACTGTCATCAGCATATGTTTAAAAACTACGCAGAGGGACGCTTTTTCGCTCTCGGTGACTGGAGCGACACTGAAGGGCCGTTTCTTGTTTTCGAAAACAATAGCTTTCACTACCGAACATGGACCGGCTCTGATCAATACCGCTAACTGCCACCCCTCACCCGGGAGATAGATCCACCAAATGTACCGCCCCAAAAACCGTACCGTTATTATTACATCAGTATGCTGCATACTCATCGGCGCTCTCGCTGGTGCATATGTCATCTTTGCACCCCGAAAAGCCGCGTCCCCGCCTGATACCATCCTTATCACCGTCGATGCACTTCCTGCCTATAAGCTCGAGACTCACGGCTACGGCAAACATATCACCCCGTATCTTGATGATTTTGCATCACAATCATTCATATTTACCCGCCATTTCACAAACGCGCCCTGGACATTTCCGGCAATAGCGTCACTGATGACATCACGGTACCCAACCGAGCTCGGAATTCAGGATGTGCTGGGTGAAAAGCTCGACGATTCGTTAATTACACTTGCAGAACTATTGAAACAAAAGGGCTATTATACTGCCGCATCCCTTGCCGCCCTTCCTTTGAGAAAAAAATTCAACCTTGACCAGGGGTTTGTCCGCTATCATGTTATGAAGCCGCGCTCCGGCGCTGAAGCCATGACCGACAATGCTCTTCACATAATACGTAATGCTCCGGTCAATAAGCCGCTTTTTCTGTGGCTTCATTATTTTGACCCGCACTGCCCGTATAATGCACCTGAGCCATATAGAAATAAATATGTCGATAATTATCGCGGCACGGTTCGCCCTGACTGCTCCACCGCATGGCGAAGGCCGGAGGACTATGTGGCCATGGGCATGACCGAAAGAGACGGTCTCTATTTGAGCAACAGACAGGACGGGGAAATCGAGTATACTGACCGGGAAATCGGACGCCTTTTTACAGCACTTAAAAAATCAG
This sequence comes from uncultured Thermodesulfobacteriota bacterium, assembly GCA_964621615.1. Lineage (GTDB taxonomy): Bacteria > Desulfobacterota > WTBG01 > CAIYCZ01 > CAIRTM01 > CAZUMW01. The sequence goes on from CAZUMW010000014.1 coordinate 7,200, forward strand.
GCCGCTTTGATTCTTCCCTCATTATTGTGTCGGCTGACCACGGGGAAGAGTTTTTCACGCACGAACACCGATTTATCGGCCATGGTATCGATTTCTACGATACCGTGATCAGGGTGCCGCTGCTGATGAAATTTCCCGGTCAGACGAGCTCACGGATTATTGAGCAGCTGACTCGACATATAGACCTCACACCGACTCTGCTCGACCATCTGTTCGGCAACAACAGGCATACCTTTTCAGGCGTATCTCTCATGCCTGCCGTGCGCGGCACAGATCTTTCGTTGACTGTTTTTTCAGAATATAATGCAAAAATTAATTTCAGTACAATAAGATACGGCCGATTCAAATACATACACGGCGGCACATTTCTAGGCGCACCGATTGATCGCCTGTACGATCTCGATCAGGACCCGGATGAACAAACCAATATAGCGCATATAAACAGGGATGCAGCCGCTGCGATGAAACGCTCCCTTTTGGATTTTCGCAAAGGGCTGCAGAAAGGAACCAGCACCTCAAAGGTAAACGTTTCGCAGTCTATGCGTGAAAAGCTTAAAGAACTTGGATATGTTCAATGACTGAACGAAGAAAAAATATGCGGGTCGCCAAATGTCTGAAAATAATTTATATCCATGATGACGATTATCTTATATCCCACAGCAGCAACCTGTCAGTAGACGGAATGTACCTTTACACGCCTGACCCTCCCGGCAATGGTGATATCATTGAAATACGGTTTGCACTGTCTGAGGATGACCAGGTTGCTGTCCCTGCAAAAGTTGTCTGGGTGCATACCGGCTTTGATGGAGCTGATTCAGGCGTCGGCGTTCGTTTTTTACAGCTCCCCCCGGATACGCAGGCCTTAATACGCAACGCGGTCAGACGCATCGCGGTGCTCGGCTCAGAAGAGCTGCCGGTTTAATTTATCTCATTCAATGATAAACTCTTGCCGTGATCCGTCCTCCCGGATGATAAACTCCGTCATTGTGTCAAAACTTAATCTGACACGGATTATATGGAAATACAGCTGTCAGAAGTTTGAAGCGGCGGGAACCTGAATATTTTCAAATGTGCTTCTCAGGGGGTTCTGAGCTTTTCCAGCTCGCCCATTATTTTCCCAAGCTTATCCTCAGGCGTAGCAGCTTTGAGACCGTCAAAAAAAACTGCTTCCGTTACTACGCCTGAAACGCCGGCTTTTTCTCTGATCGCTCGCAGAAGCTTGCTCTTCAGTATCGGGCGTACAAACGCCGGAGCTGCTTTTACCGTCGCATCATACATGGCTCTGCTGTTTTCCTGCCAGGTGAAGTCTTCGGGTTTCATGTTTCATACCTCCAAACACAGGGTTATAAACATGATTAAAAAGAATAATACTCTCAAACTACTATATAAAAAATTATAAAACATCTTTCATAAATGTCAAATCACTGGTTTCTAAAATAATGCAACGAAGCCGGTTCGGGCGGGGCTCTGCAAAGCCCCCGCAACACGTGAAGAGGTTATGCAGCGGCATGTGCCGTTACATTTCAGTAGACACACGGCCCGGAGGAAGTTGCTGTTTGGAATAATCCCTGCAAAATGCCTGTTCCTGAGTAGAGTGAGCGGTATCGGGCCGTCCATGAAGTGTGGTTTCATATGGCGGCGGCTGCGCAGAGACCCGCCCGAACCGGCTTTTGTTTATTGCTTTAATATATTTTGGACACGTTTGATATAAAATATTTGTTTATGCCGATATAATGGTGACAACACCGGTTCACTCAAGCACAACATATTCGATATCCTGCCTTCAACGACAGGATGTCATGCAATGTCCGCTTATCACCAGGAAATTGAACTACCACCGGCTACAAGCCGGTGGATTCAGTTTTCCCGACATGTCGGGACTAAAGGAAAAACACATAACTACAAAAATTCTCCTGAGGGTAAGCACCCTATACGAACAGCACGTTCTGAGCCAATAATCATTCTTCGCCTATCGAAGATCCCGCTCTGCGGGGAAGGCGAGGGTTTTAAACCCCGAAGCAGACAATAAAAAGGCGAATAAGGCACCATGATGGTTACCTGTGTAATCTATGCGAAGATTTCTTGTCAGCATACATCAAAAAAACTCTTATCAGTGATAAATCAAAGGCTTGATTATCCCACCCCTTTATGGCCTGTTCTTTTTGAGGTTGCGGATATACCAGGTCAGCTGCCTGAAGATTCCGCGTATAATGCGCACCTCCTTTTCCGACAGGGCAGCACGGGAAAGAATCCTTCGAATATGTCCAAGAACAAGATCGGGGTTTTGCGGATTCAAGTAGCCGATATCAAGCAGCGCATACCGCATATGATCATACATTTGCTCTGTTTTTTCAGACCGTGCGGGAGTTCGTGCGGGACGTCTGCATGTTTCTGTATGCATGCTTTTATATATTTCATAGCAGCAGATCATAACTGCATGTGATATGTTGAGAGAGGACGCCACATCTGCTGTTGGTATAGTTATCACCTCGTCACACAGGTCAAGCTCGCTGTTAGTGAGGCCCCGGTCCTCAGGCCCGAATACAATCGCATACCGCTCCGATCGGGTTCCTGCTGCAATAACACCGGCCATATCCTGAGGCGTCAGGTTTTTCCTGAGCCTGCGGCCGCGGGCGGTGGTACCGAAAACATAGGTGGCGTCCGACAGAGCGCTGCGCAAAGTATCTGCAGTCTGTACGCTGTGAAGAATATCTGCGCCATGGGTTGCCATACAGTATGATTGATCATCAATAGCACATCGCGGCGCAACCAGCGTAACTGAATGAAAACCCATGTTTTTCATTGCCCGGGCGACTGAGCCGATATTGCCCGGGTTGCCGGTTTTAACAAGTACGATATCGACAGCAGCACTCATGTTATCTGCAGCATCCGCTCAAGGGCTTTTCGGGCCGGGTCACCCACTTCGGTTTTAACGGTAATGACCGGGGAGCGGTTTTCCATGGAGCGTACAATTTTCCGGAGGGTTATTCGCTTCATATCGTGACACACAGCTTTTTCTGTTGCAGGTATAAATCTCCTGTCCGGATAATGCTTTTTAAGAGGATAGAGCATTCCGATTTCTGTGCCGACAATATAGGTGTGGGCATCTGTCTCAGCAACATAGCGCAGCATGCCGCTGGTACTGACAACTGCGTCTGCAATGCCGGCAACCTCCGGCCTGCACTCCGGATGTACCATAACACGGGCTTCAGGATAGTTTTGCCGTGCATGCTGAATATCCTGTGCCGTGATATTCACGTGCACTGGGCAGTACCCTTCACACAAAAGCATATCGGTACCGGTCTGCGTACATACATATGACCCCAGATTCTGATCAGGAGTGAAAATTATCGGTCTCCCCGACTGAGTAACAGCCTTTATGACATTTACGGCATTTCCTGATGTACAGCAATAGTCACTTTCCGCCTTCACTGCAGCAGATGTGTTTACATAGCTCACCACCATCGCGTCGCTATGCTGCTTTCGCATGTTTTTCACCATTTCTGCAGTAACCATATCTGCCATTGGACACCCCGCCGTCCTGTCAGGCAGCAGAACGGTTTTGCCGGGAGATAGAATGGCAGCTGTTTCGGCCATAAACTGAACCCCGCAAAATACAATGACATCAGAATCCACACCGGCAGCTTTTCTGCTGAGCTCGAGGGAGTCGCCGCAGACATCACCGATATCCTGAATCTCGGGCGGCTGATAATTGTGAACCAGTATAATCGCATTAAGCTGCTTTTTGAGTTCCTGAATACGTGCTGCGCAATCATGTACGCCGGCCATTATGTGTTAATCCCCTGTGTTAACTTATTTGATCAATTACTTGATATTTGTTGTTATTTTAAACCATCTCCAAACCAAACTTATTCATATGCTGCTTTTCTTCTTATCACGTTTTCCTTTTTTTATCAACAAACGCGGTCATAAAAAAACATAACGACACCGGTGCATAACAAGGATCAAAGGGGGGAGCGCGGAGAGTTACTCGCGGTTAAGCTCTGCACAGCTGGGAGCTATTCAGCCGTAATTAAATCACTATGAATTGCCAACCACTTTACGGTAAATGATATCACGGTGATGCCGTTGCGCAAAACACCTGCTCCACCGACATGCTTTCATTGGATGTGCATGTGAGGTGATCTCAGAAAGCCGGGGGGTTTTACACCCTGAATCTTTAACAATTTCCACAATGGGGAGGGTTAAAAACAGTCTGCGTGTACACAGCCAAGCACTTGAGCAAAGCTCGCTCAGCTCATCAGGCACGTAATATCCATCACAGGCATCTGCGACCGCAGCACCCGTATGTGCAAAATATTTCTGCCCTCTATACAGAACTGGTATTCCCGGAACATCGCGGTTGCGTCCGGCATATCTTTCAACAAGAACGGGACTGATAAACAGCGATGAATCCAGAAGTGCCGCATCGGTATGTATATCTTCAAAAAAAAGCTCGCTGTCAAATTCATTGTAACACACATAGTCCGCCTCAAGCCTGCCCCTGTGCAGCAAATCCTGAAAAACAAGAAGGCTGAAACACAAAAGCAGCTCCCGCGACTGTATTCCTGATATAAAAAAGGCAGTAACACTGCTTCCGAATCCGCTGGCGATTATAAAATCATAACGATTTGCGGTTGTAATAAATACCTGCTCAAAATATTCTGCTGCGCTTGCAACCGTACGTGACAGACAGTCTTTCCTGGTTGATTCAATAAACGTTTCAGAATAAGTATTTTTATTCGCGCCGCTTGAGAATGGAACCACACATATGCTGCCGGGCAGCACCCCGCTGTCACGCCGGCACCGGTATCCGCTGCTTCCGTGAAGATATATCATTTGTCATAACCTCAAATATGCTGTTTATTCTGTGTCCTATTGTGTGATTAAGTATCACCTCGTCTTTGAGCGCTTCCGCCAGCTGATTTCGCACGGATGGGCTGGACTGCAGATGAGCAGCTCTATCATAGAGCTCATCAATACTGTGAAAAATGAGATCTTTGAATCCGCTGCCGAACAATGATTGCCATCCGCAGAGATAATCTGTGATCACAGCACTGCCGCACGCTCCGGCGTCAAATACCCGCTGATTAGGATATGATCGCATCTGCAGATGAGTGAGGGACAGATGAACGGCATCCGAACGGTAAATCCGTGGAAGTTCGCGGTAATAATCGACATAGCCTCTGATTTCTATTTCATCCGGCAGCAGCCCCTCCCAGCCGTCACCAAACACAACCGGGCTGAGCGGAGCGAGTGCTGACAGGGCTTGTATGCGATAGCCGCGATTTGCACGAAACAGGCAGAATGCCGGAAGCCTCTTTTTCACCTGTTCCGGAAAACGATCCTGCCGCCCACCTGCATCCCGTATAAGATAGTCTATGTGATCCGGTTCCGGCATGCGGCGCTTTGCAATAATCTGATCCTTCACCGCCTCGGCGATCCTCTGCGCAGCAGGATCATTCATAAGCGCTGCAAAATACTTTTCTTCATTTCCGAATGACGGACTCCCCACATACACGATTCTGTCCCTGAGTTCCCGTATGCCCTCACCCGGAGAAAAATGGTCGGGGTTTGTGGCAAGCGGCAATGCCCCTGTATGGTAAAACCCTAAACTTCTGCACGACTCCAGCCCTGCATGGTCCCAGCAAAATCCGAATCGTCGCTGCTCCGGCCTTATCGATTCTTCTTGAACAAGAAACAGCGGCTCATCAAGGAACCATGTACACCATGGGATCCCCATGTTGAGGCAGGCTTCCGGAATAAACCCGCACTTATCCGAGCCTCTATTATTGATCGAAAAAACCATATCTGGTTTCACCATCCCGATGAGCTCCCAGGCTTTGCGGGGATTCATCGTGCTGTGATGGTAGGCGCTCTCTGCGATGACCTCACATCCGGTCATCTCAAATGCCTGCTTAACATCAGGCTCAAACAGATGTCCTGAGCAGGGGAACAGTATTTTTTTTGGTATCTCTGTGGTATTCGCTTTTGCTTGAGGAGACAAAATGCTGACCGCAAACACTGAAAGCGGATAAAAAAGCCCGGGGAAAATTTCCCACTCACGCCGGTGCTCAACAAGCATACAGCTGCAGCACCGCCCGGCAAATGATCTGACCTGCGCAAAAAGCTCCTCTGACGGTAAAGTCGCATTAATGAGCGTAATATCGCTTGAAGAATCGCTCCTGCACGAATTAAGCGCTTCAGCGTTTTTTCGTGCAAGCGCTTTGCTTCCGGTTATCACAAGCATCGAGCTCACCCCGCGGCTGTAAAGCTCGCGGGCAACAAAGCCTGATCCGGCACCAAGCACAAGCGCGCACCGTGCCGTGCCGCCGGCAGCCTCCGCTGCGGCCGCAGCCTCACGCTCCGGATCGTAAGGAGAATCGGCCGTTTTCCAGCCACGAGGGGTTTTAACGCCGGTAATTAAAACACCTGCCTGCTTACCGCTTATTTCTGCTGTTTCATTTTCTTTTTGATATTTACCGCCAAAATCTATACACTTAATCATAAAAAAGCCCGTATATCTGCTTTGAACTCACAATCATATGCGGCATTGCAATCATCATTAATATCAAAGCAAATTATGTGCCTTATAATATGTTATGCTTTTTCAGAGGGTTATTGCTGCAGCGGTGCATAACCAATACCGCGCGAACTGCCACAGAAGCAATTTCTGCCGGGTTCGCCGTTTGAGATTGAGCAGAGGGGGTGCAAAACAGGCGCCTCAACCAACGGCACGAAATCTTTTAAATCGCAAAAATGCCAAATAAATTCTTGACTTTGATTAGCCAAATTGTTATTAAATTTAAATTATTTACATGAGGATAGGCGCGTAGCTCAGGGGGAGAGCGCTACCTTGACGCGGTAGAAGTCGGCGGTTCGAAACCGCCCGCGCCTACCATTCACACAGTATATTCACTCATATGTCCGTAAGAATTTTGTAAGCACATATTTTTCAAACACAAACCGGCATCATGAAAATATACTTTATGGTGCCTTTTTATTTATCAGAATCTGAGAACGACACCAGCGTTAGCCTGTTCATACGTACCTATCGCTTGTATACACAGACCATTCACTGTTATGGATACCGTAGCAATTCGCATTAACGGAACCGGGCACCGGTTTGAGCCGGGCACCAGCCTGGAGGAAATCATCAGGTCGCTCAATGTGAACCCCAAGCCGGTCGCTGCGCGCATGAACGGCAGGGAAGTTGATCTTTCAGCCGCCGTGCAGCCTGAGGCAGATATTGAGTTCATATCGCCTGCCTCAGAACGCGGCCTTGATATATACCGGCACAGCACGGCTCATATCATGGCGCAGGCGGTTAAAGAGCTGTTTCCCGGAGTAAAAATTACGATCGGACCGTCAATCGAGGACGGCTTTTATTACGATTTTGATTATGATGAGGCGTTCTCCCCTGAGGACCTTCCGCGCATTGAAAAGAAAATGAAGGAAATTATCGGCCGCAAGCTCCCGCTTGTCCGCCGTGAAATGTCAAAAAACGAAGCAATAGATCTGTTCAGAAACAAGCACGAGGATTACAAGGTAGAGCTTCTGTCCGAGATGCCCGATAATGAGCCCGTAAGCGTGTACGAGCAGGGAGATTTTGCCGACTTATGCCGCGGTCCTCACGTGCCGTCAACCGGTTCGATAAAAGCCTTTAAGCTGACAAGCATAGCGGGAGCATACTGGCGCGGTGATGAAAGCAATAAAATGCTTCAGCGCATATATGGCACAGCATTTCCCGATAAAAAAATGCTGAAAGAATATCTCGACCGTATAGAGGAGGCGAAAAAGCGCGACCACCGTAAGCTCGGCAGGGAGCTTGATCTTTTCAATATTTATGAGGAAGCCGGCGCCGGGCTTGTCGTGTATCATCCCAAAGGAGCGCTGGTTCGCCGCCTGCTTGAAGATTTCGAGGTCCGTGAGCATCTTAATAGAGGCTATCAGCTCGTCAAGGGCCCGCAGATACTCAAGCTGGATCTCTGGGAAAAATCCGGCCATCTGCAGAATTACCGCGAGAATATGTATTTTACCCAGATTGAGGACAAGCAGTACGGCCTTAAACCGATGAACTGTGTTGCACACATGCTTATATACAAATCACGCCTGCACAGCTACAAGGATCTGCCGGTGCGATATTTTGAGCTCGGAACGGTAAACCGCCACGAAAAGTCAGGGGTTCTGCACGGCCTTACCCGCGTTCGTGAGTTCACTCAGGATGACGCCCATATACTGTGCACCCCCGATCAGCTTCAGCAGGAAATATGCGCAATTATCGATTTCGTCACTCATGTCATGGGAATTTTCGGCTTTACGTTTGAGGTTGAGCTGAGCACGCGTCCTGAAAAATCAATCGGCGATGACTCGGATTGGAACCGGGCCACGGATGCACTGAAGTCAGCCCTTGAGCTGTATGACTTCAACTATGACATTAATGAAGGCGATGGGGCTTTTTATGGACCGAAAATCGACTTCAAGCTGAAGGACAGCCTTAAGCGTTCGTGGCAGTGCGCTACAATACAATGCGATTTTGCTCTGCCTGAGCGATTTGATCTTACCTATGTCGGCAGGGACGGCGAAAAGCACCGACCCGCGATGCTTCACCGTGTTATTCTCGGATCTCTTGAACGATTCCTGGGGGTGCTCATCGAGCACTTTGCCGGGGCATTCCCCGTATGGCTGGCACCGGTTCAGGCAAGAGTGCTTACTATTTCAGATGAGCAGGAATCATACGGGAATCAGGTTGTCCACCGCCTGCAGAGCGCAGGCGTACGCGCTGAAATCGACCCCCGCAATGAAAGTCTCAAATTCAAAATACGCGAAGCCCAGCTGCAGAAAATTCCCTACATGCTGATAATCGGCAACAAAGAAATGGAGCAGGAAGCAGTTGCGCCCCGCCTGAGAAGCGGTGAAAATATGGGTGCTGTACCGCTCGATGACTTTATTGATCAGGTACAGGATACCTGCAAAAAAGAACAAACACCATTGCAAGGAGGAGCGGAAAGATAAAAAAGCAAGACAAAACAAGAATAAATGAAGCTATAAAAGCACAGCAGGTTCGTGTCGTAGGAGAAGACGGCAGCCAGGTCGGTATCATTGATATTGCAAAAGCCCTTCAGCTGGCAACTGATCAGGGGCTTGATCTGGTCGAGGTATCCCCGAACTCAACCCCTCCAGTATGCCGTCTTATGGACTATGGAAAATATAAATATCAGCAAAGCAAAAAGCACAACAAAAAAAAGACACACCACACTGTGCAGACGAAAGAAATCAAGCTGCGGCCGTTCACTGACGATCACGATCTGGAAGTGAAGGTGCGCCACATACTCGAGTTTCTGGATAAAGGACATAAGGTAAAAATTACCGTTGTTTTTCGCGGCAGGGAAATGCGCTTCAAGGAGTACGGCTTCAACATTCTCCAGCGCCTTACTGATGAAATTCAGGAAAACGGGGCCATAGAGCGCGAGCCCAAAATGGAAGGCCGTAATATGGTGATGATGCTTGCGCCGAAAAAACACCAGGAAAAAAATTAAATCATATTTGTGAGGAGATACGTTCCAAATGCCGAAAATAAAAACAAACCGGGGTGCAGCCAAGCGGTTTTCACTGACAAAAACCGGTAAAGTGAAGCGGGCAAAAGCCTACAGCAGCCATCTGCTGTCATCCAAAACGACCAAGCGCAAACGCAACCTGAGAAAATCAACTGTCATTGCCGGCTCAGATGAGCGAAGCGTTAAAAGAATGATTCCATATGCCTGATCCGGCAGGCTTTGCTGGCCAGCCTCGCTGATTGGGGGACGGGTCAGTATGCTCATGTTTCTGTTTTCATAATCATGAACCAGTTTCGATGAAAGGTTTTTTATCATGCCACGTGTTAAAAGAGGTGTCGTATTACGAAAAAGAAGAAAGCGTGTTCTCAAGCAGGCAAAGGGATATCGAAGCGGTCGCGGAAACCTGAACCGCCAGGCGCAGGAAGCTGTGGACAGAGCGCTTAACTTTGCATATCGCGACCGCCGCAGGAAAAAAAGAGACTTCCGGCGCCTGTGGATTTCCCGCATCAACGCAGCAGTCCGCTCACACGATCTTAATTACAGCCAGTTCATGAACGGTTTAAAGCGCGCTAACATCGCTATTGACCGAAAAAACCTGTCTGAAATAGCCATCCACGATCCGAGTGCCTTTTCCGAAATAGTCGGTGCTGCAAAGGGAAATATCTGAGCGGATGAAACAAGAGCTTATCTCCATCAAAGACCACAGCCTTAAGGAGCTCGAGGAGCTTACCTCTGAGAAGGATATCCAGAATTTTAAAAGCAGATACCTTGGCCGGAAAGGCCGGCTTACCCTGCTGCTGAAAAATATCAAAGAGGTACCGCTCGATGAGCGCTCTGCGGTCGGCACGCTTGCGAATGAAATAAAAGAGCAAATCACCAGCGCCATTAACAGGCAGCTTGAGCTTTCCCGTACGAAATCAAAGCAGCAGGATCTGTCCCGTGAGGATATTGACGTTTCACTGCCGGGCAGACCTCGGCCTGTCGGCCGCTGTCACCCGGTAACCGTTATCACTGACCGCATTATCGAGGTTTTCCGCGGCCTCGGGTTTAAAACGGTGGTCGGCCCCGAAGTCGAGCTTGATTTTTTTAATTTCGAAGCGTTGAATATACCCAAAGACCATCCTGCCAGGGATATGCACGACACCTTTTACATAGCAGACGACGTTCTGCTTCGAACGCATACGTCTCCGGTACAAATCCGGACAATGCAGAGCTCCAGCCCGCCGCTGCGAATTTTATGCCCCGGCAAGGTATACCGGTGTGACTCCGACATATCCCACACGCCCATGTTTCACCAGATCGAAGGGCTTATGGTCGATGAGACAATTACTATGGGCGATCTCAAGGGGCTGCTTCGCATTTTTATTCAATCCATTTTTGACGAAAACACGCAAATACGCTTTCGGCCCAGCTATTTCCCCTTTACCGAGCCAAGCGCCGAGGTCGACATTCAGTGTGTCATGTGCCGCGGAAACGGCTGCAGCGTCTGCTCTCAGACCGGATGGCTTGAAATACTCGGCTGCGGGCTGGTAAATCCCATTGTTTTTAAAAATGCAGGATACGACCCGGATCGCTGTTCCGGGCTCGCGTTCGGATTGGGGGTAGAACGAATTGCTATGCTCAAATTCGGCATTAACGATATCAGGCTCTTCTATGAAAATGACTGCCGCTTCCTCTCTCAGTTTTAGCACGGTAAATCACAATGCTTATAAGCACAAAATGGCTAAATGAACATATCGACGCTGAACTTTCCCCGGCAGAAATTGCATCGCGCCTTACAATGGCGGGCATTGAAGCCGGCGACAGTATCGAGATCGGCTCCAGGTGGGACAATGTGGTCGTAGGCGAAATAACCCGAATACGCCCGCACCCTAACGCCGACAAACTATCGCTTGCAGATGTTTCAACCGGCGACAGAACGTATTCAGTAGTATGCGGGGCCCCGAACATTGCTGCCGGTCAAAAAGTTCCGCTGGCTCTTATCGGTGCCGTGCTTCCCTCAGGGCTGACGCTGAAGCGCACAAAAATACGCGGTGAAGTATCCGAGGGAATGATCTGCTCTGAACCTGAGCTCGAGCTCGGCGATAATGCATCCGGTATAATGGTTTTTGATGACAGCGCCGTGCCCGGAACCCCTATTGCAGCACACCTTAACCTGAATGACACCATTCTCGATCTTGACATCACACCGAATCGCGGCGACTGCCTCAGCGTAATCGGAATAGCGCGTGAAGTTTCAGCCATTTTTGACGTCCCTTTACGAACTCCACGCTTTCATTTACATGAAAATACAAAGCCGGTTTCGGATATGCTTGCAGTTGAGGTAAAAGACCCGGATCTCTGCCCACGGTATTGCGCCCGCTGCATAACCGGTGTCACTGTACAGCCCTCCCCGCTATGGCTGCGCCGCCGCCTGGAAAGCTGCGGTATACGCTCAATAAACGCTATTGTAGATGTCACCAATTATGTTCTGCTGGAGTGGGGGCAGCCGCTTCACGCCTTTGATGCCCGGCGGATAAAAGACAATACCATTATTGTACGGCGCGCCGTTCAGGGTGATCGACTCACCACCCTTGACGAGCAGGAGCACACTCTTGACACCGGCTGCCTCTTGATTTGCGACACATCAGCACCGGTTGCGATCGGCGGCATTATGGGCGGCCTCGGCTCAGCCGTCGCTCCTGACTCATCGACAATTATTCTCGAAAGCGCCTATTTCGCCCCACCGTCAATTACACGCACCAGCCGCACATTGGACGTGAAAACCGAAGCCTCCCTGCGATTTGAAAAGGGAGTTGATATTAACGGGCTCATACCGGCGATTAACCGTGCCGCATCACTGATTGCCGAGCTTACCGGCGGCTCTGTCTGCCGGGGGTGCATAGACATCTGCCCTTCCCCGCTTCCGGATAATCCTCCCATAAAACTGTCTGTCAGCAAAGCCAACGCAGCCCTTGGTACTGAGCTAACGGCTGATCAGATAAAAAACATATGTGTTCGTCTCGGCATGCATCCTTCCGTATCAAATGATACGCTTGAGGTTTCCGCGCCCAGCTTTCGATATGATCTTTCTCAGCCGGTCGACATCATTGAGGAAATAGCAAGAATATACGGGTATGATACCATACCCGAAACGCTGCCCAAAGCCGCTCTGGCAGCGGGGTCGCAGGATTATGCCGTCTTGTTTTCCGCGACCCTGCGCTCTATTTTGACAGCGCAGGGTTTTGACGAGGCTATTAACTACAGCTTTTACTCCCCGTCAGATCTCGAAAGTATGGCGCTGACACCCGGTGATAAACGCTCTCGCCCAGTACCTCTTATCAACCCGCTGTCTTCAGCTCAATCGGTGATGCGCACCACACTTGTTCCAAGCCTGATGCGAAACGCCTGCGATAACCTTAATAATAATATAGACACGCTGAAGCTTTTTGAAATAAGCACCGTATTTATTTCTTCCGACAATCCAACTCCGGATGAGCTGAGGCGTGTTGCCTGCATCATGACCGGCCTTCGCGGCGGTGATCTGTGGAATCAGGATAAATCGCACGTCGATTTTTTTGATATTAAAGGTGTCGTTGAAACCCTTTTTAACCGGCTGCGCATATCACCATATCGCTTCTGCACCGGGAATCATGAGCCGTACCTTCACCCCAGGAGATCTCAGTACGTTTACATAAGCGATTCCTGTGCCGGCTCTTTCGGAGAAGTGCACCCCGATGTTACTGACAGTTTCGACATAAAAGTGCCTGTGTATGTTTTTGAGCTTGATTTTGATCTGCTGTCATCCTATTATGCAAAAGACGTCAGCTATCGGCCATTTTCACGCTATCCGTCCATATTCCGTGATCTCGCCCTCATGGTTGATAAACAAATTCCCGCTGACGATATAAGCAGCGCCATCGCTGAATATAAAAACAGTCTCATCACCGAATACTGGCTATTTGACGTCTACCATGGCAGAAACGTGCCTGATGACAAAAAAAGCGTTGCTTATCGAATTAAATTTCAGTCCCCGGAGCGAACGCTTACAGACAGCGAAGTCAATAAAGTGCATGATAAGCTTCTCAATTTCCTTCAAAAAAAACTTGGCGTTGCATTGCGTCCATAGTAACGTTATTCCATAGGGAGGGTATAACGCAATGACAAAAGCGGATATGATTGATGCCATTTATGAAAAAGTAGGACTGTCAAAAAAAGAGGCGAGCCAGATTGTCGAAACCACGTTCGAGCTGATGCGCACTGCGCTTGAAAATGATGAAAAGGTCAAGATATCCGGTTTTGGCAATTTTAATGTGCGCGGCAAAAAAAACAGGCGCGGCCGCAATCCGCAGACCGGCGACGAAATAGAGATTTCCGCCCGGAATGTGCTCACATTTAAAGCAAGCCCTGTTCTGAAAAAGCTGATGAACAGCTGATACAATAAACCGATGCCGAAACCGCTTTATTGAGCCATGGCCACAGGCATACCAAATAAATTATATTTCAAAATAGGCGAGGTGAGCAAAATTACCGGCGTTGAGCCATATATCCTTCGCTATTGGGAATCAGAGTTCAAGCTGGTAAAGCCGTTCAGAACCAAATCAAATCAGCGCCTGTACAGAAGAAAAGACGTTGAATCAATCATAAAAATACGCGACATGCTCTATGAGGATAAGTTCACCATTGCCGGCGCCAAAAAAAAGTTAAAAACAGACAATGTTCCGGAAACCCAGCAGCTGCCGCTTCGATTTTCCGATCAGGACTACATGAATGCATTGAAGGAGACGCAAAAAGAATTACAAGAGCTGTCATCTATGCTGTCTCAAACACCCAACTCAATTAAATAGGAAATGTGCTTATGGAAATTCAGGACAAACGCATTCTGCAGCAGAAACCGCTCAGCGAGCAGGAAAGCTATATAAAAAAACTTCCAAAGTCAACGCCCAATGCTGACAATAAGTATGAACATATAGATGTTGACCACGAGCCAATCGGTCTCATAAACAAATTAAAAAATGCCGAGCGTCAGATCCGGGAGCCTTCCTCCGCCGGTTTAACGGACCATGCCGAAAGCGATTCCGAATCCGCTGATAAAATTGAAGATGCGCACCGGACCGACGATATTCCAGAGGGTGACACCGGGGAATAGTTACCGCACATGTGCTCATATCTGTACCGAATCTTTTTTCTGTTTTGCTTTTTCTCCGCATATCCGGCATTAGCTGTTCAGCCCTCTTTTATCAAGGGAACCGTATACAATACACAGTCCGGCACTATTATTCCGCAGGCTTCAATTTCCACGACATCGGGGCTGTCTGCGCAAACCGACTACGGCTCCTTTTCACTTCGCGTTCCGCCTAATATATACGACATTATCGTTTCTGCTAAAGGATTTCGCTCAAATATGCTTACGGGCGTACACGCTGCTCCCGGAAAGCCGACAACGGTTGAGATATGGCTTACCCCCACCGCTGCAGAAACGGCCATATTACAAGGCAAAGTAGTAGAATCCGGCAGCGGGGACCCGATACCGGCTGCGCTGGTTGCAACTGATCTGGGCTCACTTGCTGCAACGGATTACAGCGGATACTTTTCCATGTCAACCCCTGCAGGGACAAACACCATAGCCGTAGCAGCAGCGGGTTATGCTTCCGACACACAAACAACCATCGATATACCCCCGCATCTGGTAAAGCAGGTAACATTTTATTTAGACAGAGCCCCTGCTTCTACGCTGCTTCTGTCCGGCACTGTTAGAAACGCATGCAGCGGCTCTGATATTTCTGGCGCCCGCATAGCAACTCCCTCCGGCGAAACGGTTATTTCCTCTAACGGATCATACAGCATTACTCTTCCCTCCGGTCCCACCACCGTCATTGCATCTGCTCCGGGCTATGAATTTTACTATTGGAGCTTCTCGTCTTTACCGCTTCCCGGCTTCAGAACACATAACATCGATCTTATCCCATCTAAAAACGGAAGCGTGACAATACAGGGCTTTATCACCGACGCTGTAAGCGGAAATCCGCTCAACAATGTCCGCCTTGAAACCGATCTCGGCTTTGCAACATTCAGCACATCAGACGGTTCCTACACCCTGATTACCAGCTTGTGCTCCCAATATCTTCAGGCGCGCAGGGAGGGGTATGCCTCTTACAGCACCCGAATTTCACTCGACTCTTCAGCTCCTTTAGAGCGTAATATTGAAATGCTTCCACACGGCACAATTTCCGGCCATGTGCGCGACAGCGCTGACAATCACACCATACGTCATGCAGAGGCCGTCCTTAACAGCGATTCAACATTTTCAGATTCGACCGGGGATAACGGAACATTTTCCATCAGCAACATTCCTCCCGGAAAATACACGCTGACCGTTTCCCATCCCTGCTACGATGCCGAGCACACAACAGCTGTGGTTGAACCCGGCGCATTAATCTCTGAGCATATCCGCCTCGGCACAGATGTTCGGGGCGAAGTTTCGGGAATTATTCGTGACAGCATAACCGGCATGCCCGTATATGATGCTACCATTACCGCCGATCACGGGTCTCAAACATATTCTGATGCCGACGGAATGTATTCATTATATATTCCTGCCTGCACGACAAAAATCTGTGCCGATGCTGAAGGGTATATATGCCGTTGCCGCTATGTTTCAGTACCCCCCGATTCCACAAAAAATCTTTCTTTCATCTTATCTCCCTGCCCCATCGTATTTGCGCTCACTAATGGACCACCTCAATATAAAAAGGAGATTCTTACCCGTTTCCGGAACATCCGGGACACAATGCTCGATCACAACCCTTCATTACAAACATATATTGATCTATACTACGATTATGCCGATACGCTCACCGGTCTTCTTGTTAATGACACGGATCTTCATAAAATGCTATATGATATCGTCCTGTATATTTATACACATTATACTGAGCATCCGTCAGCAGAATCGATATTAAACGATGACGTGCTGTGTGAGAAAGCAATTCATTTTATTGATCGAATAATGAAAAAAGGCTCATACTTCCCATTTATTGATGAAACAGCCCGTTTGCAGAAGCGGCTCAGGAACGGAGCATGTCAACGGCAAAATGCTTCAACTCATTAGCTTGAGCACCGTCTTCGCTATCGGCGCCCCTGCAGCATTTCGAGGAGTAAACGCACATGGAATTTTTTCACAAGGTAATTGGAGAAAAAGAATTTACACCTATAGCCGATAAGGCCGCCCGCGGCGTGCTCACCTTTGCCTCATACATATCACAAAACAAAAATCCCTCCTTTTTCAGCAAACGATCCTATGTCGGCATAGCAAAAGAATCAATGGAGCTCGAGGATTTTCTTGATGACCACGGTGCAAGAAAAAACAAAACATGGGTTTATTTTGGAGAAATAGTTGCCTCCATACGAAACCTTTCCCGGGCCTCATACATTATCAGCCATATATTGAGCCGCCTTAACTTTTACCGGCTTAATCCGGAAAAAACATCAGCATTCAGAGAAGATGCGAATACCTACCTTGATTTTTTCAACAACGCCCTTGTTAATCTTTTCAACAGCATTGCGCGCGAGGCCAAAAAGCTTGGCCTTACTCTGCCGTCGGAAAATCTGCCGGTTGATTTATTCGAAGAATCAATAATTCATAAAATTCTTCCGCAAAATATTAACGCCGATGAAGCACGCGACATACACGAGCATGTTACAAAAATCGCATCCGAGTGTATAGACGCCTATAATGATTCTTTAATGATAATGTTTGAAAATAAAATTCCCCTCGACAGCCTCAGCAGCACCATCATTCCCGAAAAGATAAACGAGGAAACGCTGAGGCACTGCGAGGCTCATGTTCACAATACCCAATCCATGTATGACACCTATATACAAAAAACACCTGTCGAAGCACAGGAGAACATACTGGCGAGCCTGCGGGGCAATATTTCCATTTCCCTGCATCTGCTCGGGCTGGCCAGGGAGCTCAGCCATTTTATCGAGCGTCATGAAACAACCGTACGCGTGGAAACCACTCGCAAAAAAATTTCAAAAATTATCGATCGCAACAAAATCATCGACACAATAATAAATTTTTCACTCTATTACTATACACAATTCATTAATGACGCCAAAGACTGCGCACAAAAACTTCTGAACACATTTACTGTTGTTGAGTCCTGTACGGTTAAAGTCCCTGAGGGGCTCGGCTTCCACCTCAGGCCCTCCACGCTGGTCGCAAAAATAGCTAACCATTACGGGTCAAGCCTGACCATGATTGCCGACGGCAAGGAATTCGATGCCTCAAGCGTAATTGATATTATGTGGGCGGGGGGTATGATTAAAAAAAACGGAATAGATGAGGTAACGTTCAAAGGGGATAAAAACGCCATTCGTGATATTGCCGTGCTCGCTGATGCAAACTACGGGGAAGATGCTGTCGGCAACAGCAGCCCGCTTCCTGAAGCTGTCGACTACCTCAGACAGCAGGAATAGGAACCGCTAGAATATTTCTTTTTCACCGATCGCCATTGCACACAAATCTGTAATAAAAACCGCCGGCAGGCCCTGCTGTTCACAAGCGGGGCCGAGAAACGCATAACAGCTGGGGCAGAGAAACACCATAGCCCTGGCTTCATGCATTAGCGCATCCTGAATGTTTTTTTGTGTTATATCCCGAGCGCGGTTCGGATCGTCCGCAGACAGGCCGATGCCGCAGCACAGCGCATTCTTCCGATCATATGTGCGGTTAACGCGCACAGCTTCTAACCGCTCAAAAAAACCGTCAACAAGAATCTCTTCCTCCGGAACATAGCGCGAAATACACGGTCTCTGAAATGCCAGGCGACGCTGAACAGGTCTGAACATATCGGGGTTTTTGTCGAGAAATGCATTCATATGCTCTATAATATGAACAGGCGTGAAGCCGGCCTCGATACCCAGCGCCGGCGCAATCTTTGCTGCCATCACATAGCAGTCCTCGTGCAAAAAAACAATTGATTGCACTCCTGTTGCCTCAAGGCTCCTCATATACCGGGCGGCGTTTTGCCGCATTAAAGAACCGCTTCCTAAATGCAGATGCACAACCCGCGAATAAAAATCACTGCCTTTCATAACCGTCATCCCTCTGAAAAGAGCGCTTTGGGCTACCGCTTCGGGATATGCATGCTCCATTACACACATGTTGAGTGCGGGAGAACCTTCACTGCCGTATGTGACGCTTGTAGGAATCATTGAAAGGCTGCTGTCAATCATTTCGCATGTGCCCTCTGAAACAGGGCGTATGCGGTGGCGCTCCTGGCCGTCAGCTATCAGGTCAAAGGGATACGCATCTTCAGGGCACCGCTCATTACATGCCATACAGGTAATGCAGGTGCTCAGTATACGTGCATATTTACCGCGCACAAGTGCGTTCAGCATTGCGGCAGCATCATGTGTGCTGTAGTTTGTATACGGACACGCTGTCAGGCATGTCCCGCAGCCTGTACACAGGTCTTCTCTAAACATGGTCATTTCCCCTGCCGGATGATAATGACAACACATCCCTTTTCATCATCTCGACCGATTCGCTGCGGTTATCATACAAACGGCGCTGCTGCCTTTTAATACCTCTTTGAGCTGCATATGCGGTAAGCAGCGGCATAACGATTGTAGTGTCTGCATAGGCTACGACCGTATCAGAAACACCGCCCGGGTCTATTTTCCCCCAGCTGACAGCCTCGGCGGGCGTAGCGCCCGAAAGCCCGCCCGTGTCTGGCCGCGCATCTGTTACCTGGATAAAATAATCATGACCTGTTTCCTCCAGACCGAGAACCTCCTGTATGTGCGGCTCGGTTTGGAGCATGAAATTTTTCGGTGCGCCGCCCCCGAAAATGATCACCGCGCTCCTTCCACCGCTTTTTTTTGCGTGATACACAAAAGAGGCTGTTTCATTTACATCGATCGCAGAATCAAGCAGCGGCGCGCCTTCGCACTTTAACGCACAGGAGGCAATGTTCATTCCAATGGAGCTGTCACCGGGCGAAGGAACGTACACCGGTATGCCGTATTCGTAAGCCGTGGACAAAATGCTCCTGTGCTTCATGCCAAGCTGCCGCTCTCTCTCTGCAGCGTACCTGCCGATAATATTGTGAAGCTCGGCAGTGCCGATTGCATACTTCTCATATGAATGACCGGATACTACAGACCTGATAAAAGCATCAGTTGAAAGCAGCACATCATATTCGAATACAATATCATAAATACGTATTATCCCGGCATGACGCAGCGCTGCATCATCGTAGTTCGGAGACCCTCGATAGAGATTTTTTTTTAGCGTAAAGTGAAGATCGTGATACAGATTCGCCCCTGTGCTGGATATCCAGTCGATAAGCCCCATGTGCATAAGCGGTATAATACAAGAAAGCCCCAGGCCGGCCGGCGTCAGCGCTCCGGCAAGGCTTACACCAATCAGCACATCGTCGCGTGATATCTTTTTTTCAAGCAGCCTGCAGGCCTCCCGTATGCGACCGGCATTATAGGCAAGAAACGCATCATCTATAAGATCGGCGATTGTCGAAGCACTGGCAGCTGATGAAGGATCTATTATGTTATTGCTGTTACAGTATTTATTTTTCATTTTTTTTTCACCATGATATAACGGATATATGAAAAAAAAGACAAATATACGCAAACTGGAAAAAGCGCTGCTGCATAAAACCGGCAGGGCTATCGATGATTACGGACTGATCCGTCACGGCGACAGCGTTTTGGTAGGGCTCTCAGGCGGTAAAGACAGCTGGACGCTGCTTCACCTTCTGAGCATACTGCAAAAAAAAGCGCCGGTTCGCTTCAGCCTCACCGCGTTTGCTATCGATCAGGGCTTTCCCGGTTTCGATGCGCGCCCGATACAGGAATATATACACAGCGCACTGCCGCACATCCCCTGTATCATCTACCATGCCGATATTCCACGCATAGTGCGTGAGAAGCAATCAGGGTCATCGACGATGTGCTCATTCTGCTCGCGGCTGCGGAGAGGTATTATTTATCGCATGGCCCGGGCCCATCGGTGCAACAAAATAGCGCTTGCCCATCATGCTGATGATTTCATAGAAACCTTTATGCTCAACATTCTTTTTTCGGGATCCGTAAAAGCTATGGCACCGATTCTGGCTGCAGATGACGGTATCAATACGATCATACGCCCGCTGTGCTATGCAGATGAACAGCTGACAGCAGATTTTGCACAATTAATGAATTTTCCTATTATCAGCCCCGGGTGCCCGGTGAACACCGGCAGTGACTCGCGCAGAAAGCAGGTGAAGAAATTATTAGCAGAGCTTGAAGCCTCGCATCCGGGAGTTAAACATTCGCTGCTTTCATCTCTGTCACATGTCAAGACCCGGCACTTAATGGACTGCCGGTACTTGAAAACCCATACCAGCACAGTCACCTGCTCAAAATAACCGGAATGGAAGCGTGCCTGATAATATAGGCAGCGGTGCTTCCCAGAATTAAATCATGAATCCTGCCGTGGCCGAATGATCCCAGCACAATCAAATCGAGCCCGTTATTTTCCGCATACCCTATAATTTCCTTACCCGGATCCCCCTGAAGGTGCTCTGCAGCAGTCTCAATATGATACGGTCCGACAAAATCATGCACCTCTTCATACAGATCGTTAAACCGGGGCTCATCCTGACATACTATCACAACGCTCAGCGCTGCCCCGATTTCTGCAATAAGCTCACAGGCTGTTTTCAGCGCACGGTTTGATTCCACACTTCCGTCATAAGCCACAAGCACACGCTTAAAAGCCCGCATTTTTTTCGGGGTTACCATAACCGGCCTGGGGCATTTTCTAACAACGGATTCCGTAGTCGATCCAAGCAGCCCTGATGACCACTGCTCGTGCTCACCGCGCTGGGCAATTATTACAAAATCCACCTTTTTAGATTCTTCTGCGATAACGTTCGGAATGATGCCCGTTATACGCTTTGATCTCGGTGTAATACCTTTTTCGCTGCAGTGCCGGTTAAAATTATCCAGCACCGTGTCAGCACGCTCTTCAAGTATCTGCTGAAATTTCGGCAGATAATTCTGAAACGGGCTGAACCCCAGTGAGCCCGATATATCGCTGAGAAAGGGCCCCTCAAGCGCCCTGATATCGATAACATTAAGCCCGGCTATTTCCGCACCGAACAGCTCTGATAAATATATGCCGTAATCGAGTGCCGTCATGCTGTTATCAGAGCCGTCAGTTGGAATAAGTATACTTTTAATCATTTTTGTTATCTCCTGTTAAGGTACATAGTTCGGAATGACTTACTGTAATAAAAATTTATTTTATTTGCAAATAGTAAAATGATATGATGGAATCGCGCTGGACAGACATATGATTTCTACAGCGTCAGACTGCCGTCATCTTCTTACGCTTTAACGCAACAAGGAGGTAACAAAGCGTGCATCTTACCAAATATCTTTCTCCTGAAAACATTGTGTGCAATTTCGATGCATCCGATAAAAACAGCTTTTTCCATGAGGCTGTATCTCTCATCTGCTCACGCTTTTCACATTACCGCTATAATGACGTGCTCACTCTTTTTCAGCAGCGTGAATCGACCATGAGCACCGGTATCGGCAACGGCATTGCCATTCCGCACATATTGTATAATGAGGCGGAGCGCTCACAATTATATATTTTCCGTCTGAAATTACCAATCGATTTTTCATCGCTTGACTCTCAGCCGGTTTCTATTATTTTCCTGTTTATTGCAGAGCCGTCGATAAATCCAACTGAACATCTGCAGATTCTTGCCAAGCTGGGACTTATGCTTAAAAAGCCGGGCTTTATAGATGATCTGCACAACGCCGCTAATGAAGATGCCGTCTATGAGGCCGTAGAAAGACATGACTGATGCAAAGCTGCTCGTGTGTATAATTTCAAATGACAAAAAGCTCGAGGAAGTTCTCGAGGCGCTTATTGAAGCTGATATTTCACGTGCATCCATACTCGATGTTCGTGGCATGTTTGAGTACCTCACTGATGAAATTCCCCTGTTTGCCGGTTTCAGGACGCTCATTGAGCGAAGCGGCAGAACAAATAAAATGATACTGTCCGTTGTTGAAAACAATGAAAAGCTGCAGCATGCATTTTCAATAATTGAGGAAACGTACGGCAGCTTTTCAGAAACAAACACCGGCATCATGTTTTCCCTGGATATTTCCGATGTCCGTGGAATTTCTTAAAGCTGCATGTCCATACAAACACTCATTATCGCCTTCATTGTCCTTTCCTACCTCGGCGTCTATCTCATTTTCAGAACGAGATGGGTCAGTATTCTTGCCGGAATGGAATATCTGCTCCTCGGCTTTGTCATAGCCCCCTTTTACAGCGAGCCTCAACTGATCAAGCCGCTTATCTTCGCTTTTCTCGGGTGGACGGGACTGCTGATCGGCACGCAGTTCAAGCTGGAATATCTTGCCCGGCTTGAAAAATCATTCTACCTGCATGTGCTCATTTACTGTGCTGTGCTCGTGGGAATCATTTTTGCTGCAGCGTCTATCATTTTTCCTGCCGACAGCGCCTTGATCGCAGCGGTATGCATCACCCCGTTTTCCTATATAATGATATCGTCAGTTTTGCAAAATGACAGGTATACGCTTTTTTTTGCAGGATTCCTGCCGGTTGTATCCATACTGTTTCTGTTTTTATTTTATTGCGCCGGAGCAGCATTTCTCACTATAGCAAAATTCATGCTGTTTATATGTGTATACTGTATAATATCCCGGTTTATACTTACACATATTGACGAGTCAAAATCAATTGATCTCATGCTCATCGGTCTGGTGCTGCTGATATCTGAAAGCTGTGCGGTTATCGGCATATCACCGCTAGTCGTTACCTTTTTCGTGGGTGTTTACATTGTTAATTTCTGTCCTCTTCAGGACATTATATTTGCAAATCTGTACACCAACGAAAAGCCGATTTATATCATGTCTTTGTTTCTCACCGGCATTGTATCAGGTATTGCCCTTGAATGGACGGTCATTGCCGGCGGCATGTTTCTTGCGACAACAGCACTGCTGATTAAATGCACATGCCTGAAAATCAGCCGCTTCCGGTTTCCGCTTAAACAGCTGCTCACCCTGTGTACTCCCGGTGCATTTGCATTAATGCTGAGCACGGATTTCTGGCTGTACAGAGGCGCAATAAAGCACAGCGAATGGTTTTCGACAATGATAGTGTGCATTGTCATACTTCAGTGCATTTCAGCATTCGCGAAACGAGCGTATGACTATTAATCCACGCATCATCCTGACCATACTGAATATTGTAATTCTGAGCCTGGTTTATTATATAATCGTGCTCTCGGAATCCTCCCTGCCCTCTTTCAGGTATGTGAGCCCGTATCTTTCTCTGGGCTTTCTGATTATCGTGGCCTATCTTTTCGGCACCCTCGCAAAGTGCATCAGGCTGCCTTCGCTGACCGGAAATATCGCTGCGGGAATCGTTTTCGGCCCACCGCTGCTCGGCCTGATTGGACATCGTGACATCGCATCACTGGAGCTCATAAACTCTCTTGCCCTCAGCTTTATTGCTATTGCCGCTGGAGGAGAGCTCCGCCTGTCAAGCCTTAAAAAAAACGGCGTGGTTATCACCGGCATTACCGTTTCGCACACCCTGCTTATATTAAGCGGCATAACGGGTATCTTTTATCTTTTGTTTATTTCATTTCCGCTGGTAGCAGTCGAAAGCCGGCAGGCGCTTATAGCGCTTGCCCTTCTGCTGGGAACGCTCGCCCTGGCTAACTCTCCCGCATCGACCCTGGCGATTATTAACGAGATGAAAGTAAAAAATGATTTCACCGACATTGTCCTGTGCGTCACCATGATCAAGGACACTGTGGTGCTGATCAGCTTCGCTGTTATGATGTCGGTTGTGCAAAGCCTGTACAGCGCTGAACCGCTGTCCTTGCATATTGTTTCAGAAATTCTTATAAGCCTGGTAGCATCAGGCATCGCCGGCATAGTGTTCGGTGCTATGATGATATGGTTTTTCACCTATATAGCAAAAGAAATAGCCATTTTTATCGTCATGGCTTCGTTTCTCGCTCATGAGTTTGCTCATGTCGTCGGGCTGGAGCATATGTTTATGTGCCTGGTTGCCGGATTTACTGTTCAAAATTTTTCCCGCAAGGGGCATCTTCTTATCGAGGCGATCGAGCAGTCACACCTTCCCATTTATGTCGTATTCTTCTCCATCGCGGGTGCGGGACTTAATTTTTCATATATGTGGTCATCCGCCCTGGTTGTCATACTGTTTGTGGTGATTCGTGCCGCTTTCATACAGCTATCAACCGGATTCAGCGCCCGTCTGCTCAATGCCGGGAAGTCTGTGCAAAAATATGCCTGGACGGGCTTTGTCGCCAATGCAGGACTAGCACTCAGCATGCTTATTGTCATTGAACATCGTTTTTCGTCATGGGGAGATATGTTTAAAGCTATCTTTTTGTCGGCTATTGCAATAAATCAGATAATCGGGCCGGTACTGTTCAAATGGGGAATAAACAAAAGCGTAATGACGGGAAAAAATACCGGCTAAGAAGATAAGGAATAATTTTTTGGGGGCATGTTCAAAATTGCCGGGATGCACGGCACACGGATTACGAAGTGCTTTATGTGTAAAAAATACGATTCGATCTTACAGATATCTAAAAGTAGTTTTGATTTGCTCTAACAGGAGCAAAACTCGTCGCGATAATATTGCTGGTCAAGCCTGTTAATGATTACTTGTGACAATATTAAAATCCGCAGGGGGGATCGGCATCCCTGATAGGCATCGCGAATTTGTACTTTCGATAGTTTACAATGTGATCAGATTTGCGGGAGTAATTATTTAAACATTATGTTTCGTTGTCAGCGAAGCGGTTGTCGTTGTCGTAATCGAGAAGCCTTCGATCAGAGAATGCAAAAAGCGATTACGACAACGATTAAATTGACATATGCCGCTGTTTGCATTATACACATATACACTGTATTTACTGGATCACCATATTCTGTAATAGAGTTTTATAGGCATAGGTAATCTCTCACAGCGCTGCACAACGCTCCCGGCTGTTATTTCCTTACTCTCTATATTTATACATGACGCATGAGCAAAAAAGTTCTCATAGTCGATGATGATATAAAAATAATTGAACTCCTGTCCGCCTGCATCGATCAGGCTGGCTACAAGTGCCAGCCCGCTTTCAGCGGCAAAGAGGCAATCGGGCTCTTTATTTACAACATTGACACCGATCCTTTTTCACTGGTAATTCTGGATGTAGTCATGGCTGAAATAGACGGATTCGGTGTTCTTGAAACGATCCGCCGCGAGGAGCAGCTGCGCGGCATTCCGTACGGAAAAGGCGTGCCGGTCATTATGCTCACCGGATATAAAAGCACCTATATGCAGTCCTTTTCCAAGGGGTGTGACGACTATATAATCAAACCGGTAGACACTGCTGAACTGATCGAAAAAATTAAGCACCATATGAATAAAAATGAATGATTATCTGATTTTAAATTCCATGCCCGATAAGCATACCTGACTCATACCGTCGTGCGTACAGACAAATCCTGCAAATTCCATAACCGGCAACACACAACCGGATAAAAAGCTTCTGTATGAAAAATTCAGCACATAATTCAGCCATCGTCATTGTAACCGCCTTGCTCATTATCCTGACATCCTCGCACGGATATGCTCAGCACAGCCCCGACCGCGTCAATAACGTTGTACGTGTATTCCGCCAGTCAAAAGATGCGGTCGTCAGCATAAGTACCGCTGAAGAATACTACATACGCTCAAACCCCTTCAGCACATTCGGGCGCGACCCGTTTTTTGACAATTTTTTCAATGATTTCCTCGGCAATCGCTATAAGCAAAAATCTGTGAAAACAAGCCTTGGTTCAGGAGTGATCATCGATACCGCGGGTCATATACTCACAAACTGGCATGTTGTTCAAAAAGCCTCATCCATAACGGTAGTAACTGCTGATGACAGGGAGCATGAGGCAACTCTTATCGGCGCCGACCCTAAGTCCGATCTCGCAGTTCTGAAAATAGAATCTGACAAACCGTTTTCACCCATACCGCTTGGTAATTCCGACACTCTTATGATCGGCGAAACCGTTATCGCCATCGGCAATCCCTTCGGCCTTTCACACACAGTAACAACCGGCGTCATAAGCGCGCTTCACCGCTCAATTAAATCAAACGAGACAGTGTATGAAAATTTTATTCAAACAGACGCTTCCATTAACCCGGGCAACAGCGGCGGACCGCTGCTGAACATCAACGGCGAGCTGGTCGGCATCAATACCGCAATCTACGGCAAAGCTGAAGGTATCGGATTTGCTATTCCGGCAAACAGCGCAAAGCGCATTGTAGAGGAACTTGTGGAATTCGGAGAAGCACGACCTGCCTGGATCGGAGCCGAGGTGCAGGATCTCAGCTCCGGCCTTGCTTCCCATCTCGGCTATGGCGGAAACATCGGGGTCATAGTTTCTGAAATTGCCCAGAACAGCCCTGCTGACAAAAGCGGCCTGGACAAAGCGGATATAATTATGTCTATCGGCGGAAAAAAAATCAAATCTGCATCCACGTACAAACGCCTTCTGGCCTTTTATACACCGGGTGACAGTATACCGATAACGCTCTTCAGAAACGGTAAAACTAAAACAGTTACGGTCAGGGCTGAACCGTACCCGGCCGATTATATTCAGCAGCTCATCCGGGAAGGTTTCGGCATCAGGATTACCGGCAACACCAGAGCCCGTGCACGCAAATACGGGCTGCTCACTACTGCAGGAATTGTAATTACCGAAGTTAGAAAAAATGCCCAGGCACACAGGCTCGGCCTGAGGCCGGGTGATATTATCTTAAAAGCCCAGGGTAAAGCGGTTGATTCCGTTGATGACTTTACCGCATGTGTTATTAAAAACCTTCACCGGGATTCGATTGTACTGCTTGTGCAGCGCGGCCGCTACGGCTATTATGTTACCTTTGATCTGTAACACCATCAAAAGCCGCAGCATTCCCCCAGCTCCTCACCATACAAATCAGCACCTGGCTGTGGACAAAAGCTGTACCCGAATACTGAAATCTCCTCAGCAAACTTTTCCGCCACCTTTTTGCGCAAACAGCTGTCATAGTAACATGAATAATGTTTTCGCTGTGACCTGTTTCTGTGCGGAAGCCGCTGTGCGGGTATGCCGATCAGCCCGCATACTTGCAGGAAATCCTCTTCAAGGTTCTCAAAGCGCACAATGAAATCAACATCTGCATCAATCGGCTTCATTCGTGAATCGTCTGTGACGATAAAATCCCTGAGCACGGGTGTTTTATCTATGAGTGTTTCAAACAGCCGCCTGTCCCAGCTCGTACGGTTCCATACGGGAGAAAAATAAAGCGACACCAGCATGTCCCAGGGGTTCCTGACCGCGGCGAATTTATACATATCAGCATACAGATATTGCGGCAGCGTCTGTTTATACTGTGAAAGCGGAGAATGTTTTACAGTTTTATACACCCGGTTGACAACACCGAAACGCTCAACCCCATCCTGTACCCCACCTTTGCACACGATCTGGTCTTCCGAATAGTTCCGCAAAATATTCTGTATGGAATTGCCGCCGGTCTTCGGGACGTGAACAAAAATGAATTTTTTCTGTAGTGAAATCATCGTTGCCTTTTTTACGGACCAAGGTGTGCCTCTATGGAGACAGGCTTAACATGACATATCTGCTGATCATCACATACAGGATGTTCATAGCCAAGGATCTCTATGGATTTCCGGTAATCACGGTTTCGTGCACACGCCTCCAGAAGGCCCGGCTCAACGGCACGGCGGGGAATATGGGCAATTGTATTACCGCCGCGCGAGCTTTTTACATCACCGGTGATGGTTTTATAAAACATCCAGTTATGAATAAAATGCGGGTCAAAATCGATACCAAGCACTTCACACATGAGCACGCACTGGTCTACCGGCGATCTAACGAAATTTTCGTATGTAATGAAATCAATGGCCGCACAGCGTTCCGCATACTTCCGGTAGCCACGGAGAAACGCGGGCAGCGATATTCTGTTTTTCATTACCGCAAGCTTTCTGAGGCTCAGCCACTGATCCAGCGGGTGCCTGACAACTGCAACTTCACGTATGGCAAACCGGGAACGAAGCGCCTCATTAATCACAAAGCTATATGATGGCTTTTCAACAAACGGAACTCCGGTAAAATCAAGATGTGCCCAGTCGCGTATAACAAGCTGCATGCCCTCTTCCCGGCTTCGTCTTTCTATAAGTGAAATGGCTTCATCAAACGCAATTGTGTTGTTCTGTCTGCACCACAGCACGTCCTCCTTTTTCAAAAGCTGAAACCACTCATGCGCCTGCCGTACCGGATTGAATATATTAGTGCCGCGCGGATGAATTTCGCTGAGCAGAACGGTTCGCTTCATGCAGCCCAGGCATTTGCCGACAAGTGTCCCGCCGGATCTTGCCATGTTATGAACAATACGTACAATCGGTTTGGATTCAGCCATGCTCTATCCTATGTTCGTTAAAGTGATTAAAAAAACAGACAGAATTGTACAATTCTCTTTATCAGCATATAACCCTTACGGCGCATAATCAGTATCCGTATTTCCTGAAAGACGATGTGCTGCAAAAAAAAACAGGCGGGATGCGTGCTAAGCCGCAAACCCGTATTCTGCCAACCACTGACCTGTTATTTTTGTCAGCAGTTTCATTTGCTCCTCTGTCAGTACCTGCTTCCAGTCGTCTTCGTTTTGTGATGTAATATGATTAGTCTGAAATCCGGTTGATCGGTCAAACACCCTGAAGCTTCCATCAAGATTCTGTACAATATCAAACCTTTCTTTATCATATTGCTCGGGAAGGCTGCCATTTGTATCTGCCGGAACTATTTCAAGTGTTTCGGTCATGTTCCTTATATTGTTATGTGACAGCGCATCTGAAATCTTTTGAATCACCGGCCTGTCAACAGACAGACCCAGAAACCGGCATATATCGTCCATGACTGCAGACGGTTCATTCATTATGCGGTCATAACAGATATGAATAATATTTTGTGTATGGTTTTTAAAATAATAATCAGTGCAGTTCATCATGGATTGCGCCACTTTCAATCCACGTCCGAAACCGCACCGGCAAAAACGCATATACGAAACCATTGCAGAGCGGACATCCCGATAGGTGTTAATTATTTTTGTATCCGGCAAATCAGGCTGTAATTTCATGTGCGTTTTTACACAGTAAATTTCATTATCATCAACAGGTTCGGTAAATGCCTTGTTGATATAAGGGGTTGTGTTTGCCGGGATGCTGTGCGGCACCGGGGTAAGGCCGACGGATTTGAGAAGCTCCCTGGTCGCGTTATACGTCCACATTGAACCGGATCGAGACATGCCTGCAACAAAAACTCTCATGCGTAAACTCCTGTTTACAGTTAAGGCCTTATGCCACCTGGTACCCAGATTGAGAAGAACAATAGCGAAGCCACATCGCCCTGTATGCATGCTCCAGGTGCTCAACATATCCGCGCTCATCACACAAAGCGGATTGCTTCATATGCTTTCTAAGGTTTCGGCGAAGCTTGTCAATACACTCGGTATTGGCTGCAAGAAACATTGCCTTTTTTACATAGTCATGTACGTTTTCTGCGATAAGTTCATGATGGCCTATTGTCGTCAATAAGCTGCTTCCGACACGGGAACTGTGCCTGTCGCCGCACAGGGTAATAACAGGCACGCCCATCCACAAAGCCTCGCAGGTGGTTGTCGTACCGTTATATGGAAATGTATCAAGTGCAATATCGATGCGGTTATAGGACTCAATGTGCTGTCTATATGACGGCACATGCCCGCTCAGCTGTATCCTTTCCTTTGAAATGCCGTGTTTTAAAAACATGTCCGCATAGTATTTTACAACATTGTCATCTGTAAGCTGTCGTGATTTAAGGTGCAGCCTCGCGTTTTCTGTATTGTGCAGAATCTCGCTCCACAGCGCCACCATCCGGGGCGTCACCTTGCTGCTGTTGCAAAACGAGCCGAATGTAATGTACCCATTATCAAAAACAGGGGGATCCGCAATCGAACTATCTGAACAATAGGGGCGATAGCACAAAAAGCAATCCGGTATGCGAACAAGCTTTTCCGTATGCAGCGTATCCGCATTTCCGGGAGGATCGGCCAATGCATCTGAAATACGATAATCAACTGCGCACAGCCCTGTAGTATCCGGATAACCAAGATAGGTAACCTGAACAGGTGCAGGCCTGTCAGCAAACACCTTTATGCGATTGTCTCCGGTGTGCCCTGCAAGATCAACAAGTATATCGATTCCGTCATTTCTGATTAGACGCTCAACTTCACGATCCTGCATGCCGGTAATATCCACCCACGAATCGGCTCGCTCACGGATTCTGTCAGTTACGTCATCCCTCCTCTTCACATCAGCGTAACAATGGACGGTAACATTTGCTCTGTCATGCCCTTCAATAACCGGCTCAATAAAAAAGCTGACCGGATGCCGTCTGAAATCCGGGGACATGTACCCAATGCGCAGCGGGCGGCGGCTCGCTTCAGCAGCGGGAAACATATCACATGCGGCAGCATCGTCAAACTTCATACCCCAGCGTCTGTGTTCTTTAAAAATATCTTCGGGGCTATACTCATCGTCATAGTGCATCGTTAATAAGATGTTTGTATGGGCGTCATGATAGCCCGGCTCACGCTCGGCTGCTTTACGGTACCAGCTCAGCGCATGCTGATGTTTTCCCCACTCCTTCATCATGTTCCCCATGTTAATACATGCACCGGAGTGATGCTCATCAATGCGCAGCATCCGTTTAAAGCATTCAATTGCCCTGCCGATTTCGCCGCTCTCATAGCGCAGCAGCCCCAGGCTGTTCAAAGCCTCTATGCACGTTGGGTTCAGCTCAAGCGCCTTTGCATACATTGTTTCTGCTGCATCTCTTTTACCCTCGTTTTTCAACACTGTTCCCAGGTTGCTGTGCGCTTCTGCATGGTCGGGCTGCATCTGTATGGCTTTTTTGTAATATCTTATCGCCTGTTCATTATCATTGAGTGTTTTATATGCATTTCCAAGATTGTTACATGCATGTGCAAACTCAGGACGAAGAGAAAGCGCTTTTTTAAAGCACGCTATCCCCTTTTCGGTCCTGCCTTTTCCGCACATCATAATACCCAGACCATTGTACGCCTCGGGAAACTGCGGGTTGATCTCGATGGCTTTGTGATAGCAGTGCGCAGCTTTTGCATAGTCTTTTTTATCCTTCATGACGTTGCCGAGATTTGCATATAAAACCGCTGAATCCGGGTTAAGCGCAATTGATTTTTGAATCAGCGCTTCCGCCTGGTCATGTTTTCTTACCTGATGTGCTATCAAACCAAGCAGATGATACGCGCTGCTGTTGGACGGTTCCTGTGAAATAATGGTACGGTACGTCATCTCAGCACGACGCAGATCGCCGTTCCGGTGATATGAAATCGCCTGCTGAAGCAAATTTTCTGCATATGATTCACCGGCTATCGGTTTCACATTTTGTGCATTGTTACGTTTTGGCTGTTTTTTCTTTTTTTTCCCCACAGCAGTTCCCCGGGATTTTTTGATTCAGATTTGGTAATCACCACTGTATGATCAGATTCCGGATCGATATGTTCACAGGGATCGTTTCTATCGCGCCCGGAAGCTTTTCATCCATTGTACTGTTACCATCTGACCCATAAACGCTTATCGCACATCACGCAGCAGTAGCTTTATTTCTATTGTTATTACAATACATTAGCCACATTTCTTTATATGCTGATTCAATTCTTCTTGTATACGATACTGCATCGCACAGCGGACTGCCGGCAACCTGCTTTCTCAATGAAACCCGATAATTTTTCAAGGTATCCATATCATCTGCCAGGGTTGAGGCCTTTTTAACATACTCACCGGGACTGCCTGCAATCATATCCTGCATTCCGGTAACGCTGAGCAAAGTGCTGCCAACACGCGCCGAATGCCTGTTTCCTCTCAGCGTTATGACCGGAACGCCCATCCACAGAGCCTCGCAGGTTGTAGCGGTCCCGTTATACGGAAAAGGATCAAGGCCTATATCTACCCGGTTGTACATATTCATATGGTCAAACGGCTCAGATGAAAGAGGCTGGAGCTCTACCCTGTCATGGGAAATTCCTCTGTCTCGAAACATATCAATATAGCGTTTGCGTGTTGCCATATCGCCAAGCGATGCGGCTTTTAACAATATTTTCGAGCCCGGTACTTCGTGCATTATGCGGCACCAGAGCGCAACAACCTCGGGATTTACTTTTGCTATATTATTAAAAGATCCGAAAGTGATATGCCCTGATTGAAGACATGGAAGCGTTCCTGCTTCAGGACACACATCCATCGGTTTGTAACATAAAAAGCAGGGGTCCAGACGCACAAGACGCTCAGCGTGCATTGTATCCGAGTCCCCTTCAGGGTCTGCACAGCTGTCAGTCAATCGATAATCCATTTCAGGCAAGCCGGTTGTATTCGGATAGCCGATAGCACTTATCTGTACCGGCGCAGCCTTTGCAGCAAAAACCGGAAGCCGATTGTGTGCCGTATGTCCGGCAAGATCAATCAGTATATCTATGCCGTCATTACCGATAAGATTATATACCTCTTGATGCGCCATGCCCTGTATGTCACGCCAGCTATCGGCATAATGCTTCATGGTAACCGTATAGGTATCTTCACGGTCCTTCTTTACATCAGAATAACAAAATATTTCAAAATTATCATGATCGTGACATTCCAGCATCGGTTCCATAAAATATGCGACTGAATGGCGGCAGAAATCCGGGGAAATATAGCCGACCCGGAGCCTTTCTGCTGTTCGAACACCTTTAGCAGGCGTTGCCGCTGACGGTTTGTCACAGCGCTGAAGTTCTTTGGCACGGCGCAGGTGCTCTTCGAACAAGAAAGTGTCATCAAGATGCGCATGATAGTGATAATCAAGCAGAATATTGGAATGTGCATTGACAAATTCCGGATCAACAGCAAGCGCCTTCTCAAAATGTTCAAATGCTTCTTCCAGCTTCCCCTGGTCTTTTAATATTGAACCCATGTTATTAAGAGCGTCGCTTGCCGCCGGGTCAAGGCGAAGAACTTCCATGTACTGCAGCCGTGCGGCCTCACAGCCGCCTGCGTTTTTAAGCAGTGTTGCGTATTTTCTTCTGATGTCTATATTGTCGGGAAGGAGCCTCACGGTTTGATTCATATGATGAATTGCCTCACGCGTCCTGTCCTGCTGTTTCATAATGACGGCAGCATTGAAATGAGCATCGGCATAATCATTGTTAATATTCAGAGCAGCCTGATAGTGCTCCAGCGACCGGCAAAGATCGCCTTCCTCCCGCAGTATATTACCCAGATTGTTATGTGCCGGAGCGTATTGAGGATTTAATGAAAGAGATTTTTCATAATACCTCCGGGCATCTGCTATATTTCCTTTTTCACGAAGAGCATTACCGATGTTGTAATAGGCCTTAAAATATCCCGGCTCAAGCTTCAGAACCGTTTGAAAGCATTCTATTGAACGATCAAGCAGCCCAAACTTTTTAAGCGTATTTCCGCAATTGAAATGAGCATCGGCATAGTTCGGATCAATCTCGGCAGCAGTTTCAAATGCACGAAGCGCATCCTCAAACCGCTCACGGGCAAACAGTACATTGCCGAGGTTTAAATAGCATGCGGGAACCCATGGCCGTTTTGATATAGCTTTCCGTATCAGGGATTCAGCCTGTTCATATTTTCCGGCCTGATAGGCAATAACTCCAAGCAGATGTAGAGCGTCAAAATTATTGAAATCAATCTGTAAAACTGTTCTGTATAGAATTTCAGCATTCCGCAGATCGCCCTTATTGTGCAGTGCCGTCGCACGCTGAAGGGTTCCCTGAACGTCAACTGTCTGTTTTTGCTTTTGTTCTGAACTCCGACGCCTTTTCCTGTTCTTTTTCCTGCCCACCGCTTCCTCCGGGTGATTATAAAACACTATATTGCACATAAAATATTGCAATATATATACCAAAAAAAAGGGGCGGATCGCGTTCTCATCCATGAGATACCGTATCCGCCCCGGCCACCGGGAGAAAAGCTAGTGATAGAATCAGATATGCATTACCGCTTCAGGTTGATTAGCTCAGCCATCATATCATCAGTGGTGGTAATAATGCGTGAATTTGCCTGAAATCCGCGCTGCTGAATTATCATGTTAACAAATTCGGTCGACAGATCTACGTTTGACTGCTCCAGCGAATTTGGGGCAATCTTACCGAGGCCCGCGGTTCCGGGCGTGCCGGTGAGGGGCTGCCCCGACTGTCGTGTTTCAGCCCAGAGATTGCCTCCCTCTCGGCTCAGCCCCCATGCATTGGTAAAGTTTGCCAGAGCCACACGTGCAAGATACAGCACCTGTCCATTTGAATAATTGCCGGTGACAACTCCATCGGTATCAACGGAGACATCCTGCAGAAACCCTGATCCATACCCGTCCTGAACCTGATACAGGGTTGAGCTGGGCGATGAGTACTGAGTCGATACATTCGTTTGTGTTTCAAGGCCGAAATCGATATCAACCTCCTGCTGTGGCTGTGCGCCGCCGCCGAAATCAAAGCCCTCCCCGGCGGTGCCGTCTGACTGCTCTGTTAACCATTCGACTTCTGACTCACCGGTAAGCGTTCCCTCCTGGTTAAAGGTAAGGGTTCCGCGTGCCTGCGCCTCTGCCTCACCGGAAGCTGTTTCTGATGAGGGCAGGTAGGCAAACCATTCCCATGTGGTGGAAGAATTGTCCGCTGCGGTAAACGCCTTTCTGAAATAATAGGTTACCGTGTGCTGGTTTCCAAGAGAATCATACATGACAAGGGAAGTGGAATAGTTTGAGGTTTCGTCGGGCTCGGCCACGTTGAATCCCTGGCCGATATTCGGCGTGTCATCATCAATGAGCAGTGTTCCGCCCACAAGATCGGTTGATGTAATACCCATATCCCTGTTCACCTGTATGTTGGAATCAGATCCGAGACGAGTCGAGGCGATTCTCATCCGGCCCTGTGCGTTTTGATCATGTGTGACATTGACCCGGTCATCAAGACCGGAATCCTCGAGTGCGAGATTTATCTCCGTTTCCAGCTCTGACGCCAGTCCGTCTGCAGAATAGACCCCTTCATCGATGACCACATTGATCATATTAAGCGTGTCATTATACAATTGGTTAGTCTCGCCGTTGACCAGAATTTCCATCTCGTCGTTCTGATCCTCGACTATGTTAAATGCGACCGCCCGGTCGCTTCTGCCGTTTTCACCATCATCCAATGCATCATTCTGAGAATACCCGAGAACCGCCGAAGCGGTTGAATTGGTATTCTCCCATAAAAAGTCAAGGGTGCTGCCGGTATTATTAACAACGTTAAACCGTGACGTTGCGGTATCATAGGTAACATTCAAATCGCTTGTGCTGGCCGCCCCGGTATTTGCAATGAGCGCCTGTGCCACGTATCCGGCCAAATCCTCTCCAGTGTAAAACTGTCCTGAGGTCAGATCGCTGTCGGCAATAAGGTTAACCGTAGCGTTCGCGCCGCCTGTTGTTATCCAGAAAATATTATTCGACCCGTTAATATAAAAACGGCTATAATTTTCCTGATTTGATTCAGCAAGCCCCGGAAGTGTGTATCCGTTTGATTCCTGTCCCAGATGAAGCGTATAATCTGTCATATTTACTGTCGGCAGGAAGTTCGCACCCCCTGATGCAGGCCCCTGAACCTGAATGCTCGATTCTGTCCCGCCGCGGGATTCAGATAAAATCTGAAACACCTCGCGAACCGGATCATAGCGCACATCAACGCGTGTGCTCTGCCCTGCGTTAACAAGCGCCTCATTAATTTTGTCTTCCAGCTCACTTCGAAGCGACACTACAGTGTACTGACCGGAATCCAGGGCGACGCTCACAGTGTTTTGGCCGTCCACCGCTATGCGGAATGAATCATTCTGATCGGATATGATATTGTATGAAATCTGGTTGTCAGATGTGTAATTTGATGTTGCTGCGATCACTGCATCGGTTGTGGCAGACAGCCCAATGGTCGGATTGATAGTGCCGCTTGTTGCATCCATGGTCAGCGCGTTAGCCGCATCCTGATTGGTTATGATAAACCGGTCATTTGCATCGCTGTAATTGACAACATACGGACCGTTTGTCGAATTATCATTCAAAGCCTGTTCTATCCCGTTTGCAACCTGTGAACCTGTATAGACTGTATCATCATCAAAATAAGTGGCAGCCGTCAAAATAACCAGATCAACCGTCTGAGCCCCGGTTCCGTCGTCAAACGAAAGGATATCGTTTTCGCCGTTTCGGATAACAAATCCTGATGTTGTAGAGGGGTCTGATTCGATTGTGCCCGGTGTCTCCACAAACAGCGAATCCGTATCAAGGTTTACGGCTATATCAACGTTTTCAGTTGCATTCGGTGCCGACGACGTGGCATTGATCTGGATATCGGTAATGGCGCCCCGCGGGTCTGGGTCATCCGGCTCGAGAATCCAGCCCTGCACTCTAAGCCCGGACGGATTCACCAGATAGCCTTCCTCATCAAATTTAAAATGGCCCGCACGGGTATAAAACATGCCGGTCTCTGTGCTGCGCACCATAAAAAACCCGTCGCCGCCTATTGCCATATCGGTGGGCTCATTCGTGCTTTCAAAAGACCCCTGTGAAAATATTGGGTCTACTGCGCTGAGGGTTACACCCCGACCGACCTGAGATGTCCCGGCAGCTCCGGTAACGTTCTGTGCAAGAAGGGTTTCAAACGTTGAACGAGATCCCTTGAAGCCGATGGTGTTTACATTGGCGATGTTGTCGCCGATCACCGACATGGAATTGCCGAGCGTATTGAGACCGCTCACACCTGCATACAGTGCACTGGCTATTGACATGTTTTACACCTCCGTGTGCCTATATTTTTAACTTTAAACATATTGTTATGTGATTTTGCCTGTGATTCCTTCACAGAATGTTTAAAACAGCAGGGGCGCCGCCCGGAGACCGAGCGCTCCCAATGTTGTAAGCGCCCGGGAAACTGTTTCACCGACACCGCCTTCGGTGTCAGCCTCGGCATCCCCGCCGTCTGCAGCAGCCTCTTCAGGAGCCCTGATTTCTGCAATATCCCCGATCGGCAGCGTCTGCCCGTCAACCACTACATAGGTCGTTCCTTCCCTGAAGGTAAGGCCGTCAACGATGCCTGACATCATTGTCGCTGACCGGACTGTTTCTCCTGCCTCATCGACCGCCATGACATTGAAGGTATAGGTGCCTGGTGGGACATCCTCACCGTTGTTGTTTTTGCCGCTCCAGGTTATGGAGTGATTCCCTGCTGGGAGCGATCCCTGATGATCGGTGTGCACCAGATGATTATTTGAATCGTAAACATTCACCACAACGCGTTCAGCCGGCCCGTTAAGCCTGAAATGCATCGACGGATCATGCTCACCGTCAACGCTTACGGTATTGCCCGACGCAACCACTTCTTTTCCCACAAACTGCAGCGACTGTGAGTTATTAATCGACGCCATATACAGCTGAAGATATGTGAGATTTTTATTAACGCTTTGCAGCTGCTCAACAGATGACAGCTGCGCAAGCTGTGAGGTGAATTCCGCCGTTTCCATGGGATTCAGCGGATCCTGGTGCTGCATCTGTGCCATAAGCATGGTCAGAAATTGATCTTTAATTTCTTCAGCTGAATTTGCGACCGAATTTGAGATCGCTTCAGCCCCTACAGCATTTACCGATTCAATTGACATGATGTGCTCCTTTTGTGCTTCGTTGCCAAAATGCTGATTCTACGCAAAAACATCTATTCCCCCGGTTATCGAAACGGGATTGTGCACTGTTTCTGAAACAACCCCTGTCTCCGCTCCTGCATTCAGATCACCGTCATTGTCCGCTGCAGGTGAAAAATTGTTTCTCTCCCGCAGATTCCGCTCTCTTAGAAGAGTTGAAAACTGATCCGACTGTTCGGTGCCGACCTGGACAGTCATTTTATCAACCTCAATGTTGTGGCTCTCCAGCGTGTTTCTCAGCTGATCAATGTTCGCTTCAAGAAGATGCCTGATCTGATTCGATTCTGTCATAATAATCGCCTGCAAATGGTTTTTATCCATCGAAAGGCTTATATCAAGCTTTCCCAGAGACGGCGGATGAAGCTGAAGGGTTACCCTGCTCTCTCCGCGATGAATGCCGGCGTTTATCGTATCTGTTATCTGATCGATGAGAACCGACGGGTTAACCGATGGCTTAACTGCGGCTTGTGCAGCCATTTGCGTTTTATCAACAAGCGAGATCGTCTGTTTGCCGTCATCAGACATGAATATGTTTTTTGTATTCAGGTGATCGGATGCATCAGCCTGCGACAGGGTGCTGCTTTTAATTATTATGTCTTCACCGGTAACAACGTGGCTCTGCGGCAATACTGCATCGTGTTTTTCAGTCAGAGCATCAAACAGAGAATTATCACCTTTATCATCAGCTGCCGCCCTGTCTCCACTCTGTGCGGCAAACTGCTGCATAAGCTTTTGCAGCAGTGATGCATTGCCCTGCTGCATGAATGGATTCTGCTGTTGACCTCCATGCATATTCTGCTGGAACTGCGGTGACGGTTGGGGTTTCTGCTCTGTCAGAACCTGTTTAAGTGCCTCCTGAAGTGGAGAAGAGGGTTTCGGTGACTGCTGGTTTTTATCACTGCTCAGCGCAGCCAGCTTCTGCACAAACTGGTCTATTGTAGTATTGCCCTGACCGATTTTATTATTAGTGGCCCCAAGCAGCTCTTTTACCGTTTTATTGCCGTGATCGGCATCTTTCAGATGATTAAAATTCCTGCCTGCAGCCGGCAGGTTATCTTGCAATACCTTGCCCTGTGTCAGTGATGTGAAACCGCTTAATCCGGATTGTTCACCGAATGTATCAGCAACCGTTTGAAGCTTTTCAAATATGGCACTCAGCAACAGGGTCAGCTGTGCCCCCTTCAGGTTCTGCTGTTGAGCCATGTTGATATTATGGGGGTCTGTTTGCATAGCATCAGAATCAGATCGGCTTTGTGCATAGTCTGTCATCGCAATCTGTATGCGTTTGCAAAGCTGGAGAATAAAGCCTTCGGCAGACTGAACGTCATTATCGTCATGTTTGCCGAAGCCCATAGAAAGAACCATATCGGCATCTGAGCCGTCTTCAGGGAATATGTGTGCAAACATATCCGCTAATTTCTGACTGTCGCCTGTCAGCAATTTTTCAAGAGCATTCTGCTCCTGTTCTGTAAGAATATTTTCAGTCACAACCTCAGCATCAAATGGTTTACCGCTGTCTGCATACTGTTCAAGCGCATCGGATAATTTGTCTATTATGGTCTTCAGCGCTGTAATATCTGCTGCAGGTCCCCCTCCTGTCAACAATGTGCATGATTCAGATAAATGTGCAGAATCTATGGGAGATATGTGAGGGTTATCAAGAAGCAGGCCTGTAAGGAGGGATTCAAAATCAAGCTCAGGTGATGATGTATCAAAAACACCGCCGGTACCGTTCGGAAGGGGCGAAGACGGCCCTGAGCCTATAATATTCATAAGGGTTTCAAACTGCAATGACTGCATCTATGGCAATCCTTTATGGTAACAATCAGGTATTTTGCCTATAGTGCTTGAGCAAAGGGTGTGCCATAAGCGCGATATTTTTTTTATTAAGCTATTTTGGATAGTTGGAAGATCAGGGGCGAGCCGGAATACTTTCTGTAAACCTACCAGGGGGGAAAAAAATACATCCAGGATGGGCAAAAAGGGCCTTACTGCTGCTGTTCGATATTTTCCATTGAATAGCCCGGCTTAATGCGCGCAAGCTCTTCACTTATTTTAACCGCCTTCCGGGGAGTTACATAGCCCCAGATACGGCCGGCTTTTCTGCCCTGCATTTGCAGAATCAGCTGTGCGGCGATATCAACGTCGAGCTCTGACAGAAGCGGGCCTGCCTGCTCGGGCGGTGTAGCCTCAAACACCTTGGCAAGCTTTCTGACTTTTTCGTTTTCGACCGCTTTTTTCTGCTCAATAAGCTCAACAATGCGCGACTCAAGCTCATCGAGCTTTTTCATGCGGCTCTCGATATGCTTTTCCAATGCGCGGAGCCGATCCTCCTTTTTGTCAAGCATATCTTCCCGCTCATTCAGCGCCCTTTGTTTAGCACGCAGGGACATAATCAATTCATAGTTCCATTCAAAATCACCGCCCTCAGCGTTCGATATGGTTTCCTGTCCGGTTACTGCTGTTGCTGCAGGATCAACGGCTGAGGCCGGATCTGTTCGGTTGTCTTCCTGGGCCGATACATTTGTATTAATCACATCGCTGAGCGAAACACGCTCATCGCGCAGCATAAACCATCCTGCATAAAATACTTTAAGCAGCACAAGCGCAGCCGCTGCACAAATCAGCACTTTTATGCGCAATGACGTCTGCCGCTTTTTCATTTCCGATCTGGAGAGCCGGTGACGGGCTTTCACTTAAGTGGTCCCCGTTCGTTAAAACGCTGCATAGCTACGTCGTCGAGAAACTTTTTTTCCTGTTCCGACAAAAATCTGATATAATTTTTCAAATGATTTTCTTCCAGTGTTTCAAGCTTCTTTTTTTCTTTCTGTGCATTCAGAAGCCGGCTGCGCTTTTTATCCATTGTATCTAAAGATTTCTTTACCCGCTGTGCCTGCTCTGAAAGCTCCCGGCGCAGGTAAAGCATATATTTTTGATACATATCCATTTCCCACACAGTAATGCGATTCTGCTGCATTTTTCTCCACCGGTCCATTGACTCTTTCCAGTGATCATATCCCTGCTGGAGAATGTCCCGCTGACGCTGCCACTCGCGCTTGCTTTGAGCAAAATCCTTCTGACAAATGTCCTCAACCTGCCGGCGGTAATCAAGAACCGTTTTTAATCTGAAGTCTGCCATTCCCGGCTCCTGAATCTATTGCTGCGAGAATTCCTTTTTAAAAATCACGTCTCTATCCCGACCGGGAATCGGCCCTGCCATACAACAAGCAGAAAACCAGGCCAGGACCACCTTTCAGGTGCGATTGCTTTTAAACCCCGAGCCTTTAAAACCAACCTACCCCTTTCTGAAAAGCCCTGCCATCTGATCAATGCATTCACCAAGGCTGACTCTTTCTTGTATTCCCTGCCTCAAAAACTGCTCAACAGGATCTATCATTTTTATAGCATGGTCTGTTTTTTTACTGCTTCCCTTAACATACGCACCGATTTTTATAAGATCTTCTGAGCGCTTGTATGTATCAAGAACATCAACAATTCGAAGAGCGTGCTCCCTGTGCTTAGCCTCGGTCACATCTATCATGACCCTGCTGATGCTTTGGAGAACATCCACTGCCGGATAGTGACCACGCATGGCAAGATCGCGTGAGAGCACAATATGGCCGTCAAGTATGGACCTGACAGAGTCGGCGACAGGATCGTTCAGATCATCACCTTCAACAAGTACGGTGTACATTCCGGTTATACTGCCGCTGCCGGCTACATTGCCGGCGCGCTCCAGCAGCCGCGGCAGCATCGAAAAAACCGATGGCGTATAACCCTTTGTTGTCGGCGGCTCGCCGGTAGCAAGGCCGATTTCGCGCTGCGCCATTGCAAATCGTGTCACTGAATCCATCAGCAGCAGCACGTCAAGCCCCTGGTCCCTGAAATATTCAGCAATTGCAGTAGCGGTGAACGCGCCTCGAATCCGAATGAGCGGCGGCTGGTCCGAGGTCGCGGTAACAACAACGGATCTCTTAAGCCCCTCCTCGCCCAGATCTTTTTCAATAAACTCCCGGACCTCCCTGCCGCGCTCCCCGATAAGTCCGATAACGATCACGTCAGCGCCCGTATGGCGGGCAATCATACCGAGCAGTACGCTTTTACCAACGCCTGATCCGGCAAAAATGCCCATTCTCTGCCCCTTTCCGCATGTCAGCAGCGCGTTTACGGATTTAACACCGACATCTATCGGCTCTCGGATAACAGCACGCTTCATCGGATTTATCGGTTCTGCATACAGCGGATATCTGGATTCAGCCCTGCACGGCCCAAGCTCATCAATAGGGTTACCGATTCCATCCAGTATACGGCCGAGCAAGTGGCTTCCAACAGAAACTGTTGGCGATGTGCGCAGTGCCACTATTTTACTTCCCGGACCAATTCCGTGAAGGCTGCCTGTCGGCATCAGAAACACGCGGTGCTTCTGGAATCCGACAACCTCAGCACTTATAGGATCCGCCGATCCCTGGGGATAAATATGACACAGCCTGCCTATCGAAGATTCAGGACCGTGACCTTCAATTACAATTCCTACGACACGGCTGACTTTCCCGTGAACTCGAAGCGGGTTGCTCCCGTCGATCGTATGTGAAAGTTTCTCAAAAAGCGGTGATAAGGTAGCAGCGGGCTGAGTCATAGTGTTTTAAACCGAAAAAACTATAGTGATTCAACGACACAAACAATATGCATGCTTTGTGCTATCCGAGGTTTTCAACATCCCGG
Source organism: uncultured Thermodesulfobacteriota bacterium (assembly GCA_964621615.1). Taxonomy (GTDB): domain Bacteria; phylum Desulfobacterota; class WTBG01; order CAIYCZ01; family CAIRTM01; genus CAZUMW01. The sequence continues at coordinate 50,386 of CAZUMW010000014.1, forward strand.
TACGCATTTCGCAGCTCGAGCTCAAGCTCTTCAAACTGCTTATCAAGGCGGGCGTCTATCTCACCAAGCGCATACTCTATAATTGCCCCGCCTCGTCCCACGGCCTCGTCAGGCTCAAAAACAATGTGCTTTACGCCATCTATGCTTTGCATCAAATGCGGTCGCTGCTCAATGCACACATCCATATCGGATGGATTGATGCGTATTTTAAGCCGCTCACGGTCAACAGCAAGCTGAATGGCGCTGTGCAGGAGGCCGGTGACAAGCTCACGGTTTACGGACACTTCATGATGTATAACTTTGCGTGAAATTTTTAGCGCAAGCTCAAGAATCATGTCCTGATGGGTGCTATAAAAAGACTGCTTCTGTTTCCGATACTCTGATGCCATTTCATCAACCGATTTAACAAATGAATCGTACCGGTCCTGTATTTGTTTCAGCGCTGCCTGCTCACCGTTACGAAATCCCTGCTGATATGCATCACGCTCAATTTGTTCGGCCTCTTTTGCTGCAGCACTTTTTAGCTGCTGGGCTTCAAGCTGCGCCTGCTGTATAACGCGCTCTTTAATTCTCTTTTTCTGATTCTGATCCTGTCTGTTTTTTGATTTATGTGCGGCTGTGCCGTCCTGCTCTCTTTTCTCCGTATCCTGCATGGTAAACTGCTTTAGAGAAAAGGACTGTATCGAACCGTTATCATCATCGTCTATTTTAATAACTCTAGACGTAGACATCTTCCTCGCCCCCACCTGAAATAAATATTTTTCCTTCATCAGCAAGCTTCATGGCAACTTTCACAATCTCATTCTGTGCCTTTTCAATTTCTGTGAGCCGGGTGGGGCCAAGATCCTCAATATCCTCACCCAGCATAAGTGCGGCGCGCTCAGACATGTTCTTGAAAATTTTTTCTTTCACAGCCTCGCTGCTGGTCTTCATAGCCCTGGCCAGTATGTCGGAGCTGACCTCTTTCAGGATTTCCTGAATGCCCTTGTCATCTATGCGGGCAAGATCCTCAAATATAAACATATTCTGCCTGATTTCTTCCGCCATCTCCGGATCATTTTCTTCTATGCGCCCCAGTATTTCGCTGCTTTGCTGCCGCTCCATATTGTTGAATATATCAGCTATTGCTTTGATGCCTCCAATTTTCCGTGTTGCAGTCTGAGCTGTTTTTATCTCGGACTCGAGCACCTGTGCAACATCACGCAGCATCTCCGGGGAAACGTTCTCCAGATGTGCCAGCCGGTCAATAACATCCATTTGAAGTGATTCAGGAAGTGATGCAATAACATCGCTTGCTTCTTCAGGCAGCAGCTGTGAGACAACCAGCGATATCGTCTGCGGGTGCTCGTTCTGAATAAATTCAGAAAGAACGCGAAGGTCCAGGTTCCTGAATATTTCCAGATACGAGCTGTCCTCCTGCAGGGTGATGCTCTCAAGCATACGCTCGGCTGTCTTCTCTCCGAAAACATTTGATATGACATTTTTCACATAGTCCTCTGATATCGTAACAATGGTTCCTTCCTCGTTTGAAACCATTTGATAAAATTCATCTACCGTATCCCTCACCTGCGTGCTTGATATGCTTGCCATCTGCGTCATGCTCTTTGATATTTCCCTTACTTCATCATGCTCGAGAAATTTCATCACCTCGGTTGCAGCATCCTCCCCTATGCTGTACAGAACAATAGCTGCACGATCCACTGCTGTGATGTCTTTTTTTGTCTCCTTGCTTTTTTTCTTTTTTTCCTCTGGCATGGTATCACCTTCTGTTAACGGTAATATTCTAAAAAATATCCGTAATGCCTATTGCAAAAAGCTCAATGCATGCTCAGCAGTCATACATGCGTCTTATTGCAGCCAATTTTTCAGATATTGTGCAAACAGACGAGGGTTTTTCTGTGCAAATGTCACCAGCCCGGTCTGCTTTTCCCCAAGCTGCTCAAGAGCTTTTTCCTCAAATGCGCTGGGAGGAAGCATCTCCCCTTCAGCTGCCTCGCCGGGCCTGCGCTCCGGAAGCTCGCGCGGCTGAGGGGCCTCCTGCATTGCGCTGCTGATCATTCTCAATATAGGCCTGAGCCCAAAAATAAAGAACACGGCAAACAGTATTGCCGTAATTATATACGTTATAATTGACTCCCAGTCGATTTCCTTCACAAGCCGCTCAAGAGCGGTTTCCTCGGCAGCTTCAACCTGCTGAAACTGAACATTCACAACTTCAACTGAATCACCGCGCATATCATCATACCCGACTGCGCGCTTCACCAGTGTTGTATATTTATTCATTTCTTCATCTGAGCGGGGAACATATGTCGGAACCGTTTCACCTTCTTCATTTTCCCGCATTTCATACACGCCGTCTATGAGCACGGCAACATTTAACCGCCGAATTGCACCAACCTGATTTACAACATGCCGCTTAACTGTGCTGACCTCATAGTTAACCGTTTCCCTGGATTTGTTATAATTTGATTTATTAACGCCTGCGGACGTCTGCTGCGCTCCTTCAACATCGGGCGTGTTTGACATAACCCCTGGAACCCCTGAAGAAACAGGCCGCTGACCTGAGGAGCTTTCTTTTGTGCGTTCTTCGCTCAGCACGACTGTTGCATCAGGGTCATACGTCTCCTCGGTTTGCTCAACCTGCGTAAAATCCATTTCAACAGATACCTTTGCAGATACCTTCTCATGCCCGACCACGTTTCCCAGCATTGAAATTATCTTTTGCTCTATTTTTCGCTCCATTTCCGACTGCATCTGCTGCTGCGTCTGCGTCTGATGGGCTTTTTCATAACCTGTCTTTCCCCCGGCGAGCATTTTTCCGTGCTCATCTACAATGATGACATTCTCCGGGTCCATCCCTTCGACGCTGCTCGCAACAAGATGCGTAATGCCCTGAATCTGGCTCTGTCCCAGCCGTCGCCCGGCGCGCAGGTCCACCACCACCGATGCAGTCGGCGGCTTTTCATCCTCGCGAAAAAGCGTCTTTTCCGGAATAGTTAGGTGTACCCTGCTGCTTTTCACCTCTGAAAACTGATTGATTGTACGCGCAAGCTCTCCCTGCAGCGCCCGCTGAAAATTAACTTTCTGAACAAACTCGGTAACGCCGATGTTCTGTTTGTCAAAAATTTCATATCCGATGCCGCTGCTTTGTGGAAGCCCCTCGCTGGCAAGCTCCATACGAAGCTCATATACCGACCCTGAGGGCACCATAATAGTGCTTCCGTTCGGGCCGACCTTATAGTCAATCTTTTTCTCTTTCAGGCGGCTCACTACCGCTCCGGCATCCTCTGAAGAAAGCCCTGCATACAGCGTCTTGTAATCAGTTTTGTTCGCCCACAGGATAAGCGTTACCAGTGAGCCGACGGTAAGCACCACTGCAGCAACAACGGCTATCTGCTTTTTCGGGGGAAGCTGGAAGAACCCCCTTGTCACCTGATCGGCAATTTTGTTAAGATAGTCTTTCATATCGGCATACGCATCAATTATAGGTTACCGGTACAGCAAATACACTTTATCAGAAGCCTCCATGCATGCATTACATTGATGACTGCATGATTTCCTTATATGCTTCTATAATTTTATTTCTTACCTGCATCATCATCTGAAATGACACTTTCGCTTTTTGCATGGCGATCATCGTTTCATGGATATTTTCAGTCTTACCGGCGGCAAGCTCCTGTACGGCTTTATCGGATGCATGCTGCAGCTCATTCACCTCCCTGAGCGAGTCCTTGAGAAAGGCGTCAAAAGACTGCGCCGGCTGCGCCTCGTTGTTTTTCGAAACAGCGCTATCGGCTACAGCCTTGGCCAATTCACCGATATTCATGTTCACTTCTTTCATACCAGACTCCCCTTTTATTTAAACATCATAATTATGATTTAATCAGGCTGTGCCGCCCTGCTTATCCACGGGAAACCTGTCGGGCTCTCAACATCTCCGTATCCAAACGACAATCCGGTTACTATATAGTGCGGTATTTTACAATGTACTATTGCCGTGATAAGCATTAACACCCAGGCGTGAAAGCATTACTTCCCAATCTCCAGCGCCTTCAGCGCCATCTGTTTAGTTGTTTTCACCGCGCTGACGTTTGCCTCATAGGAGCGGGATGCCGAAAGCATATTCACCATTTCTTCCATAACGTTGACATTTGGATAATACACGTATCCATTGGTGTCCGCATTCGGGTGATAGGGATCGTAAACAGACCTGAACGGCCTCCCGTCCTCGATAATTTCAGCAGCGCGGACCTCATGGACCTTGCTTTCGAGCTCGTTTTGAAATGACGATTTCACCGGCTCAGCTGCAAAAACCACATCCTTGCGCCTGTAAGGACCACCCGCAGCAGTGTTCGTTGAGTTAACGTTTGCCAGATTCGAAGACACGATATTCATTCGAACGCGCTGCGCGCTCAACCCCGAGGCGCTGACATTAAAAGCGGTGAAAAAATCCATATTATTTTACCTCCCTAATCTTGTTGTAAAGGCCCTCGAGCTTTTTGGCCATTATCTGTGATATCGTGTTATACATAAGCTGGTTTTTTGACATACGCACAACTTCCTTGTCCATATCAACTGTGTTTCCGTCCGGCCGCTGCGGAGACGCAGACTCCGATATAGTTCCGGCTATTGTTTTGAAATCGGCTTTCTGCGGAATATGCTCCTGCCTGGTTGTCCTCATCTGCAGCGCATTGTCTTCGGGCATCATTTTTTTCAGCTCGCCTTCGAAATCAATATGAGCAGCACGATACCGGGGAGTATCGGCATTAGCGATGTTTGATACAGTCAGCGTGTGCCGCTTGAGCCGCAGGTCAAGCACCCTGGACAGCAAATCATATGTAGGCCCGAACAGTTTTAATCCCATAAAATATCACCTCTCTCAACCAACATTCCGCATCCGCAGATGCATCTGATCAGATAAATGCGCTGTCTATTTCATGATTTTTTTCTTTATATTCCTTAAGCTTGTTTCGAAGCGTCCTGATGCTGATGCCAAGCGACTTTGCGGCATGTGTACGGTTTCCGTTGGTTTCGACAAGCGTTCGCGAAATAAGGCGCCTCTCCATTTCATCCAGCGTGGTCGTTGGAATATGCCCGCTCTCATCAGCAGGCGCATCCATTTCCTCGATAATAAGATTTTCACGCGATACGGTATCAGTCGAGCACAGAAGCACCGCACGCTCCATTACATTCTGAAGCTCACGCACATTGCCGCGCCACGGCATTTTTTTTATGAAATCGACAACATCGCTATCAACCGCTTTAATTGTTTTGCCGTTTTTGTCCGCAAAGTGCTTCAAAAAATGCTCGCACAAAAGCTCTACATCACCTTTTCGCTCACGCAGAGGAGGCACCCGGATGGGCACAACATTCAGGCGATAATATAAATCCTCGCGAAATTTATTATCCTTTACGGCGGCTTTCAGATCGACATTCGTTGTCGAAACAACCCGGACGTCAATAGGGACCGGCTCCTTGCCGCCTATCCGGTCAATTTCAAACTCCTGAAGCACGCGAAGCAGCTTTGCCTGAAGCGTCATTGACATTTCACCTATTTCATCAAGAAGTATCGTCCCCCCCTGCGCGATTTCAAATTTACCCAGTTTTCTGAAGGAAGCGCCGGTGAATGCGCCTTTCTCATGACCGAACAGCTCGCTTTCCAGCAGGTTATCCGGTATCGAAGCACAGTTGACTGCGACAAACGGCTTGTCGAACCTCGGACTGTTCTGGTGGATAAAGTGGGCAATAAGTTCCTTGCCGGTTCCGCTCTCCCCGTATATCAGAACCGTTGAATTGCTTTTTGCAATACCCTCCGCCATGTCCAGTATGCGCTTCATGGCGGAATCGCGCGTCATGATCTGCCTTTCCGTGCCGCTGCATCGCTTCTGTATGCTCTGTGCTGTTTTTGAGCCGGCGTGCGGGAGCCCTTCGTTCTGCGCCAGGCCGTTCTTGACAATTTCAATAAGATTCTCAAAAGAAAACGGCTTCAAAAGGTAATCGCAGGCGCCCTCCTTCATAGCTTCAACCGCATTGTCAACCGTACCGTACGCGGTAACCATCACCACGGGAACCGACGGGGAAATTTTTTTTATTTCTTTAAGCATCCCTACCCCATCGAGCCGCGGCATCTTCACGTCGGAAATAACCATTGAATACGATGTCGATTTTATCTTTGATACAGCCTGCATTCCGTCGGCGCAGCAGGTAGTTTCAAACCCTGCGCGTGACAAGGCTTCTGAAAGTGCAATTCGCATGCCCTCTTCATCATCAACAATCAATATTTTGTTCATGAAGTTCCCCGAAAAAATTAATTGTTACTGGTAACAGTGGCCCGCATGCTCGTTTCAGCTGTTTTTCAAAGGCAATAAAATCTGAAATGTCGTTCCCTCACCGCAGCGGCTTCTAACCTCTATGGTACCGCGGTGGCTTTCGATAATATTGTGTACTATGGCAAGCCCAAGTCCGGTACCATTATCTTTAGTGCTGAAAAAAGGATTAAATATCTTATTAACAACCCCGGGGTCTATTCCGCTGCCCGAATCGCTGAATATTATCTCCGCCCACTCGGGCATGTCACCTTCCCGCTCATCATACATATGAAGATCAATGCGTATCGTACCGCCGTCGGGAATTGCCTGAAGAGCGTTAAGGGTGAGGTTGAGAAAAATCTGTTTGAGCAGATCCCGGTCACCTGCAACAACAAAATCGGTACGCTCTGCCGTATAATGAAGCTCGACCCCGTTCTTGCTGACTACAGGACCTATAAATTCAACAAACTCCTCGAGAAAGGCATTAATATTTATCTGATTGAGCTGCGGCTGCTGCGGCCGTGTAAACAGAAGCAGATTTGAAATTGAATTATCAAGGCTTTTTACTTCGGTTATAATCCGGTCAGCCATCCTCTGAAGATCATCCTCCATATCAAGCTCCTTGCGCAGGATTGATGCAAGCAGCTCAATGCTTCCCAGAGGGTTTCTCACTTCATGCGCAATGGTAATCGCCATTTCACCCATTGCCTTAAGCCGCTTATCGCGCTCGGACTGATTTTCAAGCTTTTTAAGGTGCGTCTGATCCTGAATAATATACAGCTGGCTGATAATCCTGCCGCCGGTATCAGTAACCGGCGATCGAACTATCTTTAGATTTCTGAGATCAATGCGTGATCTGTAATATTCTATTTCATGTGTTGAAACGCCGGATGCCGCAGCCTGCTGACCATCCGGCATACGGAGACCGTTGAGCCATGCCGTGAAATCAGTGTCACACATCCCGGAAAGTCGCTGGCCGGTAATTTTTTCAACCGCGCTGTTGTACATGAGCAGGGCGCCCTCCAGATCTGTTACCACAACACCTGTCGGGAGGCTTTCAAGTATGGTGCCAAGAAAATCTTTTACCCGCTCCTTTTCCCTGAGATTGTCTTCAAGCAGCCTGTTTTTATTTTCAAGCTCACCGCTGAGCCTCTCAACCTGATTTTGAAGCAATTGATACGATCGCTCAAGCTCCTGGGCTTTTGTGTTGAATGTTGCGATCGCATTATTGAGTATGCTGAAATCATGGGCACGCTGGGCCGGTTCTTCAGCATGCCGTTGCGAATACATGTCGGGTGCCTGATCCATAATCATATGCCCTTTCATCGTTTTTAACATTCAGCACAGTGTTGTTGTGCTGACGACCCGCAGCATACTGCAGCTGTTATAGAAGCGGCTTGAGATCCTGTGGAATACTTTCTGCAAAGCGAAGCTCGTCGATTTCCTGCTGTGCAACGGTTCCCAAAAATGCATAAGGAAGCAATTCGGCAGCCTGTCCGTACACCTGGGCCGCGCGCTCGGTATCGCCGCTTTCTTTAAGCGCCCTTCCCCATTTTATATATGCCCACCCGCGCAGCTCATCTGCAGCCCGGGACTTCGCAAGCTGCGAATAACGTGCAATTGCCGCTCCCGTATTCCCGCGCTCTGTTAAATAGTCGCCGATGAGAAGCTGGGCCTGGTAGGCGCTCTGGGGGATTTTTTCATTCTCAGCTATCTTATTCGCCATTGCTACCATTCGCTCAAGTGCCTTGATACCGTTATAATAATAGCCGATTTTACCGAATGACTCGCCAATTCGGTACAGGCTCTGCATATATCGGCGTGATACAGAATGCTCTTTTAACGCGTCATTATACGTATCTATTGCATCCTGGTACTGTGCTTTGCGGTAATAAACATCGCCGAGAACATGTGAGGCATCGCGAGCAACTTCATCAGGCAAATCGCCGCTTCCGTATAGAAGAATGCGCAAGCCGCGCTCTGCTTTTTCGAGCTGCCCTTGATCACGGTATATCCGGCTGAGCGAAACAACGGCTTTCTGCTCGCACGGATTGCTTTTTCCCCTTGCAATTATGCCTTCGTAATGAGATGCCGCCTTGTCATTGAGGCCGAGCTCTTCAAAGGCCTTCGCCACCGTATAGTGAAAGTCACAATTGCCAAGCGGCATTAAAAAGGGGTCTTTGTGCCGTGTATACAGCTCAACAAGCGTGTAATAATCATTATCATCTGCAAGTCCTGCAATCATTTTTACAAGTATCTTCTGAACATTTTCAAAAGACTTTTTATAATATATCCCTTTTTCTTCCCTCAGCATCGATTTTTTAAAAAAGCGGACCGCCTGAGCATACTGATCATTTTTAGCCAAAGTGAACCCGAGCTTATAATATGCCTCCGCAAGCAGCTCACCCGTTTTATCGCTGCTTATTGCCCACCGATAAGCTGCCTCGGGATTCTTATACGGGCTGAACCCTTTAAACATAAACTCACCGTCCGCCAGGCCTTCAACATTAATGCCGAGATCAGCTATCCGCATCACGCCGACTACCGCCTCAGGCGACTCCGGAAACATACCGGCAAGGCTTATATATATGCTGAGCGCCTGCTGCATTTTTCCTTCCCACTGGTACGCATCACCGATAAAGCGAAGAATATGCGCACGATCCCCCTGGTCAGGATACAGGTTGAAAGAAAGGAAAAAAGCCCTGCGTGATTCTGCAAATTTACTCTTATAGTAATACGTTTCCGCCATGTTATTGAGCGTGTCCACCGCAAGGCTCACCATATCAGGCCACTTCTTGATCGCCCGCTCGTAATAAAATTCTGCCCGGTCATAATCTTTTAGCTGAAAATAGCAGTCTGCAATGCGGAATGATGCCTCTTTAACGTGGGGGCCTGAGGGGTTCTCATCTAGATACTGCTGAAACGCATCAAGAGCACTTTTGAATTTTTTCATATGATACAGACACTCACCGATCCAGAACGCGGACTGTACGGCGTATGAGCTTTCGGGGTATGTTTCTTTTACAAAGCGATACTGGCTTTTTGCCTCAATATAAAACTCCTGCCTGCGGAAGCATTCGGCTACACGAAACGCTGCTCGAGGGGCTTTTTCTGAATCGGGAAACATCGCCGCAGCTTTTTTATACGCCTCGATCGCTTCATTGTAATAGTGGTCTTCGCGCTCCGCCGCACCATAAAAACAATCTGCAATTTCATAATAAATATCTTCACGGAGGGCTGTATCGGGATACGAGCTCAAAAACTCTCTATACGCTTTTGCAGCGTTTACAAAATCGCCAAGCTTGAACAATTTTCGCGCCTTCATATAGTCAAGCTTTTGCTCTATTGGGGGCTCTTTTTTCAGAATTGTAATGGTACTGGTGGTTGTGCTGGTGGTGGGCAGCGCAGAAATGTCCGTTTCAGTAATACGATCTGTCCCGGGTGATTGATTCCTGACAGCAGGCGCAGGCACGACCGCTTTTTTCTGTATTTCTTTTGCGGTCGTGGTGGTCAATGATTTTTCCCGTTTCTTTTTAATGCTGAGCTCGCGGACGTCGATGTATACGCGGGGCGGTTTATAAAGCTTTCCATAGCGAATCTTGACACGGGGGTTTTTGAGATGAACAATGCATGACATTCTTCCGCCGGTGTCCTTTTTCCATGAAATACCGCTTATGCGCCTGCTGGTGAGCTTTTTCTGCGCCATCACCGCACTGTCAATTGAAACCTGATTCGCAAATATAATCTCAGCATCATCATCGCCGGCATCATGCACAACCTGATATCGGGGCACTGCATTAAAATCAAACACAAGCCTGTCTGTTCTCGGATCGTGAGGAGCAAGGCGCATGCCCTTCATGATATGCCTGCTTGTTTCTCCCGGCCTCATGCTCGTTTGGTTCTTGACCGCGGCTTTTTGCTTGATCACGATCTCAAGAACACCTTTTTTAAGCCTGTCAAAGGAGTAATCTATGATAGTTCCTTCTGCTGCCCTCCGCACCGTATAATTATCGGGTTTGATCGATATAATATCGCCTTTGGCTACCCTGTCAGGCAGATGTATGCGATAGCGTGCGTTAAGCACCGGGCGCGTCCACCCGGAAACCCAGTCTATTCTTATTTTAAACGCATTGCCCGATTTTTTTACAGCGTTGCGCATGACAAAGCTTATTTTGACAGTACGCATGCCGTTAACCGGCTCATTGTATTCCCAGATAATTCTCTTTCTTGGATACTCTTTAATGGTATAGGGAAGCTGCTGTCCCGCGCCGTCGGTTACACGGATAGATGTTATATCTTCCCGGCAAATGAACTTGCTTCCCACCAGACTTCCGCGGGAGGGATTGTGGATAGTAAACTGAATTGTTGCCCGTATGTCGGACCATGCCGAGCTGCCGTCTTTTAAAACGGTAAAGGTTGCTGAATAGGGGTCCAGCTTTGCTGAAGGGTATGCATTCGCAGACAGTGTTATAAAACCCGCAGAAAGCAAAGATACAATAAGAAAAAAGCGATTGCGTATCATATATAATTACAAATAGTTAAAGGTTCCCTAAGCAGTGTAAAAAACCTTACAAAATATGTGCTTTACCGTCAGCAAATTGACACACATAATGAATCATTGGTATCTATGTCCCTGTAATATAACACACAATAGTTAAATCAATAATATCCGCGCTCTTAGCATGCTGCGGTGCCAGATTTATGTTGCAATCAACATGCCAAAGCAGAACATCCGATGCCTCACCGCATCGTAACACAAACGTGTATAAGAGCGGCACAAAGGACGGCTATAAGCCATGCGTTACGAAAACGCAGTTGTTTTCAACCGCTGCTGAAAAAGCGCACAGCAGCATTTATTAAGGTAAAAAATTAACACCGGACATAATCAGAGGGAATGCATAGGGCTTGCTGAACCGACTCACTTAAAACATTCGACGTGAGCAGTTCTTTTTTCAGGAAGGCCGGTCTGCAATAGACACATAGAAAGTCGCTACTGTCTGCTTGCCGAAACTAACAACTATCGGATAGATCTTACCTTGCTTTTCAAGGGAATATTTAACCATAAGGTGATCATGTGCGGGACTGATTTTATAGCCGCGATCCTCTCCATCGTTGTTCATACGGTTCCCCACAAAACCTTTAAAATTAACCGTGAATCGTTCATCACGCCAGGGGTTTGCCACAACATCCTGAATAATGAGGGTATCTTTCCTGCTTATAGTCACTTTTTCACCGGGACGCAGAGCTATCCTTTTATCGTTAAGCTGCACTATAAGATAATGAACATCAGGTCCGGCGACAATATTGTTTTGATTCGATACGATTGATGCCGGCTTAAACCGAATGGGAACACTGCCGCACCGGATGTTGTCCTTTTTAATAATAATGTCTGTTTCAGAATATATACGGTGATTTTTTCTCATATCGTTATAGGATCCGACACCCAGTATATTTGCGGTTATGCCGCGTTCATAATTTGTTTCCACATGTATAACACTGACAGATGATCCCTTATTAATATACAGCGGTTCCTCATTATACACAAGTACCGGCGCGTCGGCATCTACTGCCGCGATAAGATATTTCATTTCCGGGTCCGGAAGTGCGATGCGGGGATTTTCCGGTATGATGTCAAAATGTTCCATAAAAGCATTAATCACCATTGTCTGATACCGAACCCGGAGCCTGGGTGATGAGATATTTTTAGACGTTTCTATGCCGAAGGCCGGAATTTGATGCTGCGTCACGGCAAAATAGGTTGCTGATTTGCGCTGCTCAGGGTGTCTGGTCTCAGGATCAGATGTATTGTGGTTGTTGAAGTGAAAATGATGTTTCTCATTATCTATTTGCGGGTTAACCCTGGTACAAATTTTCCGGGCGATGTCTGCCATGTCAAATGTCTTATTGTATTTTTTTGAATAAAAAACCGCACAATCTGCAATAATTGACTGACCGTAGCGCTTCGGGTTGCGCAAATCTGAAATCCAAGTATCTGCATAGAAGCCTGATCCGTCGTGCAGGTTGAGCAAAAAATCACTCTCCTCGATAAGCTCTTTCAACTTTTCAATAATAAGCGCATCCCAGTCTTCCCAGCTCTTTTGTCCGGCGCCGCCGAATTTCCTGTTCATATCACCATTGATTCCCCGGACATTGTGCAGTATGGAATAGAAATTTGCACGGGGAACAACGATAAGATTCCCTTTTTTCAGCGACATCTCAACATACATATCTGCCGCAAGATAACCGCCGGGCTCGTTACCCTGAATCCCGCCGATAACAAGCAGCGTTTTACCGGGTTCTACACCCTGTATTCTGTACACATGGAGTTCATAATCGGAGTTTTGAAAATAAACCCGGTGCTGGCTATACGCAGTACACCGGCATGGCATTATACCACACAACAAAATGATCAGCACCGCGCTGCCGGCCATTCCTGATAGCGAATTAGATGTGGCTTTCTTTCGTGATGTTAGCATCAGATTAGACTCACAAGAAATCGTTTTATTGCATCTCAATATATGCTGACATCCCCGGCTGGAATGCTGACGGTCTGAAATCCGGATACTTTTTATTCATATGAATTATGCTGCAGCAGCCGTTCAATATAATAGCCTTTTTTCATTATGATGCTGCCTTCTTCGGAATATGCGATAATATCAATACGGTTGAATTTTGGACCGATTGACGGCTGCACGATACGGCCCCGCACATACCGCATATACCGTATGGCAAAATCGATGCCCTTGGTATAATCCTCCGGCATGCCGGAAACAAGCTTTCCCTGTGGCCATGAGGCGTAGATTTCAGGCTTAACATCGCTGTTACTGGCAATAATATATATATATCCCGAAATTTTCTTATGATTTTTGGTGCGGTTAATCAGCTTGAACGAAACTTCGAAATCCATTTCGAGGTTCAGCCTCTTGATATCAAAATCATCAATATCAACAGTAGAATGAAGCGTGCGTTCGCTTGATTCCAGCGCCTCACCGCCGCGGGGGCTGTCGGCAACAGCAGGGGCCTCCCTGCCGGTTTTGTCCGTATAATTGTAGCGCCGGAAAATGATATCATCAGCCCATTTGTTATACAGAAGCGCTTCTCTGTTTTCCTTCTTCAGCGATTCAAGCCTCTCTGAAAGCGCATTAACCTGCTGTTTATTCGCTCTGCTTTGTTTATAAGTTTCCATATACCGGAATGCAAGTACGAACGACAGCGATATAAACAGCAGACATCCGATAATGATGGCAATCAGCGACACCAGATGCATCTTAACGGTATAGCTTTTACCGCTCTTTTCGGATAAAAGCATCATGCGGATTTCTTTGCCCATCAGTGCCACCTTACGCTATAAGCTCCCGTGTGAGAAATGCACCCGTCTAGCTCCTCAGAGAGGCTCCCATGTTTCCGAGGAAATCCTCCACTCGCCTGACCGTTTTTCAAGCTCAAGGCGCTTGATACCGTAATCTGTATATGTGTCGGATATATATTTCTGTAAATATTTTACTGCGGCGGCAGTACCGCGTATGTGTATTTCAGGCTTCTCAACAGAAACGGAGATAAATTCGTTATGCTCATTGATACCTGCTTTGTGCCTGCGCCACTGTTCGCGGCTCATGCCCTCCGCGTGAAATCCCGGCGAATAGCAGGACATATACCTGTCCAGCTGTTTATGTTCCCACGCGTGAACCCATGTATTGAGAAGGCGGCACAGCTTTCTTTCAGGTGTCTCGTCCGCCCCTTCCTTCCAGGATCCATCCGGTGTTCTGTCTATCCAGTCTTCGCGGATTATTGATAGCCCGTCACTTCCATCCTCAATAAACAGGGTCTTGCAGCCAATGCTGCTGAAAACATCAGATTCGTAATCCTGAATAAATTTAACAACAAACGTGCCGTCATGCTTAAATATATTTATATCATACAGGCGTACGTCAATAAATTTATAGGTTCGATTGAGGCGCTGCTTTTTATTTCTCCACCTGCGCCACTGTGAGGGGGTATACCGTGAGCGGCTGTAACAGTTAACATACTGAAGCAGTTTTTTTCCTTCCCAGGCATCTTCCCATCGGACAAGAAAATGTTTAATTTTTTCGCCGGTACGCTGAGCTGCAGAAGGGCTGGAGCATCTTATGCTGTTTTCAATAATTATGGGGGTTTTTAGAAGCTGGATATAGCTGCCGATCTCTGTAATATCTTCATTCCTGAGTGCAACGCAGCCCTTTGTGTCATATCGTACAAGAGGGCGGTTCAAGCCATGAAGCCATATACCATTACCGCCCTTTCCCTCAAGGCGGTCAAGGTGATTGGGAAAATCAAGAACAAATGCCATCGAACCGTATCGCTGCGGCAGCTGATCGTCTGAATATACTCTGGTAAAAAAATAAACACCTTCGGGGGTCTTTCTGTCCCCGCTTTCTCGTTTGTCTCCCTGGTTTTCTCCGGTCGTGCACCGGTATTGCATTACGTCTTTCACATGGTTGTCATTCAGATTATACACAAAGAGTTTCTGAGACTTTTTTTCAACAATTATACAGTGCCGGGCGCTTGTTGATATAATGCCCGCGGGATGGCAATCATCCACATTCGAAACGCTCTGTGATACAGAAGCTTCAGCGTTCCACGATACTACGGTACAGTACGCCAGTAAACCTATTGCTATAATCCGTTTCACCATCTGCCTCATTCAACAGGATGTTTCAGGGTATTAAAACAGATATTTGATAATCATACAAGAAATACTGATGTAAAAGTAAAAGGGGTGGGTTGGTATTTTTTTGTACATTACTAATTTATATTTAATTTTTTCATTTTTTCAACAAGAGTTGTTCTGTTCATTTTAAGCATCTGGGCAGCCTTGTTTTTAATTCCGCCGCTTTTCTGCAGCGCCTTCATTATCAGCTGCTTTTCGTATCTGGTAACCATAGTTGAAAAAGAGTGGCCCTCATCTGTCGGGTGTATTAGATGCGGCACCTCCCTGCCGGCACCGCCGGTAACCTTTTCAGGTAAGTCATCGACCGTTATCGTACCGGTGCCTTTCAAAATAATCGAACGTTCAATAATGTTCTGCAGCTCCCGTACATTGCCGGGCCATGAGTACCGCATAAATGATTGTATTGCTTCATCGGTGACGCCTGAAATGTTTTTCCCCTTTGTTCGGTTAAATCGTTCTACAAAATGATCGACAAGAAGCGGGATATCATCGGGACGGCTTCGAAGCGGCGGAAGATTAATCGGAATAACATTGAGACGATAGTACAGGTCCTCACGAAAGGAACCTTCTGCTACAGATTTTTCTAGATCGCGGTGCGTCGCGGCAATAACACGTATGTCGACTTTCATTGACCGGACACCGCCGACGCGCTCAAATTCCTGCTCCTGAAGTACCCTCAGTATTTTCACCTGCAGATTCGGGCTCATGTCGCCGATTTCATCAAGAAAAATTGTTCCGCCGTCAGCAAGCTCAAAACGCCCCGTTCGGGCCCGGTGCGCTCCTGTAAACGCACCCTTTTCATGACCGAACAGCTCGCTTTCAAGCAATTCCTCAGGAATGGCACCGCAGTTTACAGGAATAAAATTCCTGTTTGCACGGTAGCTGCTTTCATGAATGGCATGAGCGATCAGCTCCTTACCCACCCCGCTTTCACCGTATAGGATTACCGTGCTGTCAGCATCAGCAATTTTGCTGATCAAATCGAAAACATGATTCATCGGCGCGCTTTGGCCGATAATGTTTGAAAAAGCATTTCTTTTTTGGTCCCCATCAGGGGCGGAACTCTTTCCACCATCATGTGATTCGTTCAAAATAATTCTCAGCCTGTTTGCAAGCATGTTAAAATCAAAAGGCTTGACAAGATAATCAACCGCGCCGTGCTTCATAAACTGCACAGCAGTATTAACACATGGATCATCGGTCATGACAAACACAGCCGCATGTGAACAATTTTCTTTAGCATCGGAAACGATCCGGTCCGTCTCGGTTTTCGGAAGTTTGCTGTCGGCAATCAATACATCAACATTCCTGCTTGCAAGAACTGAAAATGCTTCCTGACCATCTTTTACGCCGATGGTGCTGTATCCCTGATCACTTAAAAATTGCGACAGCGACAATCTGTGCTGTGTGTCCCCATCTGCAACGACTATAAGCGCTTCATCCATTTTCACAATTTCCCCGGCACGAATAAATAAATCAGAAAGTACTGAAAAAAATGCCTGTAAATCTATTTTATCGAATATTTAACATGCTACTTTAGCCTATATATCGGCCTCTCAAGGCGGTTTATCGCCTGAGGCGACATACACTATATATGGTACCTGCAGCAATCAGACATACAATGAATAGCAAAATAGCACGGAAAAAAAATTTTGCAAGCATATTTATCCGTTCATCCCGACTCATTGGGATGAATTCATGGCAAGGGCGGTAACACCAAAAAACAAACGACCGCATGAATATGCCGTTGGGTGCCGGCATTGACTTACAAATGCTCACCGATGAAATCCGGACTCATCCATCAGCGCAGCCTCTCTGTTTGAAAGCAGTACATTCCCCATGGATGCAATCTGTTCATGAAGCAAATCAACACGACGGCAGCAGGCTTCCATTAATTTTTTCAGCACCTTGACAGCAAGCGCAGAATCTTCAAAAAGTGCCAGAACTCCCGTTTCATCTATATACAAAACCTTTGATTCTTCCAGACAGACCACGGAAACGCCGGCCGGTGAGCGCCGGAAAAAAGAAAATTCACCAAAGGTCTCTCCGTCTTCTATGGTCCCGATGAGCTTTAATTCCTCACCGGAAACACGTTTCAGTATCTTAAACTGACCGGAGTAAATTATATAGAGGGCTTTATAATCATGGCCCTCGGCAAGAACCGTTTGCCCGGGGGACACGGATATCATGCGGCAGCAGGTAAGAATGGTGATTATTTCACTGTCGCTGAAACCTTCAAAAAAATGCAGTGCTTTAACGGCATGATGGGATATTTCATGAGCTAAGTGCTCATGCTTTCTGTTTTCTTTTTTTTCCTGGAGAATGAAATAACACAGTGGGCAAAAATTAAACAGACCTGTCAACAGGCCATATGATCCGATAACGCAGGCGACAGTTTTTCCGCCGGGCGCAAGATCCCCCACTATAGCAATAAGACAGATGAGAATGCCGCCCCCAAAAACCCTCATCCCCCTATCCATTACCTGCGGACGAATCATAGTGCATGCACCGGCAGAAAAAAACCGTCAGCACCTATCAAAAAGGGGGGCAATAAAGCCCCCCTTTTTGATAGGTGCGAATTATGAGTTGAACAATTAAAGGTATTATTTGACGGTAACTTGGATTGTCGTCTGCGGATCACCTTTTGCGATATGGGACGTGAACTTAACGTCGCCTTTTTTAGCCATTTTTGTTTCTTTAAGAATCTGTTCACAAAAATCATTATCCATTTCCTGAAGTGCCTTTTTGTAGGCCTTCGGTGCCTGGAACATATCGGCGATCTGCACAAAAGGATCAGCCACAGCCTTTATTGTTACTTTATTATCGGTCTCTGAATCGATAGTATAAGCAATATATTTATTTTTCTGGCAATACATAATAACATCGGCAAGCTCTTTTGCGGTTTTTACGCGGCCGATTTCCAGATCCAGGCGTGCATCCCGGGTCCATTCCGGAGGAAATGTCCGCCACAGCTTCATGTAAATATCATTGGCCTTTTCTTTTGCGTTCTTATACAGCTGGGTCCAGGCAATGAGGTCGACCGCAAAAAAACCGGAAAACGTTGCAGGACCCTGCTCCTCAAATGATCTTTTCTGTTTTTTCAGTATGAAATTGATCGGCTCCTGATTGCCCATCTCAAGGTCGATGAATTTATTTTCAACTTCAGGGAGATGACGGTCCGGATCTGCAGCACGGGTTCTCAGGATAATCTGACAGGCACAGGCAGCACCGTCACGGCACCGGCCTGTCGGCAGCTCGACACGAACCTGTTCCTTAAGCCCGTTTTTCTGAGCCTCCTCTATAAGCGCCCAGATATAAACGTATGTCAGATATACTTCCTGCCGATAATAATCAAGGCGGCAGTACTGATTGTCCGCGGGGCCGTACCCGGGGTTAGCGCACCACAATACATGGCCGACATGCTCTTTATCGGTGTTTCTTTTAGTCACATACAGGGCGGGAACGCCGGTAAAGCATATATCGACAATTTTTCCCAGCGTGGGAAGATCCTTTACCTCTTTTATGCCCAGAGCCTGCATGGCACCGGCAAAGCCGATCCGCGCCAGCTCAGCCCAGACGTTGCCGTAGCACTGTATAGCAAGCTCCTCACCAAGCTCAGGTTTAAATGTCCGCCAGATGTAATACACATGCCCAAAAAGCGATTTGAGCGCATCTACCGTAAGCTGCTGGATGTTTTTACCGAGCAGTTTGCTGTGTGCTTCCATAAATTGTAGTACCGGATCTTTTTCAGCCATAGCGATTTTCCTCCTATCGAATTAAATTAACCGCGGTTCACACCGAACCTGTTGTGCCATGATAAAAAATTATATTTATAGAAAAATAGTGACCAATTGTCAATTAAAATGATTCCCGCTGCAGCACACGGTGCGGTGCGACCGGGTATGTGTTATGTAAAGAAATGGCCTTTCACCTTTTGTGCCCGAATGTACAAAAGGTGAAAGGCCGCCCGCTGCGCTGAATCCAACCGCACGGGATTACACGATTTTTGACTTTTATTTTCTCTATATATTTATTACAGTAAGGGGAAAAATGAGGGCCCGTAAAGCGGCACTTATTTTTATACCCATTAAAAAAAGGGAACCTATTAATGATTCTTCTGGTAGGTGCCACCGGCCTTCTCGGAAGTACAATAGCTCATCAGCTGCGGTCACAAAATCTGCCTGTACGCTGCTTTGTCAGACACGGCTCCGATACCAGCAGCCTTCCGCCTGACGTGAACATAAAACGCGGCGATGTCACCAGCAAAGCGGATGTATCTGCAGCGATGGAAAACATCTCGGCGGTTATCAGCTCTTTTGCAACAAATATTGCCAAAGACCCCCGCGTTTATACGCTGTGGTCTAACGATTATGAGGGCAATCGCACCCTTATCGAATGCGCGCGCAGTGCCGGGGTCAGAAAATTCATATTCACCAGCTACTGGGGGCTTGCAAAAGCAGGCGGCTTTGAGCACGGTAAAATAAAAAAAATTATAGAAGACATGCTCAGCGTAAGCGCAATGGATTATACGGTATTCAGGATAACAACGCTGGCAACCGACATGTCAATGCTCACGGGCACAAGCCTGCAAAAGCGCGGGTGGACATTCATGCTCATGAAAAAAAATGAAAAAATCCGCCCGATACTGCTGGAAGACCTTTCCCGCTGTATCGTTGATGCACTTGACAATTCCCGTGCGTCCTTCAAGGTGATCGAGGTCGCCGGAACGGAAGAGTATACGCTTATCGAGCTCCGCGATCTGTTCCGCACAGCACTTGGCAGGCGTGTTCATTTTATATTTGTACCGCTTACACTTGCCTCAGCGATCGCTTCCTGCATAGACTGCTTCACCGGCAGCGCCTACAATGCCCGCGGGCTGGTTTCAGCATTCACCGGCGGAAGCACCTGTGATATTACGGAAATGAACAGAATCTTCACCCCTGCACAGGGCAGCTTTTCACAGTACCTGAAAAACTTTTTTTCCACAGGGTCTGTAGCCCGGCATGAACCGGACTGACAATCGTGTTGCTGTGGAAAAGCCCGGCAAATAAGCCGGACAAATTGACAATACCGGATAATTCTGATACTATTAAAAAACTCACACACGCCAAGCGACCGGCCATGAAACCGGCCGCACAAAACGTGACTTAATTCTTATGCATAAAATAGTTGACAGCTACAATCGTCATATAAATTATCTGCGCATTTCCGTCACTGACCGCTGCAATCTTCGCTGCGTATACTGCATGCCCGCCGGCGGCATCCCCCTGTTAAGCCATAATGAAATATTGAGCTTTGAGGAAATAACACGGATTGCCCGCATAGCATCCCGAACCGGAATTTCAAAAATACGCATTACCGGCGGAGAGCCGCTGGTTCGCAAAGGAATAACCTCCCTGATCGAACAGCTGCAGGCAATTCCCGGCATAAACGACTTGAGCATAACCACAAACGGCATACTGCTTGAGTCACACGCCGACGCGCTCAAAAAAGCAGGCCTGAGGAGAATAAACATAAGCCTCGACAGCCTTGATGCTGAAAAATACAAAAAGATCACCCGCGGGGGCGATATACACGCAGTTTTACGGGGGATTAACAAAGCGCAGGATGCAGGTTTTAATCCAATAAAAATAAATGTCGTCGTGATGCGCGGAGTTAACGATGATGAGCTTTGCTCATTTGCCGAACTAAGCATGCAGCACAATGCGCATATCAGATTTATCGAATTTATGCCCGTGGATGAAAAAAGCATTTGGGGCAAAGACCTGTATATTTCAAATGATGAATTAAAAACCGGGCTTAGCCGAATGGGTGAGCTGGTACCGGTAGAGCCCGATGTCGGATCCGGCCCTGCGGTAATGTACCGCTTGAAGGGAGCGCCCGGCCTTATCGGGCTTATTTCACCTCTCAGCAATCATTTCTGCGCAACCTGCAACCGCCTGCGGCTCACTGCAGACGGAAAGCTTCGCGCCTGCCTGTTTTCAGATGATGAAACAGACATTAAAACACCGCTTCGGACCGGCTGCACCGATAGCCGGCTGCAGGATATAATAACGCAGGTAATTCTTTCCAAGCCCCGCCGTCATACTGTAATGGAACCCTCCTTTAAAAAATGCAAAAAAGGCATGTCGGCAATCGGCGGGTAATACGGCCCCGCACCGGGCTCACACATCGCCCTGTGCTAAAAACGGCTATACATAAATCCGCCCTGCAACACGCGTCATGAATAACCGGTCACCTGCATATATCACCATTTCAGGCCTTTATTCCGGCGTCGGCAAAACGCTTATGGCCGAGCAGCTGCTTCAGATAATCCCACGCATCGCAGCAGTCAAAATAACAATACATGACAGCGCTCCCGTTATCACTGACAGGGAGGATGAAATCATGATTCCCGGCAAGGACACGTTCAGATTGCGCCGGGGGGGGGCAGACAAGGTGGTATGGATCCGCTCAGGCGAATCAGGACTTCAGGAAGCATTCGGTATTGCAGCCCGGATGCTTTCCGGCTACAGCACTATACTCATAGAGGGAAACAGCATACTCAATCACATTAACCCGCGTCTTGCGCTGTTTGTTGCAGACGACAGCATTTCATCTAAAGCGCTCATCAAGACGAGCAGGCTTGCCGCACTTGAAAAAGCGGATCTCATTATACACAACATCAGCGGTACACGCGGTCAAGGGGAACACTGCCGTGCGGCAGAGCGCTACGCAACGATGGGCATAACCGCACCGGTAATAACAGCGTCTCTGCGTGATGCCGCCGCAGTGCGCACCGCCCTAAAACACATTCTGATCGAGAAAGGCCTGTAGCTTCTGAATCAGCGTTTCTTTGGGCTGGACGCCGACCATGCGCTCCTCCTCCTCTCCGCCATGGAAAATAATCAGCGTGGGGATGCCCCGTATTGCATACTTCTCCGCAAGCTCCGGACAATGGTCAACATTGACCTTTCCGACCTTGACCTGCCCGGCGAGCTCACCAGCAATCTCCTCCAGAACCGGTGCGAGCATCTTGCAGGGACCGCACCACTCCGCCCAGAAATCAACCAGAGCAGGCACGGATGAGCGCAGCACCTGCTCGTCAAAATTTTCACCTGTAAGGGTTAATTCATCTGCCATATAACACCTCCTGAAAAATGGTTACCGCTATCCCGGCTGGCGTTTGAAATCCTACCATGTTATCACTGCACAATCAAGCTCAGTCATGCCCGTTGGCCCAATATTAACTTGACGCTCAGCCCTAAACATATTATAACTCTACGACTAAACCACTATGCTACCGGAACCAAATGGAGGATTATACGTATGAAGAATGCTGTCATCACAAGCGCAGTCAGAACTCCAGTCGGTAAATTCGGCGGAACGCTGAAAGACATTCCCGCCTATGAGCTCGGCGCCATCACCATCAAAGAGGCTGTAAAAAGATCCGGCATCAAGCCCGATCAGGTCGAAGAGGTAATCTTCGGCAACGTTCTCACAACAGCCCAGGGCCAGAACCCCGCCCGCCAGGCATCCATGGGTGCGGGAATTCCCAAGGAGATTCCCGCTTTCACCATCAACAAAGTGTGTGCCTCAGGCCTTAAAGCCGTATCTATCGCCGCACAAACCATCAAGGCCGAAGATAACAGCATTGTCGTTGCCGGCGGACAGGAGAATATGAGCTGGGCGCCGTACGCCGTTCCGGGCGCGCGATGGGGAACCAGGATGGGCAATGCCACCCTGCTCGACTGCATGATAAATGACGGGCTCTGGGAAAAGTTCAACAATTACCACATGGGCATCACTGCTGAAAACATAGCAGAAAAGTATAATATATCCCGCGAGGAGCAGGACCTGTTCGCGCTCGAAAGTGAAAACCGCGCAGAGCAGGCAATTAAAAACGGGATATTTAAAGATGAAATCATTCCCGTACCGGTGCCGCAGCGCAAAGGCGACCCCATACTATTCGATACCGATGAATTTCCCACTCTGGGAACGACAATTGATAAGCTCGGCAAGCTGCGGCCGGCTTTTAAAAAGGACGGGACCGTCACAGCGGGCAATGCTTCAGGCATAAATGACAGCGCTGCCGCGCTGGTTATCATGTCCGAGGATACCGCCGGCGCTCTTGGCGCAGAACCGCTGGGCACAATCGTTTCATATGCCTCAGGCGGAGTTGATCCCGCATTTATGGGGATGGGCCCGATTCCTGCAGTCAAAAAAGCGCTTGAAAAAGCAGGGCTGTCCGTCGGCGACATTGACTACTGGGAGCTCAATGAAGCCTTTGCATCTCAATCGCTGTGCTGCATCAGGGAGCTTGACATAGACCCTGCCAGGGTCAATCATCACGGCGGCGCGATATCGCTCGGGCACCCGATCGGCGCAAGCGGCGCCCGTATACTGGTAACCATGCTGTATGAAATGAAACGTATCGATGCAAAGATCGGCTGTGCCACACTGTGCATCGGCGGAGGAATGGGACACGCAATGATAGTTAAGAGATAACGTGATTCCGGTGCTGTTCCCGGTACGCTGAACGACCGGATTTACCGGGAACAGCTTTTTTTTCTGCATCCGTTTAAAGTTTTCCCCTCCTTATGCGATAAAAAAATATAATATTTTTTATACTTCAATCCGCCATACCCGCAAATCGTCATGATTGCATATTTTATAAAAGGGGGCTTTTTCATGGTCCCCCTCCTTCTGTGCTCGATCATTTCCCTGGCCATATTCCTGGAAAAATTATGGGCTCTTCAGAAAAAGAGGGTTATCCCTCAAAATTTCATTATTGAAATAGAGCACCTGCTCAGAGCTGAAAAATTCACCGAAGCAATTGATCTGTGCAAAAAAACACCTGCACCTATTTCGCGCATACTGCTGAACGGCATCAGAAATTACGGGAAGCGCCGCGAGGTAATAAAAGAAATTATCGAGGAGGTCGGTAAGCGGGAAGCTGCGCACCTGGACCGCTATGTGGAAAGCCTTGCAACCATTGCAAGCATCAGCACGCTTCTCGGTCTGCTGGGTACCATAGCGGGCATGATCGACATTTTCGGCGTCATTTCCCTCCAGGATACGGTCAAGCCCGCTCTGCTTGCCGGCGGTATTTCCGAAGCCCTCTATACGACAAGCGCAGGTCTCAGCATTGCAATCCCTACCCTGGTGTTTTACCGATTCGTCTCGGCCAGGTCAGACAGGCTTATTCTTGAGATGGAGGAGTATTGCCTCAGAATGGTCGAGCTCATTAAGGAACAGCAGCGTTAGCAGCGGTCCCCTGCAATGGAATTCAAAGCAAAACAAAAAAAAGGCATTCATCTGGACATAACCCCTGTTGTCGACACTGTCTTTAATCTGCTCATATTTTTCGCCCTGTCATTCAACTTTACCGCACCGACGGCGTTCAACATACATCTTCCGAACGTTGCATCCCCCGAAAAGCCGGAAGCCGTTTCACCGGTAGTCATACACATTCCACATGACGGATCACTGTATGTAAACAATAATCCATTGGATTCCCCGGATGAGCTTTCACGGTTTCTTACGCACAAAACCGCCCCGTCTGCACACACATCTGTCATCATCCATGCAGACAAGCGCGTCCCCCACGGCACGGTTATACAGGTAATGGATATCTGCAAGACCGCCGGATTCCACAAATTATCAATTGCAGCTGCCGCCGGAAAACGGTCCCCATAATCTTTTGCGTAATATTTACCAGTATTAAGCGCATAAAAATTATGAAGTTTTTTTTATTTTGTGCGATACAAGAAGTAAACCAAAATAAATCCGTATCAACATGCGCGTCTTTTTCAGTCGAAAGCCCAATATGTGCCGCATACTCAGCTGCACCGGATGCATATATTGCTACAAATATACAACACAGCGGCAAACATATGAAAAATATGTCCATAACAAACAAAATGAATAACAATATTTCAAAAAAAAAACTCAATATTAAAATATTTTTGCCGAAAGTTTAGATGAAACAAATAATAATTACATCACTGTTCATAGTGTGCTTTGCAGGAATTGTATCTGTAACCATATTCGGCAAACACGGTATTGTGTATATGATGCATCTCCAGCAGGAGCTGCACAATATAGAAAGCGAAAACAAGATGCTCAGCACAAAAAATGCATATCTTAGAAAACAAATCGGGCTTCTGACCAACAGCACAGGCTATATTGAAAAAATAGCCCGCAATGAGCTCGGGCTCGCCAGGAGCAACGAGCTGATCTATCTTGTTCAAAACGCAGAGCGATAAGATTCAACGTTTAAAGCCTCAATAAAATATTTCAGCGGCGGTTTTTTTATGCAGATATTGTTTTCACCGAAAACGCTTTTGGGCCTTGATATCGGAACGAGCTCTATTAAGCTTGTCGAGCTGACTGAATCAAAGGGAAATTATCGGCTCAAAAATTTCGGCATCTCGAAACTGCCTAAGGAAACAATTGTAAACGGCGTTATTATTAACGCAGACCCGCTGATACAGTCCATACGCAATCTGTTATCAAACCTTAAAATAACTAAAAAAGACACCGTCATTTCAATATCCGGGCATCCGGTCATCATAAAAAAAATATCCCTCCCCTTCATGAGCGAAGAAGAGCTAGAGCCGGTTATATCCACCGAAGCTGAGCAGTACATTCCTTTTGATCTTGATGAGGTCAATATGGATTTTCAGATTCTCGGCGTTAATGAAGAAAACCCCGATCAAATGGATGTCATGCTTGTTGCAGCCAAAAAAGCAATGATCGAGGAATATGTTGACTCCCTGAAAAACGCCGGCCTCAGACCGCGTATCATCGACATCGATGTGTTTGCGCTGGAAAATGCGTTCAACATGAATTACCTGTACGAGGAAAATGAAATGTTTGCGCTCATCGACATCGGTGCAAGCGTGACAAATATAAACATAATTAAAAACGGCACGTCCCTGTTCAACCGCGATATATTCCTCGGTGGCACACAGATAACCGAAGAAATACAAAAAGAGCTTCAGGTAAGCTTTGAAGAAGCTGAAATGCTCAAGACAGGTGAACACATAGAAGGAATAGATCAGGCTCTGCTCAATCAGACAATCGCGAAAACAACTTCATCCATTGCCCGCGAAATCCAGAGAACCCTGGACTTTTTTACCGGATCAAGCTATGCCGATATTAACCATATTTATTTAAGCGGCGGCGGGTCAAAAACTCCCGGATTAAAAGAGCTGATTGAGGAAAAAATTGAGGTTAATATTGAATTTTTCGATCCGTTTAAAATGATACGCTACGACAAAAAAACATTCGATCCTGAATATATAAAAGATATTTCAATATTTGCGTCCATCAGTGTCGGTCTGGCGTCACGCAAAATTGGAGACTGAACATAAATGATCAAAATTAATCTACTCCCCTATCGAACACAGAGACGCCGGGAACTTATCCTGCAGCAAATAGTTCTTGCTGTTATACCGCTCACCCTGACCATACTCATTATAGGTATTGTATGGTATTCCATGAATTCAAAAATTGAAAACATAGACAACAAAATTGTAACAATTGAAAAGAAAATAAAGAAAAGTAAACTTAAGATTAAGGATATTAAGAAATTTAAAAAGAAAAAGAAAACAATCGCTCAGAAAATGGAGGTTATTGACAAACTCCAAAAAGGCAGAACAGGACCGGTTCATGTCCTTGACGAGCTTTCCACCCGCCTGCCGGGAAATCTCTGGCTTACTCAACTGACACAGGAGGGAATGAGCCTGCGTATTTCCGGAAAAGCGCTTGATAATTTTTCAATATCAAATTACATGGTCAACCTTGAGCAATCCCCATATTTCAACACAATAACGCTCAATCAGGTAAAAAGCTCAAAAACCAGGTCACAAGATACTCAGACGATAAAAGAATTTGACATGATAAGCACTATTTCTTTCAAAGCAAAAAATACGGAACGGAAAACTCCGGATACCGAACCAAAAACATAGTGTTTCAATGAGTCATCATGGCTGATATATCAAAAACAGTTGATAAAATAATTAAATTACCGGTACAGCAAAAAGTCGGAATCGTGATCCTGCTGGTGGCCCTTCTTGCAGGCGGATATTATTACGGCATTCATAAGTCATTACAAAGCACGCTGCAGCAAAAAAACAAAAAGCTCACCAAGCTCAATGCAGACTACAGTGAGCAAAAAAACATTCTGGCCAATCGTGAGCGATTCAAAAAGGAATACAATGAGCTTCAGAAAAAGTTTGCCAACGCATTGAAGCTTCTTCCGAATTCCAGTGAAATACCAAAGCTCCTTACAAACATATCCGAGCTTGCACATACCGCCGGACTCGAAATACTTCTTTTTCAGCCCATGCCTGAGCTTGCAAAAAACTTTTATGCCGAGATACCGGTCAAAATGGAAGTAAAGGGCCGCTATCATGATCTGGCAATTTTTTTCGATAAAGTATCAAAGCTCAACCGCATTGTTAACATTTCAGATATTGCAATCAAATCTGCACGCGGAAAAGATGAAATTCCAGGAACAATATCAGCATCTTTTCAGGCGCTGACATTTAAATTTATTCAAAAATCCGAAGCGCAGCAAACAGACAAAAGAAAAAAAAGAAGAAGAAAAAGAAGATAATCAATAACATGATACGCAACGCCACACTACATCTCACACATGGTTGGGCTTCAAACCCGGGCTGTTTTTTCTGCATGTGCCTCACCTGCATTATGCTATTGACAGCAGCGTGCTCCGGCAATGCTCCACAGGAAACCAAAACACAAAAATCCCGCAAAAGCACCGTTCAAAAACAGATAAAGCCTGACAAAAAGAAAATCAAAAAGGCTCGCCGGGATAAACAGGAATCAAAAGACAAAGACAACAGCACTGCCGAAGTATATACCTATGACCCTGCCGGTAAAACCGATCCGTTTATACCCCTTGTTTATGATAAAAAAGAAGGTAAAAAAGCAGCTCCTACCAGAATGACATCACCGCTCCAGACCGACAAACCGCTCACACCGCTGCAAACATATAATTTAAGTGAGCTGAAGCTGGTAGCAGTTATACAGGGCTCCGAGGACAATGCCACCGCTCTTGTTGAGGATCCTGACGGTTTCGGATACATTGTCCGGACCGGCACGCTTATCGGAGAAAACAACGGGGTGATAAAAAAAATACAGAGCTCGAGAATAATTATTGAACAGCGCTATATCAGCCCTACAGGAAACAGGGAATCAAAAATTGCAACATTAGAAATAAATTACCAGAATCTTCAGTAATAGAGGCAGCCATGGATGCAAAAAAATATGCAGCGAACAATGTCCTGTTGTATGTGATTGTCTATATGTGTATGCTTACCGCCTGCGCTACAACCGGCTCCGATGTATCAACCGCATCGGATCAGAACGCACAGCCCGCAGAAGCAGAATCCTCATATGAAACCGGACCGGTAATCCAGGAGGAAATCGCGGAAGAATCAGCGCTTAACGACATAGACGTCACCCGAAAAGACAGCGGCTGCACAATCGCGCTGTCCACAAACACCTCCCCGCAATATACAGTGTTCAAGCTGAGCAATCCCCACAGGCTTATCGTAGATCTGCTTGATTTAGAGAGCAGCGATATAGATCCTCCCCTTGTGATAGATAACGATATAATCACCACCATCAACGCAACGACCATGCAGGATAATGAACATTCGTTCATGCGCGTTGAAATCGGATTGAAACATGACTGCATGTACAGTGCTGAGCGTCGGGATACAGCTGTGCTCATTGACGTAACTGACGAGCGCGATCTACAGGCATCAGGCACAACCGATAAACCGACAGCTGCAGCCCCCCGCGAGCGGGAGCGGCTCCATAAACCCTCTGCGGACCAGTACTGTCATATTACTGATATATCAGTTCTTGATGAGCAGCAGCAAAGCATTATAAGCATAGTGGCCGATTCTGATATGGTTTCGTATAATAAATTCACCATGAACAACCCTGCCCGCCTTGTGATCGATATACCGAAGGCACACAAATTGTTATCACAGAATAATTTCAGATCGCAGCACGGCAATATACATGAAATAAGAACAGGCAAAAAAAATGGTACTGTCCGCCTTGTCGTACAATTCAAGAGCACAGATGTTCCGGACTATAATATCGCTTCCGCAAACAAAACTCTGCAAATCTCTATACCCGCACCGGGCATGAAAGCCTCCCCGCTTAAAACAGCTCAATCATCTATCGCTGAAGAAAAAAAGCAGACTGCGCCGGATGCAAAGGCGACACCGGTACCGCAACCGGATCAGTCCGAGGCAGACACATCAGATCAAAAAGATACCGAACCGACCATTTCTCTGAATCTCAAAGACGCACAAATAAAAAATGTTCTGCGCCTGCTTGCCGATTTGAGCGGCAAAAACATGATTATCAGCGACAGCGTTACGGGCCTTGTAACGCTGAAGCTTGACAATATTGCATGGCATGAGGCGCTTGATATCATTCTGGACACACACGGCCTTGGTAAAATAGAGTCTAAAAACATTACCAGGATTGAAACAAGAGAAAATATACGCCGCATAAACGAAGAAAAGCTTATGGCTCAGAAATCACAGGAGGAAGTTGAGGAGCTGGTTATACAAACATATGAAATAAGCTATGTGGATGCCGAAGAGCTGGAAGAATATATTGATGAGCTTGAAGTTCTCAGCAAGCGCGGCAGCGTTACTTCATATGAAGAAAACAACAAGCTTACCGTACAGGATATTGCATCAAATATTTCAAAAATAACAAAAATAGTTGAAGAGCAGGACACCCCCACCGATCAGGTCATGATCGAGGCACGAATCGTACAGTCAGTTCCAAGCTATACGCGCGAACTGGGCATCCGGTGGGGCGGAACCTACAACACCACCCACAATAACGACGCCATAAATCTGAACGGCGGTGCCGGCAATGATTATATCGTCAATCTGCCTGCCGCTGCCGGCGAGGGTGCAGGCGGAGCAATAAATTTCGGATACATAAAAGACAATCTTAATCTTGATGTCCAGCTCACCGCTCTTGAAAATGAGGATAAAATCAAGATTATCTCAAACCCCCGAATTCTTGGTCTCGACAATCAGATGGCCCGTATTAAGCAGGGTGTCGCCCTTCCCTATCTAAAGCTGAGCGAGGAAGGGGTGACTTCTACCGAGTTCAAAGACGCCGTGCTTGAGCTTGAGGTTACACCTAAAATAACGCTCGAGGACACCATCCGCCTGGAAGTATTTGTAACCAAAAATCAGAAATCAGCGCAGACAGGAGCCGGGAACGAGCCGGGAATCGATGTCCGCGAAGTCGAGACTTCTCTTCTGCTCGGCAGCGGAAACACCGTTGTGATCGGCGGTATTTATGAAACAACAAACTCAGTAAACATCAAGAAGGTTCCCTTTTTCGGCGACCTGCCCTATCTCGGAAATATTTTTAAAAGCAAAAAAGAAGAGGACCAGCTTGTAGAGCTGCTTGTATTTATAACAGTTACCGTACTTGAGCATCCGGATAAAAAGACGCTTGCTTCAGATACATCAAACAATGCAAGCTGAATACATTGATAAAAATAAATCCTTTTTCAGGAGGTCGATCCGATGAAACAGAATTTTCTATATTGCGTATGCATTCTTATGATTTTTTTGTGTGCTTCCTGTACGGGTGGAACCCTTAAGACAAACATCACTACCTCCCCCACCCCGAACGTGCACTATATACCGGCTCAGAATACCGTTAGAATTTCAGGCATCAAAACGGTGGCGATCATACCCTTTGCAGATTATTCACACCAGCAGGATTTCATGGGTGTCGATTCATGGGGAGGCAATATAAAAATCCAGGAGGAAATTGCCGATCAGCTTATTGCGCACGGTCTGAGCGTTGTGATTCAGGAAGATGTAAATACCGTCCTTGTCGACAATAATATTATCCGCCCGGTAGATAAAGACAAATACCTTCTCTACGGCACAGAAGAAAATGAGGATGTGGCATATAAAACAGTCGGCACACCTGAATATGAGCTTGCAAATTACAAACATTCACCGGCAATGGTGTCTGAGATAATGGACGTTATAAAGCTAAAAAACAAAAACAAGGATACAGGTGATTCAAAATCACCTGTCATACAGGGTGCAACGGTTGGACTCACTAAAGAAAAAGTTGCTGAAATCGCTGATGCGCTCAATGCCGACCTTGTTATTCGCGGACGTATCATTGAATATGGCTACAAGGATATCGGAACATTGAACCCGCTTTACCGCGGTTTTATACCTGTCGTTCTTGACTCAGCAAAAGATCTTCTTTTCGGTGCGACGGGATCTTACGGCTATGAGCAGGATCTTGAAAATATTGAAAACATTCTGGTAGGGGCTGCCGCCGGCTATGCAATCGGCAATAATATTGTGGACAGCAGCTCCTCTTACCATTCAGGTATTTCCAGCGGCCTTGTTTCGAGGCGTGTCGGATCTCGCCATACCAGTCATGACGATCATGCTCTTGAAGGTGCAGGCATTGGCGCTGCAGCCGGCTGGCTTGCAAGCCAGCACCCCAAAAAAGCAAAGCGCTCTGCGGTCGTTCAGGTCCGAATTTACGCCCAGGACGGCAAAAGCGGAAACGTTCTCTGGTCAAACAGGGCTGAGATCGAGTATACCCCGAAAAGCAACTTTGCCTATGAAAACACTCACCCGAAAGTCATGTTTGACAAGGCAATCGAACAGGGCATCGAGCAGCTTATGGGCAATTTTTTTACCGATGCTGAAACAGTTTTTTCCGATATAGAAGAAACCGCTCATGTACAAAAAGAAGGTGCCTAACCCGGAGACATCGTCATGAGAGCAACAAAAATAGTATCCGCATTTGTTTTAACTGCATGTTTTATATGTTTCATTGCAGGATCCGTCACTGCACAGCTGTGCCCAGACACATCTGCCGGCGGGGAATCATATTCTCCGTGGCCGAAGTTTCATTTCGACAACAGAAACACAGGAAAAACATTCAACTTCGGCACAAAAGTCGGCAAGCTCAAATGGAAATTCATCACCGGCGCACCGGTAACTTCATCCCCGGTCATGCACTGCGAGGTCGAGGATTCATGTTATGATAACTGCCTCGACACCGGTGAAACATCCACCACTGCATGCGTTAAAGAATGTCAGGACTGCACGATCTATGTCGGCTCAGCTGACAATTATTTATATGCGATCGATGCCGAAACCGGTATGCTCGAATGGAAATACCAAACAGATGCGTCTATAGAGCTGGCATCGCCCGCAATTGACTCGAATCATGTGCTATATATCGGCTCTAATGACGGCTACCTGTATGCATTTGATTTAACCACTATCGATGCAAACGATCCCGAACCGAAATGGATTTATAATGCCAGATCAGACAGCACCGGCAAAGGAACATCATCGAGCACTCGACCCATTGCTGCTATTTCATCATCACCGGCTATAGCAGACGACGGTTCGATTCTCTACACATCCAATGATGGATATTTATATTCACTTAACCCAAATGGAACCAGAAATTGGAGAACCTATATCGGCGAATCATGGACTTCACCTGCAATTGATGAAGATTCAAGTCTTGTGTATGCAGGTTCATGGGAGGACCAAATTGTATATGACCAATATGTCAGTGATAATGGAACAGTCTTATCAAATAGCTGGCCAATGTATGCCAGTTTTTATGGCCTCAATTTAGCTGATGGAGCCGACGATTGTACCGACTGCTGGTATTGGCCGGGTATGAACTGTACACCAGGAGGTATTCATGCGTCACCTGTTGTCAAATCAGATGGAGATGTTATTGTCAGCTGGTTTTTGACAAATGATGCCTGGGCACTTGAAGATTACTGTGATGATGAATGTTCTGACAGCAATGTCTGGGTAACAGGCATCGGCACATGTCTTGATATAGGAGGAAATGATGTATACAGCACACCGGCATCTATTGAAGATAATTCATTTATAGTTGTTTCCGGACCTGATGTTTATCGTATTCTCCCTGACGGAGCGACTTATTTTTCAATCGCAACACTTGGTGAAAGAAGTGAATCATCTCCCGCAGTAGACGGACAAAAAAATATATACCTTGGCTCGAATGGCGGATATATGTATGCCATGAATGCCGATTCTCCCGAAACACCAATTCTATGGCAGTACCCTCCAGAAGGTGCAGAGCCACTCAGAACAGAAGACAATGAAACAATCGCATCAATCATATCGTCACCCGCTATCGGTGATGATAACCGCCATTCGGTTTATGTTGGAGCTTCTGACGGTTGCGTGTATGCTTTCTATGACGGTGCACGTATCTACGGTAAAGTTGAATTGATCAGTGACGACGGATCAGATAAAACGCCGCTGGATTCAGTAAAGCTTACCATGACCAGCCCGTATTCAAGCGAGGTTCGCACCACGTACACTGACCCTGACGGAAACTATGAATTTCCCGGGGTTGAAAATTATTCATACACCATTACCCCCGATAAAATCGGGTATGTTTTCAGCCCATCATCCGCAACCGCTCTCATTACCCGGGACCAGGACGCAGAGCTGAACTTTGAGGCATTTACCGGTTTCTCTATAAGCGGCACAATCACCGATTCATCCGGAAGCCCCGTCTCAGGTGCGACCGTCGTTCTTGAAGGAGATCAGACAAACCGTACAAGCACATCAACAGATTCAAGCGGCCGGTATTCATTCACCGGCTTAAGCTACGACACATACACAATAACCCCCAGCCTTGCTAACAACGGTTTCACCCCGCCCTTTCAGGAAGTCACTATTTCATCTGCTTCCTCAGGTGATAAAACAGGAATAGATTTCACCGCAACAGAGGGGTACCAAATTTCTGGCAAGGTTACAAGATTTACAACTCAAAAAGGCATGTCCAGTGTAACGGTAAGCCTTCAGGGCACCACAACAGATAATAAGGTTGTAACTGAATCAACAACAACCGAAACAGACGGAGCCTATTCGTTCGTCGGCCTTGATCCGGGCACCTACACGATTACACCGGCCCTGAGCGGATTTGATTTCGAGCCATCTTCAAAATCAGTGACCATTGCCGCAAACAATGTCGACGGTGTCGACTTCACAGCCGCTTCCGGTTACTCTATTTCAGGATCATTCTCTGCCTCCAGCGGCGTAGATAATGCAACCGTCGCAAGCATATCGGTGGACCTGTATGAGGATCCGGGCTCTCTGATAAACCAGGAATTATCAGATCCCATTAATACAGCATCTCCGGACAGTGGCGGCAATTTTGTTTTCATCGGTGTCGAACCCGGAAATTATATCGTCAAGCCCCGCCTGACAGGCTACGGATTCACGCCCATTTCATCAAGCGTAACCGTGGCGAACTCAGACGTCAGCAATCTGATTTTTACAATCACACAGGGGTTTTATGTTTCCGGTACCGTTACCAATCTTATCGGTACTCCGTTAGCAAATATTGAAGTCGTGCTGCTGCAGGATGACAGCGAAACATCAGCCACGACCAATGCAGACGGTAAATACACATTTTCCGGCCTTGAAACCGGCGATTATCAGGTCTATATCAGCAGCGACTACTACACATCCTATCCTTCGTCACGATCAGTGACAATCACGAATACAAGCTTTGATGATGAAGACTTTTTCATCAAAACGGAATGTGCAGTCAGCATGTTCGTATTTCCCTTTGCAGGAACAAACGGCACGCTCGTTAACATTTATGGGTATAATTTCGGATGGGATGACCCCCCCGACAATGAAACGCTTTCAGTCTCAGCCGGTGACGGAGAAGGCGAATCCGTCACGCTCAATGCCGGCGTGTATTTCGGAAAGGATGACCCAAATGAATGGGTGAGGGCTGACGATATATGGTCGTGGAGCGATATAAAAGTCGTTGTAGAGGCTCCCCGCCTCGATTTCGGCTTATATGATGTCTGGATTGTACGCAAAACAAGCTCTGATTCAGGGTGCGGCATGATTTCCCAGGCAAATTTCTTCCTGTACGTTCCGTAATAGTGCGGACATGTCATACATAAAATATAAAAAAGCACAGTGCGGTATCCACTGTGCTTTTTTATATTTCCTTGCAACGATAAAATATTTTGGTGTATCCTTGCACTATTATGGAAACCGTAACCGTAAACCTCGGACCCCGCTCATATGATATCATTATCGGAACAAATGCGATTAATGAAACAGGCACATACCTCAACGCATTTAATTTTACAAAATCAGCTGTAATTATAACCAACACAACGGTTGCTTCTCTCTATCTCGATCGCCTGGCTGATACTCTTTCCGCTTCATCCTGCAATGTTTTTACCATTGTTCTTCCAGACGGCGAACAGTATAAATCCCTTACCCAGATGGAGCACATTTATAGCCGGCTTTTGTCATTCGGCATAGACCGCGCCACACCGCTTATCGCGCTCGGCGGCGGCGTTGTAGGTGACATTACCGGATTTGCGGCTTCTACCTTCATGCGGGGTGTGCCCTTTGTCCAAATACCGACAACCCTGCTTGCCCAGGTCGACAGCAGCGTTGGCGGCAAGACAGGCATTAATCTTCCTGACGGAAAAAACATGGCAGGCACTTTTTATCAGCCGTCACTTGTAATCATCGATCCTCAGGTCCTGTCAACCCTGCCAAGCCGAGAGTTGAAAGCAGGAGCGGCGGAAGTTATCAAATACGGAATCATTCGCAGCCGCAGCTTTTTTTCTTATCTCGAAACACATATGCACGAGCTTTTTGATCTTAATGACGATGCGCTTATACATATTATTAAAACCTGCTGTTCCATAAAAGCCGATATTATCGTATGCGATGAAACCGAAACAGGCGTGCGTGCGATTCTCAACTTTGGGCACACGTTTGCACACGCACTGGAAACGCTTACCGAATACACCGCCTATAAACACGGTGAGGCGGTCGCTGTCGGGATGGCTGTCGCTTCCCGCCTCTCATCGCATTTGGGACTGTGCTCAGCTGCTTGCGCTACAGCGGTTACTGCACTTTTATCAAAAGCGAGCTTGCCGTTTTATCCTGACAACCTGGGGTTTTACCCGGATCAGTATCTTGAAATCATGGCGCATGACAAAAAGAAAGCGGGTCAGTTTATCCGAATGGTTCTTATCGAGGACATCGGCAGGGTTTGTTTGAAAAAATTCAAACATAAAGAGCTGCAGGCACACCTGCATCATATTTTATGAATGAGCATTGCGCCGGCTCTGTTGACGGCGTGCCACCGTAATGCATACCGGAACGCCTGAAAATCCGCACCTTTCACGCATTTCCCGTTCAAGATACCGCACATATTGTGGAGAAAATGCTTTTTTATTATTAGTGTACAGCTTGAATACGGGCGGGCGCGTTCTCACCTGTGCTGCATAATAAATTTTCGTTTTATTATGTGAACCTCGCGGCGGCGGGTGGTGTTCATATATGCTTTTTATAATCCTGTTCACCTCCCCTGTGCTGACCCGCTTTCCATATGATTCTTCAAGCTCATAGATGATGTCCAGTATTTTTCGCACTCGCAGACCCGTTTTGGCTGAAACTGCCACAACCGGTGCATAATCGAGAAACGGCAGCGCATCACGTATCGAATCAGACATTCTCTTGTAGGTATGGGTATCTTTATTCAGACAATCCCACTTATTGATGACGATGACACATGATCGTCGGCGCTCGCATATCTGTTCAGCAAGCTTTGCATCCTGTGTCGTTACTCCCTGAACCGCGTCTATAATAAGCAAACACAGCTCTGAGTGCATGATAGATCGCAACGCCTGCATAACACAATATTGCTCCAGCTCATAGCCGATCCTGCTCTTTTTTCTTATCCCGGCAGTATCGATAAACCTGATTGATCTCTCTTTATAGCGCATCACACTGTCAACCGGGTCCCGCGTTGTTCCTGCCTGATCACTAACCAGGAGGCGGCTGCTGCCAAGCAGCGTATTAATCAACGATGACTTTCCAACATTCGGCCGTCCGATTATTGAGACAACCGTTTCGTGTTCATGCTCACCTTTTACTGAATATTGCGGTATGCAGCTGCACACAGCTTCCATGAGCTCAGTTATACCGATGCGATGACGTGCGGAAACAGTATACACAGCATCGCATCCCAGCCGATAGAATTCAGATACTTGTTCTTCAGCATCCTTTCCCTCTACCTTATTGACAGCATACACAACCGGCTTTCCGCTTCTTTTAAGAATTCGGGCAATTTCTTCGTCCCCGGGCATCAAACCCTCACGCCCGTCAGCTAAAAACAAAACGGCATCCGCTTCTTCTATGGCGGCTTCGGTTTGATGTCGTACAAGCGTCAGCAGGGAATCATCGTCCCCGGTGTCAAAACCGCCTGTGTCCACAAGGGTAAGCGATGTATCGCTAACACTGATATCGCGGTAGTTTCTATCCCGCGTCACCCCGGGCAAATCATGAACAATGGCTTTTTCTTTTCCGGCAAGTACATTGAAGAGCGTTGACTTGCCAACGTTAGGCCTTCCGACTATGGCAACAATAGGTTTCATATTATTTACCGATAAGGCGCTGCAGCGTTTTCTTTGCAGCTTCCTGTTCAGCGAGCTTCTTGTTACCCCCCCTTCCTTTTTCATACATCCTGCCGGCGATTACAACCTGCGTTTCAAACTCTTTTATGTGATCGGGGCCCTGCTCTTTTACAAGCTCGTAGGTCGGCGTTTCATGGAAAACGCTCTGACAGTATTCCTGAAGCCTGCTTTTATAATCACGCTGATATCCGTTCTGCGATACTTCATCGATCAAATCCGCAAAATGCTTTTCTACAAAGGCAAACGCTTTTTGGTAGCCTCCATCATAATAGACCGCGGCAAGTATCGCTTCATAAACATTGGCTAAAATGGAAATCTTTTCCCTTCCGCCGCTGTCCTCCTCGCCCCTGCTCAGAAGCACAAAGCTCCCCATGTCAAAGCGTAATGCAAGCCTGGCAAGCTCCTGTGCGTTAACCACCGCTGAGCGCAGCTTGGACAAATACCCCTCAGAATATCCCGGAAATCGCTCCATAAGAATATGCCGTATAATAAGTTCCAGAACAGCATCGCCGAGGAATTCAAACCGCTCGTTGCCGAACATGTTGTCCATCTGCATTTCATTAGCATACGATTTGTGCGTGAGCGCTTCCCTGAGAAGCTCTATTTCTGCAAAATGATAGTCAATTACCAGCTGTAGCCGCTCAAGTGATTCATTTGTCATATCGTTGTCAGCAATGCTCACCGCACATGTTCTCCCGTTTCTATATGGACTTACAAATCAGAAGACAGAATGCTGAAAAAAGCCGCCTGGGCTTCAACAGGGACTGTCAATCCCATACGCTGAAAAAGCCTGTGCTCAGACTCTGCATGGTCGTTTATCATATGCTCCTGCACCATACGGTAATCACAGCGCTCTCTTTGGGTGGTTTCAGACATTTGATGATATGCGGCCCAAAGAGCATCCCGTACCGTGCGTATCATATCGATGTGCAGCCCCTCGTTTTGGACCAGCCACAGCGGCCCCCAGAAATCAGGCAATGTATCCGGCGAAATCCTGCTCACCGAAGCACGGGCGCCACAGTCAACTGTATCAAGCGCACCAAACACTGCGCTTCTTTGCTCCATGGTGCTCTGTGGCATATGTACCGCTATACGGGTTGTTACCGGTTCCCGCCGTGCCGTCAGCGGGCTGACATTACTGACCGCTGCATCAAGAAAAACCATAGGATATCCTCGTAATAATATGCTCATCGTACCGACAAGCCTGACATACACTCCGGTATCAGTATGCTGAGTGTTCTTATACACTTCTGTGATTTTAACATCACGGGTATCGTTTTGGTACGTACATATAACATTAACAGAAACGGTACCCGCAGCTTCACCCTGAACAAGGAACTCCCCTGTTTTTGTTATGCCGTCTGCTGACGGAAGCGGAATAACAAAATTCTCATCAAGGTTGGGGCTGACTTTTCCGCAATAGCTATTATTGAAATGTTCAATGTATTCAGATTCATTCATATATACTCTCAGCCCTCATCGCGCTTTTATAGTTAATGTTTTTCAGCAAAAATCCGAAAATATATACAGAAAAAAAATCAGATCCGGCGGTAACTGTCATCTGAATAGCCATATCTAAAATCTATAAATTAAAGTTAATAATTGTATCAAACCTCTAACCTAAATACAATTGCAGACTTTTCAGCTGTCGTACACACGCTGTTAATTGTACGACAGCAGCTGTTCAATTGTGTTTTCCACAACACTGCATAAGGAGACAGCTTAATGGATGTGTCAGAATTACTGATGTTTGCAGTCAAGCAAAAAGCTTCCGACCTCCACCTGAGCGCCGGAGAGCCGCCTATGCTTCGCATTCATGGTCAGCTGAGGAAGCTTGAGACAGATCCATTCTCGGCAGAGCTGGTGCACCGCATGATTTATGATATTCTCAACGATCAGCAGCGCCGTGTTTTTGAGGAAAACAAAGAGCTTGATTTTTCAATTGCACTTGGCGAGTACGGACGATTTCGCGTAAATTGCTTTTACCAGAACCGCGGCCAGGCTGCTGTATTTCGCGCAATTCCAAATAAAATATACTCATTCGAAGAGCTGGGACTGCCGAAAGTCTGCCGCCAGATAGCCAAATACCGTAAAGGTCTTGTACTTGTTACCGGCCCGACCGGAAGCGGCAAATCAACAACGCTCGCTGCAATGATCGATTATATAAACAGGGAACGAAAAGAGCACATCATCACGATAGAAGACCCGATAGAATATGTACATTCAGCAAAAAACTGCCTTATCAACCAGCGCGAGCTTGACACGCACACGCACAGCTTTGCAAATGCGCTGCGAAGTGCTTTGCGCGAGGATCCCGACGTGGTTCTCGTGGGAGAAATGCGCGATCTGGAAACAATATCACTAGCCTTAACCGCTGCAGAAACCGGTCATCTTGTTTTCGGCACCCTTCACACCACAGGTGCACCAAAAACAATCGACCGCATTATCGATGTTTTCCCTCCGGATCAGCAGGCGCAAATCCGCACTCAGTTCTCAGAAACAATTCAAGCGGTCGCGTCCCAGCGCCTTTTCCGGAAGCGCGACGGCTCCGGCCGCGTTCCTGCGCTTGAAATTATGGTTGCTGTTCCTGCCATTCGAAATCTTATAAGAGAATCAAAAATCTCTCAGATTCCATCAATAATACAAACCGGACAGAAATTCGGCATGCAGACGCTCGAAGCGGCAATCACAGAACTTATTAACCGCCGAATGATCGAGCCGGAGGAAGCTGAAGGACTTCTTGACACAAAAGCATCATAATTTTTTTTAGCAGAGGGACCATATGACCGTTAAAGACTTACTACTCGTCATGGTGAAATCAGGGGCATCCGATTTGTACCTCACCGTTGACAGCCCTCCCATATACCGCATTGAGGGTAAGACCCGCGCATACGGCGACAGCAAGCTCACATCCCATAACACTGAAGAAATAGCGATGTCCTTGATGAATGAGCGGCAAAATTCTTCCTTTTCTGAGCATATGGAAATGAATCTCGGGCTCTACTACCCCGAAATAGGGCGCTTCAGGGTTAATATTTTCCGTCAAAAGGGTTTTATCGGCATCGTCTTCAGACAAATAAAACTTGAAATTACTACCCTGGACGAGCTACTGCTGCCACCTGTTCTGAAAGACATCAGCATGACAAAGCGGGGGCTTGTTCTTGTGGTCGGCGGCACCGGCACCGGCAAATCGACCACCCTTGCATCTATGATAGATCACCGGAATATGAGCGAAACCGGCCACATCATCACTGTAGAGGATCCTGTTGAATTTCTTTTCATGCACAAAAAATGTATCGTCTCCCAGCGTGAAATCGGTATAGACACCTACAGCTATACCGAAGCGCTGAAAAACGCCCTGCGGCAGGCCCCCGATGTTATTATGGTCGGCGAAATCAGAGACAGGGAAACCGTTGAATCGGCAATAACATTTTCAGAAACAGGGCATCTGTGCCTGTCCACCCTGCACGCAAATAATGCAAACCAGGCAATTGAACGAATAATAAACCTGTTTCCTCCCGAAAAGCAGGAACAGATCTATTTTCACCTGTCGCTCAACATGCGCGCAATAATATCTCAGCGCCTTATTCCCACCGTTGATGACAAGCGTGTAGCAGCTGTCGAAATTCTGATCGATGCCCCCAGGGTAAAAGATCTGATTATGAAGAAAAAAATAGACGTGCTTAAACAGGCGATGGCTGAAGGCAGGCAGGAGGGAATGCAGACATTTGACCAGGCTATTTTTGATCTGTACAAATCCGGAAAAATATCATATGAAAATGCTATAGCCTATGCCGACAGCGCAAACGACATGAGGCTGCAAATCAAAATGAATGAGGTCAGCAACCGGAAGGATGACAGCCCTGACAGCAGTGATCTTTTCCAGCTCAAATCAGATTCAAGAACATAAACCCGCCGTTGCATCCCGCTCATCGGCTCTTCAAAAGCATACCCTCATAACACAGGACATAATTCATGGCTGAAAAAGGAATTAATATTAAAGACATATCTGAAAACTCTAAGCTCGAAGGCCTTTTTCTGGTGAAGGATAAAAACAATGGTGTGACCAGACAGGGCAAGCCTTATATCGCCCTTAATATTTCTGATAAAACAGGTACCGTTAAGTGTCGTATCTGGGACAATGCAGACGCTCTCGGCAGACAGTTTTCCTCAGGGGACATTGTTAAAATAAAAGCGTATTCTCTTAACTATCGCGGCGCGCTGCAGTTAAACATAAGCGCTATCGAGCGCATTACGGATAACAGCACATCTCTGCAGGATTTTCTTCCCGCATCGCCCTACTCTCCCGATGACACCTTCAGAGAGCTTATGCATTATGTACAGCTCATTGAAAACCCACATCTAAAAATGTTCATAGAAACGCTTTTCAGCGACCCTGATACAGTCAAAGGGTTTAAAGCGGCGCCGGCAGCAAAATCCATTCATCATGATTATCTCGGCGGCCTGTTGGATCACACCTTCACCGTTACGAGGATAGCCTACGATCTGTCATCATATTACCCCCATGTTGACCGTGACATTCTCGTGACCGGCGCTATTATTCACGATATCGGAAAGATATATGAGCTTTCGTACGAGCGTTCCTTTGAATACAGCGACGCAGGCAGGCTCATCGGTCATATAACCCTCGGGGTAGAGATTATCAACCAAACTATCGAAAAAATCACCGGTTTCCCCGAGGATCTTGCTCTGGTTATAAAGCATCTCATGCTGAGCCACCACGGTCAGTATGATTTTGGCTCGCCCAAGCGCCCGAAAACGCTTGAAGCTATGCTGCTCAGCTATATCGATGATATTGACGCAAAGATGTACGGCCTTGCACATTTTATTAAACAGGAGAAACAGCCCGAAACAAAATGGACCGGCTACCACAAGCTCTTTGACCGGTATATTTACACCGACACATTTATTGACACTGACGAGGGCGGCGCAGAGCCTCCGGAAAACGGCGATGTATGAGCTGGCAGGCCTATGCTCTTTTGTGCGCATTCTTCCTTGCCACATCCGACGTATGCGCTAAAAAAGCGCTAAGGCAGGTTGATGAGTATGTTGTTGCCTGGGGGCGCCTCATCTGGTCGATACCGTTTATTGTTGCGTCTTTGCCGCTTACCGAATTGCCCCCCATTCAAAAGCCGTTCTGGTATGCCCTTGCCGCATTGCTGCCCATTGAAATCACCGCCATCATTCTGTATAACAAGGCGATCAAGACATCTCCTCTTTCCATCACCATCCCGTTTCTGGGGCTGACCCCGCTCTTTCTTATCGTCACCGCATTTGTGATCCTCGGCGAGCAGCCTGACAAATCAGGGCTTGCAGGAATTGTGCTTGTTGCAGCCGGCGCGTACACTCTGAATGTAAAGGAAACCCGCGCGGGCCTTACGGCACCTCTGCGGGCGATTATACGGGAGCGCGGCTCACTTATGATGGTTGTTGTTGCAATTCTGTACAGCCTGACTTCTGTTCTTGGTAAAATCTGCGCTCAGAATTCGGGACCCGCTTTTTTTGCCATGATCTATGTGCTGATTGTCCCGATTCTGCTCTACCCCCTGATCCATATGTATTCACCGCCCGGCATGCTGGTTCTTGCGTTTCGCAATCCATGGTTTATTCTTATCGGACTGTTCTATGGTCTCATGCTGCTGTGCCACCTTAATGCTGTTGTTCTTGTTGAGGTTCCATACATGATATCGCTGAAACGATCCAGCCTGCTGTTCAGCATTCTGTATGGTAAAATTATTTTCCACGAGAAAGGTTTTTATGAACGGTTTGCCGGCGGGGTACTCATGCTCATCGGTATTCTTTGCATAACCGTGATATAGCCGCAGTGTGTAATTGCCCGTACCACAGATTTTAATATATTACAGATCCAGCATCATCGCTTCTTCATCGCAGTCCGGAAATTTTACACATTTGATGCAGTCAGCCCACACTTTGTGCGGCAGAACCGATTTGTCCACATGATAAAAACCCAATTTCTGAAAAAATGCCGGAACATAGGTCAAAACAAACAGCTTTTTTATATCGAACTCTTTAGCCTCATCAATGCAGTCCAGCACCAATTTTTTTCCAATACCCTGCCCTTTGTACACATCCAGAACGGCAAGTGACCGGATTTCGGCAAGCTCTTCCCAGCAGATATGAAGGCTGCAGACAGCTGCAACGGTCTGTTCTTTTTGATCGACAACGACGATAAAATCACGAATTTGATCATACAAATCGCTCAGCGATCTGCCGAGTAACAATCCGCGTTGCGCATACTGCGATAAAATGCGGTGAATCGCGCGCACATCACCGATTTTTGCATTTCTCAGCTGATACTGTTCACCTGACATATGGCATCCATTTATTATTGCCGGCGTGCGTTATCAAGCATTTCCCGTGCATGTGAGCGCGTCCTTTCAGTAACAGTATCTCCGCCGATCATCCGAGACAGCTCATCCTGCCGACCCGCATCATCCAGCGCTGTTACCCTCGTAACGCTTCTCCCTCTATGGGCTGTTTTTTCCACTCGGTAGTGATGCTTCCCGCAGCATGCGATCTGCGGAAGATGCGTTATGCACAGCACCTGATGCGATATGGCTATTTCCTGGAGCTTTTTTCCGACCGAGGAGGCAATAACACCGCCGATACCTGCATCAACCTCGTCAAACAGCAGTGTCGGCACGCGATAATGCTCAGCGAGCAAATGTTTTATAGCCAGAACAATGCGCGATATTTCCCCGCCTGAGGCTATTTTAGACAGCGGGCGCGGCTCTTCTCCCGGGTTTGTGGAAATATAAAATTCTACATTGTCTATACCGTACTCATTAACAGCAGAAGCAGTTCCGTTAACATCTGATGATTCAGGTTTTTCTGCAGCCATAATATGTACCATAAAAGACGCATCTTTCATGCCGATAGATGCCAGCTCTTTTTCAACTTTTTTCTTTATCTGTTTTGCAGCCGCATTTCGCTTGGCTGAAATATCGATTGCGCCGGTCCAGAGAGTGTCTGCTTCATGTGCAAGCGCTTCTTCAAGCACTTTTATCTGCTCATCCCCGTCGGATATCTGTTCAAGCTCTTTTTGTATTTCCGTCTGTTTGAGGAGAATATCGTCAGCTGTCATGCCGTATTTTCGCTTCAGTCGCTGTATTTCCTGATGCCGGTCCTCAACCGCTTCAAGCCGCGCGGGGTCAAAGTCAATTTTTTGGGCATAATCTCTAAGCGTAAAAGCAACATCTTCGATAGTGAGAATCGATTCATTCAGGCTGCTGCATAGCGGCATAAGGCTTTCATCTATTGCCGCTGCCTCCTCTAAATTCTTTACAATCCTTTGAAGTGCGGTTATGCAGGACTCATCGCGCTCATAGATACCGGCATAGCTTCCGTAGGTTTTATCATAAAGCTGC
Source organism: uncultured Thermodesulfobacteriota bacterium (assembly GCA_964621615.1). Lineage (GTDB taxonomy): Bacteria > Desulfobacterota > WTBG01 > CAIYCZ01 > CAIRTM01 > CAZUMW01. The sequence continues at coordinate 95,380 of CAZUMW010000014.1, forward strand.
TGCGCATTGACAAGCAGCGATTTTTCCTTCTCGAGATCTGCATCTTCACCGGGCTGCAGTGCAGCGCCGGCGATCTCATCCTGCTGAAACGAAAGCAGCTCCAGCCTTTCCTGACGTTGCAGCCTGTGACGCTGTAATGATTCGAGTTTCTGTGTTTTATCAATAAACCTGCGGTACTGTTTTTGAAAAGCGTTTCTCTGAGCAGTTATCCCCCCGAACTCATCAAGAATATCTATATGATTTTCGACTTGAAGAAGCAGCTGCTGTGAATACTGTCCGGAAATATCAATAAGCCGTCCGATAATCTGATTCAGCATCTGAAGTGTTGCGATACGGCTTCCGATGAAAATGCGGTTTCTGCCGCTGACGGAAATCTCGCGCCTGACAGCGAGCACATCGCTGTCACCACCTGTATCAATCCCGCATGAATGCAGATATTCCAGCAGATCCCTGTTTCCGGCGAGGCTGAACAGGCCTTCAACAACAGCGGTATCTGATCCGGTGCGTATATATTCTGACGATGCCCTCCCCCCAAGCAGAAGGCTTAAGGCACCGACAAGGATTGATTTTCCTGCACCGGTTTCACCGGTAATAACGTTCAGCCCATCCATAAAAGAAAGCCTGAGGGACTGTATAATGGCAAAATCCTTAACAACAAGCTCAAGCAGCATCAGACGTGCTCGCGTGCGATGTTTGTGCTGCCAGCGCTAACCAGATGACCTGCAGCATGCCCGGTTTCAGCGCTCGCCCCATTTTAATTTTTCTTTAAGCACGGAAAAATAGCTCCGAAAAGGAGACTTTATTATTGAAAGGCACACCGGCGCCTTTTGCATGCGCATAGAATCATATTGCTGCATCTGGAGGCCAACCTGCCCATCCATGGTAATATACACATCCTCGTTGTATGACTTAAGCGTTACATCGATAATGCTTGTATCTGTTAAGATAACGGGCCGGTTTGAAAGGGTATGGGGGCATATCGGTGTAATTGATATGAGGTTTAAAGACGGGTAAATAATAGGACCGCCAGCCGAAAGCGAATAGCCCGTTGATCCTGTCGGTGTGGCAATAATAAGCCCATCTGCTTTAAAAGTGTTCAGATATTCGTCATTAACACATGTTTCAAGGTTTATCATTCTCGCAAGGGCACCTTTGTTGACAACAGCGTCATTGAGGACGCGAAACTGCCGCACCTCAGGCTCAGCGGCTGCCTTTACGGTTATATCGAGCATCATTCTCCGGTCAATTTCATATTTTCCTGAAACCAGACGCTCAAGAGCGGTGGTTATCTCTTCGATTCGCACCTCTGTCAAAAAGCCCAGCCCGCCCAGGTTGACCGGAAGGATGATAACCTGCTCGATGCCGGGAATGCGGGCGGCGCTCAGCAGGGTTCCGTCTCCACCAAGCACAATAAGCGCATCAATAGTGTTCGCTATGGTTTCACGCTCAGCAGACTCCGATCCCACTGCAAACGTGCTGAGCTGCTTTTCCACAACAGGAGTTATATTATAGCCTGAAATAAGCGAAACTAGGTTGCCGATAATGCCCTCAGCACACGGGTGAGTTTGCTTTGCAATAATGCCTATTCTCTTCATGCTGAATTATGGTATTCCTGTATGCTGTTCGATATTATGCAGCAACAATAATATTATTGTCCCGTTCAGAGTGTAAGGCGCCGGCCTTGGCCCGACATACTGTCGGTGGTCTTCGATAGGCCCACGTCATAATCTGCGGCAAATCCGCAGGCTTGATTAATGAGCCGCTCTAAGCGGCTGCAAAAACA
>CAZUMW010000015.1:0-86851 GCA_964621615.1 uncultured Thermodesulfobacteriota bacterium
CAATATTAAGTTTTTTCAAATAGTTATCAATCTGGACTTTTTACGGAGCCATCAAGCTTAACAGGTGAAAAAAACTCAATACGAGTACCCTGCAGGCTTATGTCAGTTAGCCGGCACATACCTTCACTGCTGTTTGTTTTATATCTTGCATTAAGACCAACTGGAACTCGACGTGATTTTCTTTTGTTATTCATAGCATTAACATGGAACGGTTTTGATTAATATATGTTAATAATAATATTATAAGTATACATATCGGAACATTTTAAAACATATTAATACTATTTTGTCAAAATCATTTTGTTGTCCGTATTGGTCAATTTATTTTTAAATTTTTCAATATATATCAATTCTATGTCAAAGATTAATTTATAAAAATTACACTACAATTTGACAAAAAAAAGGCACTGACATGAACTGTAAGTGCCTGATTTTACTTTAATACCCCCGACAGGATTTGAACCTGCGACCTAAGGATTAGGAATCCTCCGCTCTATCCTGCTGAGCTACGGGGGCCGTGTATCCGGTTTAAAAAAACTGAATAGATCGTTCCGTCATTCTGGGAAATTGATGGATTAATAATCCGGTTCTTCTATAGTGTCGGTGCATTCTGAACAGGGCTTATCCGGATGCATGCAGTAATAAATTTTCTTTTCACCCTTGGTATATTTTCCGGCATCCTTTTGCTGCTTGCTGCATATAATATCCGGCGGGGCCATGCAGTAATAACGGTCATTAACTTTAATATGATATGCACCTTTGCAGCAATGTATTTGTTTGCCGGCGTTCACCTTTTATATCTCCACACGTTAAGGACGTCCTAAGCTGAGCAGGGTACCACTGTGTATGTACCGAGCATCATAATCTGGCGGAATTAATCATTGTAATGTTGAATGTTGTAACTAATTCTTATACCATTGTTTTGCCTATCAGTAAAGCGTGATGAGAATTAAAAAAATGTATGATTTTATCCAAAAAAAATTCTGCGGTACACTGTTTATTCATCACCCAAAAGGGCTTTTTGCAAATCCGGTTATAAAACCTTGTAAAACCATGGTCAACTTTTTCCTTTACAGGCAGAAACTATCTGCCCCCGTCAAGATTCAAACGCTGCTTAGAATTTATAACTGCGCTTAATTCCATATTATTTTAGCATACGCCCCAGCGGCACATTATTTGCAACTACAATTCATCACTGAGAAAGCTTAGTGAAAACAGATCATTAATAAATCATGAAAACAATAATTATCGGTGCCGGTAACTGGGGAACAACTCTGTCGATTCTGTGCTCGCATGGCGGATCGGTGTCTCTTTGGACACGGACCGCTGCCCATGCAGAAAAAATTAATCGTGAGAATGAAAATGAGACTTACCTAAAATCCATATTATTGCCCGGTAATGTAAAGGCATGCGTATTCGGCGCAGAAACCATTGAAGATGACGACATGATCATTGTTGCCGTTCCATCGTATAGCCTGCGTTCAGTCGCAAAACAACTGCGGCCGCTTGTCTACCGACATACAGTGGTAAGTGCAACTAAAGGATTTGAGCATCAAAGTTTTAAAACAATGAGCGAGGTGCTTGAAGAGGAGCTGAGGCACGCATCAATTGCTGTGCTTTCCGGGCCCAACATTGCCCGTGAAATAGCTGAAGGAAAGCCGGCAAAAGCGGTTCTTGCCTCACGGCATTTTGCAGCGATTGCAAAAGTAATGAAAACTATACCAAAAACACTCATGAGTTTTGAAATAAACCACGACATGCGCAGCGTTGAGCTGTGTGCTGCACTTAAAGGTATTGTGGCGATAGGGGCCGGAATAGCCGAGGGGACGGGCCTTGGTCCGAATGCTGTTGGAGTTCTTATGACATACGGGCTGCATGAATTCACAAGCATTGCGCGCTTTCTCAATATTCCCTCAATAACCGTGTATGGTATAGCCGGGCTTGGCGACCTTATCGCAACAAGCATGAGCCCTGATAGCAGAAACAAAAGGTTCGGGAGACTGATCGCCGGCGGGCTTGAGCGCGATGCGGCTTTGCGGGAAGTCGGGATGGTCGTTGAGGGTGTGCAAATGGCACGAACTATAACACATATGAAAAACTGCACACTGCAGATTCCGCTCTTTTCAGCCATAGCGGACTGTATTTTCGATGATACCTGCGATGTATACAGCCGTATCGTTAATTGCATCACTGACTATAACAATGCCGGTATAGCTGCAAAGCAGGCAATTGTGTAAATGCGAAACAGCACGATCAGGTTAACACATATGGTGCACACAACTATGAAAGGGCCGCTATGAAAGCCGTGATTTTATGCGCGGGCCGTGGAAAGCGGCTTGGAAGCATAAATGCTGATATGCCAAAGTGCATGCTCACGCTTGGCTCCAAACGGCTGGTTGATTATCAGCTTGAGAGCCTCAGGAGAGTCGGCATTACACGTGCCTGCTTTGTTGTAGGATATAATGCTGATGCGGTAAAGAGGTATCTGAATAATAAAGACGGCTTTGAGATTACGTTTATAGAAAATCCCTCCTTTGCTGACACGAACACAGCATATTCACTGTTTCTTGCAGGCAATGAGATGAATGAGGATACAGTTTTTTTAAACGGGGATGTTCTGTTTCACGATGAAGTACTCAGGCGGGTATGTTTTTCGGACAAACCAATTTCATTAGCTGTAGAGAGAAAAAAATGCGGTGAAGAGGAGGTAAAGGTCACCCTGGATGGTTCACGCGTTACCGGTTTAAGCAAAGATATCGAACCGTCTAAGGCTTTTGGGGAATTTGTGGGTATCGGGAAATGCAGCGATGCATCAGCGGATCTGTTCAGAGACAGTCTGAGGAAGGTTGTTGATGCTGAAGGGGGTCGCCTGCAGTATTTTGAGGCAGCTATAAGCGCCATGCTTACATCGCTTAAGGTAACCGCAGTTGATATTACAGATCTGTCCTGTGTTGAGATAGATTTTCCGGAGGATTTTCTTAAGGCACAATATATTGTGCTGCCGGCCATTGCGCCTGAAAGCGGCGTCAGCAAACCCAGAATTCTATTTTATGTGATGCGCAATCTGCACCTTCCGTTTCTTGAACCGATTCATGATTATATTGCAGATAACTATCCGGTGGAATGCGCTTTTTCTGCCCCGCCCTATCTTCGTCCGCAAAAAGGTATGACCGGGTGCGGATTGCCACCCGAAACAGTGAACAGGCTGAAACATAAAAGCATGTTTTATGAAAAGACACAAGACTATGAGGCCGATATAGCGGTGGTTGCAGACGCCTGCTACTATCCGGTTCGGCACTGTAAACAGATAGTGAACGTCGGTCACGGGATGATCAGCAAGGGACTCTTTTTTACAGACTCACCCATGGTACGGCGTGAAAATCTTGCCGATCTTATATGCGTACCCGGTTCCTGGCACAAAGACATTCTCGAAAAGAATGTTTTTACACCCATCTCGGTCACCGGATTTATCAAAACCGATCAGCTGGCATCATGCGGACCAAGCCGGTGCAGCACGTTCCGCCAAAAGTATGGTATTGATCATTACAAAAAATATATTCTTTTTGCTCCAACCTTCAATCAGGAGCTGAGCGCTATACCATGCGTCAGAGAGCGGATCGCAGAGCTCGGAGACGAGGACACCTGCGTTATCATTAAGCTTCATGGAATGACAGATGATCAATGGGTTTCTTTGTATCACGATCTTGCACAATCCGTGATCCATGTATGCGTTATAGAAGATGAAGATTGCGCAGAGGCAATGTTGTGCGCCGATGTTATGATCAGTGATGTATCGTCTATTTTTATTGAATTTATGCTTCTGGATAAACCGGTTGTGCTTTTCAACAACCCCAGGCTAACTGAGTATCCGCAGTTTGATGAAAGCAACATAGAATACCGGGTACGGGACGCAGCGATTCAGGTTTCGACGATGGAAGAGCTGCTGCTTGCTGTGCGGCTTTCTTTTGCCGATCCAACAGAGTACAGCGACAAAAGAAAGCGCTATGCAGAAGAGCTCAATACAGCAATCGATGGAAAATGTACGCAGCGTGCTGCGCAGGAAGTTATCGGCATGCTTTCCGGCGCTGCATCAGAAGGTGCACGGCAGCCATTGTTCAGCATAATACTTGCCAGCGAAAGCCGCTTAAGCGATGAAGAGCTCTGTGATTCTGTAGCTGAAATTCAGCGCACTGCAGAGCCTTGTAATTATGAAATTATCGTATCACAGCCCGATGGCTCTGCCGCAAAATCCTCATGCAACGGTATATCTCTATTTGTTCAGGAAAGTCAAACGGGCAGCACATCGCGTCTTGAAAATGCCTGCAATCAGGCATCAGGCGATTATATTGTTGTGCTACGGCCGAACCTGAAGCTGCCCCGTAAATTTTTACGGCTTATGCAGAATTACTTTAGATGGCATCCCGATGCCGGAGCGGTGAAAGCTCTGTCATACCGCGATAATTATCAGGATCTACTGCAGCATGTACCACAAAAGGAGCGCCCGAAATCATATAAACAGACGGCAGAATATCTGACACACATTATGATCGGTAATGACATCCCGGCTGCAGATATAAACGGCTGCTGTGAGTGTGTTATGTTTCCAGCACCGCTATATATGCAGTACACAACGCCGCACAATGCATCCGGAACTGGAGATACCATTGCAGCTATGAGCCGAACGCTGGCTGAAAACGGCTATGGACTGTGGCACGTAGTTGAAGCTTTTGTTTATCCCATAGAGGCCTCTTCGCATTTGAATGAGGCCAAACAGCTTCTATCTCAGGCGCGGGATCGGAAACAAAACAATGAATATAATGACGCTATAGCAATGCTGGAAAAGGCTAAAGCACTGTGCTCCGGATCCGGAACGCAGGAGAGTCCGGATGCTGAACAGCTGCTGGAAAAAGCCCTCACAATGAAAGAAAACAGGCAGTATTCCGAAGCGGCGGCCGTTCTCGAGGAGGCAAAAACAGCCCTTTCAGCGAGTATGAATTGACAGCCCGATGGTGATGGGAACCGCTTTGAGATACTTCACCTGCTTGAGTTGGGACGGCAGCACAAAAAAAATAAAGATTATCATCGCTGCATAGAGTTTCTGGAGCAGGCAAAAAGAAAAATAGCGTAAGTAAATGAAAATGATGTGCGCTTCGGTACAAATAGCTGTCATGTGACGAATTTTAAAATTCAAACAACAGCCAGGCTGTATCGCTGAGGGCATATATCAAAAACCAAACTCTTTAGCAGGGGGTTAGTATGAAGACCACTTCAGAGGAAAACATTCACTTTTCAATTTATCAGGAACTCGGGGAATGCTACACACAAATCGGGGAAATCGATAAAGCCTGCGATCATTTTATGCAGGCTGCGCGGTATGATTCCCGCAGCGAAAAGCCCTATGTGGGCCTCGGGGTCGCTGTTTTGCAAAGAAATGATATTGCATCTGCCAAAAAATACTTTTCAGATGCGATAGCGATTAATCCGTACAACGACCGGGCCCTCACCGGCCTTGCCATGGCGCTGTGCAACAACGGTGATTCTGCAAACGGATTTAAAACATATCAGGAGGCGCTACAAATCAATCCGGCGAACCTGACGGCATTAATGGGTCTTGTCCAGGAGTCATATGCAGCGGGGTCTCTGGATACTGCAATTGAGCATCTTAACAAGTACCTTGAGCTGTATCCCGGAAATATGCGTATTCTGTACTGTCTTGCAGGCACCTATTTCAAGCAAAACAGGTTAGCCGAAGCCAGAGCCGCACTTGAAAAAATATTTATCTTCGATCCTGATAACGATGATGCACGCGAACTGATGCAGCAGATCAACGACCTTGATCAGGCGTCCAGATATGATAGATGCCAGAATTTATGACAGAACAGATGAAAATTTCGATCACAGCATCCTGTTAAACCGGTGTTTCGGGTTCAGTCCCGAGATCTCACGACATCAAACAGCGCCCCATCTGCAGATCCGGACGGCACGTACAGGACATCCAGTCGTCAGGAAAAAGAATGACAGGGGTGCATGGATTCATTTGCACAGCACCATCGATCCTGATTCCGAGGCACGGGCTTTAATCAGCAATCTGGATTGCGGTGCCGATTGTATATTTGTAGTCCTTGGTGCCGGCTTGGGCTATCACATCGGTCATTTACAGCGTTTATATCCGGAATCACCTATCGCCGTCGTCGATTCTGATCACCACATGTTCAATGCGCTGCTTGGCTGTGCTCATGCATGCAGCATAGCCGAAAGCCGTAATATATATTTTATTACCGGCAATACCTGCGATGACGTAATGGAGCATTTGTCTCACATACAGAATATATACGGCTACCTCCCTTTCACGGTTGTTTCTCACCCAGCCTCGTTGAGAGCTGACAATCGCTTTTATTCGAAGGTTCGCGGGCGCATAGATGCTGCTGGAAAAATAAATTTGAAAAGCCGTTTCAATTATTCCAAATGCACGTCAAAGCAGCTCAACGTACTGATACTGCAAAGCAAATACTATCTTATTGCCGAGGTTGCCGGAGCCTTAAAACAGCTGGGCCATAACACCCGCTGTATCATGATCGAAACGGGCGAAGAAGGGCAGGGCAGCAATAGAGTCATTGAAAACCTTATTGCTGCAATACTTGAATTTAAACCGGATTTCATATTGACCGTCAATCACCTCGGGTTTGACCGCGAAGGCATTTTGATAAAATTATTCACCGATATCGAATTGCCCTGCGTTTCATGGTATGTGGACAGCCCGGTTTTTATACTTGAGAATTACCAAAAACAGGTTTCCCCGTATCTGCATATATTTCTATGGGACAAGGATTATGCAGCAGATTTGCACAAAAAAGGTTTTGAAAGCGTTCACTATCTTCCGCTTGCAACCGATCCCGGCATTTTCCGCCCCATACAGCAATGCGAAAATCCTTTCAGGCCCCACACATGCAGTACCGGATTCGTCGGAAATTCCTGGCAGACAATAATTGATGACTGCACAGCAAAAATGCCTTCCGGAGCTGCTGTATGTGATGTTGTGGATGCAGCTGCGGCCGGTTTTATAAAAAGCGGATGCAGATATCCGGGGCAAGTGCTGTATGATTTTGACGAAGATCTGCAGGGGGTGTTTGCACATCTTATGAATACCTGCAGAGAAACATTCGAGCCACTTATAACCTGGCGCGCAACCCAGCTGTACAGGACAGAGTGCATTCGGCAGCTTGGGCGCTTTTGTCCGACACTGTGCGGCGATCCTTACTGGCGCGAAATACTGAACGGCCAATTCAGGCTTTTGCCCGAGCTTAACTATTATGACGAGCTGCCGCACTTTTACAATGTGTGCAGAATAAATCTGAATACCACCAGCGCACAGATGAAAACAGGGGTCAATCAGCGCGTATTTGATGTACCAGCATGCGGCGCTTTTCTGATAACCGATTACCGAAGCCAGATGGAAGATTTGTTTGACATGGGAGCGGAGGTTGTCACATACAGTGATCCCGCTGAAATCCCGTCACTGGTTGAATTTTATCTTGCTCACGATAGCGACAGGCGCAGACTGGCAGAAAATGCACGAAGAAGGGTATTGGCCCATCACACCTACATGCACCGGATGCAATCAATGATTCAAACAGTGAGGCGTATCCATGGGTGACATTCTTGTCGTACAGCTTGCCCGCACCGGTGATTTTCTGCAAACAGCACCGCTGCTCACCGCCCTCAAAGCCGATGCTCATACAGTCACGCTCAGCGTGCTTGTTGACAAACGGGTTGAAGAAACCGCACGGCGGTGTGCATGTGTAGATAATATTTTCACAATTGATACTTCGCTGCTTGACATGCTCATGCAGCAGGATAACGCATCCGCTGAAGAGCTGTATTCGGTGCTGACCGATGTTTCGTCACATATGCGCTCTCTTCATTTCGACAGGATAATAAACCTGAACTGCTCTATGGTGTCAGCGGTTCTGTCGTCATTTCCTGAATGTAGCAGCATTTCAGGATATTATATATCACCGCGCTCACGCAATCTTGTAAAAGATCCTTTTTGTATTTTTTTTAATACTGCTGTGTGCTTTGACCGGCTGGCACCGTACAACCTTGCTGACTGTTTCAGATTGATCGGGGGAATGCACTCGCACAGATCGAACATGTGCTATACACCGTTTCAGGAAGATCGGGATGAAGCACAGAAAAAATGTGCACAGCTTGGAATACGCACCGGCGATATTGTTGTCGCACTTCAGCTCGGTACCGGCCACCGCTTGCGGACCTGGCCACCTGGATATTTTGCACGATGCGCATCAGGGCTTTTAAAGAATGAACGCATTAAATGCATTCTTTTCGGCACCGCACAGGATGCGTCATCCGCTCAGGAATGTATCGAACTTATAGGGGCACAAAGCACCGATGATATACAAGGCCGTATCTTCAATCTAACCGGCCGCACCTCTCTGCCCGCGCTCGCAGCTCTGCTTGAGCGATGCAGCCTGCTCATTGCCGGTGACACCGGTGCCATGCACCTGGCCGCCGCAGTCGGATGCCCGCAGCTTGCGTTGTTTTTCGGCCCGGCATATCTGCATCACACTGCGCCGTATGATCATAAAAGCGTTGTTATTGCAACGAATGCTGACTGCAGCCCCTGTAGCGAGAGCATGCGCTGCGACGGTGAGCGCTGCCGGAACACAATACCCCCTGAGCTTGTTTCACAGGCCGCAATCTCGATGCTATTAAACCGGCACCTGCCAGCATGCGATCATAATAATGCCGATATATATGTTCCCGGATTTGATTCACAGGGCATTGTATATATGCCTGCAAGCCGCAGGGCATTGACATACAGTGAAATGCGGAATCTGTGCTATCGCAGCATCGGGGCCTGCCTTCATGGCTTTTTCTGCATTACCGGCTGTGAGCCGCATCGCCCGCATGCGCTTATAAGACAAAACGGTTTTCATATTGATGAACATTTAAAAAAGTCGCTCGAGGAAATTGCCGCATCAGGGCTTCCGCTTTCTGCTGCATCTCACTGCTCAATTGAGCAGTGTATGCTCAAAAGCTTAGAGGAAGAAATGTCTTTCTGGAGGCCGTGGATCACATGCTGTCATGAAATCCGCAGCAACATCGGGGATGCTGGGGGAGCATTTTTTGACGCCGGCACGCTGCTGCGCGCCGGCGTGCGCGAAGGCATAGCGTTCCTGAAGCAACACGCACAGAACGAAACTGATTTGCCGCATTACACAAACAGCGAGTGTACGTCATATGCCAGTCACTGAAACGATGTATGATAAAAACATGGACGCGCTGAAGAGCGCACATCCTGAAGCAGCCGATGTGATATCGGGCGTCCGATCTTCGGCAGGCTTTCAACTGCTGCATGCAAAAAGCGGAGCACCCGTTTGCCGTGCCGATTCAATTACGCTTCACAGCATGTATGACCCGGAGAAGGAGGCTGAAGCTTTTGTGCGCTCATGTGAAGAAAAATATGAGTGCACGCCTCCTGATTCTATTGTCATATTCGGGTTCGGATTCGGCTATCATATCCGGGAAGCGCTGAAAAAAGGATATCGTGTAACGGTTGCAGAGCCGAGAATTGAAATTATTCGCTTTGCCATGGAACATGTTGATTTTTGTGACCTTTTCGGACGGATTACGCTGATAACCGGAATCCATTTATACAGCGGCATAAGTGAAAAAAGCGCGTTATGGCTCCATCCACCATCAGTTAAGCTGAATCCGGGCGCTTATGAATCGTGTTCGATACACCGGAGATCACATAACAGCACACAAAGAAGTCGTCATCAGATGACGTTGAAATCATCGATCCGTATTATGGTTGTTTCTCCGGTATACGGCGGATCCCTGCCGGTGGCACAGCATTGTGCAACCGCTCTGGAAGCCCTTGGCCATGAAGTACAGCTATGGGATGCCTCCATGTTTGCAGACCCGTTTCAAAAAATGCTCTCCCTGCAGCTCGACGAACGGAACACCAAAGTCCTTCATGATATGTTTTTGCATCTTATATCTGAAATGATTGTCGCATCGTGTGCTCAGTTTGAGCCTGATTTGGTTCTGGGGCTTGCGCAGGCACCGATCAGCACGGACGCAATACAGCGCTTGAAAGAAAACAATATCACAACAGCATTCTGGTTTGTTGAGGATTGTAATGTCATGCCGTACTGGAAAAAATATGCTCAAATGTATGATTTTTATTTTACCATTCAGGATGACACATTTATTCCGGAGCTGCGAAGGATGGGCGCACGGAACAGCTATTATCTACCTATGGCTGCTGATCCCGATATTCACCGGCCCGTTACCCTCGACAGGCTGCAGTCTCAGAAGTACGGAAGCGATATATCATTCATGGGAGCCGGATATTATAACCGTCAGAAAATGCTTTACGGACTTATGGATTTTGATCTAAAGATATGGGGGACCGGCTGGGATCCCCGCTCGCCCCTTAGAAATCTGGTACAGAAAAACGGAGAGCGTCTTTCTGTTGATGAAACGGTAAAAATATACAATGCATCGCGCATAAATATCAATCTTCACTCATCAGTCTATCACGAAGGAGTTAATCCGGACGGAGACTTTATTAATCCGAGGACATTTGAGGTGTGCAGCTGCGGAGGATTTCAGCTTGTGGATAGACGGTCGCTTCTGTCACGCCATTTCATTCCAGGGTCAGAGCTTGTCTGTTACGGCAGCCTTGACGAGCTCAGAAAGATAATAGACTACTATCTGAAACGCCCCGAGGAGTGCCGGAGAATTGCTGATAGCGGCAGAAAGCGCGTGCTCGGCGAACACACCTACCGACACCGAATGAGGGAAATGCTCGAATGGATAAAAGAACGAAAGCCGGATTGCTTCATGCCCAAAAATGCACATATGCCGGCTGTTTATGATATCGGCTCATTTTGCGCCCGCCATCCGGAAGCAGCTCATATATTTACCGAAGATTTATCCGGCTGCAGCAGCGCCGATCTGGACACTATCGTGAACTCCATTCGTTCAAAATCCGGAGAATTATCCGAACCGGAGGCGATGTTTTTGTTAATGAAGGAGTATTACAGCCTTTTCACCGAGGAAAGAACGTGAACCACGTACTGCTCATAAACATGGCGCGCCTGGGCGATATAATTCAGTCATTTCCCGCTCTGGAACGCATAAAGGATTCCCGGCAGGATGTTCGTATTACATGCATGGTAAACAGCCGGTTTGCGCAGGGGTGCGATTTGATTTCACAAATAGATAATGTTCTTGTCGTTGATTTCAAAAAGATACGGGATAATTATTTTAGCGAGCCTCATGGCCTTGAATATACCTATGAGTATTTATATTATTTCTTCAAAGAGCTAAACAGGTCCCAAACGGACTCGGTAATAAATATTACGCCACACTATATCGGTTTGTACTCGGCGTATCTTGCAGGGGACAGACAAGGCCTGAAAAGCTCCGTAACAGACTGGATGAGATACTACATTGCAGCTACCCGTAGCTGGAAGATGTTGCCTATGCACCTTTCAGACCTCTTCAGCCTCATCGCAGGCCATGCTCCGTATCCGGTAAAAACCGGGTTGCATATATCAGATGCTGCGCAACGGTGGGCTGATGGGTTCTATCGTACCAGCAAAATAGCACCCGATGATACTGTTATCGGCATTCATGCCGGCGCAAGCACGCGCGATAAAACATGGCCCGAAGAGAATTTTATAACACTGATACAAGCGCTGGCAGAAAAGACAGACGCGCGCATACTGCTTGTCGGATCAGGCGACGCAGGCCGGCTCGCAAATGAGTGCAGCGATTACAGTAACCGGCGTGTTGTAAACGCAACTAACCGCACTGACATCATGCAGCTTGCAGCCCTTGTCAACAGAATGTCCGTGCTTATTACCAATGACAGCGGTCCGATGCACATCGCCGCTTACTGCGGTACGCGTGTGATCAGCATTCATACCGGAAAAGAAAAGCTGTTCTCCACAGGACCGTACGGAACAGGGCACATATGCTTTATGCCCCGCTTTCCCTGCTACCCCTGCGAGCATCCCGAGCGCTGTTCTAGCCAGCGATGTAGATGGGCAATACCTCCTGAGGCGGTTTTTAATGCAGCGCTGTCTCTTGCATACTGCTCAGGCAACATATATTCGGCAAAAACCAGATCATATGCCGGAGATACCTTCGCAGCGTATACATCTGCTTTCGATCATAACGGTTTTATGGATTATTACCCCTTGTCGAAAGCTGGGCTTCCGCAGTCTGAGCTGATTATGCGGTTCATGCGGATTATGTGGAACATTGCGTTTGAAAACAGCTCAAGCCCACAGCGCTCTGCATGTGATACCATTCGCCAGCAGACGGGTGAATTATTGAAAATGTTAATCAGGTATTATGATGCTGAGTCGCTGGCTCATTTAAACAAAGCTTGGGAAAATATCGCCGCATACCTGAACGCGTTGAACGGATACGCATGCGAGGGAACGGCTGCTGCCGATACTATTGCCGCGCATGCCAAATGTGCATCGCCTCAGCTTCAGGCGCTTGAAGAAATGAGCACAGTAATAGAGCATATCGATTATCGCATATTAAGCCATGGGGAAACACAGCCTGACTGCGCCATGATCAGCCGAATGTTCAGTTTTGAAAAAGAAAAACTTGAGGGCGAAACACTAGCTGATATGGCAATGCATACCCGCAGCATATATGAGCAGCTTGCAAAGCGCTGCAGCATACTCCAGCGTCTTGGAGACGAATTTTTCGAAATGCTTGAGCCACTGCTGCGCGCTGACCAAAAGGTAATAAATATATAAAACTACAACACTAATATGAGGAGGCTATGATGGATATTGTTATTAATGGCACGCCGGTCAATGATACGGCAGCATCAGCGGACAACCTTGAGGATATTGTTGTCGGTCTGTCAAAAAGCGCTGTGCCGGAAAACCATCTTGTGGGTACAATCAGGGTAAACGGCCGGGAGTATTCAGAGCAGTATCCGGGAGAATCGCGCACGATCGACAAAAATTCTATCGAAAACCTGGAAATTGACACTGTACCCCTGAAAACCTATGTCAGCGCTGCATTAAAGGATACAGATGTGCTGCTTGAGCGCATTATTGCATCAACACAGAAAACTTCAGAACTGTTCAGAATGGGCGATGAATATGAAGCGTTTGAGAATTATGCAAATCTGCTTGAATCCCTGCGCGCTTTTATTCAGTTTGTAAATACCGCAGCACAGACAACTCAGTGGGATCCAGCCGCTCAGAGCACGTCAGGCGCCTCAGTGAATGAAGAGTGGGAAAGATTGCAGGAAATAATACAGGAGCTTGGAAGCGTTCAGGATGAGGGCGATCTTATTCTGCTGGCCGACCTTCTTGAGTATGAATTGAATCCTGCCCTGTCGCGCTGGCAGGACATATTCAAACAAAAAGCACAAATTTTTGACAGCTGAGGCACACGGGTCTTTTATGAACGCTAAAAAATACATTTCAATACTTGATAATCTGTGCAGCCTTACAGAGTCCGCAATACAGCATGCACGTGATGATAATTTCGGCCCGGCAATACGCTGTATTCATAAGCGCAGCATGCTGCTTTCCAAGATACGGGATATGAGTACAATCGTTCACGGGAAGGAATCGGTCCGGTTAAAGCTCCTGGCGCTTCACAAAAGAAGCGATATCCTTCGGAACATTGTTCAGGAAAGCTTGAACTCAACGCACGGACGGCGTGAAAAGATAAAGCACATGAAAGGGCTGCGGAGAAGGTTTGCCGGGAAAAGCACTTTCATACCCAAGTTTATAGATAAAAAAATGTAACGGCTTCATTTATAGACGCTATCCCGTTACTGAAGCCTGAGGCCCGTGATAAACTGCAGCATCATTAACATTGGCTTTTCCCTCAGCAAACTGAGCAGAAACATCCTGCCAGGCATCACGCAGCTCAGTCATCAGGCGCAGCGTGTCCTCAACTTTTTTTATATCATTGTCGTTCAGCACATCTGCCAGATGGCGCGTGAGGAAGTGATACAGCTTGCGCAGCGTCGCGGCTATGTCCTTTCCGCGATCCATATCAAGCGAGTTGTTAAGCTCATAAATAATGTGCTGCACGCGGGAAATATACTGATTGCGCTTAATGGTGTCATTGCGCCTGTGGCACACGATTGCCTGCTTCAGCGATGCAACAGCAGCGTCATATATCATAACCACGATCTTGACGCGGTTGCTCGTGTTAACCTCAACATTTTTGTAGGCATGCGCATTTGCATAGGGATTGTAAGGACTCACTGCATATCTCCTTTTGATGTGATGATCTATTGCTATCCGCTTATTTGATTGAGTCTCATTTCCATATATTGACTTTGGCTGTTTAGCTCGCTGAGTGTTTGCTCGAGGCGGGCATACCGCTGTATCAGACGCTGTTCAAGAAGATCTATGCGATCCTCTTCGCGATCAATTTTATCCTGGATGTTGTCGACAATGTCCTGATAATTCTCTTCAAGAACAGCAAGCGGTCCATCGTCCGGATCAGTAAGCGAATCGAGCTCATCTTTTAGATCACCGGCGATGCCGCGTTTTAAATCCACCTCAGCCGTATAACTTTGTGCGACATTATTGACAACGACAACAAGTCCGGATTCAGGATACCCGGCAAGGCCGGTCAGGGTTGAGGTGGCTACATCCCATGATGCATCATGCCATGTGCTGGTCCCTTTAAGGCGCATTTTGCTTTCCGAGGGATTCAGATGATTAAACTGTACTTCATAGGTCCCGGCGTCTGTAATCCCATCGATGTGACTTTTATACGACACGTTAGAATCTGCTGCGCGACCTTCGAAATATGCGGCAAAAAGGTCTGCTACAGCGTCTGCATCGTCTGACAGAGCTTCGCTGAGTACAACATCGTCGACAATGAGCTGCCCCTCTGTTTCCGAACCCGATTCGGCATCCGTATACACACCGATTTGCGAAAGAAGGGTATACTCATCATAGCCGTCCCTGAACCCGGAGGGCGGGCTGGCTACGATCGCGTTCAGCCTGTTTTTTATGTTGTCGACTGCATAGTTTCCCAGCAAAATACCGGCTTCGTTATTTTCCGTATCATATGCTGTTTTTTCCTGAACATAGGATCTGACATCATTGAATGCATCAACAAAATTATAAATATTTTGTTTTATCGAGGAGGTGTCTGAGTTAACCGTAACGGTAGCAGAGCCGGTGCCGTTGAGCGACAGCTCAACCCCTGCGACAACATCGCTGACTGTATTGGTGTCGCGCTGAAGGTATTCATCGCCTGAAGGATAACCGTCTACCTTAACCATTGCATTCTGAGCGGACTGACTTTCAGTAAAGCTGCCCGAAAAGTCAGCATTATCAAGGGAATGTGAGATGTTTTCTATTTTGTATGCTTTGCCGGTCGATTGGCCGGTAAGCACAAGATGATACGCTGTCGAGAGACCTGTTCCGTCATTTATGATGCTTGCAGACACGCCGGGATTTTCACTGTCGCTGTTTATTAAATCTGCAAGCTCTGACAGCGTCGTTCCGCCGGCAACATCAAGCTGTCGGATCTGCCCGTTATAGGTATATGAGAAGCTCTGGTCTGAAGATGTCACTGCTGTGGTACCGGTGTCGGAAAATCCTGCATGTATCTCTTTTTCAACTTTTGCAAGCCCATCATCCTGCGGGCTCTGCAAATCAGGGTTCCAGACATCCACGGTGAACGTATCCCCGCCCTCAAGTGTATCGAGGTTTCCTGCAAATGAAATTTCAACACCCTGAAAAACCTCAAGGTCGGCAAACTCACTACCGCTAACGGAAACAGTTCCTGTGTTTCCCTCACCGTCAGACCAGTCCACACTGAAGCTGTCCGAGCCGAGGCTGTATGTGCCGGATCCAGATATGGTAAACTGAAATGTTTTGTTTGTTGTGCCCAGATAGTGGCCTCCCGAGGATACGCTGGCGGTTCCGGTCAGAGAGCCCTCAGCTGCATCTATACGGTCTCCGGCTGCAGACATGCTGAAATCAACACTGGTGTCATTAGAGTCGACAATAATTGTGTTTGAGTTCCCGCCGGCTCCTGCAGTGAGCACGATACGGTAATTGTTTGAAGAAGAGCCGTCATCAATAACTTCAGCTGAAACAAGTGCAGATTCCGTATTTATTTCTGATGCGATACCATCAAGCGTATAATCACCGCCGTTAAGTGTAATGGTTTCGGTGTTTGAGCCCACGGTTAGCTGCAGCTGATCGCCGACGACGGCAAAATCTGTTGTGTCGCTGTCCGCTTTACCGTCTGAAGCAAGGCGGTGTTTGATGGAGGAGCCGACTGTGATCCGGTACGAGCCGTTAATTGCCGAACTTGCTGCAGTTGCCGTCAAAACGTCATCGTCGGAAGAGGATGCTGTTTTGGTTAAAAACTCGCTTTCTCTGTCTAGCCCTTTAACAGTGGAATGAAGTGAAGACAGCTTGGTGTTCAGCGTCTGAAATGCATCTATTTTGTTTTCCCATTCGGTCTGCCACTCCTCGAACGGCTCAATATATCGAAGGCGCTCGGCTTTGACAAGCGCATCAACAATACTGGCAAGATCTATTCCTGAGCCCAGCCCGGTAAATGAAATTGATTCAGCCATTGTATGTTACATCCCGTGAGATGACAGCAACCTTTCACGAAATGTATATGCAAATAAGACGCCAATACACATATTGTTAAATTGCAAAGATATTTCAAGCAATTAGCAATATTGCACAATTAAAAAAAAGGATGACGGGAAATATTTTCCCCGTCATCCCGGGAGGGTAGCACATTAGCCGCCGATAAGGGTCAGTGCCATCTGCGGCAGCGTATTTGCCTGCGCCAGCATGGCAATAGCGGCCTGAGATTTGATCTGGTTGTTCACAAAGTTGGTCATTTCCTCTGCAACGTCAACATCGCGAACACGTGATTCAGCAGCCTGTAGGTTCTCGGCCTGAATCGAAAGCTGCGAAACAGTGTTTGACAGCCGGTTTATGTAGGCACCGATATCAGCGCGGATGGTGTCCTTTGAGGTAATCGCTGCGTCGATTGTCGTCAGGGCAGTCTGCGCTCCGGCCTGGGAGCTGATGTCAAGTGCGTTGATACCAAGAGCTGCTGCGCGTGAGTCTCCGATATTGATGTAGTAGTAGTCCTGAGCAGCTGAGTTTGTTGGGCCGAAGTGGATTTTCAAACCGCCTGACAGATTACCGTTCAGCAGGTTAACACCGTTAAATTTGGTGGCGTTTGCGATTCTGGTAATCTCGCTGCGCATCGTGACGAACTCATTATTCATGATGCCGCGCTGTATAGAATTATATGTTCCGGTGGCTGCCTGCTCGGCGAGCTCTTTCATACGAATGAGCTTTTCGTCGATAACCTGCAGCGCGCCGTCAGCGGTTTGCAGAAGGCTCTGTGCATCGCGGGCATTGCGGACACCCTGGTTCAATGCTGCAATTTCAGAGCGCAAAAACTCGCTGACTGCAAGACCTGCTGCGTCATCAGCAGAAGTGTTAATACGCAAACCCGAAGATAGTCTGTTGGTTGATTTTGCCAGAGCGTCAAATGTGTTGGTGAAGTTACGGGCGGCCGTCATGGCCATAATGTTATTGTTAATTACTAGTGGCATGGTAGTATCCTCCTTGATTTTTCATTTCTTGCTCCCTTATGAAATAATTACCGATTCATAAGGTTACCGGCATCCGTGCCTTGGGTAAATAGTTCTGATGCTTGCTGTTTTTTAACCGCTCACCTCCTTTCACCATTAGTTTTTGAAAATGTATTCAAGATATCGGTTAAGCATTTTAGCCATTATGGTGTTGCTTTTGTGACACCTTACCTATCGACAAATCAGATAAAAATCTTAAATCAAATTACCACACTCACGCAGCAGCGCAGCAGAGGCCGGAAGAGATGCTCCCCGCCTGCAAGACGGGGCTTTTTCGTCTCGTTCCGGTAAAACCAACGCTAAAATAAAAATAATGATTTTTGATATTTCTGCCGATAGGTAAGATGCAAAGAAATAACAAGCTCAGGCTTAAATACAATGCAGCATGACGGTGTTGCTCATGAATAATATACAAATTGAAAATCAGTCAATACATCATCAGCACCGGGAAGGGTCTGCAAAACTGCAAAACCATATATCTGAGGGTGCAGTTAAAGAAAAAGACGCTAAAGCTCAAAACAGTACTACCCGGAACAGCTCCAGTCAAAGTGAAAAGCAGCTATCCAAAGAAAACGCCGATCATATTGCAGAAAATCTAAATCGTTTCCTCAAAAGCTCTCAAACAGATCTGCGTGTTGAAATTGACAGAAAAACAAATACGGCTGTGTTTAAGATTATCAGAAAAAGCGACAAGAAAGTCATCAAACAGGTCCCACCCGAAGAACTGCTTGAGATTGAGTCTCGAATCAGAAAAATGGCAGGCTCTCTTCTGAATGCTGCTGTATAGGCCCTGCCCACTGGCAGTGCATAGCCCGGCAATTATCCTTTCCGGAAAGTATCTTATGCTGTCATCACGATAGCAGCATCTTCATTGCCCATTGTTATCCGCACAACCAATCGGTATACGAATCGCATTGCCGATGCAGGTCAAAATCTCGTCACGCCGCTGCTGTATCGAGTCGGCTCGTCCACAATCGCTTTTATAATTAAATATAAAATATATTTATCCTTATATTATTTTATATAGCTTTATGGCACAAATTATGCTATTGTGAAACATGTATTACTATTACAAAATGGGAAAGGAATTACACGTGAGTTTTTCTGACTATTTTCATGAAAGCGATCTGATTGATTTTGAACTGGAAACCATTTCTGCACGCCCGATGGTTACCTGCAGGGTAACGGATGTGAAGGAAAACATGCTTACTGTCAGTGTTGAACAAAATGATTTCTCAGCCGATTTTTTCAGGCAGGCATCCAAAGGTATTGTATGGGGCAAAAAAAGAGGTCTTAAATACAGTCTGTATGTTGAAATTGAAGACGTGCGCGATGACGGGACTTTGATTCTGCGGCATATTCCCGCCCGAACACATCTGCGTGTCGATGCATATATGATATTCCGCTACAGGCCCATTTCATATGAAGAATTTCAGAAAAAACGAAACCTGTTTATTCAGACACAAACACACAAGTCAGACGAGCAGTCTGTACTGCCATCGCGTTTTATAAACGATGATAACGAACTACAGACAATGCTTCCGCCTGAGCTGATCAGCGAAATACAAAGCATACATCGCAAACTTGATTTTATTATTAAAATACTGGGGCAGACCTCTGAAGACACTATATTCAACCGTGAGCCGACTGCAGTAAATATCAGCGGCTCAGGGCTCAGATTCAGGTGCAATGAGAATCTTAATCCCGGAAGCTTTCTTGAAATTGAGCTGGTACTTCCTCTTTCATCAGGCATCCTGATAGAGCTTATCGGAGAAGTGGTGAGGTGTACTGAATTGCATAACCCAGAGGAGGGCGGCGGTGATGAAAGGTATGACGTCGGGGTTAACTTTGCAGCAATAAATGAGGATGACAGAGAATATATTATTAAATATGTATTTAAGCGTCAGCGCGAACTGCTCAGATCCACAGATACCGGAACGGAATAATGCAAAACTCAACGCCGGAGCATACGAGCATCAGCGGTACGGGCGCGCTTTTCTATGAGCTGATCCGATGAGCAGCCCTTTTTGCCAAAGTAGCGCTGTTTGCAAATAACACATCAACATCGCTGTCTGACAGTCCGGCACCGCAGGCAATTCTCCGCGCATAATCACTGTCGATCAAATCATCAGGAGCGTGCCCATCAGAGTTCAGTATCATTCGTGCACCGCGTTGCTTTGCCAGTGCGGCAACATGTCCGTTTGACAGGCAATGGCCTTTGCGGGCCGATATTTCGATATATATACCTCGTTGAGCTGCCTTTGCCATAGCTTCATCGGTTATAAGGCCGGGATGAGCTAAAATGTCAATATCTGATGAAAGCGCCGATTCATTTGTTCCGGGAGCTACCGGCTCTGCAATCGTTTCACCATGAACAATAATAACCGCCGCTCCCATGGAACGTGCTTCCCGCGCAAGGACCGGAATATCGCGGGGCGGTACATGTGTCAGCTCTATACCCGGCAGAGCGGTCAGATCGTCCTGCGCGCGGTTCAGTGACACACAGGCTTTTATGATCCGGGGGATAATAAAATCGATGTTGGATATATCAGCATGATCAGTTATTGCTAACGCTTTGTAACCTTTGACTGCTGCACGGCGGACCAGCTCCGCAGGCACAAGCTCTCCGTCGCTGAAAAGAGAATGAAGATGAAGATCGATCACGTCAGTGCTCCCTTAACATAATGTGCTTCGGCGAACCCGCTGCATGTCTCCCTCAAGCGCATGAATGCTTGCACCGGTGACTGTAACATTATGTATTGTTCCTATTGCTTCACGCGGTGCCGAGCAGGTAATAGTTTTATTTGTGCGCGTCCGCCCCGCCAGTGCATTTTTCGTACGCCCGCTTACTGTTTCAAAAAGAACTGAAACAGTGGCGCCGATAAGCTCTTTGTTTTTCGTATGGCTGATAGAGCGCTGCATTTCGTTGACAGCCTTCAGCCGCTTTATTTTTTCGGAGTAGGGTACCTTTCCGGGAATTTTTGAAGCTGCGGTCCCGGGCCTGTCTGTATAATGGAATACAAAAAGATCGTCAAAGCCGATTTCCTCTATCAGAGAAAGCGTGCTGTTAAAATCATCGGCGGATTCACCGGGAAAACCGACGATAATATCTGATGTAATGCTTATGCCGGGCAGGCGGCTGCGCAGGTCTTCAATCAGCCTGCGGTAGCGCTGAGCGCTATAGCTGCGATTCATTTTTTTCAGTATGGTGTCTGAGCCTGATTGCAGTGGCAAGTGAATGTGTTCGCAGACTTTATCCAGCTGCTCCATTGCATCAATCAGCTCATTTGATAAATCTTTCGGGTTTGAAGTTACAAACCTGATACGCTCGATCCCGCTTATAGAATGAAGGGTATAGAGCAGCTCTGCAAATGATTTTTTGGGAACACATGTGTTACCATACGAATTTACATTCTGTCCCAAAAGCGTTATCTCTTTCACCCCGTTTGCCGCCAGCGTCTGTGCTTCATCTTTAATGGCATGAACCGGACGGCTCCATTCACGACCACGGACATAAGGAACTATGCAATATGAACAAAAATTATCGCAGCCCTGCATGACAGTTATAAAGGCGGTAACCTGGCCCGCATCCGCAGTGTATGCTGAATCCGGATACCCGGTACGGCTGCCGCTCATCGTGATATCAACCACTTTATGTCCAGAAGCGGACGATCGAATAATGTCCGGCAAACGCTGAAGCGCCTGGGTGCCGAATACAAAATCCACATATGGATATTTTTTTATAATTTCCTCGCCTTTTTGCTGTGCAAGGCACCCGCCAACACCGATGAGCAGTTCCGGCCGGGTTCGCTTTATCTTTTTAATTCTTCCCAGCTCGCTGTATACCTTATCCTCGGCTTTTTTTCTAACTGTGCAGGTGTTGATGATAATGCAGGTTGCATCTGACGGGGTCTCAGCCCTGCGATAGCCGAGAGACTGAAGCAGCTTGCGACAGCGGTATGAATCGTACTCGTTCATTTGGCAGCCGAACGTCTTTATATATATTTTTTCAGCTTCAGGGCGATTCAGTGCCTGGGGAAGCGAACGGCTATTGGAATACATACATAAAACCTTGCACACATTAATGCGTGCTGTGCTCCCGATTGATCAAAATAACTGTTGTTTACAGGAATAAAATATTTTATAGTGTTAAAGATTTATTACATGAAACTCGTGGTATGTCAATATATTACCCATTATAACCATTAATGTTTTCTTGAAAATGATTTCGAACCATTATAAAAAGGTGATGGCTGAGCCGGGGTTGTGGTGCCTGCCTCGTAATTCCTTAAAGCTTTATAAATAAATTCCGAATAAATAAAAAAATGTATAATACCCTGTACCTGCCGAAGCAGGATAAAATCAGTTCGTATAAAAGAGCCGGTCCGTAGCGTGATTTTATAATAACGATACATTTGTATTATAATTTATATTTAAAAATAGACATAAATATAATTTCTAAACAAAGGAGTTCCAATCATGCCTGCAGATCAAAGTATGAAAATACTGGTTGTGGATGATTTTTCTACCATGAGGCGCATTGTGAGAAATATTCTCAAGCAGCTAGGTTTTACCAATGTAGAGGAGGCTGAGGACGGTGATGTTGCACTGGAAAAGCTGAAAAACGGAGATTTCCAATTTGTTGTTGCTGATTGGAATATGCCGAACATGAGCGGACTTGAAATGCTCAAGGCGATCAGGGCCGATGATTCTTTAAAAGATATTCCCGTTCTTATGGTCACTGCTGAAGCAGAAAAGGAAAACGTTATACAGGCTGCACAAGCCGGCGTGAATGATTATGTGGTAAAGCCGTTTACCGCTGATATTATGCAGCAGAAAATCGACAGGATCTTTCCGTAGGCATTGTACATACAATCAGTTCATATATGTATGGCTGCGCTTTTGTTTCTTCATATGTAATAATGTATGCCCGATACGTTTTAGTGTCTGTGAGATAACGCTCTATGGTTTCCGAAAAACTTATTTTGTTTCTTGATGATGTTTCTGAAGAGCTGATAACTGCTGATCATGATTCCCCTGAAGACTGTCAGCAGATTTGCGGCTATTTTGCCAGTATTCGGGACGAAGCACGTGCGTGCGATTTGCCCCGCATAGAAAAAGCTGCAGAAGCAGCGCGCGTTCTATCTCAAAAGGGGCTTATCGATAAGGAAGCGGATCAGAAAAGCACCATTGAAATTCTGAACAAAACCGTTACGGCTTTTCAGCACTTAACACGTCCCGGTGCACAGAACGAGGATATCGATCTGCCCGATGATCTTTTCGCCGATGGTCATCAAAGCGCTGCGCCTGAAAATATTTATCAGCTGCCCCCCTATATTGATAAAGACATATTCGTTGAATTTTTAAATAATCAGGAAAGCGTCCTGGAAAATATTGAATCTCTGCTTCTGCAGCTCGAGAAAGAAATCAATCCGTCAACTCTGGCCGAGCTTCGGAGAATCTTTCACACGCTTAAAGGTGAGTCCGCCGTATTTGAGATGCACGAAATCGAAAAGGTCTGTCATCGCGCAGAAGACCTTATCGATCAGGGCGGCCGGAATCTTCCTGTCGACAGCCTTCTTGCCGTCAAAGATTGGCTGGGAAATGCATTTGACGCTATACAGGACGGAAAGCCTGTTTCCGAAATAGACCCTGCCGTAATTGAACGTCTTGCTGTTGATGCCGAGGCACAGCCGGAAGGTGACAGCTCAGCAGCGCAGTCTGTAGAAATAAAAGACGGTCCTTCAGCGGGAACGGAAGAAAAAACAGCCGATGGTACAGAAAAACAGTATACAGTTCCTGAATATCTGGATGAAGACATTTTTCACGAGTTCCTCAATGATCAGGATTCTGTTCTCGAAGATATGGAATCCCATCTGCTGAGCCTTGAAAAAGACATAAACATGGAAACCATCGCCGATCTGCGCAGAATTTTCCATACGCTGAAAGGCGAGTCAGCTGTATTCGGGCTGCATAATATTGAGCGGGTCTGTCACAAAACAGAAGACCTTATTGACTACTGCGGAGAAAAGCCGCCCATCGACCGTTTACTTAGGGTCAAAGACTGGATCGGTGACGTTTTTCAGGCACTGAAATGCAATTCCCCGATGCCTGAATTTAACATTGAAAAACTTTCTTTGCGAACTGTAAGCGATGATCAGCAACAGGGTGAAACAAACATATGCGAGGGGGTGCAGGCTGAATATGTGCCTGCTGACACATCCGTAGAACCGGATGCCTCACATGATGAACAGCCTTATAATGAAGAGCATGAACATGGTTCCTCCCAGCAGCTGGCAGCCGAAGAAGACGATGCGCTTCCAAAAGAGCAGACAATCAGCGCTGATATAGATTTGCTTTCTGATTTTGTTTCCGAAGTGCAGGAGCATATAGACACCATTGATTCAACACTGCTGTCGCTGGAAAACAGCCCGGATAATGCCGATCTGCTTAACGCGGTTTTTCGCGTTTTTCACACCATTAAAGGTGCTGCAGGATTTTTGGCCCTCGATGTTATTTCAAGGCTTGCCCATAATACAGAAAACCTGCTTGACCTTGCCCGAAAAGGTGAGCTGATTCTTGCCGGGGGTAAAATTGATGTCGTGTTTGAAGCTGTTGACGAGATGAAAAAGCTCATGTCAAGCCTGCAGCGTGCTATTGAAAGCGGGAATCCAACCTATAAAATAAGCCCGACAGTCGCATCCTTGCTCGGCAAAATACAGGCGGTAACGGTCAGCCCGGGCGCCGATATCGAACAGTCGGAAAAACCTGCAGAAGAATCCCATCGCGCCACCGCTTCTGAAGCAAAAGAGCAGGTTCAGGAAAGTGAACATCTTTCCGCCGCTAAAAAAACAGAAAAAGAGCAGCCCGCTGATTCTGCTGTTTCGGAAAAAATGGATGAGCCGGAAGCGCCTGCGCATGAGAAAACGGCTGCTGAAAAAGCACCTACAGAGTCAGAGGATGATGAAACTGCCACAAAGGATCAGATACAGTCTGTTGCCCAGCAGCAGGTCAAGGCCAAATTGAAGGAATCAATAAAGGTAGATTCCGAAAACCTTGATAAGCTTATCGATGCAATCGGTGAGCTTGTCATAATCGAAGCGATGATAAGGCAGGACTCTGTTATACGCAGCGCCAACTCATCACATCTCATGCGAAACATCAACCAGATGGATAAAATTACACGAGAGCTTCAGCAGCTCGGCATGGCCCTGAGAATGATTCCGGTAAAACCGACTTTTCAGAAAATGGCACGCGTTGTGCGTGATCTTGCTAAAAAAAGCAATAAAAAAATCGAGTTTGTGGTTAAGGGTGAAGATACAATGCTTGACAAAAGCGTTGTGGACAGAATTGGTGATCCCCTTATTCACCTGGTGCGAAATTCAGTTGATCACGGCATAGAGGCGACACCCGAAGAACGGTCTAAAGCAGGAAAAAGCGAAACAGGGACGATAGAGCTCACCGCTTTTCATAAAGGCGGCAATATTCATATAGAGATACGCGATGACGGGCGCGGCCTTGACAAAGAGACAATAACGAAAAAAGCCATTGAGAAAAAACTGATCAGCGAGAAAAACAGCCTTAACGACCGTGAGATATACAGCCTGATTTTCACTCCCGGCTTTTCAACAGCTAAAAAAGTTACCGATGTTTCAGGACGCGGTGTTGGCATGGATGTTGTCAAAAAAACGATTGAAGACCTTCGAGGAAATATCGAGTTCTCGTCCGAACCGGGAAGAGGATCCCTTTTCAGCCTGCGCCTTCCTCTGACGCTTGCCATTATCGACGGCATGCTTGTCAGAATCGGTGAGGAGCGCTATATCATACCAACCCTTTCAATTATAGAGTCCATACGGCCTAAAAAGCAGGATATTTCAACGATTGCAAACAAGGGTGAAATGATAACAATACGCGACAGCCTCATTCCGCTGTTTAGGCTTTCGCACCTTTTTACAATTGAAGGAGCCAAGGAAAATCCGGAGGATGGAATCGTTATTGTTGTAGAAGACAGCGGCAAAAAAACCGGCATTCTCGTAGACGAATTGCTCGGGCAGCAATCAACGGTTATTAAAAGTCTCGGAGCCTTTCTTAAGGGCCTTCCCGGTGTGTCCGGCGGTTCAATTATGTCTGACGGAAGAGTGGGCATAATTCTTGATGTGGCCGGCATCGTTAAGCTTGCAACTGCAGGCAACATACGCGAAGTCGCTTAAGCGAAATCAAATTATTTTCACCTGCCGCAGGCAGGAGGCGGAGGTCATATGGCGCAAAACATTTCAGAAGAGCAGGGCGCTAACCTTGCCCGTACAGAAAAGTATCTCACATTCAATCTTGCAAGCGAGCAATACGGTGTTGAAATATTAAAAGTCCGCGAAATTATCGGGCTCATGGATATTACCAAGATTCCAAGAACCCCCGATTTTGTTCGGGGTGTCATCAATCTTCGCGGTAAAGTTATTCCCGTAATCGACCTTCGCCTGAAGTTCAACATGGATTCAATTGAAGATACGCAGCAAACCTGTATTATCGTCGTTGATATTGTTCAGCAGGAAACACAGATGCAAATGGGCATTGTTGTTGACAGCGTATCTGAAGTGCTTGATATCGAAACGCAATCAATTGAAGAAGCGCCTCAGTTCGGCTCATCAATTGTTGATACACACTTTATTAACGGCATAGCAAAAGCGAAAGGCGGAGTGAAAATCCTTTTGAATATTGAGAAGGTTCTTACCTCCGAAGAAATTCAGTCGCTGTCCAAGACGGCATCGCTTAAAAAAGAAAAAGAGTCATCTGATAACGCCTGATGGATGCCGCGACATTTCAGAAATTCAGAAAAATAGTTCATGAGCACAGCGGCATTTATTTAAACAATACAAAACAGGCAATGGTATCTGCGCGCATTGCAAAACGAATGCGCGTACTTGGAATAAGCAACCAGCGCGAATATCTGGACATGCTCGTTAGAGACCGGTCCGGAGATGAAATAACAAAGTTCCTTGACGTTATTTCAACAAATGTCACCAGCTTTTTCAGAGAGGTTGAGCACTTTGAGTTTCTCGGCGGAAAGCTTGCCGAGTGGATACGCCAGGGGAAAAAAAAATTGCGAATCTGGTCCGCCGCTTCATCAACGGGCGAAGAGCCGTACTCAATTGTGATGACGGTGCTGGCAGCATCCATTGACAAAAAATTTGACTTCAGGCTTCTTGCAACAGATATTTCAACTCGCGCACTCGTTGAGGCATCAAACGGATGCTATCCGGAATCAATAATGACCGGCGTTCCAGATTCATTCAGGAAGCGTTTTTTTTCAAAATCCAACCGGGATAACGGCCTGTTTTATGAGGTTCGAGATACTCTCAAAAATCATATTGTATTCAGACGGCTCAATCTGTCAAAGCCGCCGTTCCCAATGAAGGGGCAGCTTGATGTTGTTTTTTGCAGAAACGTTATGATCTATTTCAATGACGAAACGAGATCGCGCCTTCTGTCTGAAATATACAGGCTTCTGAATCCGGAAGGATATTTGATTACCGGACACGCCGAAAGCCTCGCCAGCATTAAAACCCCGTTCAAGTGCGTTAAGCCGTCGATTTATATGAAACAGAGCAATAACTGAAATGGTAATGTGAAAAAAACTATCGGAGAAAATGCGTGAAGACTATTGTTGTGGGTATTTCGGACATGAAAGTATCCGATAATCCAAATGAGGTGCTCATTACATACTCACTTGGGTCATGCCTTGGAGTTATGCTGTATGATCCCGTATCACAAATAGCAGGCCTTTTACACAGCATGCTGCCGCTGTCAAAAATAGATCCCCAGAAAGCGAAGGCAGCTCCTTTTATGTTTGTTGACACGGGACTGCCGATTCTGTTCAAGGAAGCCTATAATCTCGGAGCTGAAAAAAAGAATATTGTCGTTAAAGCAGTAGGCTGCTCATCGCTGCTCGATGAAAAAGGATATTTCAAAATCGGCGAGCGAAATTTCACCGTTCTGCGCAAGCTGTTGTGGAAAAACAATATACTTATTGAAAAGCAGGATATCGGCGGCAATCACTCTCGCACAGCCTCCATAGAAGTTGCTTCAGGCCGCATCATTGTGAAAACCGGGGGGAAGGAGTTTGAGCTATGAATTTTAAAAAAGAAATTCTGGAAAACATAAAATCCCTACCGGCAATGAGCCAGACAAACCAGAAAATTATAAACATTTTAAGCAGCAGCGATCCTGACATCTCTGAAGTTATACGCCTGATTCAATATGACCCGGCCCTTACCAGCAACGTGCTGAAGCTCGTTAATTCAGCATATTTTTCTGTTCAGCAGGAGGTTACGTCAATACGCCAGGCAGTCGTTATGCTTGGGCTCAATCAGGTTCGACGCGTTGTTATTGCAGTTTCTTTTTCATCCTTAATGGACAAAAAAATACCCGGTTACGATCTTGATTCAGGCGACTTGTGGAAGCACTCGGTTGCAACTGCGGTTGCTTCAGAAACAATTGCCGGTCTTATCAGCTATTCTGACACCGATTTGCTGTTCACCGCCGCCCTGCTGCACGATATCGGTAAAATTGCGCTTTCAACATTTGTTGATGAGTATTTTAACAAAATTGAGGAAGAAGCCAAGCGTGCCGAAGAATCATTCGAAGTTGTAGAAAAGAAATTTTTCGGCATCGATCATGCCGAAGCAGGCGCTGTTATTCTTAAAAACTGGGGCATTCCCATGAGCCTGTATCTTCCCGTTCTCTGGCATCATAAACCTGATGAGTGCAAAGTAAGCTCAGCTTCAGTTGTTGTGGATATCGTACATCTTGCCGACACGCTCAGCATTTCCGGAGGAATAGGAATCGGCCGCGACGGGCTGCAGTATCGTCCGTCAGCAACGGTTCTGTCCCGCCTGAATATAAAAAAGATACAGATTGAGAATATTATAAGCCAGACAATGACTGGTATGGAACAAATAAAAGAAATTTTTGATATCTAATGGGGGAGGACTACTGAGCACATGGCATTTAATATATTAATTGTCGATGATTCACGCACAATACGGTCGGTTATTAAAAAAACGCTGCACATCGCCGGCGTACCAATATCTGAGCTGTATGAAGCAACAAACGGTCAGGAAGGTCTCCAGTCGATGAAAGATAACTGGATTGATCTTGTTTTTGCTGACATCAATATGCCAGTCATGACCGGTATTGAAATGCTGGAAAAAATGTCCGAGGACAATATGCTTGATTCAATGCCGGTTATCATTATTTCAACAGAGGGAAGTAAAACCCGTATAGAAGAGCTGTACAAAAAAGGGGTAAAAGCGTATTTGCGTAAACCTATAACACCGGAAACACTGAGAAATGTTGTTAAAGATGTAATGGGGGACTACGATGAGCAGTAAAAACAGTGAAATACTCAAACAGGTTTGCTGTGATGTTTTTGAGCAGCTGGCGTTTATGTTCGGTGAAGAGCTTGATCCCGATGAAATAGAAAGCGATTCAGAAACATTTATTCGAGCGTCAATGAAATATATTGGTGACATTCAGGGGACAATTGAAATAATCGTACCAAATGAGCTCGCTGAAAGCCTTGCCTATAATATACTTGGCATAGACGAGGATGATGAGCTGGAAGAGGGCGGCTCGGAAGATGCATTAAAAGAGCTTCTGAACACAATAACCGGCAAGCTTATAACCGCCGCCTATGGAGAGGAGAAAGTGTTTGATCTCAGCATCCCGGAGACAAACGATATAAGCAATGAGGAGTGGGAATCACTGCTTGAAGAAAATGATTATATTGCAATAGATATTGAAGACAATCCGGTGCTTCTGTACACATCACCCTGATATGGCAATCGCGTTTGCAGTGTCACAACATTCCACGATTATAACAGGATTATGTCCATGAGTATTAAAGTCCTAATTGTTGACGATTCAGCTGTGGTCAGAAATATATTCTCAAAAGAGCTTTCCTGTGACCCTGAAATAAACGTGGTAGGCACCGCTCCTGATCCCTATATTGCTCGAGAAAAAATAGCTAAGCACAAACCTGATGTCATAACGCTTGATATCGAAATGCCGCGCATGGACGGCATAACATTCCTGAAAAAGCTGATGAAACATTACCCGCTGCCGGTGATTGTAGTATCATCGCTGACCCAAAGGGGCAGTGATCTTGCCATGGAAGCGCTCAATGAAGGTGCCATTGAAGTGCTCAGCAAACCGGGTCCCTCGTACAGCGTCGGTGATATGTCGCTCAGCCTGATCGAAAAAATTAAAGCTGCATCTAAAGTTGATATTGCAACCC
The DNA here is from genome assembly GCA_964621615.1 of uncultured Thermodesulfobacteriota bacterium. Classification (GTDB taxonomy): domain Bacteria; phylum Desulfobacterota; class WTBG01; order CAIYCZ01; family CAIRTM01; genus CAZUMW01. Next base: position 29,976 of record CAZUMW010000015.1, read on the forward strand.
TTCAGAATATCAGCAAAAAAAAGCAGTATGAAGTTGAAGATAAAAAGCTCTCGCTTACACAGACAACCAATAAAATCATAGCCATTGGAGCATCAACGGGCGGCACACAGGCGCTTGAGTACATACTGTCACCGCTACCGGGAAATGCGCCGGGCATTGTGATCGTTCAGCATATGCCTGAAAAATTCACAAAGAGCTTTGCGGCACGCCTCAACAGTGTAACAAAAATATCGGTCAAAGAGGCTGAGGACGGCGAACGAGTTGTACCGGGGCTTGCGCTTATCGCTCCGGGAAACAGGCACATTGTTATGCGGCGATCTGGTGCATCATATTATGTGCAGGTCAAGGATGGACCGCTTGTCAAGCGGCAGCGGCCGTCGGTTGAGGTGCTGTTTAATTCTGTTGCGCGCTATGCCGGCAAAAACGCAATCGGAGTTATTTTAACCGGTATGGGTTCTGATGGTGCAGAGGGACTTCTTAAAATGAAGAAAAGCGGTGCAGTAACCATTGCTCAGGATGAAAATTCATGTGTTGTGTTCGGCATGCCGCAGGAGGCAATAAAAGCGGGCGCTGTAGACCATGTGGTTCGGCTGACACAAATATCGGACAAACTGGTCGAACTTGCAAATGCATAGATTGGTTTACATAATATATATTATCAGACATTATGTCAGAACCCCGCGTTTTCTTTTTTTGCACACATCAGGAGCATATGACTGATTATCACATTCTTAGCCCGTTCATTTTTTTAACGAAAAACCCATGTCATGAATTCGTTTCACTTCCTGTCCAGAAATTTCGCTTCATTGCCGTATGAAAAATCAAACTGGGACAATGCTCAATCGGTGGTAATCCCGATTCCATACGATTTTACAACAACATACAGGCCTGGAACACGATTCGGACCCCAGGCTCTCATAGATGCGTCTTGTTTTCTTGAGCTGTTCGATGAGGACATGTTAACAGAAATTGCCGATATAGGCATTCATACCCTTGAAATGATTGAGCCTGATGCGTCCGGTCCTGAATCAATGATACAAACAGTGACCGATCTTGTCTCAACAGTTCTTCATGCGGGTAAATTCCCCTGTATAATCGGCGGTGAGCACAGCATTTCCCTCGGCGCTGTTTTAGCGATAAAGCAATCCTTTCCAAGCGTTACTGTCATTCAGTTTGACGCCCATGCAGATCTTCGTAACAGCTATCAGAGCTCACCGTATAATCACGCATGTGTAGCCCGACGCATTTTCGAGAACGCACCCCTTGTTCAAATCGGCATACGAAGCCTTTGCACCGAGGAATATGAGTTCATACAGTCAAAACAACTTGAGACCCATTTTTATCGGGATATCATGAAATCCGATGCAGGATGGTTTGAAACATGCCTGGACCACATAAGCAATGACGTGTATATAACGCTTGATCTGGACGTGCTTGATCCATCGATCATGCCGTCAGTCGGTACGCCCGAGCCCGGCGGTATGGGCTGGCATGAAACACTCTCTTTGTTGAAAGCTATAGCTTACCGTAAAAATATCGTCGGCTTCGACGTTGTCGAGCTGTGCCCTTCCGGAGACAACCCCTCCCCTGATTTCCTGGCTGCCAGGCTCGTTTATAAAATGCTTGGTTATTGCCTTTGTCTGAATCGTGATTAACATCTGAAACGACGAAGATTTTTTATTGAACTCGCCCACATTATATAATAATGTACTAAAGATTATTATGTGTCGTCGTTGCCGCTGCTGGCATCTATTACGTGAACAATATAATGTGGAGAGGAGTCCTTAAAAGTGAAACGTGTTCCTAAAGAAGTTTTTTTGACGCGTGGAGACGGAACCCACCGGGACGAGCTGCGTTCATATGAGCTGGCGCTGCGCGACGCCGGCATTGAAAAGCAAAACCTGGTCCCCGTTTCCAGCATTCTGCCCCCAGGCTGTAAAATTATTACAAAAAATCAGGGGTTGAAAAAAATATCCCCCGGGGAAATCATATTTACCGTGATGAGCAAATGCTCCAGCAATGAGCCCCGCCGCCTTATTGCAGCATCGGTCGGATGCGCATGGCCTTCAGACAAAAGCGGCTACGGGTATCTGTCGGAGTTTCACTCATTCGGGATGACCAAAAAGCAGGCAGGCGACCATGCTGAAGATATGGCTGCAGCAATGCTGGCCTCAACGCTCGGAATTGAATTTGATGAAAACAAAAGCTGGGATGAAAAAAAAGAGGTTTACCGGATCAGCAATAAAATATACAAATCAACTAACATTACCCAGTCGGCTATTGTTTCACCAAACGGCTATACAACAGTTGTAGCAGCCGCTGTGTTTATTCTTTAACAAATAAAACAGGAGGTTGTGTTCCCATGATTTCACAAAAAACAATTTGCCGGATTAATAACGCTACACTCATGACAATCGTTGCAGTAGTCTGCCTGATGCTTTGCCCTGCCGCTGCAAATGCAAAGCAGACTGACGGACAGCCAACGGTAACCCTTCCTGACTTCACCACACTGATTAAGCAGCTTAAGCCGGTTACCGTCAATATAAGCTCCACTAAAACGGTTAAGCCGCGTATGAGGCAGTTCGGCGGGTCCCCCTTCGGGAATAACGGGGGAAGATCAGACCCCTTTCATGATTTTTTCGGGGATGATTTTTTCAAGCGATTTTTTGGCGATCAGTTTGATCGTGAATACAAGAGAAAAGGTCTCGGATCAGGTTTCATCATCGATGCGGAGGGCTACGTTATTACAAACAACCATGTTATTGAGGGAGCCGACGAAATAATTGTTAAAACGCATAACGAAAAAGAATATGAAGCCGAAATCGTCGGCACTGACCCGAAAACGGATATCGCGCTCATAAAAATAAAAAACCTCAAGGAGGATTTGCCTGTTGCGACGCTCGGGGATTCCGATCAGCTTCAGGTCGGTGAATGGGTACTCGCCATCGGCAATCCCTTCGGCCTGCAGGAAACCGTAACTGCAGGTATTGTCAGCGCAAAATGGCGGAAAATCGGTGCCGGCCCATATGAGAATTTTATTCAAACAGATGCGTCGATTAACCCGGGCAACAGCGGCGGACCGCTGTTCAACACACAGGGCGATGTTGTTGGTGTAAACACGCTGATTTATTCACCGAGCGGGGGGAATATAGGTATAGGCTTTGCCATTCCGATAAACCTGGCAAAGGACATCGTTGCCCAGCTGAAAGAAAAAGGCAAGGTTGTCCGAGGCTGGCTGGGCGTCGTCGTTCAGAAGGTTACCCCGGAGCTTGCGGAAAGCTTTAATATGAAAAAGCCCATGGGTGCTCTTATTGCTGATGTTGAGCCAGGCGGGCCGGCAGACGAAGCAGGTATTCGATCAGGCGATATAATAATATCTTTTGATGGCAAAGACGTCGAGGAAATGGCTGATCTGCCCATGATGGTTGCGCAGACACCGGTCGGGGAAAAGGTTACGGTTTCCGTGCTTCGTGACGGCGACAAAAAAGGTTTTACCGTAAAGATAGGAGAGCTGCAGGAAAAGCAATATTCCGCTATGGCTGAAACCGACACGGAAGATCTCGGGATCAAAGTCAGAGAAATAACACCCGAGCTTGCCCGCCAATATGAGCTTCCTGAAGAAAGCGGCGTCATTGTTACCGACGTTCAATTCGGAAGCCCTGCGGCTGAGGCCGGTCTCAGAAAAGGCGATATCATTAAAGAAGTCAACAGGGATGAGATTACATCGATATCAGAATTCCGCGATGCCATAAAAAAATCCAAAAAAGAAAATATACTGTTCCTTATAAAACGCGGCGGCAATTCTTTGTGGATAGTGGTAAAGCCTGAATCATAATACCTTTTTCTAAGGAGACATAGCGATGAGCCGAATAGAGCATATTCATGCGCGAGAGATTCTTGATTCCCGTGGCAACCCTACGGTAGAAGTCGACGTATTGCTTGAAACCGGTGTGATCGGAAGAGCCCAGATCCCTTCGGGCGCCTCAACAGGATCGCGCGAAGCGCTTGAGCTTCGTGACAATGACAAAAGCAGGTATCTTGGCAAAGGAGTCACCGAGGCTGTTTCGCGCGTAAATACAAAGCTGCAGCCGGAGCTTGTCGGACTTGAATCTGTCGATCAGCCCGGAATCGATCAGACAATGATCGAGCTTGACGGGACCGAAACAAAATCAAATTTCGGGGCCAATGCGATCCTGGGCGTTTCTCTTGCTACCGCAAAAGCTTCAGCCATTGAGCTCAACATTCCGCTTTACCGATATATCGGCGGCGTCAATGCAACCACTCTGCCTCTTCCGATGATGAATATACTGAACGGCGGCGAGCATGCAGACAACAATGTTGACATACAGGAGTTTATGATTATGCCGGTGGGCGCCGACTCGTTTGCTGAAGCTATCCGCATGGGCGCTGAAGTGTTTCACAATCTCAAGTCGGTGTTAAAAGATAAAAATCTCAACACCGCTGTCGGCGATGAAGGCGGTTTTGCCCCGAATCTTCAATCAAATGAAGAAGCCCTGCAGGTTATTATGCAGGCGATAGAGCGTGCCGGATACCGTCCCGGAGACGATATTGCTCTTGCGCTTGATGCGGCCGCAAGCTCTTTTTACCGAGACGGCGCTTATATTCTTGAAGCAGAAAAAAATAAGGAAAACAGCTCAGATGACATGATAGCGTTTTATCGCTCACTGATGGACAGATATCCTATTGTTTCAATCGAGGATGGCCTCGATGAAAATGACTGGGCCGGATGGGAAAAGATGACGCAGCGCCTCGGCGATTCTGTGCAGATTGTCGGTGATGATTTGTTTGTCACCAACACAGCCATTCTGTCAGAGGGAATTAATCGCGGTGTGGCAAATTCAATACTTATCAAGCTCAATCAAATCGGGACACTGACAGAAACATTAAATGCAATAGAAATGGCGAAAAGAGCACGCTATACAGCTGTCGTGTCGCACCGATCCGGGGAAACAGAGGACACAACAATTGCGGATCTGGTCGTTGCCTGCAATACCGGACAGATTAAAACAGGATCGGCATCGCGCACCGACCGTATAGCCAAATATAATCAGCTTATCAGAATCGAAGAGGAGCTCGGCCCCATATCGCTGTTTCCTAAAATGTCAGCGTTCTATAACATGGGTGCCAAAGAAAAATGAGCGATTCCGAACAGGATTTTACCCATAAGCGGCGGCAGATGGTCGCACGGCAGATTAAAGCGCGCAACATTACCGATGAGAACGTGCTGCGCGCAATGGAAACGGTTCCCCGAGAGGCGTTTGTAACCGAGCAGTTCATGTCGGAAGCATACAGCGACGGGCCACTGCCTATCGGAGACGGACAAACAATATCGCAGCCCTATATCGTTGCCCTCATGACCCAGAGCCTCGGAATCAGGCCTGGTGACACCGTGCTCGAAATAGGAACGGGCTCCGGCTATCAGCTTGCAGTGCTGCTCAGCATAACCTCACGGGTCTATTCAGTTGAGCGAATGCCGGCGCTTGCCGAGCAATCGAGAAAGCGCCTTGAATCGATTGGATATCCCTCTGTAACCATAATAACTGGAGATGGCACCCGCGGCCTTCCAGCGCACGCTCCATACGATGGTATTATTGTAACCTCTGCCGCGCCTTCCGTGCCGGAGCCGCTTAAGGAGCAGCTTGCCGATGGCGGACGACTGGTAATTCCTATAGGATCACGATTCAGTCAGATTCTGTATAAAACAATCCGTAACGGTACAGAATTTACACAGGAAGAAATAACCCCGTGCGTTTTTGTGCCCCTTATAGGTGAGTACGGCTGGAAGTAACGCTTTACAGGAACAGCTCAATAGGTAAAACATCATAGCTTGAGGTGATTATGAAATTACGTGCTTTTGATCATCTGACCATCAGCAGCTCGTCAAAAATCGTATTTTTGATCATGGACGGGCTCGGCGGCGTTGAACGTGAAGACAAAGACGGCACTGAGCTGGCCTGCGCCCGCACTCCCAACCTCGATCGTGTTGCAGCTGATTCAGTATGCGGCCTGCTTGACCCCATTGCGCCGGGCATCACCCCCGGAAGCGGTCCGGCTCATTTTGCCTTGTTCGGCTATGATCCGGTGGAGTACAATATCGGCCGCGGCGTTCTTGAAGCAGCCGGCATTGATTTTCCCTTTTCAGAAAAAGATGTGCTTGCACGCATAAATTTCTGTACCGTTGATAAAAATGGAAACATAACAGATCGACGAGCAGGCAGGATCGCAACGGAAGATAACGCCCGGGTATGCGAAAAGCTGCAAAACAACATTAACAAGCATCCAAAGCTCGACGAAATAATTATAAAACCCGTAAAGGAACACAGGGCGGTAGTTGCATTTCGCGGAAGCGGTCTTTACGGCGACATTGAAGACACCGACCCACAGAAGACAGCCGTGGCACCCATCTCCCCAAAGCCCATAGATGATAAATCCCAGCTGTGCGCACAGATAGCGTCCGATTTTATCTCACAGGCAGGCGACATTCTTTCCGATGAAAATCAGGCAAATATGCTGCTGCTGCGCGGTTTCGCTAAATATCACCCCTATCCATCTATGACCGAGCGCTATAAGCTTAATCCGATCGCCATCGCCTCGTATCCGATGTACAAGGGCATTGCCCGGCTGCTTGGAATGACTGTTCTTGAAGGTCTTACCAGCATTGATGCTGAATTTGATGCGTTTGAAAAAAATTACAATGATTACGATTTCTTTTTCATTCATGTAAAGCCGACAGACTCAAGCGGTGAGGATGGAGACTTTGACAAAAAGGTCAGAATTATTGAAGAAGTCGATTCTTATATCCCTCGAATTCTCGAACACAATCCCGACGTACTTGTTGTAACAGGCGATCACTCAACGCCTGCGCTGCTGAAGAACCACAGCTGGCATCCGGTCCCAGTACTGCTGCGCTCATCGTGCTGCCGCAAAGACAGCGTAATATCCTTTAGCGAGGAAAGCTGCCTGCGCGGAGGATTGTGTAAAATGGAAACCGTGCACCTTATGGGCCTTGCATTGGCAAACGCAGGCCGACTGTCGAAATTCGGTGCGTAGTTTTATGCATGGACAGCTGTGCTGCGCAATGAGCATCGATAAGGAAATACAGTATATTAAGGACCAGCTGCATTACCATAATTACCGGTATTATATTTTAAATGATCCTGAAATATCAGATGCCGCGTATGACCGCCTCTTCCGCCGGCTGCAGGATCTTGAAAAGAAACACCCGAACTGCATAACAGCCGACTCTCCGACACAGCGCGTCGGGGCCAGACCTGTATCAGGATTTGATCCCGTTACGCACCGCCCGCCGATGCTCAGCATAGCCAATGCGCTTACAGATGATGAAGTATATGACTTTGACAGGCGTATCAAAAACAGGCTGACACGGGAAACCGGCGTAAGCCATGATTCCATAGAATATGTCGTTGAGCCAAAGCTTGACGGAATAGCGGTTGAGTGTATTTATGAAAACGGCTATTTCATCACCGGCTCTACCCGCGGCGACGGGGAAACCGGAGAGGATATTACCCACAACTTAAAAACAATACGATCAATTCCGCTTGTATTGACCCCTGCTCCGGGCATAATATCTCCACCGCGAATAGCCGTGCGGGGTGAGGTTGTCATGAATTATGCTGATTTCAAAAAGCTGAACGAGCTCAGAAAGCATGCCGGTGAGCCTGCTTTTGCCAACCCGCGCAACGCAGCTGCCGGATCTGTCAGGCAGCTTGACCCGCGCATAACCGCACAGCGGACGCTTGATGTTTTTTTCTACGCGATAGCAGAATCTTATGCTGCACATGCCTTCACCCACTTGCAAACCCTGAGCCGTATTTCTGAGCTCGGCCTGAAAAAAAACCCGCACGCGTATTTGTGTAAAACTATCGATGAAGCGCTAGACGCGTGCCGGAAAATCAGCACACTGCGCAGCTCTCTGCCCTTCGGCATTGACGGTGCTGTTATCAAGGTTAATGATCTGAAGTTGCAGGACATATTATCTACAGTCTCGAGAAGCCCGCGATGGGCGATTGCCTACAAATTTGATGCAGAGCAGGAAACAACAACTGTGACAAACATTTCCGTTCAGGTCGGGAGGACCGGAGCTGTTACACCCGTTGCAAAGCTTGATCCGGTTACGGTTGGCGGCGTTGTGGTTAAGAGCGCGACCCTGCACAATGAGGACGAAATAAAACGAAAAGATATTCGCATAGGCGACACCGTTATGGTGCAGCGCGCCGGTGACGTCATTCCCGAAATAGTAAAAGTAATACCCTCACGCAGAAGCGGCGGTGAAAAGATCTTCATCATGCCTGACCGCTGCCCGTCCTGCTCTTCGCCTCTGATAAAGCTGCCAGATGAGGCTGTATACCGCTGCGTTAATATGACCTGCCCCGCCCAAACAAAAGAGCGCATAAAACATTTCTGCTCCCGGCGCGCTATGAATATTGATGGGCTCGGGGTGAAAATTATTAATCAGCTTGTCGACCTCGGTATCGTGCAAACAGCTGCAGATATTTATTCGATACCTTTTGATACGTGGGCCCGGCTCGATCGCATGGCAGAAAAATCAGCTGAAAACATGGTGCGTGCAATACAAAAAAGCAAATCATCGGGACTTGAGCGGCTCATATATGCGCTCGGCATTCGTCACGTTGGTGAGCATACGTCAAAATTACTTGTGCGTCATTTAGGCAGTATAGACGGCATACGTAACGCTTCTCGTGATCGGCTGCTGGCTATAAATGAAATAGGTCCTGAAGTGACTGAAAGCGTTACAGGATTTTTTAACAACTATGACAATAATACAATCATAGAACGGCTTAAAAGCGCTGGTGTAGATATGAGCCCCCGGGAAAACACAGGCAGCGGAGCGCTGCAGGACAAGACATTTGTCATAACCGGCACGCTCAGCATCCCGCGCCAGGAATGTCAGCGGTTAATTGAAGAAAACGGCGGCAAATCAACATCAAGCGTTTCGCGCAATACCGATTATGTCATTGCCGGCAGCAGCCCGGGCTCAAAACTTGATAAGGCAAAACGTATGGGTGTTACTGTTGTGTCGGAGGGTGAATTTTTCGCCCTGATTGGGAAGAAATTATAAGAAAGAGGTGTTCAGGACATTTTAAACACGATCAATTATCCATTTTTTTATGATTTCAAATACCGCCTCCCGGCGTATCGGCTTTGACAAATAATCATTCATTCCGGCTTCGAGACATCGCTCGCGGTCTCCCTCCATTGCATTTGCGGTCATGGCAACAATCGGAACCTTCATATAACCCAGCTTTCTTATTTCTTCACTGCTTGTCAAACCGTCCATTTCCGGCATCTGCAGGTCCATGAAAATCATATTGTACTTTGCGCTGTTTTCCACATATTTATCGATTGCTTCTTTGCCGTTCCGTGCAACTTCAACATTGTACCCAGCTTTTGTAAGCATGGTTACCGCAAGCTTCTGATTAACCGGATTGTCCTCGGCTAGCAAAATGGAAACCGATCTTTTCAAATCTTCAGCAACCGAGTGCTGTGTGGCTATTCTTTTGCTTTCAAGCTGTTTTTCTGTTTCTGAAGAACCGCTGAGCAGATGCTCTATCATCTGCAGCAATTTTTTCCTGTTGACCGGCTTGGGCAAAAAACCATCAAATCCTGAATCCTCACAGCGCCTGGCATCATTGTTGATATCAGATGAAAACGCGATAATGGGTATATAGCCGATATCCGAAGATTTCACTTGTCCCGGAATTGTGTAGGCATCGGCATCGGCCATCTGTACGTTTATGGCACACATATCAATCGGGGTGCCCTTTAATCTATATGAGTTTATAGTATCAATAACATTTGAAACACAGTCGGTTGTTGTTACTGTAATGTTTGCCGCCTCAAGAATACGCTTCAGTATTTGAATGTTGGTTACATTATCATCGGCAATCAATATATGCTTGTTCGCAAGAGAAACGTCAAAAATACGCTTTTTGTATGATTTTTCAGATTTATGAAACCAGGCCGTAAAATGAAATGTGCTCCCCCTGCCCTTTTTGCTTTCGGCCCATACATCGCCATTCATAAGATTGGATATTCGTTTGCAAATTGTAAGCCCCAATCCTGTTCCCCCGAATTTTCTGGTTGTTGAGCCGTCTGCCTGCTTGAAGGCCTCAAAAATCGTTTTAATTTTTTTCTTTGGTATCCCTACCCCCGTATCTCGGATACGAACGTGAAATTTTACGCTTGTTTCATTTTCTTCATCAACATCAACAGACAGCTCTATTTCGCCCTGATCGGTAAATTTGGAGGCATTGCCCATAAGATTTACCATAACCTGCCGAAAACGGTGCGGGTCGCCCTTTACTTCAGCGGGAACATATTCGCTAATTCTGTATAGAAGCTCAATGGGTTTTGAGCCGATTTTAGGCCGTATGAGCTCGCAGACATTATATGTCAGTATTTCCGGATCAAAATCAATATTTTCGAGCTCTATATGCCCGGCCTCTATTTTTGAAAAATCAAGTATGTCATTTATAAGGGTGAGCAGCATATCGCCGCTGTCTTTTATTGCGTTAAGAAAATCATCCTGCTCATTGTTGATCTCCGTTTCCATGAGCAGATCGGTAAAACCGATTATCGCATTAAGCGGCGTTCGTATTTCATGGCTCATATTGGCAAGGAAATCACTTTTAGCGACATTGGCAACTTCAGCCATGACAGCCATCTGATTTGCACGCTCAATGGAGCTTTCAAGCTGTGTATTGATATCGGCAAGCTCTCTATTCGCCAGTTCATATTTTGTTTCGGCTTCCTGCTGCTTAGTGCAGTCGCGAACAATCAGCACGCAGTCTGTTTTGTTCCCCTCGGCATCGTAAAGCCAGCTTATATGCTGCAAGACGGGTACAGCGCTCCCGTCTTTTCTGAGATAATATCCATCTACTGTATTTGACCCTGATTCAGCATGTAGCCCCCCGGTTAACCGCTGAATGGATTGTTCGTCGATAATGTATTCAGTCCCGTTTGTTAAGGTATACGTATCCGGATGTTGAACAATAAAATCATACAGTTTAATTCCTGTCACCTGGTCTTTTTCAAACTGGAGCATATCGAGAAAAACCCTGTTTGCCTCTTTTATCACCATCCGGCTATCGCATACCAGTATTCCGTCAAGTGAGCTGTTAATCAGCTCGTGCAGAAATGTAAGTGTGTCTATAAATTCAGCATGAAGTATTTTTTCCATGTGCTTTTTTTGCAGTCGCTCATATTCCCGATCCACAAACACTATCAGCATATCGAGGTCCTGTTTGTCAATACACTGAACAGCCCCCGATGATAAGAGGCTGCGGGCAGTGCTGCTTTCATATGGGTACATAACGGCAATCACCGGTATATCGAGCTTAAAATGCTTCAGGCAGGAAAGAGCTGCCTTGGTGTCACGGGAGTTCCGGCTGGCATCGGCAATAATGATATTGAACGTAGTATCATTTTCAATTACTAATTGGGCGTCCTCGGTGAAGGATTGTATGCGCTCGCACGATACAGCATATCCGACACTGGTTAATTCATGAACAGCACGTTGAGCAAAAGTATCGCTGTTATCAATAACCAGTATGGATAATTCTTTTCTCATATATTCAGATTAATGGAATGTCTATGAATACGTTTCGACTCTGTTTCTGCCGTTTTCTTTAGCGGTGTATAATGCTTCATCTGCAAAACGGATGAGTTCGCTGTGGCTTTCAGGAGAGTTTTCAGGCATAGAGGCGATTCCGAGGCTGATGGTTACATATATTTTTGTGCCGTTGAAAATGAAATCATATTTTTCAACATTTTCACGAATACGCTCAGCAAGTATAAGAGATTCCTCAAGGTCGGTGTGAGGCAGGGTTATTGCGAATTCCTCACCGCCATAGCGGGCGGCCATATCAACATCACGTATACTGTTCTGAAGAATGGCGGCAAGAGATTTCAGTATATCATCGCCTGCCTGGTGGCCGTGCGTATCGTTGATTTTTTTAAAATGATCTATGTCAAGAAGAACACAACCGAGCGGGTATGCATATCTTCTCGCACGGTTATATTCATCCAAAATGCTTTCCTGAAAATGGCGGTGGTTGAACAGATTGGTCAAGCCGTCTTTTTTAATGAGCTCTTCAAGCATCCTGTTTTTTTTCTGAAGCTCATCCCAGAGGTTTTTCATTTTTATCTGTGTTTCAACCCTCGCCTGAAGCTCACCATGGTCAAACGGTTTCGTAACGTAATCAGCTGCTCCGATTTCAAGCCCGCGTATTTTATCAACAGAGTCGGTTTTACTGGTCACCATGATTATGGGAATATCTTTTGTGGTCTTATCGCTTTTAAGGTGCCTGCATGCTTCATGACCATCCATTTCAGGCATCATAACATCAAGCAGAATAACGTCGGGACGAAAGCTTTTTGCAGTATCAATGGCAATTTTTCCGTTCTCCGCTGTTGTTACTTCGTAATTTTTCTTGGTCAGCAGCGTTGTGGCAAGACGCCTGATAACTTCATTATCATCAACCACAAGAACTTTGTTTTTATTATTTTCATCCATATACTTATTTCTCGACGAAAAATAACGCAACTTTACCCGGCATATCTCCAAATTGATTCTGCTTAACTAATTATATTAAAAATAACCAACATAAATCAAAGGGTTTCGCCAAGCCCTTTAAGATAAAATATATAATTTATCCTCGTGTCATCCACCCGTCCGGCTGTGTCACCATCTGTTTCAAGTGATACGCGAAACCCCCAGCACTGTGCGCTGTAATCAAATCCGATTTCAGTATCAAATTCTTCGCTTGTATTATAGTCATACCGCACATCGAAAAAAAGATACACTGGCTTAAAAAGGCACAGTCGTCCCTCAAGGTCAAGTATTTCAAAATAATGTCTGTCATACCGGTATTCGAGCTCTATAAACTCATCCTCCTCATTATGCCAGTGCAGAAGCACATTATAATACCGCAGGCTGTTGGAATAGGTAGAGTATGCACACTTTGATTTAAAATAAAGAGACCTTAACAGATCAAACCTGACCTCTGTAAATATATCGGAAAATTCGCGATCACGGCTCCCCCACTCATAGATGCCGCGACTTGGATCAGTGAAATGGAATGACTGCCCGATTAAAAAATAACCTATTTCATATTCTGAAAGACCTCCCCTGTTATCCGACGACAGTACGGTAAAACGGTTCTTTATGTAATAGCGCACCGAATGACGGGTATAGAAGCGATCGGGCATGTCAAAGCGGGGATAATCGCGCTGATCGATATAGGGTATGTATTCATACAGCAGGCCCGGTTCGACAGTATGCTTGAGTTTTTTTATTCTGCTTCCCGCTATGGTAAATGTTTTATAAAAAGTCGCGGTCAGCTCAGCCCTTACGCTTGGGAATACGCCGCCGGTATCATAATCATCGTCTTCATCAACATCCATATACGATAAGCCGCGCAAGCCAAATTCAGGATTGAAGCGCAGCCACCCATTATATGCCATAGGTAAGGATATTTTTGGAAATACGTCGACACGGTGGCCTTTCTCACCCTTTTCGCGCCAGAAGTAATCATAGGCCGAATCGAGCTGATAATACAGCGGGGTCTCTCCAATCTGAAGCTTTTTAGTTGAATAGATAACCTGCGGAAGTCGCTGCAGCACATATTCATTGCTCTGCCTGAGATCTTTATATGCGTTTACGTTCAGCACAAGCTGTGAGGAATCCCAGTTTTTAGTAAAAAAAACTGCGGATTCATCCTTTTCAAACGAGCGGCAGTCCTTTTTGCTCAAGGCTCCCTTTGAGCGCTTTACCACCCGCTTGTAATCGTGGTAAAATTCACGGTCAGTGATATGTGAGCCGTGGGCTTTAACATAAGCGCTGTCTGTAAAATAATGTTCGCCTTCGAAATGCACATATCCCCTGAATTTGTCCCGGTCGCGCGGATCGCGGTACACATGGTCATAATACCGGTCCTGCTCATGAGCCATATACCCGTATAACTGGCCTCTTGTTTTATCAGACAGCCTGAATCGGTACTCCATGCCGCTGCCGAATCCCTTCCGTGAAGTCGTGTCGAGCCAGAAAGTCGCATCCGTGTTTTCTGATATCGCCCAGAAAAAAGAATTACCCATTGCCCAGCCGAGCCGCTCTGAATGACCCAGCTCGGGAGTAAGAAATCCGCTCTGCCGCTCGCGTTTCACAGGAAAAATCGCCCAGGGTACATACATAAGGGGAAGCCCCTTGACGTTAAATGTGCTGTGTTTTACCACAGCGTACCCTTCAATTGTCACATCGATATGAGAGGCGTCAATCCGCCATGGCGGGCTGTCACCCTCACAGGTGGTAATGGTTCCCTTTGTTACGTTATAGCTGTTTGGTCCCGTCTTTTTTATTTCCCTTCCCTGTATATATATATTTTCCTGCTTTATTTTTACCCGCGCATGATAGACAACGCCGACCTGGGTATCCAGGTTGATATCAAATGAATCACAAAATATTACATCTTTACCCTGATACAGTGCTACATCGCCTCTGGCCTGCGTGTCTTTTGTGACAAGGTTCATGGTAATGTGATCGGCTTCAAGCCGACGGTCGCCCTGGGTGATCTCAACCGAACCGTCAGCTTTTAAGATATTGCCCTTTTTGTCATAGTGCATCCGGTTGGCTGTAACATTAACCGGCAGCCCTTCATAGTCCTCATTGTCTAAGGGCCTTTTCCTGGAAAAAGCATATGGGCTATTGCACAGCATACCCGTGAACATAATCATGGATATGATGACAATGAATTTTACTTTCATAGTATGTTTCATGTCAGCATCTAACCCCGGAGCATATAAGCTATACTCTGCTGCAGCCGCTACATTCCAATCGGCCGTGTATCCGTGCAGCCATCAAGCAAAAAAGCACGGGCCTCAGCAACGACAAAAAGAGACCCGGTAACACATATGCAGTCATCTTTGCAGCAGGTATCAAGTGCATGTAAAACCGCAGAGGAGGTACTATCATACCACAATATTTGTTCCTGCAAAGAAAATTTGACCCTGCTCATTATGTCACTCTGCAATGCTGCCCGCTTCATTGCTGGAGGACAAAAAAAACATCCGGAGGCAATCGGCATATATATGTCAATCATCCTTTCAATCTGTTTGTCTTTCATAATTCCGAATATAAAATACAGTTTTTTGCCCTTTGTGCGGGAAAGCAGCGCGTCGCGCAGCACGGCCCATGCTGCCGGATTATGTGCACCGTCAACAATGATCAGAGGATGATCACGAATCGTTTCAAATCTGCCCGGCCACACCGTGGAGGCTATGCCCGCTTTAACCTGATCAGCATTTACTGAAAAACGGGTATCACATGAAAGCAGCTCAGCAGCAGCGATGGCGAGCGTTGCGTTCTGTTTCTGGTAATCCCCGGGGAGCGGGCTTTGCACACCCTGTATGGTCCACCGATCGCTTATATAGTCGAAAGAGATATCATCGCGGTTGTGACAGATGAATGACTCTCCGGATAGAAAAAAACGGCTCGAGCAGGATATGCATGCCTCTTTCAGCATATGCTGGATCGCCGGCTGAGCTGCGGCGGTTATGAGCGGAGTAGCGGGCTTGATAATTCCCGCCTTTTCACGTGCGATTTCTTCAAGGGTGCCTCCAAGGTACTGCATGTGATCATAATCAATGGTGGTTATAATTGAAAGCATAGGATTAATCACATTTGTTGCATCAAACCTCCCGCCAAGACCGGTTTCAACAATAACCGGCTCGGCTCCGGCCTGCGCAAAATAGCTGAAAGCCATAGCTGTAACAAATTCAAAAAAAGTAATAGCGCCAAGGTCATGAGTGCGGCACAGCAGGCGTATTTCATCGGCAAGGCCTACTACCGCATCCTGCGTAATGTATTCGTTTCCTATTCGAATCCGCTCGCGGAAATCGCTGAGATGGGGTGATGTGTACAGCCCGGCCCTGTATCCGCTGTGCGTGTAAACAGCATGCAGAAATGCTGCGGTTGATCCTTTTCCATTACTGCCCGCAATATGAATACAGGACAGACGCTTATGAGGGTCACCGAGCAAAGAAAGCAGTTTTGTAATGTTTTTCAAGCCCAGCTTGATACCATGGAGCTGCAAATCATACATCCACTGAATCGTCTCGGGATAATTCATCGGGGTGCTATTTGTTGTAGCGGTTTGTGTTAAGGCTTTTGAGGTGGTGTGATGCCGGCGCCGTGATACTCATGCGGTTGTTGGGTCAGATCTCCTGGTAGCCGCCTTAAGTGAAGCGGTAAATGATCCAACTTTATCAAGCATATCCGGGCTGCCAAGATGTGCTTCCATTGTTTTTATAATAGCGCTGCCCACAATGACAGCATCCGCAATTTCTGAGACTTCTTTTACGTGATCGGGAGTTGATATGCCAAAGCCGATTCCAACCGGCAGATGGATATGTTTTTTTATCCGATCAATGTAGGAAGCCAGCTCCTTGTCAAGCGATGCGCGGGCGCCTGTTACTCCGGTTACCGATACAAAGTACACAAATCCAGAGGCGTTGCCTGCCACAAGAGAGATTCTGTGCACATCGCTGGTCGGAGCAAGCAGAAAAATAATATCCAGGCCGTATTGCTCTGCAGCCCTTTTCATAAAGGATGCTTCCTCGGGAGGCAGATCAACAATAAGGAAGCCGTCCACGCCCGCATCGGCGGCATCGCGCGCAATACGCTCCACGCCATAGTGATAAAAGGGATTATAATACCCGAACAGAATGACCGGAACAGATGAATAGCTTCTCAAGTTTTTCACCTGTTCGAGCACATTGTGAATGGAAAAATTATCGTTTTTAAGCGCCCGCTGGGATGCTGCCTGTATTGTCGGGCCGTCCGCCATGGGATCGGAAAACGGGATGCCGAGCTCTATAATATCCGCTCCGCTGTCCACAAGGCATTTCAACAGCTTGCCCGTAGTATTGTAATCCGGGTCACCTGCCGTTATGAAGGGGATAAATGCAATTTCGTTTTTAATTTTCAACTGCTCAAAAACCTGCTGAATTCGTGACATGCGGCTCTCTCCGGTATAAATGTTCCGGCCCCGAACGGGTCACAGCTCTATATGCAGCTCATCTGCAACAATATGGATGTCCTTGTCACCTCTGCCGGAAAGGCAAATAACTGCGATGGTATCTTTTTTCATCTCTGCAGCATGCTTCATTATGTATGCAACTGCGTGGGAGCTTTCAAGCGCCGGGATGATCCCCTCGCTTCGCGACAGCTCCTGAAACGCCGAAATGGCTTCATCATCGGTGACGGCAAGATAGCGAACGCGACCCCTTTCCTTCAGATAGCTGTGCTCAGGCCCGACGCCTGGATAGTCAAGCCCGGGAGCTATGGAGTGAGCAGGAAGCACCTGCCCGTGCCTGTCCTGAAGCAGATAGCTTTTTGCTCCGTGCAGTATCCCCGGCTCGCCGTCCGCAAGCGGTGCCGAATGAGGGCCTTTCCCGATGCCGCGCCCGGCTGCCTCAACACCCACAAGGCTTACATTTTCATCATCGAGAAAGGGGTAAAACATACCCATTGCATTGCTCCCTCCGCCGACACATGCGGTAATAATATCGGGCAGCCTGCCCTCTTTGTCCATTATTTGCCTTTTAGTTTCTTCGCCGATAACGCACTGGAAATCACGAACCATCATCGGGTATGGATGCGGGCCGGCAACAGATCCGATAATGTAAAACGTGTCCTTAACATAGGTTATCCAGTCACGCATCGCCTCGTTCATTGCATCTTTAAGCGTGCAGGTACCGGACGTGACCGGTATAACGCGGGCGCCGAGCAGCTTCATCCTGAACACATTGAGCGACTGCCGCTTTACATCCTCGGATCCCATAAATATATCACACGAGAGACCGAAGCGGGCGGCAACCGTAGCAGTGGCAACGCCGTGCTGTCCGGCGCCGGTTTCTGCTATAATCCGCGTTTTACCCATGCGCCGCGCAAGCAGAATCTGTCCGACGGTATTGTTTATTTTGTGCGCACCGGTATGATTTAAATCCTCACGCTTCAAATATACCTTTATGCCGTATTTTTCCGAAAAGCGCTCCGCGAAATAGAGTGGGTTTTCCCTGCCGACATATTCCTTCAGGTAATAGCTGAGCTCCTGCCGAAAGACAGGGTCATCGCGATGCTGCCCGTATGCTCTTTCAAGCTCAATAAGCGCGGGCATCAATGTTTCTGAAACATAACGCCCACCGTATTCACCAAAACATCCTTTTGAATCAGGAAGCTTCATATCAGCTCCAAATCGATTTTTTTACATACATATACCCGACCGTTTACGGGCAGATAAGCTCAAAAAGCTTTTTCCCCGGCGACGGCGCGCGCACAAGAGACTCTCCAATCAGGAAAGCGTCAACGCCGGCATCGATCAAGCGAATAATGTCCTGTCGAGTGGAGATTCCGCTTTCGGTAACGACCATCACCTGATCAGGTATATCAGCAACGAGTTCGATTGTTGTCCGAATATCTGTATCAAATGTATAGAGATTTCTGTTATTTATACCGCATATTTTAATATCTGCATGAAGGGCTTTTTGAAGTTCGTCACGCGTGTGAACCTCAACAATAACATCCATATGAAGCGATTCAGCAAGCCCGTGCAGCTCTGCAAGCTGATCTTCCGATAGCACGGCCGCTATAAGCAGCAGTGCATCTGCGCCACTCACCCGCGATTCATATATCTGATACGGGTCAAAAACAAAATCCTTTCTGAAAACAGGTATTGAAACACGGTTCTTTATTTCTGTCAAATAGTTAAGGCTGCCGCTGAAAAACTTCTCATCAGTCAGCACTGATATAGCTGCCGCGCCGTTAATTTCATACTCACGGGCTATTTCCAGCGGATCAAAGTCGCTCCGGATAATCCCCTTTGAGGGAGAGGCCTTTTTAACCTCGGCAATAATGCGTATATCGCTGTCATGGCGTTTCTGCAATGCAGACGAAAGCGACCGCGTCTCAGCACATTCACGTACTGATGATTTCAAATTCTCAAGCGAAACAGCCCGCTTTATAACGGAAAGCTCGGTTTTTTTATGATGCATTATAGTATCGAGGATCATTTTCCGCTCATCTTTGTAGTTGCGGCACGTAAATCATGAAGCTTGTTAAGCGCTTTTCCCGAATCTATCGATTCCTGTGCCCGTGCTACCGACTCTTGTATGTCTGTAATGTTGAGCGCCATTCCGATCGCAGAGGCGGCGTTCATACATACTATATCGCGGTGAACACCTGCCTCACCCTGCAGAATGCGTATAATAATTTCAGCATTTTCGGGAGGATCAGCCCCACGGATGTTTTTAATGAGCGATTCCTCGAAACCGTAATCTGCAGGGTGAATCATATATGAGGTAACGGCACCGTCAATAAGCTCGCTTGCATGTGTGCCGCCGCCCATAGTGATTTCATCGAGCCCATCCTCACCGCACACAACAAGTGCTCTTTTTTTGCCCAGCTTACGAACTACGTGTGCAATGATCTCAGTCAAATGCGGTGCATATACGCCGATAAGCTGTACCGGTGCATCTGCAGGGTTGGTAAGCGGGCCGAGCATATTGAAAATCGTTCGAATGCCGGTTTCGCGGCGTGCGTTTGCCGCATATTTCATGGCAAGATGCAGCTTCTGGGCAAACAGGAAACCAATGCCTACCTCATCAATGCACCGGCCGATATCCTTTGGAATAAGATCTATTTTAATACCGAGCTGCTCAAAAACGTCAGCGCTTCCGCATCTGCTCGATACCGAGCGGTTGCCGTGTTTAGCAACGCGAACACCTGCACCGGACGCCACAAAAGATGATGCAGTTGAAATGTTAAATGAGCATGACAAATCCCCGCCGGTGCCCACTATATCGACAAGGTCCTCACGATCCGCGACGGGCACTGACAGTGCTTTCTCCCTCATTACTGACGCGGCGCCCGTTATTTCCTCTACGGTTTCCCCCTTCATGCGCAGGGCGGTAATCAGCGAGGCAATCTGGGCGTCTGTCGCCTCGCCATCCATGATTTCATTCATGGATGATTTCATTTCATGCTCGGATAAGTCCTGCCCGTCAACCGCTTTCTTAATGGCATCACGAATCATCAGTCTATTCAGCAAAAAAAAGTGAATGAAATCATTGCCCTGGCGGGGATACTCATGTCAGGAATACCGTATGTGCCGGTGCGGCTATAAATATATTACTGTTATGCTCGGGTGCGATTTGCACGGAAGCGATCAGACAGCCGAATAAAATTATGTAACAGCGCACGTCCCTGATCTGTCAGAATTGACTCTGGATGGAACTGAATCCCCTCAACAAAGAATTGTTTATGCGACAGTCCCATTATTTCGTCGTGTTCGGTTGTCGCGGTTATGTCCAGACAATCAGGAAGCCCGCGGGGGTCTATAATAAGAGAGTGATATCGGGTTGCTTCAAAGCCCTGAGGGATCCCGCTGAACAGCCGGGAATCAAAATGCCGTATATGTGAAACCTTACCATGCATTATCCTCCCGGCTCTGATGACACGTGCGCCGAATGCCTCACCGATGCACTGATGGCCGAGGCACACGCCAAGCATGGGAATACGGCCGGCAAACTCTGCAATCACCTGTTTTGATATGCCGGCGTTATCCGGCCTGCCCGGCCCGGGGGATATCACAATCTGCCTCGGCGAAAGGCGTTCAATCCTGTCCAGGGTTATTTTATCATTGCGCACAACTTTGACCGAGACCCCGAGATCCCCGAAGTATTGCACGAGATTATAGGTGAATGAATCATAGTTATCTATCATGAGCAGCATCGTCTAAAGACCCGCATATGCATTATGTATTGCTTTGACCATACCCTGCGCTTTATTTACCGTTTCGGCATATTCCTTTTCCGGCTTTGAATCCATAACAATTCCGGCACCTGCCTGAATATATATTTTTTTGTTTTTCACAAGCATTGTTCTGATGGTAATGCAAAAGTCCATATTGCCGGAAAAGCTGAAATAGCCGACCGACCCCGCGTATGGCCCGCGCTTGTGTGCTTCAAGCTCATCTATAATCTCCATAGCGCGGATTTTGGGCGCGCCGGACACTGTGCCTGCAGGAAAGGATGCCATAAACACGTCAAAAGCATCGGCGCCCTTTTTCAGGGTGCCTGTCACATTGGAAACAAGATGCATCACGTGCGAGTAGCGCTCTATCACCATAAAATCATCGACACGGACAGATCCCATTCTTGCCACCCTGCCGACATCGTTTCGCCCCAGATCAACAAGCATCACATGCTCGGCGCGCTCTTTCGGATCGCTTTTCAGCTCTTCGGCGAGCGCGCTGTCCTGCTTATCGCTTATGCCCCGCGGGCGCGTGCCCGCTATGGGCCGCACCACAATCTCATCGTTTTCAAGCCGCACAAGCACTTCGGGCGAAGAGCCGACCATGCAGTCATCGCCCATTTTTAAATAAAACATATACGGTGACGGGTTGACTATGCGCAGGGATCTGTACAGCGTAAAAGGGTCCGTTTTAAGCGGTGTTTCAAAACGCTGCGACAGCACAGCCTGAATAATATCGCCGGCACGGATATAGCGCTTTGCTTTGGAAACAATGCGTTTAAATGTATCTTTATCCATGTTTGATGAGACGGGCGCCGTCTGTGCTTTGCATGAGCTTCTGCACGCTGGAAGCGGTCCGCTGAGCTTATGGACTATTGTATCGATAGTTCTAACAGCACGCCGGTAGGCGGTCCCCGGATCGGTTTTTCCATCAAGATGAACATTGCAGACCACCTTGACGTTATGCTTGAGGTTGTCAAAAATAATAAGCGTATCTGTTATCATAAAATATGAGTCGTTCCAGCCCGTATCATCATGTGTTGTATCGGGAATATCCTCAAAAAACCGGACCATGTCGTATGAAACAAAGCCTACGGCCCCGCCGGAAAAGCGCGGAAGGCCGGCAACCTCAACAGGCCGGTATGTGCTCATAATGTCGCGCAGCATCAGAAGAGGATTTTCACACTCATAGCTATTCACATCACCGTTTCGGATTATGGTGACGCTGCGTCCCTTGCTTTTAAATATAATGGACGGATTTACTCCGATAAAGCTGTACCTGGCCCACTTTTCTCCGCCCTCCACGCTCTCGAGCAAAAAGCAGTTATCATGCTGCTTGAGCTTCATGCAGGCGGAAACAGGCGTTTCAGTATCGGCAAGTAATTCGCGATACACAGGAATAAGATTACCCTTTCCTGCCATTTTTTTAAAATCATCTATCAGAGGAAAGTATCGCTGCTGTTTTTTCATTGTCACGATCCGGCTATGCGTATTGTCTTACCTGCTCGTTACTGCCCATGGCCGGGGTCTGTATAATGCATTCCCAACGGCCATATAAACTGTATACACTGTTATGCTGTAACTTATACACCTAACATAATTAGCAACGCTGCTCAAGTGCTATAGCGCACAGAAGCCCGTGTTTATTTATACGGGAATAATAACCGGCTCACGAAGCAGGCGTGAAATAGATGTGCGGGCCAGCTGGGCGAGCCGCGGATGCGTGCTTTCAAGTGACATAATCTGCCTGAGATTATCCGCCGTTCTGAATATCAGCATGGCAAGGTCGCCCTCATCAATGCTGGTAAGCTGAATGACTGTTTCCCACGATTCAAGGCAGGCCCACATATACAATGCAGCCGCTGGCCAGAACTGAATGAGGGGCGTATCAAAAGAGTGTCTTTTTTTAAGATCCATAAGCGGTTCGACTGCGCGCTTCATAGAGTAATACGCATCAAGCAGCGGGCGCCGCTCCCACTGAACAGTGGAGTCAAGATCAATGTCGCGAAATTTGTCATTTACAAAAACAGCCACAATGCCGGCAAGCAGCTCTGAGCTCAGATTTGTCAGCACCCCGTTTCTGATAAGCTCTGCAATAATAAGAGGCTGATCAAGACGCAGCTTTGATGCCCATATACCGTCATTTGTCAGCGACCCGTCGCTGCCGGCAAAACCTGTAAGAATCAGAAAATCAAGATGGCGCCTGAATTCATTCCACAGCTCGTTTCGCGCACGCTCATACGACTCTGAAAACCATTTTGCATTATATACAATGTCAATAAAACCCTGGCCGGCATTTTTATGACAGAGGGGAAAAGCGCTGCATCCGCTGCACGGCATGCTCTCGAGCTGCCTGATTGATGCATCAATTTTTTTGTTGAAATCAGACACTTTTTCATCGCTGTCAGGATCGACATCGACCTTAACGCAGCTTTTAATGTATCTCTTCCGCTTTTTTTTAAGGCGTGAAAGTCGCTTTTTAAGTATTTTGCGGCTTTCTATGTTAGGTATCACATCTGAAAACGTATCACATCGGGCACCATCAAGATTCTGCTGCACAACCTCAGTAGCTTTATGCATTTTGTCTTTAAGCTGCTTGAGCGGCTCAATATTTTGAAACGTGCCGAACGAGCGCTCGAGAAGGCTTTTAACATTGTCAGGGCTCTGGCTCAGCAGAAGGTTAAGGCACATTGAGAAGTTAATCTTTATCTGGCTTTTAATCGGCTCTGAGGGCTGAGAAAGCAAATCATCTATTAGATGCGGGTTTTGATAGGGCCCGTGCACCATTACGGCAAAGCCGATGTTATCCTTACCCCTGCGGCCCGCGCGGCCCAGCGCCTGATGAAGCTCAGTGGCTGAAAGGTCGACAAACTCCTTTCCGTTAAAGCGGTCGCTCTGAACCAGCACAACGGTTCTAGCCGGAAAATTTACACCTGCAGCCACAGTTGATGTTGAAAATATGGCATCGAGATACCCTTCGTTCATAAGAGTCTCTATTACGATTTTCCAGTGAATGAGCTGACCGCCGTGGTGTGACCCGAGGGCGTGGTACTGCAGCCGCTTAATATGTGGATGGTTTGCTAAAAACGGATAATGCTGAAGAATGCTTTCCAGCCGCTGCTCGATGCTCCGTGTCCGTGATGCGGACACAATACGATTCTTGCATGCGTTAAGCGCAAAATTACACTCGGCCCGGGATTTCAGAAAAAAGATCGCCGGCAACAGGTTGAACGTATCAAGAACTGATAGAATATGCTCATAGGATATGCCTGTTGATGCGCGGCGATGTCTTATTTTTTCGGCCTGCTGAAGAAATTGCTCTATCTTCGGCGTTACGCCGTCAAAGCCGGAAAGGGGCAGAAGCTCACCGCTCGGCAGCAGATAGAGCGGGTAAAGCGGTACCGGGCGCTCATCGGAGTGGACAACCTTGCACGGGTGATTTCTTATTTCAGACAGCCATGAGGCGATTTCACGATCATTTTGAACCGATGCAGAAAGCATCAGAAGGCGCACCCGCCCGGGAAGATAAATCATAACCTCTTCCCACACCACCCCGCGGTCTGCATCACCGAGATAATGCGCCTCATCCAGCACCACAAGATCAGCGCTAAAATCAATCCCGGTATTCATGGCGTCATACAGATGATTGCGAAGAATTTCAGTGGTGCCGACCAGTATACTGGCATCGGTATTTTCTTTTCTGTCTCCGGTCAGAATACCCACATGCTCGCTTCCGAACAGCTCACAAAATTCAAAATATTTTGAATTCGAAAGCGCTTTGAGCGGGGAGGCATACCAGGACCGGCCGCCGCAGTTAAAGACTTTACCAATCGCCTGAACAGCAATCCATGTTTTACCGCTGCCGGTGGGAGCGCTGACAAGCACATCACGCTCGGCAATATGCTCCACTGCTTCGATTTGAAACGGATCAGGCACAAATTCGGCTTCTTCAGGCCTGCCGATCTGCTTGAAAACCTTTTTTAACCGTCTATCAGCTTTCGGCTTAAACCGGCTTTGTGGCCGGCTGCGTGATCTGCGCCCGTCATGGGCTGAAGGGCTGTTATTATATGATTCTGCTTTTTTTTGTTTCATTCACATTACGCTTTTGATTAATTAATGTGTCCGGGGTCAGGCTCGCGACCACGACAGTTTATGTGCTTTTCCACGGAGGCTTTCGCTGGTATGTATATGCCTGGCTCATATTAATGAATATACAACCAGTAAAAATGGACTTGCAACCGCATCATTACACTATAGGGTTATAATCTCATACCTGTCAACATGCAAAAAAATACACCGTTCGCTAAGGGATTGGCAGGATACGTTGAAAAGCACCCTGCCAATCCCTTAGTTTACAAAAAAAACTTTTATTATCAACACTATTATGGTAATTAATACTATTTTACCAACTATAAAAAAGTGTTACGCAGAGGTACCGAACTATGAACTTTCAGCAATTTAACTGTATCAGCACGCTCATCGACCAACAGAATGAGTGGCGCTGCAAAACAATAAATCTTATCGCAAGTGAAAACATAATGAGCAGCAAGGTCAGATCATTTGCAGGTTCTGACTTTGCACACCGCTATGCAGAAGGCCATCCGGGCGAGCGCTACTATCGCGGAACAAACTTTATCGATCAGATTGAAAACAAGCTCAAGTCAGATTTGAAAATTTTATTCAAGTGTGACCATACCGAGGTCCGCCCTATCAGCGGTACCAATGCGAATGAAGCGGTTTTCAGCAAGTTCGTTAACAGAGAAGACGTGGTTATGGCTAACTCCACACCCGGCGGCGGGCATATTAGCCACAACAGGATGGGGTCGCTCGGCAAGTTCACAAAAAATATCGTCGAATTTCCGCTTACTGCGGACGGGTACCACATTGACCTTGATAAAACCAAATTTCTTATTAAAGCATCCAAGCCAAAGCTTCTTGTTCTGGGGAAAAGCCTTTTTCTATTTCCTGAGCCGGTTAAGGAGCTCAGCGAAATCTGCAATGAAAACAACATACAAATTCTTTATGACGGCGCCCATGTGCTTGGACTTATAGCAGCCGGCCGATTCCAAAATCCCATTGAGGAAGGAGCTTTCCTGCTGACCGGCAGCACACACAAAACATATTTCGGCTCTCAGCGCGGCGTTATTCTCAGCAACATGGATGTCGACTCATGGAGAAAAATAGACAAGGGCGCCTTTCCCGGCTCGTCGAGCAATCACCATCTTGACACCCTTGCGCAGCTTGCGCTCAGCACAAGCGAAATGCTCGAATTCGGAAAGCAGTACGCCGCACAGGTTATCGACAATGCTAAGGCTCTTGCCGCAGCGCTCGATCATAACGGGTTTTCTGTTGAGGCAAAAGATTTCGGATATACCGAAAGCCATCAGGTGGCTGTAGATGTCAGTTCTTTCGGCGGCGGCGAAAAAATCTCCAAATCACTTGAGATGAACGATATTATACTGAACATGAACATGCTCCCACACGAGCCGCTCAGCAAGCATGATCACCCTGACGGTATCAGAATCGGCGTTCAGGAAATGACCAGAATGGGAATGGGTACAGATGAAATGCAGCACATCGCTGATCTCATAAAAGAGTGCATCATTGAAAACAGGCAGGTTAAAGAAGAAGTAAACCGCTTCCGCGCCGATTACCAGGAGGTCAAATTCAGCTTTGACAACAAATGATTATCGACGCCCACACGCATATTTTCCCCGACAGTCAGGCCGCTGCAGCAGTTGAACAAACCGCGCGGCTGTTCAGGATCAGAACCTATGGCAACGGCACTGCCGCTGACCTGCTCCGGCAAATGGATCGCTCCTGCATTGATTACGCCGTTATTCACATGGTTGCTCCCGTACCGTCAGCCGTTCGTACAATAAACTCCTGGCTTATACAGCTCAGTGAACCGCGCTTCATAAAATTTGCGACCCTTCACCCTCAGGACCCGCATATCGATGAAGAGATAAAACGGATTGTCGACAGCGGTATATCCGGTGTCAAATTTCAGCCTGATATACAGCGGTTTTATCCGGATGATCAAAAGCTCATGTATCCGGTTTATGAGAAGCTGGCGGAACATAATATTAAGATTATGTTTCACGTGGGTGGTGAGCCGTTGCCGGGTCCCGATGATAAATCAACGCCGTCGATGATAGGTAACCTTGCCGCTGATTTCCCTGATCTTACCATTATCGGTGCTCATCTCGGCGGCCTTAACATGTGGGATGAAGTGTACCGCTATCTGGTCGGCAGGAACAATGTGTATTTTGAATCATCGCTCAGCTATGAATTTATCCGGCCGGACCGTGCTCAGAGGATAATCCTCGAGCATGGATACGAGAAGGTGTTTTTTGGAACAGACTACCCTTTCGGGGATATTCAAAAATCACTGGAAGCAGCAAAATCTGTTGCTTTTCTCAACCGTGAGCAGCAAAGTGCAATCCTGGGAGATAATGCCCGAAGATTTTATATGGGCTGAAGCACATTATTCACAGGCGTGCAAGCTGTTGGCCGGCCTGCTGTTTTGACATATTCATAATAGATAATAATTGCTGCTCTGTATTACCACGAAAGCTCAGCGCCCCCTGTTTTTGCTCCCATACCGAAACGATCTGATTGCTCACACCGGCAAGGCGCGCAAACTGCGTCTGCGTAAGCCCAAGGTTCTTTCTGACCTGCTTGATTTTGCTGCCTGTTATTTTTGAATTGTTTTTCTTTTGTTGCTGGCCCGGTTTGTTTTCTCTGCGTGTGCCGTTATCCGATTTTTCAAGCAACTTTTGTATATCATCTTTTTTCATGGCTAACAGCTGTTGTACCTTTTCAGCCGCTTTTTTGTTTCTCATATTAAGAGCGCCTTTCTTATGCTCCCATACTGAAACAATCTGAAAGCTGACTCCGGTAAGTTCCGCAAGCTCTGACTGTGATATGCCGGCTTTTTTCCGTAATCGCTTTATCGCTTCACCTGTCACCGCAGGGTACTCTGTGCTGCTCTGCCGATGATTGCCCTTGCTGCCGGAGTGGTGCGGCTTAGAACCGGAACTGCGCTGCTGCAGCATATCAATTTTACGTGAAAGCCGGTTCACTTTTTTTTCCACACCATGAAGTGCCTGTTTAATTTCCTTTTGTACAATAATACGTATTTCTTCTCTTATAATTTTTTCTATAGTCGCCATCAGAAACCTCCGACAAAGTTAATGTGTATAATTAGTATAGCCTTTTGTTATCATATATAAATAACAGGATATATAATTATCATATATCAGTATTTGATATAATTGATAATTTCTACCATGGCTGTATTCTTTTGTAAACAATAAAAACAGATTTAATAATTTCAACCGCAGAATTATAGGTAAAATGCACATATCCTTGTTGTGGGGAACAGCATCCATTATATGGGCACTATTGATCGGTATATTGTCAGTCACACCGGGCATGGGGTCTGGAATAAATTCCGGTTTTTTAGCTCATGCAGGTGCGTATTTTTTTCTCGCGGTATTTATAGGATGTTTTTTTAAATCACGAAATGTATCGTCATACCTCATTCTATCCTTTTGTGCGACAGGGCTGTATGGAACCGGCATTGAATATGTGCAGTACCATATCCCATACCGCAGTTTTGAGATAACTGACATGATCTGTAATTGGGGAGCGTCATTATGCGGAATTATATGTATTGCCCTGAGTGAGTGTATTAGAATATATTTTAAAATCCCTTAATCTGCTATATTCAAACAATACGGGAGTCACCACACCAATTTCTCAGATACTTGCAGATATATTTTTAATATATTATATTTTAAAATATAACTAATGTATATATCACTCCCATACGGCGGAAATTGAACTACCACCGGCTACAAGCCTGTGGATTCAGTTATCCCGACATGTCTGGACTAAAGGAAAAAATACATAACTACAAAAATTCTCCTGAGGGGAAGCACCCTATACGAACAGCACGTTCTGAGTCAATAATCATTCTTCGCCTATCGAAGATCCCGCTCTGCGGGGAAGGCGAGGGTTTTAAACCCGAAGGAGACAATAACTGACTATGAAAACATGCATCACTGTATATTCAATTTGTATTATACTGATATGCATGCCGGTTTTTTCACACGCCATGGAATGGTCTCTCATCCCCACACCGACAACTGCTGATCTTCGAGGTCTGTGGGGATCCGGTGACGATTCGATATATGCCGCAGGCGGCTATGATACAACCATTATTTATTACAACGGCCGTATATGGACAGATATCGAACACCAGCTTCCGCCGCTTGCAACAGCGGATACTCACGCAATATGGGGAACCTCACCTGATAATATCTACAGCGCAGGCGGCTGGTCTTACTGGGGGCTTAAAAAAGGCAATATACTCCATTACAACGGACAAACATGGCGATCTGTTACTGCAAACCCGAATTCTTTTCTGGCGTGGACAAATGACCTGCGCAGCATCTGGGGCCCTTCCGCCGAGAGCATATATGCCGTCGGCCTTAGAAATTATGTGCTGACCCGCATGGAGTGGACAGGTCCTGTGCTGCATTATGACGGTACCAGCGTCACTGAAATGCCGAACCCTCGGGAAGACACTGACGGTGCTGTGCTCTATGATATATGGGGCACAGGAGACACCGATATTTTTGCTGCAGGTACGGTCATTGACGAGATATGCATTGAAAAAAAGCGCACCTGCACCTTTTTCGGCCTGCTATGCTGGGATGAATGCATCGCATATCAGCAGTACAATCACAGCAACATCATGCACTACGACGGAAGTGAATGGGCCTGCATTGAAACAGGGGTAAACGCTGATTTGTATTCCCTGTGGGGCTCCTCTGCAACCGATGTGTTTGCTGTGGGCAGGTCCGGAACAGTTCTTCATTATGACGGCGCTTCGTGGAACCGAATGTCGAGCCCGTCCGGCAATCACCTCTATGCTGTATGGGGAACATCGCCTGAGAATGTATTTGCCGCCGGCGCACACGGTACTATCATGCATTACAACGGCTCTGTCTGGAGCCTCATGCAAAGCCCGGCGCCAAATAAGATTTCATCACTGTGGGGCGCTTCATCGAACCGCATATATGCCGCAGGTGATAACGGAACGATACTTCTGTATGCCCAGAAGAAAGATTACGGCGATGCGCCTGACCCGCCCTACCCCTCTTCATATGCCGCTGGTGGTGCCAGCCACAGCTCCTGCAACACAGTGTGGCTGGGTGACCGTGCCGATACTGAACCAGATGCTCTTCAGATTAATCCCGACCGCGGTGATGACGGCGTTATATTCATCGGGTCCAGCTCAGCTCCGGGCGGCCCCTATTCACTCCCATATCAGCCGGGCAGCTACGGCGCCGTAACAGTAACCGTGAACGGCTCATCAGATAATACATGCTACCTGCACGGATGGATTGACTGGAACAGCGACGGCGACTGGGATGACGCTCATGAAACGATAATCTGCGGCTATTCGTGCGCAGCGCCCGGGCAGTACACAGTCGAGTTCACTGTTCCTGACACAATCACCGATTCCTGTACATGGGCGCGCTTCAGAGTGGACCTCGATGAAAACATATGCTCGCCTACCGGATCAGCATCACACGGCGAAGTTGAAGACTACCGCTTCTGCCCTACACTGGTTGAGCTTTCATCTTTTACTGCAATGGGGGCAGACGGGTGCGTTTTTCTTTCATGGACAACTGCTTCCGAAATAAACAACACCGGCTTTAATATCCACCGGTCGGAAAGCGAAAATGGACATATGATAAAGATAAACGAATCGCTGATTCCGTCACGCGGCGGTGCTGATCAGGGCGCGCACTATTCGTATACCGATCATGATGTTGTTAATGGCAAAACGTATTTTTATCTTCTTGAAGATATTGATACTGACGGCCGCTCAACTCTGCACGGATCGGTAAGCGCTGTGCCCGCAGGAGGTGCAATCTCCTGTTATGCAATGGATTCTGTTTCCATAGATGCAGGTCAGCCGGCATATACCTATGACGGCTCGCAGCTGCGCTCATGCTATGCCGATATGATAGTGTCCAATACCGGATCCAGGGATATCATGGTGTGGTGGTATAGTACAGACACGTACACCCGGGAAAGCGTCTGGGAGCAGGCATTTGTCCCTGCCGGCGACACCTGCACCGTTGAAAAAGCCTGGGGTACGATTTATTTGAATTACGGCAAAACACGCGACATTACAGCGGAGGCGGTTACCGCATATTATTTCGATGGCGAATATAAGGAGCAGTGCAGCGGGATCGCACAAGAGCTCGAGTCAGCCGACTCCCTTGACGTATCCATAGACCATGCACCTGTCGAGGACAGCAACCCCTGTCGCTGAGCACCCATCATGGATACAGGTTGAATGACACATTTCACCCCGTCATTCTTTGTTTCGTTGCCTGTATGCTCTTTTTCCTTTAATCTCTTACACAATATGATATACTTTTTAATCATGTATCGTTACCTGCCCAGCATCGTCGATCGGTAAAGGGTGTCAGGCGCAACGCTTGACAATGCGTGCACAACCGCAACCAATTCTGAAAACTGTGAAGGAGCGGCTCACATGAATGTACAGATTCCGGTAAAATATATTGAAAAGGCCATAGCACGCTATCAGCGGGACCTGCAGCAAAGAACCACAAAAAAAGCGCCCGAGCGTAAAAAAATTATCACCGTTTCCCGAGAAGATGGCACCGGCGGGCGACTGATTGCCGAAAAAATTGCACAAAAACTCGGGTGCGCTGTCTGGGGCCGTGAAATTCTTGATGTGCTGTCAAACAGCTCCTGCGTAAAATATCAGTCACAGATGATCGAAGCGCTTGACGAAAAAAGCCAGAACGTAATTGACTCCCTTGTTGCCGAATTCTTCGGACACCCTGATAAACACACCTACATGCACCTTCTGACCAAAGCCATTCTTATTGTAGCACAGAACAACGCTGTTATTATCGGGCGCGGCGCTCATCTTATTGTTCCTGATGCATTCCGCGTACGTATAAAGGCATCCGTTGTTACGCGCTCACACAACATTATGCGACATGAAGGAATCACAGAAAATGAAGCGCTCAGGAAAATCCGTCAGACCGACAGCGATCGCGCCGCATTTTTACGAGAGTTTTCCAGAAAAGTTCAAACTGATAAAAGCAGGATAGATTACGATCTCGGCATAAACGCCGATCATTATGATACGGATGAGGCGACCTCAATTATTCTTCATGCATTTGAGCTCTTTGACAAGAAGAAAAACGGGTGAGCCGCCGGCGTTAAAAACAGAGATGGCTGTCTTCATGCGGTTTCATGAGATGTGCCGGTTTAAGACGGGTCTGCAGGCAGCATTATCGTAAAGCGAGTTCCCACCCCCGGAGTGCTTTGAACGTCTATTGTTCCCTTATGGGACTGAAGAATATGCTTTACAATTGAAAGGCCGAGCCCTGTCCCGCCTCCCTTCCGCGATCTTGACTTATCAACCACATAAAAACGCTCAAAAATTCTAGGCAGATGCTCGGCAGGGATACCGATTCCGGTATCCTCAATGGTAATCACAACATAACCGTTATTTTGTTTTATTGAAAGGAGTATTCCGCCATCCTCGGTATACTTTATCGCATTGTCCACAAGGTTTATAAATACCTGCTCGAGTTTTGCTGCATCTCCCTTAACAGGTACCGTTCCGTTGTGTTTTTCTATTTTCAATGTTAATTTTTTCTCTTTGAGCGCCTTCTCGTATGTTTTTTTTACCTGGTCGAGAATATTTTTAATATTTACGCTGTCAAGCTCTATATCCATCTCGTTTTCAAGCTTTGCAAGAACCATAAGATCCTTTACAATATTTATAAGCCGGTCCGTGTGGCGCTTTATAATTTCAAGATACCGCACATGTGTCGCATCTTTTATTTCTTCCATCATGGTTTCAATAAAACCCTTTATGGCAGTAAGCGGTGTTCTCAGCTCGTGGGATACATTCACCACGAAATCTTTTTTCATGCGCTCTATCATTTTAATTTCTGTTATATCGTGAAGTATAATAACAATTTCCCCTTTCTGCGGCATAAATGAAACGCTGCACAAAAATATCCGCTCCTGGTATGGCAGCTCAGCTATGCTGTCTTTGCGGCTTTGCTTGACCTGCTTTATTGTCTCTCCGAATGACGACTCCCGAATGATTTCCCAGTAGAATTTACCCGATATATCCGCCGATGTACCGGTTATACGCCTGAAGCTGTTATTGGATAAGATAATTCTGTCATCAGCGGCATCGATGACAAGCAGCGCCTCCTGCATGGTTGATATAATGTTATTCAGCTCCTCCTTCTGAAAAGAAACCTCTTCAAAAAGGCTGCGAATCTTTTCGGTCATGGAATTGAAGCTGTTCGCAAAATCATACAGCTCGTCGCTGTTTTTTAAAAACACGCGCACGTTGAAATCACCTGCAGCAATTCTTCGAGATGCTGCGCTTAGCTTTTGTATCGGAAGCGTGAGTTTCCGTGAAACAACAAATGAAACAACGAGTGCAATGATAATAATAATGCATACCGTGCTGAATATGTTCATGCGCAAATTATGCAGAACAGGATGAATGTCCTTTTCAAAGAAAAGGCTCATCCGGACAACACCCGATACGGTATTGTGGTGCATAATAGGCATGGCGACATACAGCATATCCTCTTTAAGAGTAGTGCTGTATCGCTTCGAGGTTCCGACGCTGCCGTACAGGGCCTGTATAATTTCAGGGCGGGCTTTATGGTTTTCCATTGTGCGGGGGTCGTGCTCTGAATCTGCAAGCACCAACCCGTTTGGATCGATGATGGTTATACGGGTATCAATTTTACCGCCGAGCTTTTTTATGCGTGTATCAAGCTCGGCATAAGCCCCCCTGGACAGCAAAGGACTGACGACCGGCTGGAGGGTGCTGCCGATCTTTGTCAGCTCATTAATGAGCGTTTCAAGATGATACTGCTTGATTATGCTGAACGAAAATAAACAAATACAGACAACAAGCAGCCCGATAATACATAAATACCCGGAAAATATTTTCAGAAATAACGGTTTTTTCATGCTTCAAGCTTGTAGCCTACGCCTCTGATGTTTTTAATCAATACCGATGCATCACCGAGCTTTTCACGCAAATGCCTGATATGAACATCCACGGTGCGGTCAATAACGGCCTTTTCTTGTCCCCATAAATAGTCCAGAATTTTTTCCCGGGTAAAAACCCACCCCTTTTTTGATGAAAGGAGCTCAAGTATACGAAATTCAGTCGGTGTAAGCTCTGTTTTTTTGCCTGCAACAAGGACTTCATATTTTTCAAGATCTATTTCAATAAGATCATCGATTATAATTTTCCTGCTCGCTTTCTGGTCGCCCTGACGGCGAAGAACTGCTTTTACCCGTGCTGCAAGCTCTTTCGGGGAAAACGGTTTTGTTACATAATCATCGGCACCAAGCTCAAGCCCGAGAACTTTATCGGTTTCTTCGCTTTTTGCAGTAAGCATAATTATGGGCACTAATGTAAACTCTTCCTTTTTTTTAATATGTTTACAGATATCAATGCCATCGATATCAGGGAGCATAAGATCCAGTATTATCAGGTCAGGTGCATTTTTATCAAGAAAACCAAGAAAGCTTTTACCATCGTTAAAGCTTTTTACAGAATAGCCGGCTTTTTCAAGATGAATGGTAATAAGCTCGACTATATCAGGCTCATCTTCGACTATAGCAATTTGCTTTTTCATAAAAACACCTTTTCTCATGTGACCCTTGTTGTAACATCTGTTGCCTCCCCGCACCCGCATACAAACTTATTTAATATTATAATAAAATTATACATGTTTTGCATGTAAAAAACAGGTTTTATACCCACAATTACATATTAATTCTGTGCATAAAACCGACAGCGAGACTTTGCATCCTTTATCATATGCATGCGCCTCTCACTGAGGAAACGAAGCGGTAATCGTGTAGGTATACGGATCCTCTCCTGTGGAAGGTGCAAAATACCATGAAAACAGATATACAATAACACCGGGCTCGCTTACCGGAATGGATATTTCAAACGAATCCTGTGAGTCTGAACTGTACAGGGTTCCCCAAAATGGGATAGTTTCATAGGCATACTGCACATATGCAACAGCGGCCAGGCGGTCACCGGTATCGCCCTGATCTTCAATAGTCAATATAAGCTTATCGCCGTCGTAACCGTATACGCCCATGACGGTAATGTCCATATCAAGTGGAAACACATTCCGAAGCTGTCTATTCATCGGGTAATCGTTTGTTCCCTCTGTGATTACCTCAAAGCCAAGGTGATACAGAGGAAGGGTTATCCATATTCCCTGGGCATGCACAGAATCGGCCCCGATACTGCTGCGAAGCCCTGCAGCGCCCCCCTCGCCTGAAGAAAAAGACGCCGCTGCTGAAGGTATCACTCCCAGGAGAGCAATGAACAGCCCCGTTAACCAGATACGCTTTTTTATCGGGGTCATTACATCTCGGTTCATGCAAAAAATCTCCTTTCCTTAGTGCGTATTATAACTCATAATTTTATATGTGCCGTTCAGTTCGACAATAGATCCAAACAGGTTCAGCTCACGTTCGTTTTTGTTTTTTCCGGACACTATAAGACGAGCGTCCCGGTGTACGGTCACCTGCCCATAGTGCTTCGGAATTTCTGCATAACGAACTTTTTTCAAAGCATATTTATTGCCGCCGTACTTTTTAAGCATGCTTTGCATACAAAGGCTGCTGCGCCGGCTATGCTGTTCCCAGACAAAATCAACATGTTCGCGCCATTGCTTTACGCTGCTGATCGGCAGCTCAGGCCACACATAGCTCCTGTATTCATCTTCGCTGACTGCAATCTTCTCAAGCCCCTGTATATCATATTCATACACCGCGGCGAGAACCGTTTCAGCAACCTCCCGGGCAGAAAAGCATCCATTCATAAAGCACGCGGATTTATCAGCATGCTTCTGAAGCAGCGCACATGAAGTAATGCTCATGGATATGATCGCAATCAATATAAACCTGCTGACAGCCCCTGTTATCCAGGGGCTGTCAGACAGACAGTGCTCGTAACAAATAAAGCGCTTATTCATGCCCGGCTTTCCAATGCATTAGAACGGCAGATTACCGCGTGCAATGTCAATTTTGGCCTTGAAAATAGCGATCTTCAAGCCAATACCTGCTTTCTCACCAATCCTGTCAAGCAATGCGATCAGTGATTTCGCCATGTTTTTATCGATTGAAACGTTATCGCCGGTCATAGCTGATTCAACAGCGGGCATAAGTGAGATAACCGCCTGTGCACAGTCCTGTGCAAGATCAGTATCTGCTGCAAGAATATCATTTACTTCCTCAGTATAATGATAATACAGCTGTGTGTATAACGAACCGTCAGCATTTTCAGCAAGAACGGTGTCTCTGAAATTTCTCAATATCGGCAGATAGGGGCTGTCGGTGCCGAGCACAGACGAAACCACACATGTTGACGGCTCTTCCTCTTCTTCTTCCTCCTCTTCTTCTTCCTCCTCTTCTTCCTCTTCCTCGCCAGTTTGTGTCCAGCTTGCTGTTCCGTAGCGTGTCCACGGCTGTCGTGTCCAGTCATTGTCAGGATCAACTGCACCGATATAATCAGTTGACGTTATAAAAGAATTGCCGCTCGGCGCAGAAGCAGCTGTTACGGTACCGTCAACGGCAGGTGAGCTTGATGACGGTCTGAAATCAGGATCGCTCAGATCATATGCATCGCCCAGGCTCGGATCGCCTTCATAGTTGTTTGCCATGCGTTCGGTCATAAAGGTATCCGTGGTAAACGGGACCGTGTAGCCTTCCTCGTCTGTGTCATCGGAATAGTTTCCGGCAACCGTGTTATAGAATATACAGTTATCAACCTTGAGCGCACCAGCTTCTGCCTGATTAAATGTCGCTTCATCATCAATATCGAGCCCATAATCCTTGAACCCCATAACAATGCTGTTTCTGATATTTGG
This sequence comes from uncultured Thermodesulfobacteriota bacterium, assembly GCA_964621615.1. GTDB lineage: Bacteria > Desulfobacterota > WTBG01 > CAIYCZ01 > CAIRTM01 > CAZUMW01. The sequence goes on from CAZUMW010000015.1 coordinate 66,852, forward strand.
TGCGGTGCCCCGGCGGAGCAGAATCCCGTTGTCGCTTTCCTCACCGGTAGCGGGGTCGCCGATAAGCGTTAAATTATACAGCGCCGGCGTTGCCCGCGGAGTTGCGTCGTTGTTTTCCTCGAGGTTGTCGGCTTCAATACCACGATCGGCGTCATCGCCCTTCTGCTGCACGACACAAAACTGCGCGCTTCCCTGCCATCCCTGCGTCCAGTCGACGCTGTCATCAGCACACTGTGTAATAATCCCATATTTCCATTGTGCGGTTCCGCCGAACATTTCGATGCCGTCATCAAGATTTGCATGAACCTGAAAATGGTCAAGCGTTGTGCCGCTGCCGACGCCCTGTAGCGCAATTCCGTTCAGCTCGTTGTCAGGGCTGAACTCGATCCCGGCAAATTCGACACGAAAATACTGCATTGTTCCGCTGTTGTCAGCTGAGCTGGTGCCGCCGAAGGTTCCGGTGTCACCTTCGCCCTCTGCGGTTCCGCCCTCAACATTCAGCGGAGCATACCCATTGATAATAAGACCGCCCCAGTCTCCGCGCTGCGGGCTTGCCTGGTCGCTGGTAAACACTACCGGGCTGTCATTTGTGCCGTTTATATTCAGCTTACCGCCCTGAGACACAATAAGGGTACCGGTCGTTGCTTTTTCACCGTATACGGTTACGCCGTTCTGGATGGTAAGGGTGGCTCCGCTTTTAACAAACACCGGACCGCTCAGCAGTATATCGCTTGACCATGTTGTGTCCGAGGTGATATCACCGGAAACGGTTGTCTGTGCAAAACCGCTCTGTGATACCAGCAGCCCCATTATTACGCATGTTAAAACTAAAATCTTCTTCATCATGTTCTCCTTTCATGGTTGTGTTCATTGTAAAAGTTACTCATACAAATCAGCGAACTTATTTGTATACACTGTGTGTCTTTTGTTATCACCTCCTTTGTATCTATAATGTTTTTTTTAAATGTATTACCAGGTGTATGCGAGCTTGAATTTCCAGGTTACTCCTTCACGCCACCGATGAAACACCCTGCCGCCCTGTGTATACGAGGTTCCTTCGTTTGTAATGTTCTCGCCGATCAGCTTAACTTCAAAGTGCTCCCATAATTTTTTTATAAACACGATATCAAGCTTGCTGCTGTCTTCCAGAATTATGTCCGGAAGTCCGAGGCCGCCGATTTCACTGATCCTGTCTGAAGTGTGCTGAAACATAAGACGGCCGGTGAATTGCCAATCAGGATTTTCATACTCGAGCGTTATGTTATATACATGTTCAGCCTGCCCGACCATTTCACGCTTCAAACTGGTCGGCACGAATCCCGGCGATGGTTCAATTTCAGATTCAGAATCGGAATAAATATAATTGCCGGTAATGTTCCAGTGCTGCAGATATCGTGATAAAAACCCGAGGTTTTTTCTGAGCTCGAGCTCTACGCCCCACAGCCATGCATCATCTGCATTGATATATGATCTTCTGAGCTCAATGGTCGGCTGTATGGTTTTTTCAATGGCGTTGGTGAAATCTTTATAGAAAACGCTAACCGCCAGCAAATCCAGGTCGTTGATAAACCACTCAAATCTGAAATCGTAATTTTTGATTTCAGACACCTCAAGATCCGGGTTTCCCTTAACGGCCCTGCCGCCGCGAACATCGGTAAATTCAAACGGCGCCAGCTCATGAAATTCGGGCCGGGACACGGTTTCGCTGTATCCCATCCGAATGTTAATATTGTCGGTGATTTTGAAGGTAAGATTCAGCGCGGGGAACCAGTCTTCAGTTTCAATATCTGATGTTATCTTGTCGCTTGGGTCGAAAAGGTTAAAGCTTACCAGGTTAATGTCGGAATCCTCAAAGCGCACACCGCCTGATACGCTGAGCCAGGAAAATATCGGCAAATCCATCATGCAGTACCACGCCCACACTTTCTGATCCGCGTCATACTGGTCTGTTGTCCTGGTTGTCTCCTGTATCTCGAATTCATACGGATTTATATTTTCATCGACCAGTATATCCTCAACAGGATCAGAAATATCAATTCTGCTTGTGTCAAGAGGCATAAACCGGAACCGCCTTGACCAGAACTCACGATCACGCTCAAGGTATCCCGCACCGGTCTTGATTGTTGTCTCCAGGCCTGACCACTGATCAAAGGCCACACGCCAGTTCATCTTCAGGTCATGTATATCCTCCTCCTGCCGGGTCCACATATGAAACCCGCTCATGCTTTCATTGGCGAAATTAAAATTTCCTGTCGGCGGGTTGTATTCATATTCCGTTTCACGAAGATCCGGCTCCCACATGGTCGCCATCGAATAAGTATATTCCCAGTCAAGCTTTTGCTCGAACAGACCGTAAAAATAATGCTCGCCTCGAATCTGTCCCGAATATATCTCCTCTTCCACCCAGCGAAGTCTGCTGTCTTTAATTTCGCCGCCGATATCGCTGTTGTACCCCTCGTAGTGAGTAACCTCATCCTCACCGGTATGAATATAAAAATTGCTGATATAAAATTTATGGTCCGGCGTTAACTCAAAGCCGCAGTTGAGCATTCCGTTAACGCGGATCTTCCGGGTCGCCCGGTCAAATGTGTAATAATTGTCAAGCTTAAGCTCACCCTGCCCTCCCTGCGCCGAATAGATGTTGTTTTTTTCATTTTCCCTGATTTGTGATTCATTTTTATATCCGGCATTAAATGTATACCCGAATCTTCCGATGCGGTCGCCGAAGACAAGGCCGAAATCATGATTCCAATCAGCATTTTCGACATAGGGCTCCCACGTGTCGCTCATTGCCTCGCCGAAACGCTCGAGCTCACTGGGCGAATAGCCGTCCTTGGTAAAGCGCCCCCTGCGAACAAGCTTGTCATCGGGTATGATTCCCGGCTTGTCTCTGGTTTCGTCATCATATCCAAGCCAGTCACGTCCTCCTCCGTGATAGGTAAGAAAATCCCTGTTCGTCGTGGCGGTATTATATTCAAGCGTTGTTTTCAATTTGCAAAAAGGTGAGTCGGGTATTGACTTTGTCTGTATCTGACACAGCCCGCCCGAAAAGTTGCCCGGGAGATCGGGTGAATATGACTTAGCGACATTGAGAGACTCAACAACACCTGCCGGAAACAGGTTCAGCGGAACCAGCTTTTCGTTCGGCTTCGTTGTCGGAAGTGTCGAGCCGTTAAACTGTGTTCTGTTATAGCGCTTCGGCATGCCGCGCGCCTGGAGAAACTTTCCCTCTGCAATGGTAATGCCGGGCATTCTTGTAAGAATGCCGGCAACATCAGACTCAGGTATTTTTGATATCGTTTCTGCTGAAATGTTATCCAGTATGTTTGAAGCTACCCGGCGCTTCATGAGCTGAACAAGCTCGACATCACCTTTCGGCTTTGCCACAACGCGCATTTCATCTATCTGAACAAGCTGCGGCGACAGCTCGGCGCGTATATGTTTCGGCTTTCCGGGTGCAACTGCGATGTCACGTATCACCTTTGTCTCGCAGTTCGGGTAGGTAATTGTTATTGTATACGTACCGCGTGGAAGCTTTGCGGCAAAAAACCCTTCGCTGTTTGTAAGCACAAATTGTTCGGATGTGCCGGCTGTTGCATCCGCAGGCGTAATATTCACCCCTGCCTCTGAAAGCTTTTTCCCCGCTGCGTCACATACCGTACCCGTAAGAGTTCCAGTGCTTTGATCACCCTGTGCTGCAGTGGAGCCACCGCTGCTTCCTGCAGCGGCATGAGCAACACTGGTAGATGCATGCAGCATTATGCAAATAATCATCACTGATGCGCAAAATATAATTAAAAGATCATCAATATGGGTTTTGTGAAAATTCATAACAGGAGGCACCGGCATTCGTTTAAGGCACATCAATTTACTTTGTTGTATTGTTTTGCGCTTCACCAAGTGATGACATGAGGTGTTGTATTTCTTCAACCGGCGTCAGCATTTTCAGCATAGCCATTGCTTCCTGCCGCTGCTGAGGAAACGAAACTGCCTTTTGAAGCAGATCCTTTGCAATGTCTATTTCCCCTGACCGCATGGCGCAGTATCCTGCCATGAGCCACTCATGTCCGTCGGTTGACAGCTGCTGCGCAGCTGCAACATAGAGCTCCTGTGCCTTTTTAAATTCACTCTGAAGATAGTACAGCTGCGCTTTGAGAAGCAGCCGCTCGGGAGTTTTCTTCTCCTCAATGGCCTTATCAATTGCAGCAATAGCTTTATCGAATTCATAGGCTGAATAATATGCAACCGACATCTTCTCATACTCACGGGCATCGCCGCCCTCGCTCAGCGCGTTTTTGTAATAATGTGCAGCACGTATCGGAATGCCGACCATGGTAAACAAATCACCCATTACCATAATCTCTTTGCGGTCAAGGCCGTGCAGATACCCGTAGCTCTCATAGGAAACTGCGGCTTTTCTGTATTGCTGGTTTTTAAAATATGCCTGGGCAAGGAGCTTCCAGACCTTTTCATTATTGGGATTGGCTTCAAGCAGGCGGCTGAGCATGGCTATTGCGCCGTCATAATCTTCAATGGTTATATATGCATTTGCAAGCAGGCTGATAATGTTGAATGTCTGCCGCTGGTAGGTCGTGATCAGCTCTTCTCCCACACGAATCGAATCAGCGTAATTGGCACTTTGGTAGTATGCTGCCATGGCCATAAACAAAAGGTCGGGCTCTTTTTTTGCGCTCAGGGCAACACCCTTTTCAAGCGCTTTGCCGGATTCATCAAACTGTTCCGCTCCGTAATACATTTTTCCGAGGTTAAGCCATATTGGGGAATACTCAGCATTTAGATCCGCAGCCTTTTCAAGATGCGCAATTGCTTTTTTCTGATCATTTAAAAAGCCGTAACAGGTTCCGATATTGAACTCGATAAGGAAATGATTGTGTTCTGGATGTCGAGCTGCAAAGCCCTCCAGATGCTCTATTGCCTCGCCGAACGCAGATTCGTTCATAAGCTGCTGCGCCTTGTACAACGCGCGCTTTGCTCTTTCCGAAACCTCATCCCAGTTAATTGAGCTCTCTGCTCGTGCTCCGGCCGGCGCAAAAGCAAAACACAGCAGCAGGATTAAAATAATGCGGGTGGAAGACATGTATCTTTTCATTGAACCGCTATTCTCAATCAAGATCCAGATCATATGCAATCGATGACTGACACCAGCACGGAACCGGCTTGCCCTTCACTTTTGCCGGCTGAAAGCGCCACTGGCGCACCGCATTTACCGTTGCCTCCTCAAAAACCCCCTGGGGTTCAGCATCGATTATTTCTATTGTTTTCACCATGCCGTCTTTATCAACAAGAAGCTTAAAAGTAACACGGCCGGTTATGTTCTTTGCTTTTGCTTTTGATGGATACGTCGGCCGCGTACGAAACAGAGGTACCGGCTTTACATCGACATCATCCTGGTTCCATATTTTCATGCCGAGCGAAAGCTCCATGTCACCATCCCCTTTGGCCAGACCGAGATCGAACTGAAAGGGAACATCGAGAAGATCGGCCGAATCAATTTTAGGCATTATCTGCTTGATTTTCGGGTTCACCTTCGGGGGCTTTTTCCTTTTTTTCCGCACGTGTGTCTTACGGGGCGGGGGCGGCTTCAGCTTTATCGCCCCCATAAGCTTTATTGCATCGGTTATGTGATCTTTCCTCGGCGGGCTGGCAAAACGAAGAAGCAGAGGCATAACTGCTATCAGCAGCCCGTTAACCACAGCTGCGATCACGAATGCGGAAATAAGTCTTTTAGCGCGGGTCATTCTTCAACTTTAGCTGCAATAGATACGCCTTTAGCTCCGGCCAGCCTGCACTGGTCTACAACTTTTACGGCGACGCCGGTATGGCTTTTTCTGTCTGCTACCACAATCACACCCGCTTCCGGCTTTTCCGCAAGCGCTTTTTCAACATTTGCCCGGACAGCCCTGATATCTATAATACGGTTTTCCATATACACGGTTCCCTCTTTGCTGATCCCGATCAGTATCGTGCTGCTGGGCTTTTTGCTCGCTGTCTTGGCCGAAGGTCGATGAACATCGATACCGGTCTCTTTGACGAATGTCGTGGTAACGATAAAAAAGATTAACAGCAGAAAAACCAGATCCATCAGCGGACCCATATTCAACTCTATCGGGCCGGTAGACCGCTTACGCTTTGCTCGTATCATAGGTCAAACTTTCTTATAATATGCACACCAACATCATGAACAATGGTTTCGTATTTCTGGGCGCGTCGGTTCAGTATCATGCTCACATAAAGCCCGATAATAGCAACCACCAGGCCGTACTGCGTTGTTATAAGCGCCTCGGATATTCCGCCTGACATTGCTTTGACATTGCCTGTTCCAAAAATATTCATGACATTAAATGTTGTTACCATCCCGGAAACTGTACCGAGCAGACCCAGCAATGGAGCGGCGGACGTCAGCGCGCCGATATTTTTCAAATGGCGTGAAAATTCGGGCTGCAGATTCTGAATGACTTCGTCAACTATCGATCGGTCGATTCTTTTGTATTTGTCTTTTGCCTGTAAAAGATTGCTGAGCATAATGCTATGAACGCCTTGCTTTTTTTCACATTCTTGACACCCTTTACCCGAAAGCACGCCGATCACGTCATCAGTTGATATGTCATCAGATCGAAGCTGAGCAAAAAAAAGCACACGTTCGACAACAAGGTATGCGAGCGCAAAGGAAAGTGCTATGAGCGGAATCATGACCCATCCGCCCATTTGAATATATGTGATGACAGAGATGTTCCAGATCATATCTATGAATGCTGGTCTGTTTTTTTAACAGTGTTAACGAGCATTATCGCCTTTTCTTCAAGCAGGCCGATGATGCGGTCAATTCTGCCCTGCAGATACCCATGAACAAGAATAATGGGTATTGCGACAATCAGGCCGTACTGCGTGGTAATAAGGGCTTCGGATATGCCGCCGGACATGATTTTGGGATCACCCGTGCCATACAGGGTTATCATCTGAAAGGTTGCTATCATTCCGGTAACCGTACCGAGCAGGCCGAGCAGCGGCGACACCATTCCCAGAATCTGCAGAGCAGACATATTTCGGTCCAGCCTCGGCATTGCTGACTGTATCGCCTCCTCCATAACCGATTCGAGGACCTCAACCCGCTCGTGTCGGTGATTGATGCCTGCCTGAATGACATGAGACAATGATCCCTTTTTGCGTGAGCACTGTCGCATCGCCTCATCCCAGCTTTTCTGCTGCAGCATGCTGCTTATTCTCCCCGAAAGCTGCTCGGCATCTTTTCCCTCCCGGCTCAAAACGTAGAGGCGCTCAATCATAAGTATGACTGCGACAAATCCGACAATAAGAAGCGGATACATCAAAAAGCCGCCCGACTTCAGCTGCTCGTACCAGCTGGGCATATCGGTCAGCTGCCTGAAAGCACTGCCTCCTGACAGGTCGATGTAGCATCCGGGCGATTCATTAACCGCAAACTCTTCAGCTTCGTTAATCATTGAAGAGGGAGGTGATACAGTCAGCTCATGATAGGACTGCTTGACCGGCGAATACTTCAAATAGCCGACATCTCCATCCTTCTCATAAAGCGCATTGAATGCTCCGATGCGTATAACGGTTCCTTTTGTCTTTCTTCCGGAATCATCAATAAACAACATCTCTTTTGAGAAAATATCACCATTTTTCCTGATTTCGCCGAACATGACATCGGCCATTGACTTAATATTTTCCAGCGAAGGGAATTCCAGCTCTGATAAAAGCGGCTCGAGCTCTTTATCACGCCCAGGATGCTGGCCCGATACAATCGATTGCCGAAGGGCGGTTGAAGTATCCTGAGCAATACCGCGAACTGAACCCGAGACTTCATTCATCGCTCCCTCTTCATCCTCTATGCGCTTCTGGAGGCGTGCTATTTCCTTGTCATTATCCGTGTATTGTGTGTTCAATAACTCAAGGCGCTTTTCTGCCTGTGCTTTTTTCTGTTCCATTTCTGCGACTTTTTTTCGCAGCGTACCCTGCTCATAAAGTATTTCAGCTTCCTGAAGCGCAGCTTCCTTTTTTGCCTGAGCAAGATCTTTGTCAGCTTTTCCTTGTGCCGCATCTATCGGCTGAGTCACGTTCTTTTCTCGACGTGCTTGCAGAGGATCAGACTGTGCCTGCTGAGCAGGTAAAACAAAAGGAACAAACAGTAACCACAAAAAAATCCCCGCACTTATTGCCTTATTCATGAATAAGCTCCCCTCTCACCGGCAGGTTTACAAATTCAATCGGTCTTCGCCGCTCAGTGATTTCAATTGCTTTTCTGATTTCGCCGGCATATCTGCCGGGAATTTCCTTCCAGTTTCCACCTGCGTACATGCCGACATGATTTTCATCAAGCGTTTCCATCAGCAGAGCTGTTCTGCCGAGCCGCAGCACGTTAACCATTATTTCCTCGCCGTCGAAGATTATGTGCTCTTTGGCTGTTTCAACCGATTTTCCGTAGTCCATTTCAACGCGAAGTCCTTCAAATACCCGCCTGATTTTTTCACCCATTGTAAGCTCTGGATCGTGTATAAGCTGCCTGAGAGATTGTATTCTCTCGCTGCGCTCCCTTATCAGAAACGGTAAATCCTTATCCATATGGTCCTTCATTTTATCGAGCACACCGCTGAGAAACGGTATGAGGTTTTGCCGAATTTTTTCCATTTCAATAATCTGTCTCTGCATTCTGTCCATAAACGCACCCTGGCGATCGACAACATCCTGCATATGCTTTATTTCAAGCTTTTGAGCATCCAGCGTATCTTTTAATTGAAAATATCTGCTTTTCAGCCGCTCTTTTTCGCTTTGCCACTCGGCGACCTCTTCCTGAGTCGACTTGCGCGTTGAAATTGAACTGTTAATGGTGTTTTTAATTTTTCCCGGCTGATCTTCAGCAGCTGATGAAACCGGGACAGCAGCGATGAAAACGATAATCAATAAATATAATACGATGCGCATTGTATTCCCTTCCTAACACTTTGTTGTTAATCACTCACAGAGATATTAATGATCCGTTAAGCAGTGATAAACAAAAGGTTAAATTTCTGTTAACAAGCCCGAAAAGAATGTTTTTATTAACATTCCTGTTTTGCGGTTAATGAAAAATAAGCTTATTGTTAATTGTGTGTTAACGTATGGGGTATACAGACAATGGCGTGTTTAAAGCAGGCATCAATATTAAACAATAATGATATGATGAGAACGCCGCACAGAAACTGAGCAGGTGTTACCAATTCCGGATGAAAAAATATTCTTAAATATACTAAAGAGCCCGATTATTTGATCGAAAAAGTGTTCAAACTCTTTTTTTCAGTCTGTGGCTATGTCGCACCGTTTAAGCAACTCGCATAGAATTACATTTTTACTGATCGGCTGTTTTTGGATGGCTGGAATATTGATGTGCTCCGTCTGCACGGCAGGCATGACCGAAAGCGCTCCCTCCATTTCAAACCGTCACATATCACCGCCCGAAGGTTTCCCGTTTGGCATCATTACATACAAAGGGGTGATTAATGCGTGCGTGTATCTCATTGACGGGATGTATGTTTCTGATATTCCGGAAAATGCAGATAAAAAAAGTAAAACACCTGCAGCGCTAAAAGCGGTATATTACATTGCCCTGCTGCCTTTTTTTCTAATCAAAGGTGTTTTTTCCGGCCTTTCAGGCGATACTGATACAGGAGTGCGGGTTGCCCCTGGAACGCATACGGTACGCATAGGCTACTGGACCAATGAAACAAAATGGGTTACCAGAGATTTTTCCGTAACTGTCGATGGCGGTGAAAAAGCTGTTATTCAAACCGTTATTGCAAAGGCAGCCGATTCGACTGTCGATTCAGAAGTAGCACGCATAGAGCATGAAAACATTACGGTAAAATTCATTGTTCATTATGAGCACATACACAATTACAGCGTTGTCAACCGGTAACACAAAAATGCTCGGCACGATATCATAATGAAACTCCCGGTCATCATACGGATTATCAGCGCTCTTGAAAGTAAAAGCAATCCGCCTGCCGGATGCATTTTGACCTTTCTTGGCGCCGTCACGCTTCGAAACTTTCTCGAGATGTATTCCGACAATGAATCGGTTTCCGCTGTTCTTTTCGTGCATTATTACCTTTCCTATATTTGTCTGGCCGCAGCCCTGATCATCCTTTTCGCACGGGCGACCCGGCAGAGTGCCGCAGTAACGGCCCGGGTCGTGTTGCCGTCCTTCATCATTCTTTTGCTGGCACCGGCTATTGATCTCATATTATATCCCGGATACGGATATGATATTTCATATATGCTCCCCGGCATACACGAGGACCTTCTGTTCCGGTTCTTCACCTTTTTCGGTCCCCTTGATGTGTTCGGCGTCAGCCCGGGCATGCGCATTGAAATAGCATGTGTCCTGATCATAAGCGGCATATACTTTTATGTAAAAACCCTGAGCATTATACGCAGCCTTGTGTATGTCTTGTTAATGTATACCGTAATATTTCTCTACGGCATCGCTCCCTATGGCGCTAAGCATATGCTGTCTCTGGCCGGTCTTTCCTATTCCTATTCCCCGATCCTCATGCGAAACTTCTATTTAACCGTTCTGCTTTTTCTTGGGCCGGCCCTTTTGTACTGCTATAACCCGCGGTACAGCCGTGCTCTTGTAAAAGACATCAGATTGCTTCGGGTGCTTCATTTTGAAATAATGTTTATCATTGGAATTTTGTTTTTCACACCACGAACCGACTGGGGTCACGATTTTTTCTTTTCTCTCATATGTCTTCCTGCTGCGGTTCTGTTCGGCTGCCTCTTTTCACTCATCACCAATAATCTTGCAGACTATGAAACAGATAAAATCTCCAATCCGTCCCGGCCTACCGTTTCGGGATCGATTCCGATAGACCGTTATCGAAAACTCGGCTGGCTTTTTTTTGCATTATCACTTTGTTATGCCCTTGCCGCCGGATTCGGTCATCTATTTTTTATTCTGCTTTTTATCTCCGGCTATGTGTTTTATTCACTTCCTCCTTTTCGTGTGAAAAGGGTGCCGGTTGTTTCAAAAATATGCATATCGTTCAACTCGCTTGTTTTATTCATTATGGGATATACCCTTGCCGGCGGAACTATGGAAATTCCCTGGCAGATTCCGCTGTTTTTCCTCATATTTTTTACGGGTGCCTGCAATGTGATTGACCTTAAGGACCGGGAAGGAGATGCCGCAGCCGGCATAAAAACACTGCCCGTTCTTTTAGGGATGCGATTGAGCAAAGTTATAATCGGCGGTTTCGTTTTTCTGTCATACGCTTTGTCCTTCATGCCTTTGAATAGGCCCGAGCTGATAACTCCCTCGGTTATTATCGGGCTTGTTCAATGTTATTTGATTAACAGAACACCATACCGCGAAAAGCCGGTGCTCATTGTTTATATTATGAGCGTTGCAGCTCTTGTTGCCTACCTGTATATATGCGGGTAAATCCTAATCCATTACCATCCGAAAAATATCTGCAAAAAAAAGCCGGGCATTGTTAAAAGCTGCCCGGCGTTCGGTTGCAGAAAAGTGTGTTAATCACACATATAAAATTACGGTTTTTTCATGTTCTGTAACATGGTTTCCACAATACGGTCCATACATAATTCCCAATGCGCTAAAATGAAAAAGGAGCTGCACGATAAAGCGGCTGTTCGCGGGTGGATCCCGGTGCGCAGCTAAAACGCATTTCCCAATAATTTAGTCCCTGCTCATCGATTTCCTTGACCATGGTGCAGCTCGAGCAGCTGATCAGCATATTGTCGCCGACATCGTACGCACTGCCCTGAGTTGAACACTGCTCTCCTATAGGGAACTCCCGTACGATACGTGCCGTTTTGTCCCCTGCATGGTTTTCTGTCAGCTTCAGCTCTATAACCCGGGCTTCTTCACACTGAGCGCCGCATTCGTGGGTGTTACGGTCGTCAAAAAGAACAATATTTCCGTTTTCTCTCTGCCATACATGATGCTGTCCGAAAAAATCGTTATTATCGGTATCCGATCCGGTAATCGTGAAGTCGCCGCCGTCCTCACCGTTCAATTCCCAGGTGACCCCGCCGCTCTCACCGTTTATCAAAAGCACCGAATGAATACCGGTGAGCGAAAAAAGGAAATCACCGCTGTTTCTAACAGATACCGCGTTTGCATGGGCCCAGTCGCGGCCCTGCAACCCGTATGCTTTCCAGAAATTTGTATCTTCGCTTCCCCGTGGATGAAATACATTTTCAACATCCCAGCCCCGAACTTTTTTACCGTTTTCATCAAACACATACACACCGTCAATAATATAAGCGCCGTCCTCACTGTCACGTGCCGTAATCGCCCAGGTATTTTTTGCCGTGACGCAGCACATCATGGTGAACATAGTTTTCAAATTCCTCAACCTCGTTTCGCTGCAATGTCATAAGAACATTGCCGGTAAAATCAAGCTCCACAATCCACTCGCGGTTTGCCATAGCAACAATTGTGTTGTTATCTGTTATCGACATAGTATCAATGGAGGGCGATTCTTCACCGATAATGTACGAAAGATTGTCATACCAGACAATATTTCCCTGAACATCAAAAACAGTGAGATAATCGGAACCGGCATCGGTGCCGCATCCCATTATGAGCAATACATAATCAGTATTACAGTTTTGACACGGCTGCACGATCTCCGTCTGCACGTTTGCTAAATCATCCGGCAGTGAACGGGTAGTGAATTCTCCTGACACGGACTCATCTCCCGTCCGTGCCTCCCACTTATAGTCTGTCCCTGTTTTGAGATTATACAGGGTAAATGAATGGATCATTCCTGTAGACGTTTTTGTCTGCCGCGATAGCTGCTCACCTTCCTCACCAAAAGCGATGTTTACGTCTGCCGCACATGCTGTTTCAACAGTGCAGTCATAGCGAAGCACATTAACAACCGGTGAGGACTGTTCAACACACTGCGCAGATGTAATTATCGTTTCTGCATCCGGATCGCCGGGATCTAAACAAGCGGTTGCAGAACACATGAGCAACAGAGCTGCACACACAATCAAAAGGTTAATTGCAATTGTTTTCATTCGTCATCTTCTCTTTGCAGGGTTATCGTACTGTGTTCCATAATTATATCGGGCACAGCCCACCCTTTCTGGTCCATCAGCTCTTTGAATGCGCGCCGGTAGATCAGCCTGGCGGAAACTGTTGCACTCTGTGCCGCTGACGCATCAAAAACATAGCTGCCGGTATCCGTTTGAAAGGCTGCTATACGGTTATCGCTGGCTATTCTGAAAAGGCTCCAGTAGTTTGCGGTAGGTGAGAGGCCGGTCCATGATTCCTCAAGAACCTTTGCAAACACTTTACCGGGAAGGCCTGCATAATATCCCTCTTCAGGATCCCCTTCGCCAGCCCAGACCGGTATGGTCTCTCCGTCAATTTGAACAAGTTCGCCCCCGGTTTCATCCTGTGCATGTACCACCAGTATTAAATGACGAAGCGGGGAGTCGGTCGGCACATGATGCCCTGTTTGATCGTTTGTTATACTGACCGAAACACGAACTTCATTGTTTTTTATACATCCGTCAACAGTCATGCTCACGGAATTATGCAGCAGATCCTCATCAGCAGCGCCCGGCATGGTGTGGCTCAGAATACGGCCCGGATCGCGATGATACCCGCCCTTATCGGGATATACGAAATAATCGTATTCAACCGGCGGCATATGACAATCCTGACACGTTTGGCCGCTTTCAGGATCACTGTATGGACTTTCAAGCCACTCTCCGTATGAATTATACACAGGGATATCCCAGAAAACGCCGTAATGGCAGGGGCTGCAGTAGGCGCTTTCCTCGATAAGCGGAAGCCTGCTTACCCGGCGGGTCACATCATCAAACTGGCCGAAGAAAAGCTGCCGCCCCTCTTCCGGCCTGAAAAGCTTCATGGAAAGAACACCAGGATGATTAGCCGGAGGAAGCCCGGTTTCATTGTCCAGCAAAACGTCACCGATCTTATGACAAAATTCACAGAATATTCCTTCAGCATAGATACCCTCGGCGTCATTGGGATCGGCGGCATAGGCCATGCCGGGAAGTGCTGCTGGTCCCGGAACGTGGCAGGCTGCACAATTGCCGGCTGTGTCAGGATAATCAAGCTTGTATCCCGGGCCGTAGTATGGTTTGTCAGGGTCGGGAGGAAGCGGTATAATGCCGTAATCCTTTACTGAAATATAGCGTGTCTGAGGGCTTTTGTTTCCGTTAACATCTGTTCCGTTATACATGGTCAGAAATCGCTCGTTTGACGCTGAGCGGCTGTGAGCGTCTTCAAGCCACTCAGGATATGCAGGCATGCAGTGACCGCAGCTTTTAGACCCTTCTGCACTTTCGAGTGAAAACCAGTCATAGTCCGCATTATCACCGGTATAATAGGGAGTAAGCGTTATGCGCACATCTGTTGCGTTGTCTCTTGTCAACCGCGCCCACCCGACATAGTACCCGTCAGCCCATGCGGTGACGGTAACCGGCTGGATCAAATCAACACTGCTCAGGGAAAATCCGCCCAGGCGGCCGGTTTCGGTTTTGTTCTCAGTTGCCTGGACGCGGACGGTTGCACCGGCAATGGGGCCGGACTGATCAACAACCATTCCGGATACTGTGCCCGGCTTGTCACATGCTGTAATAATAATAAGCACTCCTGAAACAGCACATGCCTGTGCATATCGTACCATCCATCCCGGCAAATGCATAATATGTACCTCTGTCTGTTTATTGCCCCTGAGGAGTGCCCAGCCGCCAAATGCCTACAGATGCAGCATAGAGCACAGACCCGTCTGAACTGATGTCAATGTCCGGAGCAGTAAGAATCGTGTCCCCCAGGCCCTGATCAAGCTCGGAAAATGTTTCACCGCTGTTAATTGAGCAGTGTATCCCCAGCCTGTTTGAAACATAAACAATTCGAGAATCGTTTGGATCGATTTCAATTGACAATATCGCCGCCGCTGGGTCAAGCCCCGCGCTGAGCTGACTCCATGAGGATCCTGCGTCCGTGCTTTTAAACAGCCCGCTCCCGCCCCCGGCATACAATACGCTCGCATTATCGGGAGCAACCGCTATATCGCTGAAATACCCGTACGGCTCCGGCAGGCCGTCATTAATCGAAGTCCACGTATCTCCTGCATCGGTGCTTTTATACAGTCCGATATTCTGAATGCCTGCTGCATAAACGGTTTTGGGTGCCTGAGGATCTACCGCTGCTGCCATAAATCCGCATTCTTTGAATGCGGTATCATTCAGATGTGTCCAGGATGTGCCTCCGTCAGTGGAGCGGTAAATGCCGAAACCGCGTACCTGCCCGGGTTTTGAGCCTATCATATCAACAAGAACTGCGGTGTTTCTTGTCGGCGCATACACATATCGCCTGTTTGACGGTGCAAATGCAAATTCTTCAACCACTACCATTCCCCAGGTTTTTCCGGAATCACTCACCGCAGCTGTGGGCTCAAGCATATGCCGAAGCTCCCAGCTTTGTCCGCCGTCTGCTGATTCGTATATGCCCATCTCCGAACACACAAGAAGATGGTCGGATGTTTTCGGATCCATACCGATTGTTTCTCCGCCACTGGTTAAGGACGAATATGCCTGCCCTGACCATGTTATGCCGGAGTCTGTGCTTTTAAACGGAGCCATACGGGTAATAGTATGCACGCGAGAAGCATTCTGTTTATCGACACAAACCTCGAGCGGGTCGGATCCCGTGTATCCTGTTGTGGCAAGCTGCCAGCTTTTACCGCCGTCAGTTGATAGAAAATTACCGCCTATATAATTATTTATGAATACCCGTTCGCAGTCTTCCGGATCGGTTTGAATATCAACGGGAACACCGGGATTAAGCCCCGGGGGCCCCCAGGTTTCACGCTCCTCATCTCCGTAGGTCTCCCAGGTAACGCCCCCGTCGGTGCTGCGGTAAAAAAACTTCGAACTTCCGGCATATGCAATATCCGGATTCTGCTCGCAGAACTCAACCGACGTAATAATGTCATATGAAATAACCTCCTGCCAGGACTCACCGCCGTCATCGGTATAATACACACCGCCATAACTTTTTTCAGTGCCGCCAACATTAATCAGCGGAGCCTCAAGCGATCCTGTCCCGGCAAGCAGAGTATTGGGCTCTCCCGGCTTCATATACAGGCTGCTGACATAAACATTATTAAGCCCGCTTTGCTTATCTATAACCGTCCACGTGTTCCCGCCGTCAGTGCTCTTAAGAATGCCGACCCCCCCGCTGTCCTCAGGGCCCCCGCCCCCTTCAATCGGAAAATTGAGCGGTTTTCGGTCGAAAAAACCGGTTGAAACATAAATAACATCAGGGTCATCAGGGTTTATCCAGATATAGCGACACAGAGCCTCTCCCTCCCATATTTTTGACCAGCTGGCACCGCCGTCTGTTGATTTATACACTCTTCCGCCCACTGCGCTTTCACGGCTTTCCCCGATTGTTCCCTCGTCTTCAAACACATATGCTTCGACTTCAGATGCTGCATATACAATATCCGAGCTGCGCGGATCGATCGTAAATCCCCGGAAGGACTGCCCGGTGTGCGGCGATATGCCGCCATCAGATTCCTGCCAAGACATTCCCCTGTCAGTTGATTTATAAATATGTCCGGTATACTGCATACCGACCCAGAGAATCGATGTATCGTGCGGGTCAACAGTAACCGAAAAAACCGGTATTGAGGTCGATTCCTCAAGTGGCTCTAATCCGCTGTTGCTCGGATTCCAGGTCATCCCACGGTCAGTGCTGTAAAAAAAACCTGCCACCGCATCGGTAACATACCATCTTGTAAAGTCCTGAAAATCATAGCGGATATCATACCCGAGCCCTCCGGGCGGACCGCCGCAGCGAACCCATGACTCTGCGGTGTATGCGGGCGGCCCTGCACTGTTGCCGCCTGAATCACATCCGTAAATCGCACAGAAAACAACAGTGCAAACGGATATGAACAAAAAAACAAACATTATTCCCGGAATAGTACCATAATGATGTTCATTCAATGAATTGCCCTCCGCAAATAAGCCTGTGGTTTAAATACTCTATTGTCAAAAATCAATTACAAATATCAGTGATTCCATCATAAACATCAGAATACTGTCCCGGTGCCGGAGGCCCGGTTGAGCCGATTACCAGTCGGGTAAAAATTATATTTGATGCTCCGGCTTCAAGGGCTCCCTGAGCCGACGGGCGTGCGGTTTCCTCGCTGCTTACCTGGGCTTCCGTTACCCATATGGGTTTGCTGATACCATGACGGTCGAGTAATGCCTTGAAATCCTTAACATTAAAGGTTGATTCATCTCCCTGGCTGATATGGTGAATATTGGCAATGTCAAAATAGTCCGCGCCTCCGTTCTCAAAAACCTCATTCCAGAAATCCGTCATCCACTGCTCGGTACCGGCCGCACCCCCCTGCACAACATTGCAGTCGGGACAGGTCTCTTTTATAGCGGCGTAGCTTTCCTGCAGTATGGTTACATATTCGGATGCGCTGCCGATAAAGAACGTAAGCGTTTCTTCATTCATGGACGGCTCGTTGAGTATTTCCCAATATTTTATGGGAAGAGTTAATCCGGGCATGTCATTTACCCCGTCACCGTCGTAGCGCTCAACAAGGTTTTTCACAAAAGAAGCATAATTCGTATAGCTGCAGGGGGCACACCGGCTCGCCGGTATGCCCATGTTTTCTCCGGGAAAATAAAATTCATCTTGCGTAGAGACCTGACAGCTTTCATCGCGGCATTGTTTCTGGTCCCATTCCGCAAAGGGCCAGATAGTTCCCAGCAGTGCAACACCCTCATGCTGAGAACCGGTCACCCATTTATCGGCTTCTGAATAATCGGGCGAACCCTGCTGCGGCTCAATCCACCCCCAGACAAAAGGACCGGGGTGCGGCCGCGTCCATGCTGCACCGGTCATAGCAATAGTCTTGAGTTCGACAGGATTTGCGCTGAGAAAGCCGATACAGTTTTGCTCAATATCCGGGGGAATCGAAACGGTAACATTATCAGTGGAGTTATCTGTCTGGTTATCGCTGTCATAATCATCATCACAGCCGACTGGTATAAAAAATAAAATCACGGCTGTCAAAATAATAAGAGAATACAAAAATGCACGCACATATCGTTTTTTTTCCATAGCACATTCTCCCCTGAAATATATTACCGATAACTGTGAGATGTATTTTACTGCCACGCATTTCTGCTTTGCCGGTGCCACCCATAGATTGACAAATGCGGGAATATAAGAAAACCTCCTGAATCGGTAAACCGATCAAAATTAACCGAAAGGTGGTTTCCGATGGCACTAAATCAAAGCTTAAAACATACCAAATGTGATTGCAAGTACCACATAGAATGGATTCCAAAATATCGACGGTAAAAGTTGTACGACAATTGCGCCAATACTTAGGTGAAGTATTTAAGCCAACAAAAAGAAAGGATGATCTTGGGGTCGAGGGTACTTTGTATTACCTGTAGTGGAGATGATGAGGAATTGAACTGCTACCCCGACATGTCGAAATCGAGTCAACTCCGACTGCATGGGGCTAAAGAAAACAACAAAACAACTCTGATATCCTGGCGAGGATTCTTATATGCTGTTAACGCTGCCTTTAAAATTTTACACTGTTATTACAGTGGGTTAACCCTGTTTTCGTGCATAAAAATATCAGAAGACCCATTCTTATTTCACATTGGATCTAACCCGATAATCCCTCCCTGGTCATCAAACAGTAAGGGAACCGCGTTTGCATACATACCGATAGTACCGTCAGGCATTCGCAGCAGACAAGGATCCTCAACGCCTTCAGTGTCTCCGGTAAGCAGGGTGCCGCTACTGTCATAAAAACTCAACGGCTCCGGTTTGGTCCAGCTTATGCCGTCTGATGAATAGCTTATAAGGCTGCTTTTTAAAAGATGGCGGAAGACTGCAGCCCATCTCCCGTCGGTGAGTTCAATAATGCAGGGATCATGACAGTTTTTAAAAAGCTCATCGTTTTCAAGAGTGAAACTGAGCCCATCGTTTGATGTCGCAAGCATTATAGAGCTCGGGCCGTCGCTACCGACCTTGTTTGCAGAAAAAAGCATTACATAGGTACCGTTGTCTTTGCAGAAAATCCTGCCATGTGCAGCTCCTGAAAGTCCCATGTCATCATTAATACCGATGCGGGAGCCGCTTTCCCTGGTAAACGTAAGTCCATCACTACTTATGGCACTTTTAATAAGGGATACACCTGTTTCTGCCCCGTCTGCTGAAAGAGTTGACACATAATACATCCGAAATGTTTCATCGTCGTATTTTATAACCCATGGGTGTGAAACCTTATAATCCTCTTCACCGTCAACGCCTCTACTTGCAAGGCGAACGCCGTCTTCAACAGTCCAGCTCCGAGCATCAGTGCTCACCGCACTGCCGATGCCTTCCTCGTTGATGCTGAAATAAATACGGTAGTTAGAGCTGTCAATCTTGACAATATCCGGTGCAACTACGCTGAAGCCGGGAGACATTGCAATTGCCATATCGTTACTGAACTGCCATGAAATCGGAACCTCTTCCTGCTCACCGTGCGCAACGCTTGTCGTTGTGGTTACAACCGGTGTCGTAGTGGTTGATTCTGATGTTGAATTATCATCATTAGGAGTGTCTTTGCAGCCATATGTCAGAAAACATACAAAACAAAAAACGGTAACAAAATATGGTTTCATCTGTAAACATCCTTTTTTAAATGCAGCATATTAATAATATTTTCCCGGCGCCAAGTTGGCTTCAGCAAACTCGACCGCGTTACCTTTTCCGGTTAATCATGTGGTTGTTTTCGTGAGGTATAATCAAAAGTTGTGTATGAGAGGATAAGTGGTGTATCCTCTCCGGGAAATAAAATCGCCAAATTTTAAAACCCGGAAGAGAAAGGATACACCATGGAAAACAATAGCGTACTTGATTACAGAAATCCAGACCC
>CAZUMW010000016.1:0-86203 GCA_964621615.1 uncultured Thermodesulfobacteriota bacterium
AATTGCCGGTCAAATAAAATGGGATTTGCCGGTCAAATTCGTGAGATTAGGCAGATATGCCCCGGTTTTGTCATATCAGCGCTTTTTAGTGCTGAAACAATAGTGAAAATAAACACAAGCAGGGAGCAGCAGATTGCAGGGCGGGGTTCAATGGGCTCAGCTTTTGCGGCGAAGCCGAACAGAGCCTTCTTCAGCCTGTCGCTTTACGGCGGGGGAGGGGTTGCAGGCAAGGCACTGGTTGTAGTCGGCCGCCGCCTGCGGCGTCCGGCCCTGCTGCTCATGTGCCTGCGCGCGAATAAGATGCGCATGCGCGTAGCCCGTTTTTGCATCAAGGGCTTTGTCGGCGCACTGCAGCGCCGCATCAAACCGGGCAAGGGCAAGATATGCCTGCCCTGCCGCACAGAGCACATCAGGGTAGGCCACGCCCCGCTCAATAAGAAGCCCGGCCTGCTCTGCGGCCTCCTGGTGCTTTTGTGCTTCAACTAGCAGCTTGAGCAGATGTATTCTGGCATCGCGGTATGCCGGCGCAAGGCGCACCGCCTCCCGAAACGATGCTTCCGCATCCTGCAGTCTTCTCAGCTTCTGCAGCAGCACGCCGCGCGTGTTATGCAGATCCGGATAGTCGGGGTGCTGCTCTATGTGCTCCTCGACAACGCCCAGCAGCATTTCGCACAGCTGGGTGTTTTCCTGCGTGAAATGCTTTATGATGGGCATGATGTCCGACATGTCGGGTATGATCTTGATGTGCTTGTTGAACTCCTGTATTGTCTGTGCAAGCGGTTTCTCACCCCCGAACACGCTGTCCAGATTTTCTGATACCTGCCCGGGCGAGTTCGGGTCTGCGGCGATACCGGAGACGGTCCGGATAAGCTTTTCCAGGCTTTTGTTATAGGGGTCGAGCCGCCCGGCATCCTTCAGCTCCCTGAGCCCGGCGTCGATATCCCCGGTGCGGCAGTAAAGAATGCTGAGCTTTATTTTTGCATCGACGTATTCAGGATTGATGCGCAGCGCCTGTCTGAATGAGTCGATTGCCTCCTCAACCCTGCTCATGCCGGCGTAGGCGATCGCTGCGTAATATCGAAGGTCGGCAAAGTCGGGGTGCTCATCGATAATAGCCGCGAAGGTGTCAATGGCGCCGGTGAATTCACCGAGGTATGTCTGGGCAATACCCAGCTTGATATGCGCGTTTACGTACCGGGGGTTGATATCCAGCGCCGACTCAAAGGACCCGATCGCCCGGCGGGCGTCGCCCTTGCCTAAATAGGCAAGCCCGAGCCGGTAGTGCACGTCAGCGTAGCGCGGCTTTCTTTCAAGTATTGCCCGGTACATCTCTGCGGCGCGGTCCCACATCTGCAGGTTGTGCAGGCTGATCCCCAGCTTCAGCCGTATCGAGGCGCTTGCGGGATCGGCCTCGAGAATTGTCTGAAATGTGCGCACCGCCTCGTTGAACTGCCCCAGGTTGTTCTGACAGATGCCGATAAACAGGTGCAGGTCCAGGCTGTCGGGGTTGTGGTGCAGGGCTTTTTGTAATTCCGTTATAGCGCCCGAAAAATTGCCCGAGGCATACTGCATAATGCCCAGGTTGAGGTGCGCCTGCCCGCAGTAAAAGCCCGCAAGGCTGTAGTGCAGGCTCGACGGGGACGCCTTCTGCAGGATCCTTCTGAACAGCGCGATCGCCTCTTTGTAGCGGTACCTGTTATACAGGGCGATCGCCTCGTCATAGATCTCATTGCGCCCGAGCGTAAAAATCTGTTTTAAAAACCCCATTGCCTTCCCCCCTGTATGTATCAGTGTGCCCCCTGCCCCAGCAATACAGCCCTGACCGTCCCGACGAGAATTTTAATATCAAGCATTAAAGACCAGCTGTCAATATATTCGGCATCAAGAAGCATCCACTCCTTGAATTTTATTTCATTCCTGCCGGTAATCTGCCACAGGCAGGTCATGCCCGGTATAACGCACAGCCGCTTTCGATGACCCGTCTGATACTGGACCACCTCGGAAAGCAGCGGCGGCCGGGGCCCCACCAGGCTCATGTTTCCCCTGATCACATTGAACAGCTGGGGCAGCTCGTCAATGCTTGTTTTGCGAAGAAACCCGCCGATGCTGCTGAAGCGGGGGTCGTTTTTTATTTTAAAAACCGGGCCCTCCATTTCGTTGAGGTGCTGCAGCTTCTCCTGCATCTGCTCGGCGCCGTCAACCATCGACCGGAACTTGTACATCTTAAAGCGCCTGCCGTTTCTGCCCACCCGCTCCTGAACAAAGAAAACCGGCCCCGGGGAGGTCAGCTTGATGGCGATCGGAACAATAATCCACAGCGGCAGGCAGCACAGCACCACAGCCGAGGCTGCGGCACAATCAACCGCGCGCTTAAGAAAGCGCTGCACCGGCAGATGCGCAAACGGCCTGCTCTGGATCAGACAGATCCCCTCAGCCTGCTCTATTGAAATCAGCTCGCCTCTGCCGCGGTAGAGGCGGGACGGGGCGGCAAAGCCGACACCCTCAATCCGGCACTGCCGCTCAACGGACCTCGTATCAGGGGCGCCCTCCGCCTCGTCCGCGAGCACGGCCCAGTCAACGATACGGGTCCGCACTGCCTGCCCGAGGTCGCTCATTGTTCCGATTACCTGTGCGCCGCCTGCACAGCTTTTGCCGATATTCCGGCTGTCCCCTGTCAGTATGCCGCTCACCGCAATGCCCAGGTGCGGTCGGTCACGGAAGAAAGCGGCCATGCGCGAGGCCTGTTCATATGAGCCCAGAATGATGCAATAGACCAGGTGCTCTCCGCGCGCGCGCCGGCGCCGCACATACGCTCCGAAGACATGCCGGCTCACCCAAAACAGCGCCCAGGCCCAGAGGCAGTAGAGAATAAGAAAGCCGAACTGTCCGGCGCGCCCGGCTGACAGCGCAGCGCCCGCACAGCACACGGCCAGCGCGGGCAGACAGGACAAAAAGGCGGCGCGGCTGAGCCCGCCGGGCCGGCTGAACCGGCTGAGGCGGTAGGCGCCTGCCATATTAAGAAACACAGGGGGGATTACCGCCAGAAAGGGCGCGGCGAGGGCGTGGCTGCTCAGAATCATCCCGTACCACTCTGCCGGGTCCGCGGAGCCTGCCGCCTCGGACAGCGCGTACAGCACTGCAGGTGTGCCTGTAAAGAATGCAAGGGCCATGGCGCATATGTCAAGCGCTGCCAGAGCGGGAATAAAGCGGTGATCCTGTTCGCGTATCATCGTTTTTGTCTTTTTTCGGCAAGCATGCGATGGAAAAGCGCTTCGTACTGATCGGTTGTCCGCTCCCAGGAGAACGCGTCTTTGGCGCGGGCGAGCGCTTTTTGCCGGAAGTGTTTTACAGTGCTGTGGTCGCCGGTCAGACGCTCGATCTGCTCTGCAAGCGATTCGGCAGGCCTTTTTTTATCGAACCACAAGCCGCTGTCACCGATAACCTCCATGTTGGCCGGGGTGTTTCTCACCACCACACAGTTGCCGAACCCCATTTGATCAAGCAGCACCGGCCGCGTACCGTCGATCCCGGACGGGAGCACAAAAAAAAGACAGTGACAGCTCAGCTGCCGGTATGCATCCCCGAATTGATACCCCGTCATAATAACACGCTCGTCACACAGGCTTTGAAGATATTTTTTGTAGTCCGTCATGTAGGGCGCATCACCTATGATAACAAGCTTTGCGCGCGTGCGCGAGGCCCGATGGGCCTCAACGAGAAGGTGGGCCTGGTTTTCAGGGGTAAGCCTGCTGACAAACAGTATATACTGTTCCGGCTCGAGGCCGAACAGCTCAAGAGCATCAGTGCTGCCCCGTTCATTTTCACGGGGCCACGGGGTGCTGCCGTAGGGGATATATATGGTTTCGCGGCCGAATGTTTCTTTGTACCGCTTTGATATTACCTTTGAATCCGCCAGAATCACATCCCCCACCCGGCAGGCCAGCCGCTCGGACCACCGAATGTAGGCTTTTGCCCAGGGCTCCCATTTCTCGCGCTCCGCATCGGCCCCGTCCACATTGATGACGGTCTTTCCGCCAGCCAGCCTGGGCATGATACACAGAGGGCTGTTGCCGGCAACGCAGATGTAGTAAATATCATGCCCTGACACAAGCGCGTGCACCATTGACAGAAAGGTATGGCTGAAGGTGTCAAAGTGCTTGGTCCGTATGGATGGCAGATATACCAGGCGGACACCCCGGTAAAAACGGTGCCGTGTACGTATATGATGTGCGCGATTGTATACGGTGACCCTGTGTCCCCTGCCGGCAAGCCGGACCGACAGCTGCTCATAGAATGTTTCAAAGCCGCCGTGTGAGGCGGGAATGCCCCGGCTCCCGAGCATGGCAATTTTCATATACTCATCCCTTTCACTATATATGCAATTTTATACGAATTGAATGTAAAATTATCAAGCAAATATTTTATAAAAACGAAAATTTTTTTCACCTCAGGCCGTGTAATATGATACAATGCCCTGAATATACAGCACGTTGAGCACGCACCGCGTTTTCGTATCACTGCATTGCACTCAACACACAGTTGAACGTGTCCCGCTGCATCGGGGCGAGGACAGTGTGATATACACCTGAATCACACGTGTCCAAAACACATTCAAACATTGATCCATGTCCGAACACAGGCTTCGTTACATTATTTTTGGACACCTGTACACCTGAATATCGGAATGTCGGCGAACATATATTAATGCATTAATGCAGGAGAAATGACGTGTGCTTTAGGCGGACATCGCTGAAGAGTGCTCTTAAAACAGATAGTACCGATCCTGAAACGTTATACATCCCTGTGCATGGCTGTATATATATTTATTAAAGTCAGCATACTAAAAAACCGATATCAAATTGTGTTGTAAAATTTTCTTACTATTTGTTTTTGTAAAATCATAGTAATTGATTTTTAAATAATATAGAAAAAAATACTAAATAAAGAATAAGGATTAAATCTAAGATACAATATATAGCTATGGCGCTGCATATGGAGAGAGGTTTTTTGTTTATTATGTTTTAAAAATCAAATTATTTTTTTAAAAATAATATCTTTTTCGACTTCTTAACCGGTGGGTGACATGCAAATTCACAAAATAACGTACACAGCAGCTCTGATAGCGCTGCTTCTGGCTCTCGGCTGCGCTTCATCGCCGAAGAAAATCATCAACGAGCAGCACGAGGGGGGCCCTGCAGCGGAAACCGGTGACGTTGTTTTAGCCACAATCCGCCTGAAGGCAAGCCGCCCCTCATTTATTGCCGCTCACCCTGACGGATCGCGGGTATATGTGGTCGATGCATATGCCCCGCCCACCGTGTCGGTTATCGATGCTCAGTCGCTGACCCATGAAAGCACCATCGTCCTGCAGGAGGGCGGGGCGGTAAACGGCATTGCCGTAAGCCCTGACGGAGCGCGGCTGTATGCAGCCGTTTCGCAGACCGAGCGCGGGTCCCCCCGAAGCGGAACGCTGTTTGTTCTTGATGCACAATCCTACAGTATCCGTGAGAAAATCCGTGTCGGCAAGGGACCTGCGGACATAGCGGCCAGCCCGGACGGGCAGCTGCTGTACGTAATCAACAAGTTCTCCAGGACGCTGTCGGTCATCGACACCGGCTCATGCGCGGTAATAGACACCGTTGATATGGGCACCGAAGCGCTTCATGTTTCAGTCAGCCCCGACAGCAGCAGGGTATACGCCTCGAACGTAATCAACAAATCCGTCACGGTGGTGGAGGCGGAAAACAGCAACCTGCGCAGAGAAATCACCATCGGCACAAATTCCTGGGATATTGCCCACGATCCGGACAACAATACCATATACGTTACCCAGTATCACGGCGATGCTGTTTCGGTTATCGATGCGGACACAAACATTATTATCAAGGAAATATATGTTGGCAGCGCCCCCGCCGCGGTTGTGGTGCACCCGGATAAAAAGCGGGCCTATGTGACAACGGTCGAAGGCCCTGTACTGTCGGTTATTGATACGCAAAAGCGGGAGGTTATATCAGAGTATGACCTGCCGGTCAGCGGGGCCTATTACATGACCATCAGCCCCGACGGCAGGCGGCTGTATATATGCACGGACTACTACCACGTCATCGTTCTTGATACCCTGAAGCTCGAGCCCGACGAGCCCGCGCCCGAAAAGGAGCCGGAGGTTATCGAGCGAATCATTATCAGTGGCATATGGTTTGACTTTGACTACGCTGTTATCAAGGATGAATACAAGCCGGTATTTGATTCTGTCGTGGCGCTGATTAGAAACTACCCCGGCAGGGATATTCTTATTGAGGGACATGCCTGCGCGATCGGAACCGACTCATACAACATGGGCCTCTCGCTTCGCCGCGCTGCCGCAGCCAAACAGTATCTTGTCGGCAAGGGCGTATCGCCGGAGCGCCTGCATATGCGGTGGTACGGGGAGCGGCAGCCGCTGGCGGACAATACCACTGAGGCAAACAGAAAACTGAACAGGCGCGTTGAATTCAAGATCATTGACACAGGCGGGAAGAAACAACAATGAGATACGGATCGCTACTACACGCAACTATTGTGGCCCTTTGTGCTTGTGCGTCCTTGTGCGCCCTTCAGGGCTGCGCTGCCCGGTCAACAATGACGGGGCTCGATCGCAAAGAGGTGCATCTTGATGAAATCAGCTCGGCTGAAAAAACCCTGCTGCGCCAGAATATATCCAAAGAGCTCAGCGAGGGCCTCAACCGGTATCAGCTTTCAGCCGGCGATGAGCTTGAGGTAATGTATCACATTTCGCTGACAACCGAGTCAGAGGACTATGTGCTCGGCGTCAGCGATGAGGTGAGCATTGAATTTTTCTATCAGCCGCAGATGAACAGAACCGTTAAGGTGCGCCCCGACGGCAAGGTCACCGTGCCCATTCACGGGGATATCCACGCCGCCGGCCTGAAGCCAGCCGAGCTTGCAGACAATATCGCCCGTGAATTCTCTGATATCTTCAGCGACCCGGAAGTTACCGTTACGGTAAACAAGTACACCTCCAAAATTGACGACCTGAAGAAGGCGATCACCAATGCGCCCCGCGGGCAGGCCAAGACATTTCCCGTCTCCCCTGACGGCTACGTGTATCTGCCCCTTCTCGACGGCGTGAAGGCGTCGGGCAAAACCGTCGACGTGCTTGAGACGGAGCTCAACGCAGAATACGGGAAGCAGTTTAACAATCTTGAAATATCGCTGCTCATTGAAAGCATTACGGCAAACAGGGCATTCATTTTCGGCGAGGTTCAGCGTCCCGGCCCCCTTGAGATGCCCAAGCCCATGACCGTGCTGCAGGCGGTTGCCATGGCGGGCGGCCCCCTTGCCACCGGGGCCATGTCCAGGGTTAAAGTGCTGACCTGGAACGAGCGCAATGAGCCGGTGCTGAGAACCGTCAACCTTCAAAACGTGTTGCACGACATGAAGGTCGAGGAGGATTTCATTGTGCCGAACAACAGCATTATATATGTGCCCATGACAAAGATTGCGAAGCTCGATCAGTATGTCGACCAGTATATCAAGAAGCTGTTTTTATACAACGGTGCGAACCTCGGCTTCTCCTATGAGCTGCACCGCGAGCCGGTTAGGGGTGCGGACCTGGAGTCGGAAACGCAGCAGAATTTCTTTCAGTATTACCGCTAAGCACGCTGTGCCGCCGATCCTGCGGCCGGCACGGCTAACATTAACATACCCCGGAACGGGATACACATCATGCAGCAACGACAAAATGCAACGCTACGAGATATTCTGTATATTTTCTTTAAAAACACGCGGATAATTGCCATCATCTTCCTCACATCCGTCATAATCGCGACGGTGTATTCATTTACGGCGGTCCCGCTGTACACGGCGGAAACCAAGCTGCTGGTCAAGATGGGCAAGGAAAAGTTCTCAGCGCTCGAGGATTACAGCAAAACCAGCTACAATGTTCTGTTTCAGGAGCGCAGCCAGAACATCAACAACGAAATCGAGATCCTGGAAAACCCGGCGCTTACCAAGGCGCTGTATCCCGTCCTCAAGGAAAAGCTCAAACAGGTTCCGGTTATTACCGAGAAAACGGTGCTCGGGGTTTTTATGACGGTGGTCTCCAACGCGTTCAGCTTTGCAAAGCGGGTGATCATGATCCCCTTTGACATTCTGGGCCTGACCAGGCATCTGTCAGCCGATGAGCAGCTCATGCTTGCGTTCCAGAGCTCGCTTGATGTCGAGTATCTGGAGGACACCGATATGCTCAAGCTTTCCTTCACCTGGAAAGATCCTGAATTCGCCGCCTTTGCGGTCAACACCTATGCCAAAGAATATTTATACCAGCGCACCCAGGTTCACAAGTCGGAAGATTCATACGAATTTTACGTCGATCAGATACAGCTGTATGACCGGAAGCTGACCGATGTCGAAAACCAGCTCCAGGAGTTTATTTCGCGCGGCGGAATCGCAAACATAGAGCTGCAGAAAGAGCTGCTGCTGAAAACCATTGCAGAGCTTGAAACGCGATACAACGATGCGCTGATCGAGTATCAGCAGGCGCTCATAAAGCTTCAAAGCGTCAAGAATATGTACCGTAAGCCGGGCGTATGGATCGAGACACCGGACATAGGAGAAGACGTATCTGATAAGCAGGCCTATCTGCGCGAGCTGGATACGGCCTATTTCAGCCTCAAGCTTGAGCGGGAGCGCCTTTTGAAGCGCTATACCCCATCGGCCCGGGAGGTGCGCAGCATCGATGTGCAGCTCAGCAATCTGCGCGACCAGAAAGCCGAAAGCCTTATAAACATTCTGGAAATGGATCTTGAAACCTCGGAGAGCAACAAAGACAGCCTCTCCGGGGAGCTGACCGAAAACAGAAAGCGGCTTGAAAAGCTCAATTCGCTTACCTTTCGCCTGCAGCAGCTCGAGCGTGCGCGCAGCATCGCAAAGGACAATTTTGTATTATACAAAAAGAAGGCAGAGGATTTGCGCATATTCGACAGCCTTGACAAGCGGCTGATAACGAGCGTAAAAATCCTGAGCCCTGCGCTTCCCCCCATAGCGCCCTCCCACCCGAAAAAAGCGCTTATCATCGGCATGGCAGCGTTTCTGGGGCTGTTTCTCGGGTTCGGGTTTGCATCAATTAATGAATTTTTCAATCACGCATTCAGGGACGAATATGATATATCCGGCTTTCTTGACATCCCGCTGCTCATGAGCGTTGCCTACATACCCGGCGCTCCCGCAAAGGGCACCGGGCAGGGGCCCTTCAAAAGGCTGCTGGCTGCCTTTCGCAGGCCGGGAAAAGCCCGGCAGCGGCCCCCCTCACCGTCGGGTGATGCCGCGGAGCCGCAGGCCAAAAGCCCCTCACTGCTCGGCCGGATCGGAAGCCGGCTCAAGCGGGCGGGGTCCGGAAGGAATAAAACGACTGCTAAAACGCTGGCCGCGCTGCTGGCGTGCCTGATACTTGTTGCCGCCGCTGCGGAAATCATAACAAGCCGGAGCGGGATGGACACGGCGTCAAAACGGCGCCCGGTTCCGCGCGGGCCGGCGCCTGCAGCCTCGCCGGACACGGCTCTTTCTGAACAAACCGACGCAGCGGTGCCCGTGCAGCAGGGCTTGCCGCCTTTGGAGAAGGCGGTTTCGCCGTCGGCGCCTGAGGCGCCCGGGGACCGGGCCGCCGGGGCCTCCCCGGAGCCTGATACCGAAATCGATGAGAGCAAAGAACCTGCTCCGGAAAAGGACGCTGCCTCTGCACCTTCCCCGGAGCCCGGAGCGGACAGGCCTGCCGATACGGCACCCGCAGCACGGCAGCAGCCTGCCCCGGACGCTGCCGCCGGGAAGCCGGATAATGCAGCGCACACGAAGCCCGCACAAAAAACATCAGCTCCCCGGCCGGCTGAGCATCAAGAGGCCTATTATACCGTTCAGGTGAGCACGGAGCGGGTCAAAGACAATGTCGATGCGTTTGTCAGGCAGCTGAGCCGGGAGGGATACCCGGTTTATGTTGTTGAGCGCAGCACGAGAAGCGGAGAAACGCTGTATAAAATCCGCATCGGCGCGTTTGATACCAAACAGCGGGCCGCGCATACGGCAAGCAGCTATCACGCAGAAACCGGCAAGCCGTATCTGATCGTCCGCTCCACTGTTCAGCGCCAGGCATCCGGGGAATCTGAAGGCATGCAGCAGCAGCCCCCTGCGCCCGGGGACAGGGAGGCGGGCGCTTCATCCTCCGGACCGGGAGCCGACAGCCGTACCGCGTTTTCGCCGGGGCACCATTTTACCGTTCAGATAAATTCATATGCGAGGAAGCCCAATGCGTTGCGGGAGCGGGACCGCCTGCAAGGCGCAGGCCATTCCCCGTATATTGTTACCGAAGATATCGGGGGAAAAACCCTGCACAAGGTATGCACCGGGTTGTTTGAAACCCGGAGCCGGGCAGTGGAGTACAAAAAAACGCACAACCTAACCAACGCCATCATTGTAAGGTGCTCAGATGAACAGCAAAACTGACAGCGCGCAGGAGCCCCGGAGCACGGGGGGGCATGTAAAATCAGCGGCAGGAATCTATCTGATGGAGCATTTGTTTGACCATTTTTACAAGCTCATGATAGATCTCAAATCACGTTCGGACCGCACAAGCCAATCGGTCGTTATGGGGGCCTGCAATTACGGTGAGGGCGCCACCACCATGGCGCTCAACTTTGCCTCCGCCCTTGCACATGACCCGTCTAAAAACATCCTGCTGATAGACGGAAACCTGCGCTCTCCCCACCTGCATAATTATTTCCGCTGCGAGCGGGCAAACGGTATCGTTGATCTGATACGGGGGGACATTGATATCGAGCAGGCGATCAGAAAGACTTCGACGCAGCGGCTGTATTTCATACCCGCAGGGCGCGAGCACAGCAGCCCCATCATTTTATTCGAGTCCGCAGAATTTGCAGCGGTTATGGAAAAGCTGCACGCGATGTTCGAGTTCATTATTTTTGACTCCTCGCCGCTGATCCGCTTTTCGGAAACCACAATGCTGGCAAGCCGGCTTGACGGGCTTATACTGATCCTCGAGGCGGAAAGCACTCGCCGCGAGGTCGCTCAGGTGGCCAGGAGCAACCTGGAGCGCACCGGCGCGCATGTTTACGGCGCCATTCTGAATAAAAAGCAGTTTTATATTCCGCAGAAACTATATAGATTGCTCTAGCGCGGCTTCCATGAACACTCCTCCCCCACAGCATGTTTGTCCCGGCAGCGGAGACAGGAGCCTGTCCGCAACCCTTATTGCATTCATTCTCGGGATTTCCGGTGCGTGGCTCGCCGCCTTTTCAGCAGGGCTGGAAGCAAAATACATTATAGCCACCATTGCCGCCGCTATCATTATCGCCGTGTCGGTATCGGTTGCCGACAGCAGCAAAGCGGTTTATTTTCTTGTGGCCCTTTTTGCGCTGAGCATCCCGTTTTACTTCGACATTCACTTTTTCGCCCGCGAGCATATCGGAGGGGCGGTCGGGCTGTTTATATCAGTCAGCTTTCTGCTTATTGTGCCGATCGGCTTTCTGCTGGCGTATAAAAAGTCAGCCGGGGGAAAGCGCCCGCTTGACGGGAACCGGCCGATGCTTATCGCCCCGGTGCTGTATATGGCCGCCGGCATATGCAGCCTCGTGAACGCATCCTACCCGGTGCTCACGCTTTTCGAGCTGTTCAGAATAGCGACCCTCATTATCATATTCCTTTTTATCATGAACCTGCACACAAAGCGCCAGATAAGCACCCTGATCGCGGTTTTGATTGCCGGCGCCGTCATTGAATCGGTGCTCTGCATCATACAGTATAAAACGGGACGGACCCTCGGGCTGGAGGCAATCGGCGAGGCGGCTGTGGTGCAGCAGTTCCTCGGCAAAATGTACACGCGAACAACGGGCACGCTGGGGCACCCGAATATTGCAGCATACTATTTCGAAATGCTGCTGCCGCTTTCCTTTGCCATGCTCATAGTTGAGCGCTCACGGCTGCTGAAGGCGCTCTATTTTGCTGCGCTTGTTATCGGGGCCTTTGCGCTTATGACCACCCTGTCCCGGGGCGCCTGGATCACCCTCCCGCTGTCGCTGAGCATAGTTTTTTTCGTGCTGTCCGGCAGAAGGCTGCTTCAGCCTAAAACCGGCGTGCTTATTTTCCTGGGCGGGCTTCTTGCGATTGTCATAGCGCTGGCCATGTATCCGACTGTCAAAAAGCGCCTTTTTCACGATGACTACCGGTCGGCCGAGCAGAGAATACCGCTCAACCAGGCGGCGCTGTCCGTCATCCGGCAGTATCCGGTGTTCGGCGTCGGCCTCAACAACGGCGGAAAGGTGTTCAAACAGTTCGACGCCACCGGCAAGTCGAGAATTTGGAAGCATAGCGGACACGTGGTGCATAACATGTTTCTTGCAGTGTGCATGGACGTGGGCGTTGTGGGCCTTCTGGCCTTTCTGGGGATATTTGTTGTATCCCTTCGGGCTGCATTTAAAATCCTGTTCAGGGTTTCCCTGTGGTATCGGGGTGTTCTGATCGGCGTCAGCGCAGGAATTATCGGCCACCTTGTGCACAGCATGTTCGACCCCGGATTTTTAACCGCCATGAATATTTCTACGCTTGTCTTCACCCTCCTCGGCATTATCGGATCGGTAAGCGTTATGTACCGGAGCGGCACGGACGTGCACCAGCGGGCCCTGCAGGCGCAGTAATACACACTCGGCACATATGACTCTGTCTCCAAAGCTCTCCGTTATTATTGTAAGCTGGAACACTGCGCAACTGCTGCGCCGGTGCCTTGCCTCCCTTGTGCCCGCGCTGGCCTCCGTGCCCCATGAAATAATCGTTGTCGATAACGGCTCCTCGGACGGCTCCCCGGAAATGGTGGCCGAAAGGTTTCCCGATTCGATACTTATACGAAACCGGCACAATGAAGGGTTTGCCCGGGCAGGCAATCGCGGGATGCGCGCTGCGCGGGGAACCTATATTCTGCTTTTGAACTCGGACACAGAGGTTGAAAGCAGCGCCGTGCTCAGCCGGTGGGTTTCTTTCATGGACGAGCGCCCGGAAGCGGGAGCCAGCGGGTGCCGGCTTGTGCTCCCTGACGGACGGCATCAGGTGGGCGATGCGGGCTGCCGCCCCTGCGTGAAAACCCTGTTTAATTATGCGCTTTTTCTTTCGCTGTTATTTCCCCGCCGCTGCAGGGGCATGTTTGTCAGCCGCGTGCCGGGAAACGATGCGCTGCCGGTCGACTGGGTGTGCGGTGCCGCCCTCATGGTCCGCAGGGACATTCTCGAGCGGACGGGGCTGCTGGATGAGGCGGTGTTCATGTACGCCGAGGACATTGAGTGGGGGTGCCGCATCAAATCCTGCGGCTACAGCATATATTACCTGCCGTTTCTGCGGATTGTGCATCTGCATGGGGCAAGCACAAAAAAGCGAACCGGAGACCAGTCCTTCGGATCGCTCTGGCTTGAAAATATCCGGAAGCTGTACGGCAGGCTCAACCCGGCGGGATCGATCCGGGTCTTTGACCTGCTTATGACGGCTGCATTTCTGCTGAGAGCCGCTGCGTACGGCACTCTGTTCTGCATAACCATGCGACCGCGCTTCAGGGCAAAAGCAATACAGGTATACGGCTTTCTGCGCTCGGCGATCCGCTGTGCCCGGCTCTCCGCATCCGCCCCCGGGCCTGAAGCGGGCTTTGGCGCAGCTGCCGCTCCCGATCCCGCTGAAGGCGGCGGGCCGGAGATATCAGTTATTATCCCGACATACAACCGGGCGCCTATTATCGAAAAATGCCTTCGCGCGCTCGAGGCGCAGGATTATCCGGCACACCGCTTCGAGGTCATTGTTGCCGATGACGGATCGGAAGACGACACGCTGCAGAAAGTGATGCGCCGCGCTTCAGAGGCGGACTGCGCAGTGCGCTATCTCAGGCAGCCAAACAGCGGGGCAAACGCCGCCCGGAACAAAGCTGTGCGAGAGGCTGCGGGCAGGCTGCTGCTGTTTATAAACGATGACACCATAGCCGATCCCGCGCTTGTTTCCTGCCACGAGCGCTGCCACCGGCAGCATCCCGGAGAAGCCACGGCCGTGCTCGGCCGCGTGACCATATCGCCCGACGTCCCGCCGTCCATTTTTTCCCGGCTTCACCTTGACGGCTGCTTTGCGCAGTGGGAGGGGCGGCGTGAGCTGGACTGGCGGGCGTTTTATACGTGCAACGTGTCGGTTAAAAAAAGCTTTCTCATGAAATACGGCATGTTCGAGGAGCGGCTCAGATATCACGAGGACATAGAGCTGGCCGAGCGTCTATCGCGCCACGGACTGAAGGTTATCTACAGCCCGGATGCGCTCGGGCTGCACTGCCACAGCCTCTCCGAACAGGAGTACCTCAGGGTTGCAGAGCGTGACGGAAGGGCGCTGGCGCACTGGTATATGAAATCCCCGCACCTCAAGAAGAAGCTGTCCCTGGTGAACTTTTCCCCGGGAGCCGCGCCCATGAAAAGGCTGAAGCATGCAGCGGGCGATATGATCATAAACAGGCTCACCATGAATATGATTTGCGGCATTGCCCGGTATTTCAGCAGCAGGAATGAATCTGTTGCTCTGTATCTGTACGCTAAAGCCTATGAATCGATTAAGCGGGGCGCTGTCCGCAAAGAGCTGAAGAATTCAATGCGCATATACTCACAATGACCGGTAAGCCAACCATAGCCTTTTTTATGCTTTCAGCGGGAACCATGTACGGCGGTTCGGAAAGTTACGTGCTCACCGCTGCACAATGCCTTGCAGGCGAGTTCAACGTCAAGCTGATTGTGGGGCGAGGGCCGCACACGGATGATTTTTCATCGCTTGCCGAGTCCCCCGATATTGAGTGGATAGAGGTCCCCATTGTTTCCCGCACGTCACGGGCTGCCATCATGCTGATCAAAAGCGGCCTGCACAGAAAATTAAACCAGTATGAGGTTGAAATGCTGAGCGCCTTTTTTTCTATGCGCGCGATACGGCGGTTTCTCCGGGATGTTGACCTGCTCGAGGTTCAGTATGCCCCGGACAGCCTTCTGTTTCCCTTTGTAAGCAGCCGCATCAAAAAAATCGTTCATTTTCACGGCACCGGCCTCACGGCGCTGTATAATTTTTTTCGCAGCAGGCTTGAGCCCCGCACCGACCGGTTTGTCGCCTGCAGCCGGTGGTGCAAAAACCACATGCAGAATGCGGACCACATACAAAACATCGACGTGGTGTATAACGCCGTGGATACCGATCGGTTCCGCCCCTGCGCGGCGGGCTCCGGCGCCGTGCCTGAAGGTGCAGGGCGGAGCGATTTTACGCTCGGCACAGTCGGACGCCTGAGCCGGGCAAAGGGGGTTGATGTTTTGTTTCAGGCCGTACAGCAGCTTGGCGGAGGCGCTGCCTGCTTTGCCGCCGGCCCCCCTGATACCGGGTTTGCGGGGGAGCTGAGCCGTTACAGCTCCAGCGGCTTTTTTCACGCCCTGGGCCCCGTGTCCAACAGATACATGCCCGGCTTTTATAACGGGCTTGACTGCTTTGTGCTTGCCTCGCTCAGCGAAACGTTTCCCATAACCCTGCTTGAGGCAATGGCGTGCGGGGTGCCGGTCGTTGCAACCCGCGTAGGCGGCATACCGGAAATAGTCGATGACGGAAAAAACGGCATTCTGATCCCGCCCCGGAGCCCCGCTGCGCTGGCTGATGCGCTGCAGTCGCTCATGAGGGATAAAGCCGGGCGGGATGCCATGGGGCGGCGGGCGCGCGAGACCGTGCAGCGGGGATTTTCGCACGAGCGGCTTTCGCGGGACCTGAAAAAATTCTACCGCAGCGTGCTCAGCGCCGGATAGCCTGCCGGCGCCGGCACGCTCCGGTGCACTGTTCCCGGACGGATGTGATGCAGTGAGCTCTTCACGCCAGTATCTTATCAATGTTTCCTCTCAGACGCTGGGTCGGCTGTGCTCCATGGGAGGGCACTT
Source organism: uncultured Thermodesulfobacteriota bacterium (assembly GCA_964621615.1). Taxonomy (GTDB): domain Bacteria; phylum Desulfobacterota; class WTBG01; order CAIYCZ01; family CAIRTM01; genus CAZUMW01. The sequence goes on from CAZUMW010000016.1 coordinate 15,978, forward strand.
TCTGGTGCTTATACTCGTGGCGCGCGTCCTGGGCACGGAAATGTTCGGCCGATACTCATATATACTGACGTTTCTTTCTCTGGCGACAATACTTGCACAATTCGGCACAAACTCGGTTCTGGCCAAGGATATCGCCCAGGCGTGCGGAGAGGACGCACGGGCATACTGGGGGACCTACCTGCTGCTGCGGCTCGGACTGAGCCTGCTTGTTATGATCCCCGCCGCGGCTGCAGCGTGGCTTCTCCGCGAGGATCTGTTCATCTGCCTTCTGACCGGATGCCTTGCGATTCCCTTTCTCGCCTCGCGCTTCTTTGAGCCGGTCTATCAGGTGTATAACAGGCCGTGGTACTCCTTGTATACCCTGGCCCTCTACGGGGCGGTATACGCTGCATGTGCCGGAGCCGCTCTTATTGCAGCGCGCGCTCTTTACCCGGTTGTGCTTGTGTATGCTGCATCTAACGTGGTGTATGCCGCCGCTGCGCTCGCCCTCTCGCTGCGCCTTGTGAAGCCCGCTCTCAAGCCCGGCTGGTCGAAGATAAAGGCAATTATGCGGCTGAGCTTTCCCATCGGCATATCCGATATATTCATACTGCTCAACACGCGCGCCGATATTTTTATGCTTGCCTGGATGCAGTCGGATTATGCGGTCGGGATATACAATGCTGCATTCCGGTTTTTTGACATGGCCGTCATTCTGGCCCTGACCGCCATGAACCCGATTATACCCGTTTTCTCCCGGCTTGCCGCTTGCGACCGCGGCCGGCTCAAGCGCCGGTTCACGGAGCTGATAGAGCTTATAGCCGTCTTCTGCGTGCCCGCTGCCGTGCTGGCTCCCCATGTGTCGCCGGCGATCATGCGCCTTTTTTTCGGCGAGCCGTTTGCCGCATCGGCTGATGTTTTAAATATCCTTGCCTGGGTTTCCGTGGTGGTGTTTTACTCGCTGTTCGGCTCAGCCCTCTGCCTGTCTATCGGGGTGGTCAATTATAAATACTGGAGCGCCCCGGCGGCGGCAGCGCTGAATATTTTCATTAACTATCTGCTGATTCCCCGATACAGCTTTATCGGATCGGCGTGGGCCACGCTCATCTGTGAGATTTTTCTGGCAGGGGCGACATTCTTTTTTATAATAAGAAATCTCGGCTCTGTATTCAGATGGCGGCGGTGGCTGAGGATTGCAGCGGCCAACGCTGTTTTGTTTGCCGCTGCAGCGCTTATGCGGCCCCTTCCGGCTGCGCCGGCCCTTGCGGGGGCGGTTTTTATATATGCGGTGACCTGCTTTGTGCTTGGAATCCTTTCGCGGGATGCAGTGAGGCGCGCCGCCGGCTTGTTCAACAGAAGCGGCGGCGCTTAACCATAGAGAGGGCTGATGCGGACAGTATGCCGGCCGGAATGAAAAAATTTGTTTTTCTCTTCATAGCCATGCACTTCATGCTCGCTGCGCTCAGCTGGGAGCACACATGGGACGACAGCGCCATTACGCTGGGGCTGTCAAAAAACCTGGTGCTGCTGGGTGATATGCGCCCCGGGCTTTTTTCCGACCGCGTGGACTGCACGTCGTCGTTTCTGTGGATGGCGCTCAACAGCGCCGGATTTGTGCTGCATCGCAGCCCGGACCTGCTGCTCTTGTGTGCAAAGGCAGCAGGGCTTTTGCTGAACGCCGTCAATATTGTGCTTTTGTATATGCTGCTGGGCAGAGCCCTTAGGCACAAGGCTCACATCGGGCTGGGGCTTTTTGTTTTCTGCTGTGCTGCGATTACGGTGATTGAGTCCCGCAACGGCATGGAAACCCCGCTGTATCTGACGATTGTGCTGGCGTCCTATCTGCTGTATCAGCCACCCGGCACCGGCAGCAAAGGCCGCTACGCCTGCTTTATCATCGTTTCCTCGATGATGGTTTTCATACGACACGAGGGCCCTCTGTATCTATTGCCCTTTTTCCTGTGGGAATGCGCGTCTGCACGCCGGCATGCGCTGCGCAGGCCCCACCTGTGGATCTGGGCGCTTCTGGCACTTGCCTACCATCTGTGGCATTACAGCTTCTTCGGCAGCATACTGACTAACCCGATGATCGCCAAGCAGCATGCGCCATATACGCCGTCATTCGGCAGCCTGCTGCCCGCGGCGGTTTTTCATGTTTACCCCCTGTGGCAGCTCGCGCTCACCGTCGCCCCGCTTCTGGCTGTGTGTGCACTTGTGCTGATTTCAGGGCGGGCGCTGCGGCGGGGCGCCATCGGGCGGTTTTTTTCAGCACACGGCCTTGCGTGCATGATTGTTGGGTTCGGGGTTCTGTTTAATCTTGCCATCGGCATCAACTGGGGGCCGACAAACCGCATGGCCTATCCCGTGCTGCCGTTTGTGATTCTGCTTCTTTTGCTGTCCGCCGAAGAGGCGCGTGACGGGCGGCGCCTGCCGGGCATTGTTATTATTCTTGCCGGGCTTTTGTTTGTTCCCTATCAGCTGGCGCTGCACAGAAAGGATATGCCGAACATGCCCCCTGTTGCTGCCATACGGCATAACGCCCGCCTGGCCGGGCATCTGCGGGCCCTTTCCGGAAAAGACAAAATAATATATGCCGGCCCGGATATGGGCGGGGTTGTGCTGTTCGGGCGGCGCATGCGCGTTGTCGATACAGGGCTGCTGTGCAATACGTATCTGGCCCGTCACGGGTACGATGCCTTTGAGGAGTATGTGCTTGTGCGCGAAAGGCCCGATATTATTGAAACGCACGGGGTCTGGACGCTCGTCAGCGGCATTTACCGTATGGAGGATTTTTATGCGCGGTATGTACCCCTGCGCATAGACTGCACGGCGTGGGGCATCGATGAGCCGGCCTTTGCAATAACGCAGTTTTATATCAGAAAATCGCTGCTCCGGCGCCTGCCGCCCGGGAGCGCTCAGATCATAGATCGCCCCCTTCGCCGGCTGAACGGGGGCGTCCCGTATTACGGCGATCACCTTGACCGCTCTATACAGACGCGCTTCGGCAGGCACGTGTTTTTGAAAATGCCGCCGGGTCATGCGTAAGGGGCCAGAACATGAAAAACAATATGATCCTGCTCATGCTATCCCTTGTCATATCGCTGGCTGTGTGCGAAGCTGCTGCGCGTGCGCTGCTGTACGTGCGAACCCCTGAGGGGATGGTGTTCGATAGGGATATCATTTACACCTACGAGCCGCACGCGCCCTGCCGCGGGGAGCGCCTCAACGATATCGGCTGTATCGGCGACGACGTAGCCATGCCCAAAAAGAAGGGTGAGATCAGGGTGTTTCTGCTCGGCGGGTCGACATCATTTTACTTCGATTATGCGGACACGGTGCGCCGGCATCTGTCGCAGCGCTGCCAGGGCCGTACGGTAAAAGTCATATCCTGCGGAAAGCCCCGCTACACGTCCTATATCAACCTGGTTAATTTAAAAAAAAACCTGCTGCAGTACGACCCTGATGTCATTGTGCTGTATATGGGCATAAATGACAACATATACAACACCTTTCCCTGGACGGACGACCTGCCTGATGTCGGATTTTTCAACTGGCGCTCGCTGAGCAGGTCCCTTTTTGTAACGCTGATACAATATTACCTTGTTGACAAAAATATACGGTCAAACCCTGACTTTTCGCTGCAGGAGCTGAGAAGCGCTGAAAAATTCCGCTCAAATGTAAAAGCCATTATCGACACGGCCGAACAGCATACTATAAAGACGGTTCTTGCAACCTTTGCTGTGGCGTATCCTACGCAGGATAAGAAGCTGCTGGAGCATCTGCGCAGCGAGGAAGAGGAAATGGAGCATTTCTGGGGGCGCATACCCTCAACGGCTCTCGGGGTGCGGGAGCATAACCGCATTATGCTGGAGCTGGCCCGGAAGCACGGCCTGCCGGTTGCCAGGGTGGATGAGGCGCTGCCCGGCACCTCCGAATTTTTCATAGACATGTGCCATTTTACGCACAGGGGCAAAGCGGCATTCGGCAGCTGCATTGCAGAGGCGATTCCTGTATGCAGAGATTAGAGTCCGGGGTCCCGGCGTGTGGCTTCATAATATACTATTCCATCGCTGCGGAAGGCCGCACAGCAATGATCGATTGTCAACCGGCGGTAATTGTGATATTTTTTAAAAAAAGAACATGAGCGCACATTATGCTGAATCACTGTATTTTTCTCATTCACGGCTGTGTTTGTTTTCTTCGTAACCCCTTCCGCACTGTGGGGATGTGTGCCGCAGGGGTGCTGGCGTGCCTTGCTGCTGCAGCGCCTCAGCCCGCAGCAGCGCAGGAGTGCTTTGTTGCACAGGACTGTGTGGGGGTTATTCAGCCGTATTTAATGGTGCGGGTGTGTGATCTTGCCGCGCAGACGCGGCTTGACTTGCCGCTGGAGGAATTTCCCCAGATGTTTGATCCCGCACGGATACGAATCATTCCCGATGATGTCAGGGCGGCGTATGAAGATATGTCCGACAGGCGCCAGTTTGTCACCCTCGATAAAGGTACGCCCCTGTTTGACTGCCAGTATGATCTTAAAGCAATTAAGAATGATCCCAGGGCGGCGGAGCTAAAGGGCATCCATCTGCCCGTATACAACTGCCGCGGGATTTCTCATTCATTTGTACCCGTACGGCCGCAAGGGTTTAAAAAATGTTACTGGGTTGCGGTTGAAGCGGTTGATTGTTCAAAGAAGTTCAGGTTGCCGTAATGCCGGCCGCGCACGTCTGCCGAGACATCCCCCTGCCGATAATCGTACTGACAGCATTTCTTGTATTGCTTCCCGCGGCCTGCGGCGCGCAGAAAGAAAGCGAAACCGGTGCGGGCCCGCCCGCCCGCCGCGCTGATCCTTCGCCGGGAATCACGCACCTCGGGCCGGTTGGGCCAGACATCCTCTCGCTGTGCGTCCGTGCGGGCCGCGTCGAGCACGGCCGGCAGAAGCCGTACCGGCAGCAGAAAGGCGACCGCATTGTTCGTGACGGTGAGGGCACCAGGTGGCTTGTGCGCAACGGGAAAAAAGCTGCCTGCGTCGTCGGCAGGAATGCCGATACGCTTATGACCCCTGACCGCTTCAGGGGCAAAAAGCTGCGCACTGCATGGGCTGACCGGCCTGCAAGCTACCGGATTTCATCGTCAGAGGATCCCTCTTACGCCGGCGGCAGGAAGCCCTCAGCGGTATACCGCAAAAGCCGGCCGACAGATATGCCCCGATCAGGCGGCCGCCTTGACATGCCGATGGAGCATATCCTTTACCTCACACTGCCCGCGCCCCTCGACCGGGGAAAGGCATACACAATAGAATTCCTGCCGTCCCGGCTGCCTGCACAAGCGTTTGTGTACGATCCCCGCAGCATGCGCAGCGAAGCCGTTCATATCAGCCATCTCGGGTTCAGGCCCGATGACCCGGGCAAAGTGTTTTTTGTCTCCTTGTGGATGGGCAGCGGGGGGGCGAAGCGCTTCCGGGAGGGAGCGGCGTTTCATGTGCTCGATGACGAACGCGGAACGCCGGTCCATTCCGGCACGATCCGCCTCGAAAAGCCTGCCGGCGAAAAAGACGAGGATGCCTACAAGAGAAACTTCAGCGGTGTCAACGTCTATATGGGCGATTTCAGCAGCCTGCAGCGCCCCGGCACATACCGTGTGTATGTGGAAGGAGTGGGGTGCTCGTACCCGTTCAGCATCGGCGATGCCGCCTGGCGCAGCGCCTTCTATATTGCCGCGCGCGGGTTTTATCACCAGAGAAGCGGCATCAGGATCGGCCCGCCGCATACGGCATTCACGCGCCCGCGCTGCTTTCACCCGGAGGACGGGATAGAGGTGTATGCGTCGACAACCCCGCTTATTAACACGCCGAACGGTCTCGGCAGGGGGCGCGACAATTTCTCACAGCTCATCAGGGGGAAGACGGACCGGGTCCTTCCCAACGCCTGGGGGGGCTATTGTGACGCGGGCGACTGGGACAGGCGGATACAGCACCTTGCTGTCGCCCGGCTGCTGCTTGACCTGTCGCTTCTTTTTCCCGCCTTTTTCAAAAATCTTGCGCTTGACATTCCGGAGTCAGGCGACTCGCTGCCCGATATCGTCAACGAGGCCCTGTGGGGAGTGGATTTTTTCCGCAGGCTTCAGACGCCGGAGGGCGGCGTACGGGGCGGCATCGAGTCCGCCGGCCACCCGCGCCGCGGCGAGGGCAGCTGGCAGGAGTCGTGGGATGTTATGGCATACGCTCCCGGCGTGTGGTCAAGCTATCTGTATGCAGGTGCGGCCGCCAGGGCTTCGCTCTGGCTGAAGGAGCATGCGGCGGATATGTGGGAGCAGTATCGGGACAGCGCGGTCCGGGCTATGCGGTGGGCCGAAAAAAAGCGCACGGAGGGATCCGTCGCGCCGTATCCGCATCAGGTCGGCGATGCGCGCAACCTTGCAGCTGCAGAGCTGTTCCGGCTGCTGGGGGACAAAAAGTGGCACGGTATCTTTCTGTCAACAACGGCCTTTACCAGGCCGGGCGCGCCCGTGTATCGCTATCAGCATCATGATCAGGCAGAGGCCGCCTGGGTATATTATAGCACCGGCCGCCCCGGCGTTAATAAGGCGGTGCAGAAAAACTGCAGCAGCGCACTTGTACGCGAAGCCGACCGCCGCATTGAAACGCAGAACAACACCGGCTTCAAATGGACCAAACACCGCTGGCGCCCGTCTGCTGCCGGCGTTTTTACACGGCCCGACTGCATCAGCGCTGTCAGGGCGCATGTTATAACCGGTGACGAAAAGTACCTGCGCTGCGCTGTGCTTGCCTGCCAGACCGGTGCGGGCGCAAATCCGCTCAACATGTGTTACACCACCGGCCTGGGGCATAAATATCCGCGCAACGTGCTGCACATCGATGCGCGCGTTTCCGGTCAGCAGCCGCCGCCCGGCCTGACCGTGTGCGGGCCGATGGACATACAGCTGTTCGGCGGCAAAAAAAACCGTTATCTGCGGCTTGTGGACAGGTTCTGCTATCCGCCCACGGCATCGTGGCCGATTATTGAAAATTACCGTGATGTGTTCTGGTGGCCCGGGATGTGTGAGTACACGGTGCATCAGCTTATGGCGCCCAACGCATACGTGTGGGGCTATCTTGCCGCGCGCGAATAGAGCGGCGGCCCCGTCACATACCACGAGCGTTTATATGAGCGATACATACACCGATAACAGACAATACCCCCTTATCCGCCTCTGTGCGCGGGTGCTTATTATCGTATCCCTGTGCGCGAACGCGGTTTTTGCCGTTCTGCTGCTCAGCCGGGATATCCGCACCGCTATTTTTGAAAAGCTTGAAGAGCGCTTTTTTACAGCACAGGTGACCATACAGCCCGGCAGATGGCACAAAAGAAAGGGGCTCCCCGGCGGGCGGCATGCCGATGTGTTCAGAAAGCTGGAGGCAATAGGATACGTTGACGGCAAGAGCCCCGCCCCGCCCGCTGCAAACGTTACCGTATACGATCCGGACCGGGCCTTTAACGGCCTTAATCTGTATACCTCAGGCCATGCGCCGATCGCGATTCTGATGGATATGAAAGGCAGGGCGCTCCACTCCTGGCGCTATGACTTTCAAAGTGTGTGGCCCGATGCCGAGGTGCCGGACGACACGCAGAACCATCGCTTCTGGAGGCGAGTTCACCTGTGCGAGAACGGCGACCTGCTTGCGATATTCGAGGGGCTCGGGCTCATAAAGCTGGATAAGCACTCAAACCTTCTGTGGGACTATCCTGGAAGAGCCCATCATGATCTGTTTGTCATGAACGACGGTTCGATTTATGTGCTGACCCGCGAAGCGGCCCTGCATCCCCGCTACGATAAACAGTATCCGGTTCTTGAGGATTTCATATGTATACTTGACAGCCGGGGCAGAGAAGTCCGGAAAATATCGATTCTGGAGAGCATAGAGAAGTCCCGCTACAGCCCGCTGCTCAGCATGCGCCCGGTGCGCGGCGATTTTATGCACACCAACACCCTGGAGGTTCTTGACGGCCGCCTCGCACATCGAAGCCCGGCTTTCAGCTCAGGAAATGTGCTCATATCGATGCTCAAGCTCGACACCATCGGTATCATAAACATAGACAGGCAGCGCATGGTCTGGGCGCTCACCGGCATGTGGCGGCTCCAGCATCAGCCGACGGTTCTCGACAGCGGCACGATGCTCATTTTCGACAATCAGGGCCACCGCGGCAAATCCCGGGTATTGGAATTCGACCCGTTCACGCAGGAAATCGCGTGGGTCTATGCCCACTCGCCCGAACAGCCGTTTTTTTCCGAGGATTGCGGCTCAAGCGCACAGCTGCCGAACGGAAATGTGCTGATATCGGAAACAAACAGCGGCAGAGCGTTTGAGGTCACCCCAGACAAAACCGTGGTCTGGGAATTCTACTCCCCGCACCGGGCGGGGGAAAACGGGCAGTTTATTGCATCCCTGTTTGAAATGATACGATTCGGGCCCGGGCGCTCCTTCGCGTGGCTTGACAGCGGCGAGCAGGAGCGCTGACTGGGGTGGGGGAGCACTGTCACTGCCGACAGCAGCAGCGGGGTACTGTAACGATGAGCGATGCAGCAGGGGCTGCAGAAAGCCGGTCCGACATTGTGTGCGCTGTGGTGATTGGCGGCCTGCTGCTCGGCTACGGTGCGCTTGTGGTGATCTGCTCGGTCAATATACCGTACCTGGATGACTTTGACGCCATTCTCCGCTTTATGAATGCATACGCTGCAGCGGACGATGTGCCGGATCGCGTCAGCCTTGTCTTCAGCAGCCATTATGACCACAGGATTGCCTTTGCGCGGATCGCGTCTCTGGCAGTGTATTACCTCGGCGGAAGCGTCAATTTTAAAGCGCTTATATTGATCGGAAACGCGGCGCTGGCGGGCATCATAGGCGTGCTGTATGCCGGGTGGGCGCCGGCCGCCCCTTCGCGGCACACAGTCTGCTGGTTTTTGCCGGCTGCGTTTATGCTGCTGCAGCCGCAGTTTCACGAAACCATCTTCTGGGGCATGGCTGCGCTGCAAAACATTCCGGTCCTTTTTTTTTCATGCGCCGCGCTTTATCTGGCATCCTTCGGGACACGCCTCCGGCACAGGGCGGGGGCTCTGATCCTTGCCGCCGCCGCTATGCTGACGTCGGGCAGCGGATGCGCAGCCGTTATCGTCTGCTGCGGCGTGATTGCCTGCCGGAGCGCGCGCCTGCAGGCCGCTGCGTGGGTGTGCGCGGGGCTTGGGCTTCTGTATCTTTATTACAGCACCGGCGCGCCCCTGCAGCACGCTTCACCCGGCGCTGCGCTTGAGCGCCCCGGGACCCTGGCGCTCTATATGCTTATATTTATGGGCGCCGCCTTCGTGCCTGCCGTATACGCCTGGGCTGCCGGCGCCTGCCTTCTGGCCTGGTTTGTTTTTCTTACCGCCCGCCGCTACTACCGGACAAACCTGTTTCTGTACGCCGTGTACTGCTTTCTCCTGCTGACGGCAGCAGCCGCTGCGCTGGGGAGGTCTCATTACGGCTTTGAGCAGGCGCTGGCCTCGCGGTATCGCATTTGCTCCTCACTGCTGGGCATTACCGCCTACCTCTGCCTGGCAACCCTGCTTCCGGGAGCGGTGCAGCGCGGCACTGCGGCCCTGTGCAGGCGCATCATCATTGCAGCGGCGCTGGCCTACTGGGCGGTATCCTGCGCGGTGTATATCCCGCGCATTGTTCACCACAGAGACCGGCTTCTTGCCGCACACCGCCCGGAGCGCGGCAGCCCCGCGTATGCCTATCCCGATCGCGATGCGGCCGGGAGCATCATCGCAGAGTGCCGGCGGCGGGGAACCTATGTTTTGCCGGAGCGGTGATCAGGGCCCCTCATGCGGATGCGCATCCGGCATGAACCGCTCATATACTGCACTCCAATGCTCATGAAACGATGCAGGCGAAAACACTGACGTGACGCGCTCCCTGCCGCGATTGCCCATCTGCTCTCGCGCCCTGCCGTCTTTAAGCAGGCTGCATATTGCCTTCGCCATGTCCTCCACGCGATTCGGCGAAACCAGCAGCCCCGTTTCCTGGTGCTGTATCATTTCCGTACAGCCGCCCGATGCAAATGCAACGACCGGCCTGCCGGCAGCCATTGCTTCAAGAACAACGGTCGGAAACGGATCAGGCTGTATTGAGGGCAGAACAAACACATCAAGCGCATCAAGCACTGCAGGAACATCGCTTCTAAAATCGCTGATTATAACCGATCGGGACATGCCGAGCCGCTGCGCGCTCTTGCGCAGCGCATCAACAAGGCCCTCCCGGCCGGGCAGCGTTCCCCCGACGATTGCAAAGCGGGTACCGGGCAGCTCGCGCACAACGTGCTGTGCGGCCTGGAGAAACGCTTCCTGCCCCTTCCAGTGACTTATGCGGCCGATCATGCCGACCAGCAGGTCGGTGCCGCGCACCCCCCACTGCTGCCGGACAGCGCTGCCGGCTCCCGCAGCGCCTGTGAAACGCCCGGGGTCGATGCCGTTGTGAATCACCGCCGTTTTTTCCGCGCAGCGTGCGCGCCCGCCGCACAGATGGCGGCGGGTTGCCTCAGACACCGTCACAGCCAGAGCGGAAAGATGCGGCACACACCACGACAGCCACATGCGCAGGAGCGCGGGCTTCACAATAATTTCGTGTATGTGCCAGATGTGCGGCCTGCCTGTAATGCGCGCGGCCAGCGCGCCGGCAAGGACGGCTGCAGTATTGGTCTGAACAATATCAACCGATTCGCGCCGTATGAGCCTCGACAGAAAAAAAACCGATCCGGCAAGGCGCGTAAGATACAGGGCGAGTCCCCACGGCGTGAAGTATTGCCTTCGCAGCACTGCCAGCTTGTAGTGTGCGGTTTTAACGCCGTGCTGCTGCAGCGCTTCGGTCAGCTGGCCGCTGTATGGTATGTCGGTGGGCAGCACGACAATTGGACGGAAGCGCTGCGGGCTGAGCCCCCGGATCAGCTGCAGCAGGATAAAATCCGCACCGTACATTTCATCGCTTGAGTGAACGTAAAGCAGGGTTGCGGGGGCAGGGCTTTGCATAGGCAGCTAACAATAAATATATTTACTTGTTTGAGGCTTCTGCGCAGGAGATGCTTTGTGCGCCGGATGAGCGATTTCTGTCAGCGGCCCCGGGGGGCAGCATCCCGGCGGCAGCCGGCAGCAGCAGCTCGAGCGCCGCCCTGATGCGCTTCCTGCACCGCGGATGCGCTTTTAAATAGGTTATGCACAGAGCGCTGTGCTGATAATACAGCTTCGCCAAGCGCCTGCCTGCCGGCGTGTGCAATAAAACGGCGTCCCTGAGCGCCCTTATAATTTCAAGCCGGGGGTCCCGGCTGCCGAGGATGTATTCAGCTGCGCAGATATGGTCAGGGCCTGTGCTGCCGACGTTCATTTTTATATCGACGGCGCGCTCGGCCGCGTAGCTGTCGCTTGAAAGGCCGAGGGTTACCGAAGCCCGGTACTCGCCGGGAGACAGCCCCTGCCTCGTAACGGTAATAAGAACCGTTTCATTGTCGCCGGCCCTGATATCACCTGTGACAGGGCTCACAGACATCCACTGCCCGCCCGCACTTTGCCCGTAGGAAACAGATGCTTCCCAGCTGACCACGTCAGCCGAGGGATTGATAATGGTAAATGACGTGCTGTTGTCTCCGGTGCCAAGGGTAACGGACCCCGGGCTCACAGCAGGCCAGAGAACATCCATATTCAGCGTCACGTTGGCGCTGCCGCCGTTTGAGGTGATGGGAATGATTGCCGTATATATCCCCTCCGGAAGCTCCTCCCGGTCGACAGACACCGTTGCATTGTCTGCGAATTCAGTTTCCCCCGACAGGGGGGCCACGGCCTCAATCCATCCTGTGCCCTTTTTATACACAATCTCGCCGATGCTCCAGCTGAGGATTCCCCCGCCGGCGTTTTCTATTTCAAGCTTCAGCTCCGGCTCCGTGCTGTACATAAAAACATATTCTGTAACCGCCAGCGCGGGCACGCCGAACGTGTTTGCCGCCCCCGCGCCGGGGACAGCCGCCTGGCGGGCGGCGGTGCTGCCTGCACAGAGCGCTGCTGCGGCCATGAACATCAAGACAAAAGAAGCCGTGCGTTTCATATTCTGCCGGAATAGGTGTATATGTGTTCTTTAAACAGGGCTATTCCCTGCAATCGCTCAAAAAAACAGCCCCCCGGAGCGGGGTGGCTGCGAGCTTATGGTGAGCAGTTATATGTTATCATAATAGTGAAGCGCTGTTTAGTCCATGTTTTTTACGGGGTTTTCAATCAGCCGCACATACGGCTTCGCATCACCGCCCGGCCTTTTGCCTTGACACAGCGGAGCGGCTCTATTATTTTAAATTCCAGCGTTTACAAACAGCCTCTGTCCCCGGCTGCATGCGATGCGGCCGGGAGCTGAGATCTGCTGCGCTATGGCTCCCGTCTGTTTTTCTATGAAAATATTTTTAGTATACCCTGTTATCGATTCCCCTCAGGACATCGCGTACAGCTACGGCCTTGGCTACATCTGTGCTGTGCTGCAGCAGGAAAGCCGGCACAGCATTTCCTATATTCCGCTGAAATCAGGCGAAGATGTTGCAGCACTCTATGAAAAGGTGCAAAACGAGCATCCGCAGCTGACCGCGTTCTCCTGCACCACCTCTCAGTTTCCCCATGTAAAACAGATCGCCCGGCATCTCAAAGCCATTTCAGATACATTCATTGTGTGCGGCGGCGTCCACGCAACGCTTCAGCCGGATGTGATCTGCGAGTGCCCGTATATCGATGCCGTCATCAGGGGCGAAGGGGAGTTCCCGATGCGCGAGCTCGCCGCTGCGCTCGAGCGCAATGAGCCGTATGAACATATAAAAAATCTATGGGTCAGAGCCGATGGCGGCATTGTGAAAAACAGCATACGTCCGCTGATACGCGATCTGGACCGGCTCCCCTTTCCCGACAAGACAGCCCTTGATTACCAGCGAGTCATCGATGAGGCAGGCGGCGTGAACAGGTTCATTTTCAGCCGGGGTTGCCCCTTTGAGTGCTCGTACTGCTCAAACAAGGCGCTTTCCGGTCTTTACGGCAGCGGCCCGTATTTCCGGCAGCGCTCGCCGCAGAGCGCGATACGAGAAATACAGCTCGACATGGAAAAGTACTCGTTCCGGTTTGTCACATTTGATGATGATACCATGTCGCTCAACAAAAGCTGGTTTTACGAGTTTTTTTCGCTGTATGCGCAGCACATACACTATCCCTTCAGGTGCAACCTGCGCGTCGGGACGGTGGATGAGGACATGATACGGCTGCTGAAGGATGCCGGCGTAAATAATGTCGCCATAGGAATCGAGCACGGCAACGAGCGATTCAGAAAAGAGGTGCTGAAGCGGAACATGTCCAACCGGGACATTGTAGAGCTGTTCAGGCTCTGTGCGCGCTACGGCGTGAAGACGGAGGAGTTTATCATGGTGGGCTTTCCGTATGAAACAAAACAGCTGTTTCTCGACACGGTAAAGCTGTGCAGAGCGGTGTCCGCAAAGGGGGGCACGGTTATATTTCACCCCTACCCGAAAACAGAGCTGGGGGAGCTGTGCGCACAGAACGGCTGGCTTCCTGAAAAGGATCATTTCCGTGAGCGGGAAGAGGCGGTGATCAGCTACCCGGCATTCTCAAAAGAGGACATACAGATGTGCAATGATGTATCGTGGTTTCTGATCCGGTATAAATTTATACCCCTGTTCGTCCCCCTGAAATGCTCGCTGTTTCTTTGCAAATCCCTCAGAAAAATCAAGCGCGCACTTCCCGGCTTTTAGAAACCGGCACAATCGCGGCCGGATCAGCGCGCGGTCAGCCGGTATATCAGCCGCGGCGTCGCCGTGACCGGCCCGTGAAAGGTGGAAATGCCGTACAGATCCACATCCTCGATCATGTAGTAATAGGCAACACCGTTTGTGCGGCCGCTGTCGAGAAACCGGTAAGCAGCCCCGGAAACCGGACCGCCCCGAGCGGCGATCAGCTGCTCATTGATTTTTTCGTAGCTGCCGTCTGCAGTCGCTGCCCGGTAAATGTTGAACCCCTGGGTGTATATTTCAGATGCGGTCGACCACTCGACAAGCACGCTTCTGTCTGCGGGTGCAGCGGTAAGCGAGCTGAGCTCAATAAGCACCGGGTCGCATATCGGGTAAAAATCCAGATCTGCTGCCTGCGCAGCGACATCGGCGGTGCCGACCTCCACCCTGCAGCTGAAATGCGGCAGATCGTTGTCAAGCACGGCCGGGCTGCCGGTTTCCTGCGTATATGCAATGTCTGCAAGCCTGATATCGCTCGATTCAATGACGATGTCACATTCATCAAAAGGAATTTCCCCTTTTTTGTCGAGCTTCACAACGATCATGTCATCGCTGCGCGAGCCGTAATCAAATGAGCTGCCGGCAAACACGTAGCCGCTGTCCATGGCCTGCAGAAACGGATCCGGCCAGTAGCCGGTCCGGCCGAACTTTTTGCGCCACATCAGGGAGCCGTCCGAAGCAACCTTCAAAAGAAACCCGCTCGGAGCGCCGGCGGATTCATATGTTCCGATGATTATGCATCCCCCGTCGGCCGTGGATTCAACGTAATTGAAATTTATGGTTTCAGTGCCTGCCTGATTAACCACTTTTTTCATCCATTGAATTTCACCGCCGGCATTCAGCTTTGTTATGGACTTTTTCCATACCCGGGGGCTTTCTTCAAAAATGCCGTTTATAATAAAGCCGCCGTCAGCGCACCGGTGAATCTGAACCGGCCGCTCTGCTGCTCCCGTTTGTCCGTAGCTGTGCTGCCAGACAAGGGCGCCGTTTTTGTCGAGCTTCATGAACATCAGATCCTGTTCGCCTCCGCCGCCGAAATTGCCCACTAAATCGCAGCCGGCGATCATGTATCCGCCGTCGCTTGTGTGAACGGTGTCCAGGGCCCATTCTGTTTTGTCTTTCGTGCCGATGCTTTTCTGCATCTGCACTGTCCCGTTTATGTCTATTTTGCGAAACAGCACGTCAACCGAGCCGTTTGCTTCGGCATAGCCGGTTCCCGCACCTGCATAGCCGCCGCTTGAAGAGGCCCGGTACCAATATGTCCAGTAGTTGTTCGAATATCCGGTAACCTGCTTCCAGAGCACAGTGCCGTCCTGCGCCAGGCTGATTAAAAAATAATCTTTATACTGGTTGGCTGTATCGTGTGTGTGGTGTCCCTCAAGAAGGTATTCACCTCCCTCGGTCAGCCGAACCGCATCGACCCAGACCTGCACATCGGGCAGCGTAAAATCTTTCTTCCACACCAGTGACCCGCTCTGGTCTGTTTTGAATACATAGTACACCCTGTCGCCGGTTGCCGCACACTGCCCGTAGGCGCTGACGATATAGCCCCCGTCCCGGGCCGCCTGTATCGACTGAATTCTGTCCTCCCTGTCCGGAATGCCGTACCGCATGGTCCACTCCGGGGTGCCTTCATTGTCCATCTTCACGATGAGAAGATCGAGCTCTTTGTCCCCGGAGGCCTGATCGGCGACAGAGCAGCCGCCTCCCACGATATAGCCGCCGTCGTCGGTAATCTCAAGGTAGGTCCCCCATTCATAATCCTGCTCATCACCATAGACATTGGCCCAGGTCATTTGGCCGGCGGAGGCGGTCGCAGCCGGGCAAATCAGGATTGCGGCGCATATAGCTGACAGTAACGTTCGCATGATTTCTCCTTTAAAAATGCGTTTATGGTGCATTTTTTTCTCTGATACAGCGTTGGGTGTATGCTCCAAAAAAACACCGATATCCATATGTGTACCGTCAGGCAAATAGAACGGGACACATACGGCGCTTTTGCGCTTTATCGATATTATATATTATATATTCAAAATACCCTATTTGGCAATAAAGAATATGTATTAAAATTTTCGTATATTTTTGTTTTTAGTCTTAATGAAAAAGTATTAGTTTTCGCTTGAGATTGCCGGCGGTTCAGCTACCATACATATGAGGCCCGATTTTTCCACCGAAGTGGTAACACATATAAGATACAGCAGAGGCGGACATGTCATCACCGGACTCATCCCGCTCCGGGAACGCTTTGATATCAAGCTACACCATGAAGCTTGTTTCCCCGGCCTGTCACCCCGGCGTGGACCGGTGGAGCGCGGAGTTTACCCTGCAGGCAGATATCGCGGCAGCGCTGCCGTATTTAAACGCGGTGCTGGAAGGCAGCGATTATGATCACGACACCCCGGTGCTCATATGGAAAAGCGGGGGATACAAATATGCCTTTCGCCCGCGGACAATATCCATCGGCGGGCTGGGTGATAGAGATGAGGCCCGGGATGCAGGGGAAAAAATTATTGCCCGGGTAAATGAGATATGGAAAAACAGGGGAGCCATCGAGCCGGACTATACGCGCAGCGAGCCTCCGGCGATCCTGACGATCTACAAGCTGCTTCCGCGGGAAAACTGCAAAGAGTGCGGTTATGAAACCTGTATGGCGTTTGCCGCAGATCTGCAGGCAGGCACGGCAGCGCTTGATCGCTGCACGCGGCTAACCGGGGAGGGCAAAAAGCAGATCCGGGCCCTTTTTCCGGCAGCGCGGGCTGCTGAGCAGCGCTCCTGACGCGCTCAGGTGCCGAACCCCTGCTCGGTCACCGCCAGAACCGTCTGCCACAGAAGCCCGTGCGGGTCGATTTTTTTGCGCGCCGACACCGCCATATCCAGCGGCACGTGGATATAGTGCTTGTTCCACTGCCCGATCATCATGGACGTTTTGCCCGCCATGCCCGCGTGAACGGCATTGCGCCCCATCTGCAGGCATACCAGCGAGTCATTGGCGTTTGCGGGCCTGCTGCGGATAATATAGCTGGGATCGATATATTTAACGGTTACCGGCATGCCGCGCTCTGAAAAATAGCCGTTTATCTTGTTTCTCAAAAAAATCCCTATGTCCTGATGCAGCCTGTTGCCTGAGGCATCGCTGCGCTCCCCGCCTTCTATAAGGTCCTGGCCGGCTCCCTCCGCAACCACAATGACCGCGTGCCCGCGCCTGCAAAGGCGCTTTTCAAGCATCGGCAGCAGCCCCTTTTCGCCCTCCAGCCTGAACGGCACCTCCGGGACAAGGCAGAAATTGACATCGGCATTTGCAATAGCAGCCTCGGCTGCTATAAATCCCGAGTCGCGCCCCATCAGCTTTACCAGCCCGATGCCGTTATCAGCGCCCTTGGACTCTATATGGGCAGCCTGAATCACGTCGCGCGACTCTTCAACCGCCGTTTCAAAGCCGAATGTTTTTGATACATACGAGATATCGTTGTCGATTGTCTTTGGAATGCCGATGACGGCTATGCCGGCATTTCGCTTTCGGGCCTCGCGTGCGATGTCGCGTGCTCCCCTGAGCGTTCCGTCACCGCCGATGGTGAACAGAATAGAAATGTCAAGCTCCTGAAGGTAGTCGACAATTCTGCCGGGATCCTGGGGCCCCCGCGAGGATCGCAGAATGGTTCCCCCTTTTTCATGTATGTCATTGACAATGTCGGTGTCGAGCAATAGCGGCGCAACGCCGTGCTCCTTCACCATGCCGTAGTATCCGCTGCAGAACCCGTAGACCCGCTTGACCCCGTACTGGTCATAGCTTTCGTAGACAATAGCCCTGATAACATCATTAATGCCCGGGCACAGCCCCCCGCAGGTTACAATTGCGCAGTTGACACGGCTGCTGTCGAAAAAAATCTTCGGGCGCGGCCCCGCAGGTTCAAATGACGGCAGCTCGTCATGGGCGGCAAGCCATTCCCGCATAACGGCAGTGTGGGAAAAATACAGGACCCGGTCGGCTTCGTCGGTAAAGCGGAGCCGCCCGGCATCCAGAGGCGAATCATAGTGCGGCTCGCCCAGCGACGGCACCGCCAACTGCTCAAGACGAACATCAGTGTTATACATGCTCCCTCCCTCAGCATACTTTGCAGCCGGAAGCACGGCCCCTTCCAGCTGCCTTTTATAGCGGCCTGCGGACGGGCTCTCCCTGCCGCAGCCGTATTTCCTCATCTTTGTGCCACATGGTCAGGCCCTCCCCCTCTTTCAGAGCATACTCGGCCCCGCTGTGGGTCAGATCGACCGAGAGCAGCATCCCCCGTATCGTGAGATTGAAGTGAATGCGGTCGGTGAGCTGATGGAGGCGCGGGCGAAATGAAATGACGCCGTCGTGATCCCGCATCCCGGCATAGCCGTATACCAGCGTCATCCAGGTGCCCCCCATGCAGGCGATATGAGCGCCGTCCTTGACGTTTCCGCCGGCGTCTGACAGATCCATAAGCAGTGCATAGCGGGAATACCTGATCGCCTTGTCGGTGTAGCCGATTTCATTTGCCAGTATCGACTGAATGCATGCCGACAGCGATGAGTCGCCGGTGGTGAGCGGGTCGTAATAATCAAAGTTCGCCCGCTTCTGCTCCTGTGAAAACTCCTTTCCGAACAGAAACATGGCAAGGACAATGTCTGCCTGCTTGATAACCTGATAGCGGTAAATCACCAGCGGGTGGTAGTGAAGCAGAAGGGGAAACTTTTGAGGCGGGGTGCTTTCCAGGTCCCATTTCTCTTTTTCAAGGAACGTGTCATCCTGCGGGTGAATGCCCAGGTCGCTGTTGTAGGGTATGTACATGTGCCTGGCGGCCCGCTTCCAGCCGTCGACCTCATCCAGGTCGAGTTTCGTGTTGTGCACCAGCGCGGCAAACTGCTGCGCGCAGTGCTCGCACATGTATTCAACCGTTTGTGCCGCGTAGGTAAGATTGAAGCAGGCCATCATGTTGGTGTAGGTGTTGTTGTTGACGATGGCATTGTACTCATCGGGCCCGGTAACCCCGAGTATCTGAAAGCCGCCGCCGTTTCCCTCTGAAAAAAAGCCAAGGTCGTACCACAGGCGGGCCGTTTCAACCAGCATCTCGGCGCCAACGTCATACAGAAACGCATAGTCGCCGGTCACATCAACGTATTTTTTCAGCGCATACATAATGTCGGCGTTAATGTGATACTGAGCGGTGCTGGCGGCAAAATACGCTGATGCCTCCTCGCCGTTTATGGTCCTCCAGGGGAACAGGGCGCCTTTCTGGTTTACCTCCCGCGCGCGGCGGCGGGCTTTGTCCAGCATGCTGTAGCGGAACGTGAGGAGGTTTTTTGCGATGCGCGGCTCGTTGTAGATAAGAAACGGCAGCAGATATATTTCGGTGTCCCAGAAATAGTGCCCCTCGTATGCGTCGCCGGTCAGCCCCTTGGCGCCTACGCCCGTGCCTTCGGCACGCCCGGCAGCCTGCAGTATCGTAAAAATATTGTAGCGCACGCATTGGGTTACCCGCGGATCGTTTGCGGCCACCTCCACCCCGGTTCGCTCCCAGAATTTGTCCATATATGCCTTCTGGCCGGAAAGCAGCCGCTCAAACCCCGTGCCCCCGGCACGGTCAAGGGTCCGCTCTGCGCGCCCGCAGAGCTCGGCGGGCGGCGCGCTCCGCGAGCTGTGATAGGTAATATATTTTATAATTTTTATGGGCTGCCCCTTTTTGCCGTATGCCGTAAAAACGCATTTTCCTCCCTGGTCCGTCAGTAGGCACTCATGCGAGCAGGGGTTTTGCGTCTCAACAAGGTGGTCGGCGCCCACGGCGAGCGTCATGCCGCTGTTCTTTGTGGTGTAGCCCAGCACTAACCGGCGGTCATCCGCCGCTGTTTCCCTGCAGACCAGAACCTTGTCGCTGAACCTGCGGACCATGCGCGGATCGCCCTCATATGCCCGCTCGTTCACCGGCTCAAGAATTTTTGAAGAGATAACAACCGGGGCCTCGGCATTGGTAATGGTCACCTCATAGCAGACAGCCGCCAGGTGGCGGTGCTCAAAGGACACCATGCGGCGCGAGGTGATGCGCACCTGCTTGCCGGATGCGGTTTCCCAGAGGATGCGCCGGTCCAGCGTGCCCCGGCGCATATCAAGCACCCGCTCGTATTGCGGCATTGTGGCGGTCGGGATATAAAACGGCTCGTCATCGACATACAGGTTTATGATCTTCGCATCAGGCACGTTCAGCATGGTCTGTCCGGTCTTGGCAAAGCCGAATGCCTCCTCCCCGTACTGTATGGGCCAGGATTCATGAAAGCCGTTTATAAACGTGCCGTTTTGAAAAGCGGGCCTGCCCTCATCAAAATTGCCGCGCATGCCAAGATAGCCGTTTGCAACGGTAAACATGGTTTCATTCTGCGCGAGAAAGTCGGCGTGATATGATTTCTCGATGAGCTTCCAGCCGTCTGTGGGATAGATGTGCTCCGGCGGCAGTGAAACTTTTCTCTTTAACATGCAGAAAGTCCTTTCAGCGGATGATTAACGGATCAATGCTGCGGTATAAGCTGCGCCAGATCGCTTACGACAACGTCTGCGCCGCTTTGCAAAAGCGGGGCGCTGTCCCCGGCACGGCACACGCCGACAACAAGTCCGAAGCCGCCGCTTCTGCCGGCCCGGACCCCTGAAATCGCATCCTCGATAACAGCCGCCCGGGAGGGCGGCTCGCCAAGCATTTCAGCAGCTTTTACAAAGGTGTCCGGGGCCGGCTTTCCGGGCAGCTGAAGGCGCTGGGCGGTAGTGCCGTCAATTATCGTTTCAAACAGATCCGTAATCTGTGCCGCCTCGAGCACGGTCCGGCAGCTTTTGCTTGATGAAACAACCGCCAGGGGTATGCCGCCCTCTTGCAGCCGCCGGATAAGCAGCAGTGCGTCGGGATACACATCGACGCCGCTGCGGCGGATCATTGTTTCCACCAGCTCATTTTTGTGATTCCCCAGGCCGCACACCGTTTCCCAGTCAGGCGGCCCCTCTGGAGATCCCTCGGAAAGCCGAATGCCGCGCGATGCCAGGAAGCTTCTCACGCCGTCATAGCGGGGCTTGCCGTCAACGTATTGTTTGTAGTCGTGCACGATATCAAATGCGGTAAAACGCTGCCCGGTTTCCTGTGCGCGGACCCGCAGATACGCATCAAACATCTCTTTCCAGCATGAGGCATGTATTTTTGCCGTTGAGGTAAGAACGCCGTCAAGATCAAACAATACGGCGCCGTATTGGAGCAGGTTCGGCGGAGGCTGTGCTGACTCGGAAGCGGACACGGGTTTATCCTTTTTGTCCTGCAGTTTATGCGGAATGCTTATTGTATCGCCTGTTTTGTGATAAAAATGAATGATTTTTCGCGGAAGCGGGAGCAGATAGGGAAATTCGGCATATATGTTTATTATTAGCGTATGCGAACAATATGCGCCGCATGGCGCTGTCTGATCTTTTTATGTCCGCGCGGGGGCGCACCTCAGTCACTCATGAATCTCACACGGCACACAGTATTGCTGCAAAAAAGAGGCGCGACCCCTTTTCAGGGCAGAGGTTCAGGGAAGGTATGGCTCAGGAGCCGATAGAAAATCTCCAGGCGCAGCACCACTCATCAGGGTGTGGATCAGGCGGGCATCCGATGCACTCGGTTTTAATCCGGGGGTCGATCGCCTCGGCAAAGGTGCTGTATTCGACAAGCCCCCCGGACTTGCAGGGATAGTCATCCAGGCCTTTGCGCTTCCGCGCGCGCTGAACCCGGCACTCGTTCATCCTGAAGATAAAGCTGTCCGGTGTGTCGTCTTCAGTGCTCTGCGTGTTAACCGCGGCATAGAGCCTGAAGTTCAGAGCGCGCTTGAGCCCCTCAAGGCCGGTTGCCTCCGGCAGCCCGAGAAACCGCTTTATGGACCATGCCTCAAACGGTGAAAACTGCGCCCAGGTGCTGTCATTACAGCGCTTGGCATCGTTCATGCCGCGGGAAAACTCAAGGGCCTGAAACCACACGCCGTCATTTGCAAGCCAGTTAACAGCAACGGCATTTTTCAGATCCTCAAGCCTGTCATCCGGCAGCGCGGCCAACGGCCCGGGAATCCCCTCATCCATGTCAAAGTCAAGCACCCCGGCCAGTCGTTTCATCTGAACGCCGTAGCTTCTTTTCAGCGCTTCCTGCATTGTGCGTAATGCGGCATCCCGGCCGAACTGATGCTGCACTTCTGAAAACCACAGCGAGTAGTGCATTATCGTTCTGTGCCAGAAATCGATAATAAGCCGTGCGGTGTCCTTTTTGTTCAAATCTTTTTGCGTTTTCATATGATTGGTAGTACAACTGTCCGGTATAAAAAAACCCGATATGATCGGGAAACATATAGTATCAGTAGTGTCCAAAATAATATACGAAGCCGGTTCGGGCGGGGCTCTGCAAAGCCCCCGCAACGAGTTCAAAAGGTTATGCAGCGGCATGTGCCGTTATATTTCAGTACACACACGGCCCGGCGGACGGTGCTGCCCGGGACAACCCCTGCACAATGCCTGCTGCGTAGTAACACGCGGCAGCATCGGGCCGGCCATGAAGTAAGGCTTTATCTGGCGGCGGCTGCGCAGAGACCTGCCCGAACCGGCTTTTGCTCAATGCTTTCATTTATTTTGGACACGCTTGATATAGTATAGAAAAACTGCACATGCAGGTCAAATAATTAATGAGAGGAGAAGCGACCTGATGAAAAAACCTTTGACATTCCTTTTTATCCTCATTGTGTGCCCGGCCGCTGCATTCGGCATCAGCGAGGCTGATTTCCAGCAGGAATACCACGCCCTTGTGGAACCCTTTTTTGACACCTTTAAGGAGGGGTCTTTTTCAGGCGCCGGCGGCATCCGCATCAGCTATGCAGCCCGGGTGCTCGACAACGAAACCGGGGCGCTGGTTATTCTGCACGGAAAGTCGGAATCATATATCAAGTACGCCGAGCTTGCCTACGACCTTCGCAAGCTTGGGCTTTCCCTCTATCTGATGGATCACCGGGGCATGGGCTTTTCAGAGCGGATCGTGAGCGATGACCCGCAGCGGGTGCATGTGGACCGGTTCGGCGATTATGTAGCAGATGTGAAGCAGTTTGTCGACTCTGTGGTCAACAGCGTGCCGCATCAGCGGGTGGCGCTGATTGCACACTCCCTGGGCGGAGCGGTTGCCGCCCGCTATCTTGAGCGGTACCCGGATGACTTTGACGCGGCGGTTCTGAGCTCGCCGATGCTGCAGATAAACACGGACCCGTTTCCGGAAGCGGCAGCGCTTTTCATTGCCTCACTTGCTGTTGCCGCCGGGAGCGGAAAGGAGTATGCCATCGGGCAGGGCCCCCGCCCGGAGCCGTGCTTTGATAACAACACGGTTACCCACAGCAGGCCCCGCTGGTCTGTGTGGGAGGAATCGCTTCTCCCCGCCTATCCGGAAATCGCCTGCGGCGGGGCATCGTACCGCTGGGTGCAGGCAAGCCTGTGTGCTTCCCGCGCGGCCCGGCTGCAGGCTTATGCGGTTCGGATACCGGTTCTTCTTTTTCAGGCCGGGGAGGACGTGATTGTAAAGCCGGAGGGACAGGATCTGTTCTGTGCGGCGGCACAGGACTGCACGGCTGTGTATTTTGACGGGGCACGGCACGAAATTCTTATGGAAAAAGACAGCATCCGGGACAGGGCGCTGGCTGAAATCATGGCTTTTCTTGCAGAGTAACGGTGCTCGCGAAGGCAATGAGGCGGCGATCCCGGCCCTCCGCCATCCGGCTGCTGCAGGAGCTGCCGGTGCAAAAAAAAGAGCCGGTATCTTATTCATAGCGCAGCGCATCGATCGGGTTGAGCAGCGATGCCTTGTAGGCGGGGTAAAAGCCGAAAAACACCCCTACGCCGGCGGAAAACCCGAACGCAACCACAATTGCAAGCGGGGAGACGATCACCGGCAGGCCGGCAAAGCGGGCGACCATCACCGAGCCTGCCTGCCCGAGCACGATCCCCGCGCAGCCGCCGATCAGCGACAGGGTAACCGCTTCGATTATAAACTGCATGCGGATGTCCCACGTCCTGGCGCCGACCGCGATCCGGATGCCGATCTCACGGGTGCGCTCGGTAACCGAAACCAGCATTATGTTCATAATGCCGATTCCGCCCACAAGCAGGGATATGGACGCTATGGCGCCCAGCAGAATAGTCATGATATTTGTCAGGGTGATGGCGATCTGCATCATTTGTGTGAGATTTTTTACCGTGAAGTCGTCTTCCTGTGAGGGGCCGATGTGATGGCGCTGGCGAAGCAGATCGGCGATCTGGCGCTGGGCCGGCTCCAGGTGGTCGACGCTTCTGGCCTTGACCATCATAAACCGGATCATGCCCGGTATGGCGGTGCCGAAGAGCTTTTTCTGCGCGGTGGTGATCGGGACATAGACAACGTCATCCTGGTCCTGACCGGTTATGGTCTGCCCCTTTTTGCCCAGCACGCCCGCTACCCGGAAGGGCACTTTTTTGATGCGAACGATCTTTCCAACGGGGTCCATCGCCCCGAACAGATTGTCGGCGACCGTGCGCCCGAGCAGGCAGACCTTGCTTGCGTAGGTAACATTCTGCGGGGTAAAGGGGCGTCCCTGCACAACATCCCAGGCGTTGATGTAGAGAATGCTCGGCGTGGTGCCCATGATAACGGTTGACCAGTTCTGGTTGCCGTAGATGATCTGGGCGGTTCCGCTGTGAATGGGCGCTGCGTCCTCGACGGCCGTGCACTCCTGTCTGATTGCCTCCAGATCTCCCAGCGTCAGCGTCGGATCGGTGCCCGACCCCATGCGGGCGCCGCCCGATGACGTCGATCCGGAAAACACGATAATCAGGTTGCTGCCCATGGATGAGATTTCATTGGCCACCCGCTGCCGCGCCCCCGATCCGATAGCGAGCATGGCAATGACCGCAGCGACCCCGATTACAATGCCGAGCATGGTCAGCGCAGAGCGGAGCTTGTTCGCCCTGAGCGCGCGCAGGGAAATTTTGACGGTAATCGGGACGTCAATCACGGCTTTGCCTCCCCGGACGGCTGATCGCTCACAACCATTCCGTCGAGAAACCGGATAATGCGCCGGGCATGCGAGGCGATATCCGGCTCGTGCGTGACCAGTATAACGGTAATGCCCGATTCGTTATTCAGCCGAACGAACAGGTCCATGATCTCGGCGCTGGTTTTTGTGTCCAGATTGCCGGTCGGCTCGTCAGCCATCAGTATCGGCGGATTGTTGACGATTGCCCGGGCGATTGCCAGCCGCTGCTGCTGGCCGCCGGAAAGCTGATTTGGATGGTGGTCCATCCGGTCGGCAAGGCCGACAACGC
This sequence comes from uncultured Thermodesulfobacteriota bacterium, assembly GCA_964621615.1. GTDB lineage: Bacteria > Desulfobacterota > WTBG01 > CAIYCZ01 > CAIRTM01 > CAZUMW01. The sequence goes on from CAZUMW010000016.1 coordinate 41,157, forward strand.
TCAGCGCCTCCGCGGCCTTTTTGTATCGCTGCTGCGCAGAGGTCCCGTTGTAGAGCAGCGGGAGCTCCACATTCTCAAGCGCGGGAGTGCGCGCCAGCAGGTTAAAGCCCTGGAAAACAAAGCCGATTTTTTTGTTTCGGATAGAGGCCAGCTCGTCCCTGCTCAGCCGGCCCACATCGCTGCCGTCAAGGAAGTAGGCTCCGCTGCTTGGCGTGTCAAGGCATCCGATAACGTTCATGAATGTTGATTTGCCCGACCCTGAGGGCCCCATAATCGAGACGAACTCGCCCCTGCCGATAACAAGCGAGATTGCGTCAAGAGCGCGGATGCTGTTATCGCCCAGGCGGTAAATGCGAGATACCTCCCTGACGTCGATAAGCGCGCCGGGGCGGCCCGAGGGGGGTGACGTTTTCATCAGGATTTCTTTTTGCCGTAGCCGGTGATTACGTGCTGCCCCTGTGTGAGATCGTTTCCGCGCACCTCGGTAACGCTGAAATCATCGATGCCGGTATCGATGTCAACGCGGTGCGGCTCATTGCTTTTCAGGATCCAGACGCTCGGCCCGGCGCCGCTTTCCTTCCGCGGCACCCCGTCTGGCCAGAAGCGCAGCGCTGCGTTGGGGACGCGCAGAACGTCGCGTCGGGTGTCGACGATGATCGTTACGTTGGCGGTCATGCCGGGCTTGAGCTTCAGGTGGCTGTTGTCAACCGCAATCACCACATCGTAGGTGACCACGTTCTGAACGGTTTTGGGTGCGTTGCGGACCTGCTTCACCGTGCCCTCAAACACGGTTTCCGGATAGGCGTCCACGATAAACTCGGCAACCTGCCCGACAGCTATTTTCCCGATATCGGCCTCGTCGACGTTGGCGTTTATCTGCATTTTCTTCAGGTCGCGCGCAATGGTAAACAGGGTGGGAGTCTGAAAGGTCGCGGCCACGGTCTGCCCGACGTCAACTTCCCGTGAAATCACCACGCCGTCCACAGGAGAATAGATTTTGGTGTAGCGCACGTTGGTTTCGGCATAGTCAAATGATGCTTTTGCCTGAACGACCTGTGCCCGGGCGACGCCGACGCTGCTTTCGGCAACAGCGCAGGCGGTTTCGGCTGCATCGAGCTCGCTGCGGCCGATAACCTTGTTTTTGAACAGGTTGCGGCTGCGCTTAAGGGTGCGCTGCGCATCGCGAAGCTTTGCTTTGGCCTGCTCGAGATTCGCCCGCGCAGACAGAAGGTTCGCGCGCGCCTGCTCGAGCTGGGCGATAAAGGTGGCGGGATCGATTTCGGCGATGAGCTGGCCCTCGGTAACCGGTGAGTTGAAATCCGCATACAGCGCTTTGATTCTGCCCGAAACCTGCGTGCCGACCAGCACGGTCGTCAGGGGGTTAACGGTGCCGGTTGCCGTGCAGAACGCCCGTATATCCCCCCGGGTGACCTGCGCCGTTTCATACGCCGCGTCCGGGCCGCCGGCAAAAAACCAGCCCAGCCCGGCAACGGAAAGCAGTACAATAATGAAAATGACAATCCATGTTCGCTTCATATAGCAGGCCGTCCCGACTGTTTTCCCCGCCGCTTCTCTGTGCCTGAGGAGCAGCGCTTTTTTGTATTCAGTGTAAAGGCAGGTAGTGACTGAAACAATTGTAAGCCCGCACGAACAGAGCTTTGATGTAGCTCCTTACATGCAGTTCCGGATAACACTATACAAAAAAAACACTTTTTACACAAAGTTTTTCATGTGCGGAAGCACCGAGCTGCGCGGATACCCAAAGGCGGGAACATAATTAATCAAAGGTGAAACGTGAATCTTCCGCGGCAGAGCATCTGTGTTTACCCTTCTTTGCTGTGCAATTCACGCCCGTACCAGCCGTCAAACCGACGGGTGGTTTTAAACAGCTCATATCGGCCTTTTTCGGCAGCGCTTTTCACCCGATCACGCAGCTGCTGCAGGCTTTTTTGGGACAGCGGCGTAAATCCACCGGCAACGGCGGCGTTTTTCCGGAGCAGCGTATCTGAATCAATGCCCGACACAACCACTGCCAGCGGCTGACTGAACGCATAGGCCAGCGCCTCCTGCGGACTCAGAAGGCCGGTCTTCAACAGATGGCCTGCTCCCATCGATTTCATCCCGATCACGCCGATACCGCGCCGCTGCAGCTCCGGCAACACCTGCAGCTGAAAACTTTTAAAGTGAGGGTCAAACGCATTTATGGGCATCTGAACGGCATCCCAGGAATAATCCCGGCGAAGCATCTCACGATGTATCCCGGGATCCTTATGCCCGGTAAAACCGATAAATTTCACTTTTCCGGCCTTTTTTGCCGCTTCAGCAGCTTCTATGCCGCCGCCCGGGGCAAAAATCATCTGCGGATCATCGGGATAGATCACTTCGTGGAATTGCCACAGATCAATAACATCTGTTTTCAGCCGTTTCAAGCTTTCGTCGAGATGTCGCATAGCGGTTTTTTTATCACGCCCGTGGTGCTTGGTCATAATAAACACCTTGTCTCGATAGCCGTTTTCAAGGGCTTTTCCCATCAGTCTTTCAGACCGCCCGTGATGGTATTCCCAGGCATTATCCATAAAAGTGACCCCACGGTCTATGGCGCTGCGAATCAGTCTCACCGCAACGGCGTCATCGCGGATAGTGCCGAGATGATAGCCACCCAGCCCGAGAATAGACACCTGAACCCCGGTTGACCCCAGAGGTCTCTTCGGGATTGCGGCGGATGGTGAATCGGCCAATACCTGTGCGGGCAGGGCAGCCGCACAGACGCCGAGCGCGGTATGCTTGATAAATTCACGTCGGGTGCTACGATACAGATCCATAATGATGAACTCCTGAAAAATGGTTACTCATTCAATTGAAAGGGATATAGGCATATCCCTGCCTGCTCTATTTATTTTTGTTAATCGGCGGCATCCTCAATTTCCTCCCCTGCCCGCTCTATATCCTGGCCCGCACCTCTGATGGTATTACAGGAAAGAGAACCGAGGCTCATTACAACTATAAAAAACAGGCTGCAAACCACCATAACAGTTTTTTTCATTTACCGTTCCTCCTTGTGAAAGTTATTGTCAGTGTATGCCGCTACTCGGTTTCATTCCGGTATGCTGCAGGGTTAAGGGGCGAAACCGCGGGAAACGTTCGCTGGGCCAGGTCCCTGTCGATCATGAGAACTCCCGCCCTGTCCTCCTGTACCATACTCAGCCGTCCGGCAATCTGCTCTGTGCTTGCCTCCTCTTCGATCTGTTCATTTGCAAACCAGTTCAATATCGGCTCCGCAGCGTACTCACCTTCTTCACGGCATATTTTAATGAGCTCGTTGATCGTGCCGGTAATAAATTTTTCTTGTGCATAGGCATCATTCCATACATCCTGCGGCGTCTCCCATTCCGTTTGCGGCTGTGAAAGCTCGCGCAGGGCGACTTTTCCGCCCCGGTCGGTGACATGATCAAAAAAACGCATAGTATGCACCATTTCTTCATGCGCCTGACAGCGCATCCAGTGTGCCATACCATCGAGGTTTTTCGCATGGAAGTATGCGGCCATGGAAAGATAGATATAATAGGACTCGAGCTCGTATTTTATCTGCTGATTCATTGCTGCGCACATTTTTTCCCTATCATGGCTTCCTCCTTTTTTTTTCCACAAAACAGGTAGCCGTCAGCCGAACCGGCATACAGCCCTCACCAAGGCATTTCCTGTCCGTCAAAACGAAAAAACTTTCCGGTTTCATCAAAACGAAACCGATCCACAAGCGCTCTCATTCCTTTAACGCTTTCCGGGGGCATCAGCGATGTACCCTCACCGCCCATTCGGGTCAGCACCCAACCGGGATGCAGCAGAAGCAGCCCGATATTTTTTTCTTTCAGCTCCTGGGCGATGCCCTCCATGGCTGCATTCAGCGCCGATTTTGAGGAACGATAGTAATAGTCTCCCGGTGCGCTGATGTCGGCAATGCTTGCCATATGTGTGCTGGTTATAACGACAAGCCGCCTGTCGCTGCGGCTCAGATGTTCGAGGAATGCTTCGGTGACCCTTACCGGACCGAGGGTGTTTACCTGAAAAGTATACTCCCAGGCGTTATAATCAATCTGGTTGTGAAGCCCCACGCGCGTATATTTTTCAAGATACACGCCAGCATTGCTCACCAGCACGTCGATCGGCTCTTTTAAAAGCTCCACCGAAACCGCATTTATTTCATCGGGCCGTATGACATCCAATCGGTGAATGCTTACGGCCGTATTCTGTTCGGCCAATCGCTGAAGCTCGTACGCCTCGGCAGGATGGCGACAGGTAGCATACACCCGCCACCCGTCCTGTGCATATTGCCGGACCCATTCAAGGCCCAGTCCGCGATTGCTGCCGGTGACTAACACGCTGGGCATTTCCGCCTCCTTTCAGGTAAATACCGGTTGCAGGGCTTTCCTCTTGAATATCCGTGGCAGAAATCATGCCCCATGAGTGTCTCTTGATGAAAAAGAATTTATAAAGGTATTACTAATGTTTAAAGGGTGTGGTCGAGAAAAAAGCAGAGGAAAGGAAAAGCAGAACACACGAATGATTGTTCCATTTCGGAAGGGTTTTGCGGTATATCGGGAAACGGCAGGTGTTTTTCTCTTTATGCCAATATGATACTATCCCGTTTTGGAGCAGGGGCTGCGTTCGCACACCAATTGCCGACATACCTGCTTGTATAGTATAATAAACCGAAAAAGGGGCTTTTATTGAAAATTTTTTTCTGAATCCGACAAACCCGGATGATCCCCATAAAAGGCCGAATCATGCAAGCCACTTTAAAAAAAGCGTCGGTACTTTCCGGAATACTTTTACTGCTGTGTGCTTTTTCAGTCACAGCCGAAGCGGCTTCGGTGCGGGACCGCATCGAGCGCCGCCTGAAAAACCTGGGAGCCCGGGACTATGTGCTGGATCTGAACGCACAGGTGCCGGTTCCGGAAATAAGCGGCGCGGAGGCCGTAAACCTCTGGGCAACCCTTATCCGGCCCGAGGTGCTTAAGCCGCGCCCCACCATTCTCATCGCGACCCCGTACCGGCGAGAGGAGTTTATAATGCTTGCAGACGGGCTGCTGCTGCACGATTACAATGTTATGGCGCTCGATATCCGCGGCACCGGCTCCTCCGGCGGGCAGTGGGTGTCATTCGGGGAAGAGGAGCACAACGACATTGCCTACGTTATCGACGAGTGGATACCGGCGCAGCCGTGGTCTGACGGCGCGGTGGGAATGATCGGCCCGTCATACTGCGGCATTATTCAGCTGCTGGCAGCAGGCAGGATCGAGTGCGACAACGAAACCGGCGAGCCCCTGCACCTGAAGGCGCTTCTGGCATCCGTGTCCATGAGCGATGCATATCGCGACATCGTCATGCAGGGCGGCAACCTTGATCTCGGGTTTATCCCCCTGTGGGTGCAGGGCATAAGCGACCTGTCCGTTGAGCCGCCGCTGCTTACCGAAGAGCCCGGCTTCTATGAGGACAGCGAGCTCATGCAGGAGGCAGCCGAAATCATGCTGGATCATGCCGCCAATATTCCGGTTGCCCTGAGCTGGATCATGGATGCGGATCACGCTGTCGACGGCCCGTTTTACGATATCCGGTCGCCCATGCTGTACTGGCCGGAAAAGCCCGACGGCGGCTGGGGCGTGTCCGGGGGCGGGCGCGCCATCCCCGATTCGCTGCCGGTGCTGCTCTCAGGCGGATGGTTTGATATCTTTACCCGCGGCACTCTGAACAATTACCAATACGGCCTGGCCCGTCACAGCGTATCAGATAAAGCGCTGATTGTGGGCCCGTGGTACCATTACGACGGCTCCGTCCTTTCAGGAATCAAGGCATTCGGGTCTTTTGAGCTGCAGGCGCGCTGGTTTGACTGGAAGATAAAAAACTCCCCCGACAGCTTTCTTGAGGAGTTTCCGGTTCTGCTCTATGTTATGGGAGCGGACCGGTGGCGCGCGGAAAAATCATGGCCGCTGCCAGACTCCCGCCTGTCCGAAAAAACGCTTTATCTGACCGCTGAGCACGCAGAGCCCTTAGAGTCTGACTGGTTTTCGTTTGTCAACAGCCGCTGGAATTACCGGCTTGCCGAGCGGCCCGGCGCCGGTGATCTCTCCGGTGAGAATCCGGTTCTTGTGCACGGCCCGATGCTTCTTCGCGGCAGGCACTCGCGGGCTGCAATCAGGTGGGGCGGCCGTATGATGAACACCATCCGGAGCCGGAACGCTGATGACCGCCCGGATGAGATCGGCGCGCTGACCTTTACCACGGAGCCGCTCGATGCGGATATGGAGATTGCAGGCCCCCTGCTGCTGACCTTCTGGGCGCGCACCGAATTTGACCGGCAGCCGGCCCAGGATGCGGTCGGGCGGACTATTGATTTCGTGAAGCGGCTTATTAGCGCGGATGAGAATCTGCTGCTTGACGCCATGAACAAAAAGGACGTTCAGTGGGTGGCTGAAATACATGACGTGTATCCCGGGGGAAGGGCGAAAAATATCACCTCGGGCTGGCTGAGCGCATGGCACCGCCCCTATGATCCGGCTGACAACGGCACCGAGCGGGGCATCGATCCGGGCTACGTCCCCTTTGACCCGTTTTATTGCTTCCCCGACCGCGAGCCCGACCCGATATCAGAGGGCGTGCTCTATCAGTATGCAATCGAGCTGTGGCCTACGGACAATGTGTTCGCGGCGGGCCACCGGCTGCGCGTCAGCCTGTCCGCTTCTGACTATCCCCATCTGCTGCCGGTTCTGCGCCCCTCGCGAAGCGCCATCGTCATAGACGAGAGCCATCCGGCACAGCTTGATTTCCATGTGGTGAACAGCCGGGGCGAGGGAAGCAGCTGGAAGTGGGTCGACGATGTGAGCGGCTTTCTGCTCGGTGAGGATATGTAGCCGGCTTTGACACAGCCTGCCGGCAGCATATCTTTTTGCTCAGCGCTCTTAACCGTCTGTTAAGCGGAAATGCTTGTGCATCGGCTCGATAATGTGCCAGGTGCAGGCAAGCCCTTTGGGAAACACGGCGAGATCGCCTTTCTGTACCTCAACCATCCGGCCGTCCCGGGTTTCGACAATGACCCGGCCTTCCAGAAAATAGCTCTGCTCGGTTTGATCGAACACCCAGTCAATATCGCATGCCTGCATTGAAAGCGTCGGCCAGGATTCAACCCCGAGCTCCTCAAGCCGTTCATTGTCCGGCTGTTCGACCGTTATGTTTTTCACGATGCTCCCCCTCTTTTTTTAATCGGGGCCGGGAGCGAAGCCAATAGAAGAGCCCGATGTGCGGCAATATCATTTTTGCCGCCCTGCCCCGGCTGTGGTATACTGTAACATGATCTTATGGTCGTGTATGAATGATCCATTATGACATACAGCCCTGTTAATCGCAACCGGCTCTATTCGTCCAGATTATGTGCTTGATACTTGCAGCATACCGGGCGCACCCGCGCTACCTGCTGGCGCTTGCCTCAAACCGCGACGAGTTTTACAGCCGCCCGTCCGCACCGCTTGATTTCCGCGGCCCTTCCGGGGGGATTCTCTGCGGGGAGGATCTCGAGTGCGGCGGCACCTGGCTCGGGGTCAGCAGGGCAGGGCGGTTTGCGGGCGTAACCAATTTCCGCGGTGCGGCGCCTGCTGCCGGGCCGCAGTCCCGCGGCCTTCTGGTAATGGGCTGCCTGGCTGCGCCGGAGCCGCTTTCCAGCCGCCTTGACGCAATCGCGACAGAGGCGCACAGGTACAGAGGATTCAACCTTATAGCCGGGGACGCAGATTCCCTGTATTACTTTTCAAACCAGGGCGGCGGCGTGCAGCGGCTTGCGCCCGGCATTTACGGGCTGTCAAACCACTTTCTTGACACCCCGTGGCCCAAGGTGACCGCCGGGAAGAAGCGATTTGCGGAGCTGCTGCGTTCCCGCAACGGCGATATCGATATAGAGGCTCTGTTCGGTCTGCTCGAGGACAGATCCTGCCCGCCGGATTGCCGGCTGCCCGACACCGGTGTGGGCAGGTGCTGGGAGCGGATTCTTGCCCCGATTTTTATTGAAAGCGAGATATACGGCACGCGAGCCTCATCGGTGCTGCTTATTGATTATTCAGGGGCTGTACGGTTTCTGGAGCGAGCGCATGACGGGCATGACCGGCAGACGCGCGAGCGCTCTTTTCAGGTGACGGCGCCCGCGGGCGCTGAATCTGCGCACAGCATATGCGATACCCGTTTGGTATGATGCCCGGCACACACAACAGGTTCATATAATACGTATCATGACGCTGCCCGGATCAGAGCTCACATGCACCAATGCGCTGCGCGAAGTTCTCGCGAAGCGCCTTCATCGGTTTCCGGTTATCCCCCTGCAGGACGGCGAATGCCGCAAAGCGGCGGTGGCCATCTGTGTTACCGACACGGCCCCCGGCTCCGGCGGGCCCGCCCCGCCCCGGTCCGAAAGCCCCTCAAATGAAGCTGCGCTTATTCTGACCAGGCGCGCTTCCTCCCTGCCCAGCCACCCCGGGCAGTGGGCGCTTCCCGGCGGGGGAATGGACCCGGGCGAGCAGGCGGAGGACGCTGCCCTTCGGGAGCTTCACGAGGAGGTTGGCCTTTCAGTGCCGCGCGCGGGTATTATCGGCCGCCTTGATGATTACATCACCCGGTCAGGCTATATCATTACCCCGGTTGTGCTGTGGGCGGGCCCCGGGGTGCGCCTGCGCCCCGACCCCGCAGAGGTATCGTCCGCTCACCGGATTCCGCTTTCCGAGCTTTTGCGCCCTGATGCCCCCATTCTTGACAGCATTCCGGAAAGCCCTCATCCCGTGCTGCTCATGCCGGTCGGCCAAAGCGCAATCGCCGCGCCGACGGCAGCGCTGATTTATCAGTTTCGCGAGGTTGCCCTGCTGAACCGGCATACGCGGGTTGCGCACTTCGAGCAGCCCTATTTTGCGTGGCGGTAAGTCGGCGTGCAGCCGATCGGCATATATTTTTAAGGTGGATTTGACCCATAAAACACGTCACAGGAGGAAAGCATATGGAACTCAGGGGCGCATCGGCAATTGTTACCGGGGCCAGCAGCGGCATCGGCAGGGAAGTGTGTGCGGCGCTCGGTGAAAAGGGGGCATGCGTGGCGCTTCTGGCACGCCGGCCGGACAAGCTCGAGGAAACAAAAAAACAGGTTGAGGATGCCGGCGGCCGGGCGCTTGTGTGTGCGGTCGACGTGACGGACCCGCAGCAGATCGCGGGCGCGGTCCGCCGCACCGCAGAGGAGTTCGGCCGGATTGACATTGTGGCCAACATCGCCGGGATGGGCATATTTAAAAACATCGAGGAAATGTCAATCGACGAATGGGACAGCCATATCAACGTGATGCTCAGAGGCGCGTTTCTCGTCACAAAGCACGCGCTCCCCCATCTCTATCAACAAAAGCGGGGGCATATCATCACGGTTACCTCATTGTGGGCGAAGCGGTTTTGCGGAAAGTGTGCGGGCTATACCGCCGCAAAATTCGGCGTCAGAGGGCTCATGCAGTCGCTGCGGGAGGAGGCCAGGGCGCACAATGTAAAGGTTACCAACATTATGCCGGGAACGGTGAATACCCCGTTTTTTGAAAACGCCCTTTGGGACACCGATCTGTCGCGGGCGCTGCAGCCCCGCGATGTGGCACAAACCGTCGTTTTTGCCCTGGAGATGCCGGACCGTGCTGCAATCGAGGAGCTCGAGCTGCAGGCAATTCAGCCGGATACGCGAACAGTGTAATAGTAATCCTGTTATGCCCTGCAATTAAAATCAGCACCTGCAGGGCATATATGGCTGATTGCGCTTTCAGCAGCATGCTGGTATAATAATTTATTTAACCTGATATATCTGTAATTGCATCATGAGCACACAGGAAAACAGGAGCCCCGCCCCCGGCAAAAAGCCGGCTGACAATCACGCAGCAATTATACAGTCGACGGAAGGCATTATACTGCTTGCCGGGCTTGCTGTGGCGTTTTTGTATATGGCGGGGGTCATGCTGAGCGGGCTGTGGTTCCCTGAAAAGTTCCGCCTGTACGCGGCGATGACAGCGGTTCATCTGGTTTCAGGGCGCGCTGCCGGCCTGTCATACGGGTTTGCCCACGGGCTTGGCAACAGTGCTGTTATCCTGGTGAATATGATTATTGAAAGCGCGCTGGTGCTTATCTGCTACCCGCTGTTTGTTTTCAGCTTCAGAAAGCTTCTGGTCATCAAATCCCTTAACCGGTTCATCGAAATCACGCACCGCGCCGCCGAGGCGAATCATCACCGGATAAAAAAATACGGCATAGCCGGCCTGCTGCTGTTTGTCTGGTTTCCGTTCTGGATGACCGGGCCGCTGGTCGGCTCTGTGATCGGCTTTTTAATCGGCCTGTCGCCGCTTGTCAACATGACGGTTGTGCTGAGCGGCACCTACCTGGCCATGATCAGCTGGGCTCTTCTGTTAGGCGAGCTGCATGAGCGGCTTGAGGCTATCAATCCCTATGCGCCCATGATATTCGTTCTGCTGCTTATCGCCGCAACCCTCGGCATTAACCTGTGGCGTCGCTTCCGCTCAAAAAAAGAGCAGAAGGCCCCATCGCCGGAGCGCCCCCATTCCGGTAACAGCTCCGCTAAAGCGAAGGATCGGTAACGCGTCCCATAAACAGCACCGTTTCAGTCTCGTAATCCCGTATGACAAAAATAAAGGGGCGGTCGGCGCGAACCGTTGCCTCCGGCTCAGGCAGGGACGTGAGCTCGATGACCACGGCGGTCGCCGCTGCCGCTTCGGTGCCGAGCTCGTCGACCGAGACAAAGCCCTTGTGATAGACTGCGCTTACGAACAGGTCCCTCGTTCCGTCAATGCCGGAAAAATCGGCCGCGCCCGGCATAAATGCATCCTGTATGCCCATGGCCGAGAGCGGCTCGTTGAGCAGCACCGGCGATTCGAACTGCCATTTGGGAAGAAACAGCCGGATGGTTTTTTGTGAAAGCGTCTGCAATATGCTCTCCAGCGCTTCGGTGTCAAAGGACTGCTCGAACTGCTCAAACGAGCCGCTGTCAGGAATAATGATCACCATGCCGGCACGGCTGCCCTTATAGGGCAGATCGATTGCCTGAAAGCCATTGCCTTTCATATAGCCGAACTGTTCGACCTGGGTCATAAAGGGAACGGTCACCTCAGAGCCCCCACGCGTTGTAAATCCGCCCTCGGCGGTGTCATGCTCTTCAAATTGAGAAAGCCAGGCGCCATAGAAATAAATGGCGTTTGTCAGCACCAGCCGTGTCTGTGAGGAAATCGCCCCGGGCGGGAGAAGGTTTTTTATTTTTTCATCAGTCTGCTTTTCAACCCACCGGTTAATCGTTTCGCGAGATGTATCGGGGGCACCGGCAAAATCAAGCAGATACATAGCCGCACCGTAGTTCACCGCCAGAAGATCGAGGAAATCCTCGCGAAACGTATAGGTCTTTTCACCCCAGACTTCGTTTGCAACAGAGAGCACAAACTCCTCTTCAGAGCTGTCCTGTCCGAGGTCGGTAAGGTAAAGATCAAGCCGGTTAAAAGCAGGGTGAAGGGTGCTGTTATCAAGGCTGTAAGACAGCGCGTCCGCCATTTCCCGGGCGGTGGTGCCGCGCGCGCCGGCATAGGTCATGGCAAGGGCAACGGATATGCTGTAGGGTGAAAAAAACAGATTATCATCGACCTGATCCCTGAGCCGGGCATACAGATCAAGTGCGCACTCACGGGTTCCATCCAGCAGCGCCTCATAATCAGCCTCGGCAACAGCAGGGGCCCGGTTCCGCTCCAGCCCGGAGGCGGCCACTGCAAACGGGGTATTGTTATCCGTGGGACCCGGCCCGTTGTCTCTGCATGAGAAGACAAAGAAAACAGTCACGATTATCGCAGCGGCGGCGAAGAGGGTTTTTTTAAGCATATGGTATCCTCCATAGCGGTGCCCGCGCGGGGCGCGTTCGGACAAGCCGGCGGCAGCAGGTTCTCACTGAGTGATATGTAGCATATTCATCAGCCGAATTACAGCCCCTTCCGGAATGATTTTATTGCCGGCCCCCCATTGGTTATGGTTGCCTTTTTCCGCCCTGTATATTATAAATAGCACTCACAGCGCATATGCTGAAGCCCGCATACTTATTTTACGGAGCATACCATGAGCGCAGCGGTACAGACAGTACGCGGCCCGGTGAGCACAGACCTGCTCGGCACAACGCTGATGCACGAGCATCTGTTTGTCGAGTTCGGCGGCGCAAGCCGCCGGTTTCTGGAGCCGGGGCCGCAGCGGGATGAAATCACAGAAGCCTGCTCCGGTCTGATCGCCGAGATCAGGCGATTCGGCGTGGAGAGCCTCGCCGACCCCACTACGGTCGATCTTGGGCGCAACATACCGGTTATGGCCGACATAGCAGCTGAAACCGGTTTTACTATTATTTGCTGTACCGGTATCTACAGCACTGCATATTATCGCCGCATCCGTGATGAGCTCGGCAGCCCTGAGGCGGTGTCAGACCTGTTTGTCCGGGAGCTCGCCGAGGGCATAGACGGCACCGGTATCAAAGCAGGCTTTATCAAGGTGGTTACCGGCCAGCCGTCGGTTACGGAAACAGAGCGGGAGCTGCTGCGCATGGCGGGCAGGGCTGCGGCACAGGCCGGTGCGCCGGTTATGACGCACACCGAAGGGGTGCTGGGCGATGAGCAGCAAAGGATTCTTACTGCCGAGGGCGTCCCGGCTCACCGCATTATGATCGGCCACAGCTGTATCGCCACAGATTTTGACTATCACGAGCGCATTCTGCAGGCGGGCTCCTACCTGGGCTTTGACCGCTTCGGCATGGAGTTCGACATGCCCGATGATGCCCGCGCTGCCTCGCTTGTGAAGCTGATACAGGCGGGGTACGCCGACCGGATGCTTCTGTCACACGATTCGGTGTGGTACTGGGTCGGCGGGCCGCAGGTCGGCAGCGGGCCGTCCAAAAACTGGACCCCGACAAACCTGTTCAGGCGCATACGCCCGATGCTCAGTTATGCCGGCGTGACGGATGAGCAGTTTGAAGCGCTTTTCCGCGACAATCCGCGCCGCTTTTTTGCGGGGGACCGCCCTGCGTAACACACAGTCATCAGCACTGCCGCCATATGGCCCAGCCAGTCCTTACACACGTTCTGTTTCGCCGATCCGGCGGGCGCGCTTTGTTTGCTGCTGCCGCTTTTGTGGCTGCAGCGTACGCAGCGTGGGCGCTTTTGTGCACCTGCCGATGCGAACAGGCCGGGAAGTTTCCCGACACCCGGCTGTTTTTTAAAACAGCCTCGGCCCCCGTGCTTTCAGCCGATCTGTGGGCGGGCCCGCGCCCCCCCGCCGCCCCGCTTTTTTTCAAAGCGCTCGGCCTCAGGCCCCGGCTCATAGCAGTGGCCCAGACAGCCCTGTCGATTGCCGCATGGTGCTTTCTCGGAATTGCCGTTGCTGCGCACAGCCGCCGCCTTGTTCCGGGGATGTTCGGCATGACAGCCGTTCTTGCCTATTCGCTGACAGACAACCGCTTTCTCTGGCATACCGTGATTCTGAGCGAAAGCCTCACGCTGTCCTGTACAGCGGCTCTGCTGGGATCGTGGCTTCTGTATCTGGGAAAGCGCTCTGCGGCGCGCGCCGCTGCCGTGACGGCCGCCGGGGTCCTGTTTGCGCTTGTGCGTGATACAAACGCGTACATGCTGGCCCTGCTCGGAGCTGTGCTCATTGCAGCGGAAATCCTGCGCGCGCTTACCGCCCGCAAAGGCGCCCGCCGGCTCAATATGCTCATTGCGGCAGCCTACCTGGCCGTCTTTGCTGTATCGGTGTGGTCTCACTCGGCGGGGCAGCGGTGGGTTTTTCCCTTTTACAACCTGATCTCACAGCGCGTTCTTACATCAGCGCAGAGCACGCATTTTTTCGAGAAGCGGGGCATGCCGGTCAATGACGCGCTTATGAGCCGGGCCGGCAAATGGGCAGCCAGCGATGAGCGGCTCTATTACAACAGCCCGGAGCTGAAAGAATTCAGGCGCTGGGCTCATCAAAGCGGCAGGCAGACCTACATATCGTTTCTGCTTGCATCCCCCGGACACCTCATAAAAGGGCCGCTGCGCGAACTGCAGACCATGCTGACGGCTAATTTCAGCGGCTACGCTGCCGATGATTACCGGCCTGCTCTGCCGGGGGACGTGTGGTATACAATCGTTTCCCCGAACAATATAGCGCTTGTTCTGTTTGCGGTCGGGCTGGTTTTCGGCGCGCTGATTTTCGCCCCTTCGGCGGCGCCGCGCCCGCTCGCTATCGCCGCGGTCGCATCGGTGCCGCTTGCCGCGGCGCATCTGCTTATCGCGTGGCACGGGGATGCGATGGAGGTCTACCGGCACTGCCTGCCGGCTGTGGTGCAGCTGCACTGCGGGTTTCTCTTAGCCCTTACGGCAGTGGCGGACCGGATGGCGGACAGGGCCGCACGCCGGCGCCTCGGCACACACAGCTGATCAGGGGTCAGGAAATGCCGGGAGGGGCTCACTCGGTAACCGTAACGTTCACCGAGGCGACCGCATAGTTGTTGTAGATATCCCACGCAACCACATATGCCGTATAGGTTCCCGCGTACCAGTAATTAATAAGGCCCATTTCATCAGGGACGGTGAGCGTGTTTTCAACGGTTTCCATATCGAAGTACCACGACAGATTCACGTTGCCGCCGCTGTCGCCGTCAATGTCCCACCAGTAGCCGGCAATACCGTCCGGGTCCGATGCGCTGCAGGTGAAGGTAAACGTGTCCACCCATGCCTGCCCGGTAGCCGGCGACACTGTAAAGGAGCTGATCACCGGGCTGTCCGAAACCGCCGCCGCAGTGGTTGTGGTGGTGGCGGGGGCTGCGGGAACAGTTGTGGTGGTGCTTGCGGGAGCGGTGGTTGTGGTGCTTTTGCCGGTGAGATAGGAAATCGCCCGCTCAAGCACATAATCATGGCTGTCGTCATAGCTTGCCTGGGGTGAGACGGCAATGTCCGGGGCGATGCCGTTGTCTTCAATGACCGTGTTGTCATAGGTGTAGGCCATCCAGGTGCATACCGAATAGGAAACCCCGTTTGCAAGCGAAAAGTCCTTGGGGCTGCCCGAGGCGCCGCGGGTGGTGTCGCCGATCAGGGTGACCGTGGGGCAGGCTTTCATCATCAGCGTAAACCACTCGCCCGAGCTCATCACCCGCTGACCGATAAGGCACACGGCTTTCTTGCTGAAGCGGGTTCCGCTTGAGGGCTCGAGCGTTTTTTCTATCAGCTCGCCGAAGTCATCGTGTCCTGAGCCCTGCCGGTATTTGACATACCCGAAGGTGCGCGTCCGGTCGGTGAACCGGGAGGCGAATTTTTCGGCATTCGCCTCGTTGCCGCCGCTGTTTGCCCTGATATCGATTATCATGCCGTCAGCGCTTTGATAGGTCTGAAACAGATTCTCGATGTCCTGGTCGCTGACCGATTTGAAGGAATTCGTATCCAGGGTTTCAACATCGATGTAGGCAATGTTGTCTGAAAGCCAGGCATGGTATATGACGCCGTCGCCGAGATTCGTGTATTCCCCGTCGCGCGTGTACTGCGCCGCAAGCTTCGCGGGGTAGTTGGTCTCGATGCTGCCGTTGTACCCGATCCACTCACCGCCGGGCTTCTGCACGGCAACGTGCCAGTCGTGCAGCACCTGCAGCATATTATTGAGCGTGACGGCGAATTCATCTGCGCTGAGATCGTCGGTGAATTGGGGTGCATACTGGGTCTTGACGGCATCCCAGTCGACGTTTTTATAGCTGAAATAGGAATAGGTCTGATCGAAATCAGACCACGCCTGCTCGAAAAGCTCCGAGGCAGGCGGCACCTGCTTGCATCCGGCCAACCCATACAGTATGATACTGCAGACAGAAAACACCAATAGATGTGTGAATCGCATTGTATTTTTCATATCTACCTCGATTATGTTAAATTTTTTACAAACAAGTATATGTAAAAAATATTTTTAAACAAGATAAATTTTGTTAATAATAGGCGTATCCAGCAATGCCCGGACCGGCTTCGTTACATTATTCTGGACACCAGGAGTCTGCATAACGTGGTACATATCGGCGGCACGCCTCATTGCCCTCTTCATGCACATACGCGTGGCGGGATAGGCGAGGGTGTGATTTTTACAGGTCCAGCTGAGACCAGGAGCTCTACGTGGCCGAATTTTTTGAGGTAGTTGACTGCTTCGGCAGAAAAACAGGAAAGTTGAAAACGCGGAGCCTCGTGCACCGCAACGGTGACTGGCACCGCTCATCCCACATTCACCTCATCAATCCCCGGACGCAAACCATTATTTTTCAGCAGCGCTCTGCCGGAAAAGACGTGTGCCCGAACCATGTGGATGTTGCGGTGGGCGGCCATCACGCGCCGGGCGAATCAGAAAAACAGACAATCGAGCGCGAAGTTCGCGAGGAGGTGGGAATCGACCTGACAGCCTGTCCCGGCGAGCTTGTCCGCGTACGCGGATACCGGCTCAATGCGATCGAGTTTCCTGAAAAAAACATCTGTGATCATGAGATCCAGGACGTCTCATTCTTCGTATCGGATATCGGCATAGATCAGCTGTCGCTTCAGCGCGGGGAGCTTTTTGCCGTTATGTCGTTTGCCGTGGCCGATGTGCGTGATTTGTTTGTGGGCGGCAGTGATACAATCGGTAACCTGGCAGGGCGGCGATTTGATGAGCGGGGGAATGTGATTGATTACATACGCTCGTGGGAAAAAAATGATTTCATACCCGCTGTTGATAACTATTTCGCAAAAGCGGCATATATTGCCGATCTGCTCTTTTCGGGTGAGAGAAACATTCCGGGCATATAAGTCCCCGGCGCGGTTTAGCCGCGCTGTGTTATTCGATCACCGTTTTCATCAAACACAAAAAGATTGCTGCGGGCACAATCGATTCCAACGGCCTGCTGCTCCCTGACGGATCCCGCATCCGTCAGCCTGGCCAGGATATCGCCGCCGCCCCCGATATTGACATAGACCAGATATTCGCTCCCAAGCGCTGAGATCATCGTGACCGTTCCCTGAAAGGTCCCCTCGCCCGGGGGCGTAAGCTCAATGTGCTCCGGCCTGATGCCGAGCGTGATCTGCCCGGCGTTTTCAGCGCGCTCGATGTCAATGCGCTTTGCGGCGTGCCGCAGCATATCGCCGCTGAGCAGATTCATCGGCGGCGTGCCCATAAACCGGGCCACAAACAGGTTTACGGGATGGCGGTAAATATCCGCCGGCGCTCCGGCCTGCTGCACCTCCCCGCCCTTGAGCACGGCGATGCTGTCCCCCAGAGACATGGCTTCCGTCTGATCGTGGGTGACATAGATGGTGGTTACGCCGATGCGCCGCTGGAGCTGCTTGAGCTCGCTTCGCATGCTCACCCGAAGCAGCGCATCCAGATTTGAGAGGGGCTCATCAAGCAGCAGCACCCGGGGGCGCCGGACGATCGCCCGCCCCAGCGCAACCCGCTGGCGCTGTCCCCCGCTCAGCTCTGCAGGCTTTGCTTCCAGCAAAGGGAGAATCTCCAGCGTGTCGGCGGCATTTCTTACCCGGCCGGAGATTTCCTTTTTATTCACTTTGGCTATTTTCAGAGGAAACGCTATGTTGTCAAACACAGACATATGCGGATACAGCGCATAGCTTTGAAAAACCATGGCCACGTCCCGCTCACGCGGCGACAGAAAAAGGCGCTTTTCAGCCGAGGACACCAGGCGGTCCCCGATACGGATCTCGCCCGATGATGGTTTCTCTATGCCGGCAATGATATTGAGCAGCGTCGACTTGCCGCATCCGCTGGGGCCCAGCAGGACAAAGAAGCTGCCCGGCTCGATCTCGAGCGCAACGTTTTTCAGCGCCGTAATGCGGCCCCGCCGCAGCGCAAAAAACTGCTTGCCCACCCGCTGTATGCTGACTCGCTTCATCCTTTGACCGCCCCCCGGGTTAACCCCTGCACGACATATTTCTGACAGAACACCGCGATAACAATCATCGGTGCGGTTGCGATAACGGCCCCGGCCATAATACTGCCCCAGGGAATCTGTCCGTGCAGCCCTTCAAACAGGGCAATGCCCACAGGTATGGTTCTGGCGCTGTAGTCGATGGTCAGCATCAGGGCAAAAAGAAACTCGTTGAATGAATAAATAAACACAAGCAGCAGCGTTGAGGCAGCGCCCGGCAGGGCAAGCGGCAGAATAATCCTGCATAAAATACTCAGACGCGATGCCCCGTCAATCAGGGCAGCGCGGTCAAGGTCTGCGGGCAGGCGCGAGAAATAGCTCAGCATAATCCAGAGCGCAAGGGGCAGGCCGAGCGTCGTGTAGGGAAAAATAAGCGCGTTATAGGTGTTGATCCATCCCAGGCGGCTCATCAGCTTAAACAGATATCCGACAATGCTGATCTGCGGAAACATGGAAAATGCCAGCATAAGCAGGGGGATCGCCGCTTTGCCCGGAAATGAAAGCCGCGTCACGGCATAGGCGGACAGCCCGGCGAATATGGTGGCAAAAACGGCTGAAACGGCCGAGACCACCAGGCTGTTTCCCAGGTAGCGCAGCACGTGAACCGACCTGCCGGTGAGCACGGCGCTGTAATTGTCCAGGGTAAACACAAAAGGGGCAGCGCTTCCCGTGAAGTCGGGGTGCTTGCTTACCGACACGACCATCATCCAGAGAACGGGGCCGGTGCAGAAGGCCAGCAGAAACAAAACGCCCACGGCGGCAAGCGCTGCTTTCTGCCGCTGCTCGTTCATCGCAGCACCTCCCAGAACCGCCCTGCCCGGACATACAGGATGGAAAGGAGCGCGGCGAGCAGAAACACGCAGACGGACACAGCCGAGCCGTAGCCGAAATCACCGGACAGATAGTGGTTGAATGCATACAAAGAAAGCGATGTCGTGCTGCCGCCGGGCCCGCCGCCGGTCAGGACATACACCAGATCAAAGATTCTGGCAGCGTCGATGGTGCGGAAAAGCAGCGCAACCGCAATGGACGGGCGCAGCTGGGGGACAGTAATATAAAAAAAGCGCTGCGCGGGCGTGGTGCCGTCTATCCGTGCCTGGCTGTACAGGTCCGACGGGATCGCCGAAAGCCCTGCCAGCAGTATAATGGCCACGAACGGTGTGGTCTTCCACACATCGCTTACAACCATCGCAAAAAACGCACCTGCCGCCGACCCGAGCCAGTTGACCGGCTCGTCAGCGAGACCTGTTTTGAGGAGCAGAAAATTGAGCAGCCCGAAATCGTAATTATACATCAGCTCCCAGACCCGCGCCGAAACCGCGATCGGGATGGCAAAGGGGATCAGCACGATCGCGTGCAGCACCCGGCGGCCGGGCAGCGCTTCGTTTAGCAGCACGGCGCATAAAAGGCCCAGAGCCAGCTCCAGAAAGACCGATGCGGCGACAAACAGAGCCGTAAAGCGCAGGGACTGCCAGAAATGGATATCAGCAAAAAGGCGTGCGTAATTCGCCAGCCCTGAAAACCTGTCGGGCAGAAACGTAACATCGCGGTACAGGCTGGTCACAAGGGTTCCGGCTACGGGAATCAGTATAAAGGCAAGCGCACAGACAACAAGCGGTGCGTTAAAAAGACAGGCATCGCGGATTTCCCGCGGGCTGTGTGCTTTTTTTTGTTTCATTGCCGGCACCCGGCGTCCGGCACCGGGCAGATCCGGACGCTGACAGGATGAACATTCCCTTGGGCCACCTTTGCGAACGCGGGGAAAAGCCCTGCCCCTGCCTTGTCTGCGGAGAGGCCGGGAAGGGGCTTCTCCTCATAGAGCGCGCTGAGCCGCGCAATGTTTTTTTGTGCAGCCTGTAACGCTTTTTCCGGCGATCGGTTTCCGGCCAGGCAATCGTTCACATAGCGCTGAATTATTGCCGAAATCTGTGTGTAATAGGGCAGGTTCGGCCTGGCAGCCGCATTGCGGAACACGTCGCGGTGCCGCTTCAGATGAGGCAGCTGCCGCAGCACGTCAGGGTCGTTATAGACATCTTCCCGGCCGGGATTCCAGCCAAGCTCACAAGCAAGCCCTTTTTGAACCCGGTACGATGATACATGCTGTATAAAATCCCAGGCCTTGTTTTTTGCATCTGAGTGCCGTGACATGCCGATGTGCCAGCCCCCCAGCGCCGATGCGCTGCTGCCGCCTGTTCCCCGCGGCAGCGGGGCAATGCCGACCTTGCCCTTTACCTGCGAGCCCTCGCTCTGATGCAGCGCCCAGGCATAGGACCAGTTTCGTTCAAAAAGTGCGTTGCCCTGCTGAAACGAGCGGCGTACCTGCTCCTCATCCATTTCGGTGAAGGTGTTGTCCGGGGATATGCCGTAGCGGTGGATCATGTCCTGCATGAGCTGCAGCGCTGCAATATTTGCGGGGATATCAATGCGAATGCCGCCGTCGGCTGCAAGGCCTCCGCCATATGATGCGGCAAACTCGAGAAATGTGCACACGAGCCCCTCATACTGGGCCCCCTGCCAGACAAAACCGCTAAAGCCGCTGTTGTGCGGGCGCATTTTTTTCTGAATAGATTCCGCGCAGGAGACAAGCCGCTGCCAGGTGCGGGGCGGCCCGGGGTGCTGGAATTTTTCAAGCAGATCTTTCCGGTAATACAGAAGGCCCCCGTCCACGTAGACCGGCAGCGCATACAGGGTGCCGCTGCAGCGGTCGGCACGCCGGATAATTCTCTGCACAAACGGCTCCAGGGAAAAGCCGGTTTTTTGTACATAGCGGTCAAGCGGCTCCAGCCACCCTGAGCTGACAAACTGGCCGATCCACATGACGTCCATCAAAAACACATCCGGGTCAGCCTGTCCGGACTCGAGTGCGATAACCAGCCCCTGCCGCCTCTGGTCGGAGTCGGTCGGCTGACGCACAAGGCGTATGGGCTGGCCCGAGGTTTCTTCATACGCGCGGACTATTTTATCCCAATGCGCGGCTTCATGCGGCGCGCCCCCGATCCAGACGGAGAGCCGCTCCTGCTGCGGCGAGCATGCCGCGATAATAAAACCGGCACAGATGCAGCGAAGGGCTGCCCGGGTATAATTAATCGGTATATGCATAGGCTGATTGTGCACAAAAAAAGAGGTCAGCCGCTTTCAGGGCGAAAAGCGGCCAGAGCTATACAGGTTCCGAAGCCTTTTTTTTACTGTAGGCACCGGGTGCCGTGCCGTCAAGGAAAACATCGGGCGGGAAGAGGCTGTGCGTATAAAAGCGGCTGCGGTGCTGAATTTTTATTGCGGCCCGGCGCGTCAGACATCGCGGGGGACGGGTCGCTCGCCGTCCAGAGCGGCACGGATTGCTGCTGCAAGCTCTGCCTTTTTGCAGGGCTTGGAAATAAACGATTTGATGTCGTTGAGGGTTATCCTGTCGCGGTCGAGAATATCGTTGTAGCCTGTCATCAGTATAACCGGAATATCAGCGCGTATGCTGTGCAGCTCAGCCGCCAGATTGTCGCCGGTCAGGCCGGGCATTGTCAGATCGGTGATAACGAGGTCAAACCGCTCGGGGCGCTCACGGAACAGCCTCAGCGCTTCGAGGCTTCCGGTCAGCCCCGTTACGCTGTATCCGAGCCGCTCAAGCATCGCTTCCATCGTGAAGACGATTGCCTCCTCATCGTCAACGACAAGAACGCTTTCGGTGCCCCGCGGGATGCTCTTCTCGTCCGTCCCGGCTTCCTGTTCCTCTTCGTGCCCTGCAGCCGGCAATACAATCGTGAAGGTGGTCCCCGCTCCGGGCTGGCTTGCCACCGAAATCGCTCCCCCGTGCTCTCGCACGATCCCGTCTACGACCGAAAGGCCCAGCCCGGTCCCCTTGTTGACTTCTTTTGTCGTGAAAAACGGATCAAAAATACGGTTAATAATAGCAGGATCGATTCCCGGGCCGGTATCGCTGATGGTAAGCTTTACATATCGGCCCGGCCTGATATTGTGAAAGGAGCGGGCCGCTTCTTCATCAATATATGTTGGGCAGAGGCCTATCTCCAGCACGCCGCCCTTGTCCTCCATCGCGTGCACCGCATTTGCACACAGGTTCATCCCGACCTGCTGCATTTGTGTGGCATCGACCATAATCGTGCCGGCGCGCTCATCAATAGCCGTTTTCATTTCGATGTTGGAGGGTATAATGTTCCGGAGCATTTTTACCTGCTCCTTAAGCGCCGCGTGTGCCTGCAGGGGCGTCTTGGTGGCGGTATCCTTGCGGCTGAAGGCAAGCATCTGCTTCACGATATTGCTTGCGCGGGTGCCCAGCGTCAGTATATCCTCCAGAAAGGTATACACCTGGCTGTCTTCCAGGGCGATATCTTTAGCCACTTCAGCATAGCCCATCATGCCGCCGATAATGTTGTTGAACTCATGGGCTATCCCGCCGGCAAGGGTTCCCACTGTTTCCATTTTCTGCGCCTGCCGCAGGTTTTCCTCAAGCTGGCGCTCACGGGTTACATCCCTGCTTACCGACACATAATTAATGATTGCGCCGTCGCTGTTTTTTATCGGGGTTATGGTGGTTGCATAATCGTGCAGGGTGCCGTCATGGTGCCTGTGCTTTAAATAATTCTTCCAGATCCTGCCGGAGGATACCCTGCTCCAGATTTCCCGGTAAAAGGAATCATCATAGACGCTCGTCTGCGGAAAGAATAAATTCATACCGATCAGGGTCTTGTTTAAAAAGCCGCTTCTTCGCTCGCTGACGGTGTTTGCAAACTGGATTATTCCTTTCTCATCGGTGATGATAATCGTATCGTCTGTCTGCTCTATGGCCGAGAGCAGCCGCACTCGCTCCTCTTCGGCCTTTTTGCGCTCGGTAACGTCTCTCAGGAATGCAAAAAAGCACTCCTTAACTTCCGGCTTATACTGTACGCTTATCTCAACGGTGATAATGCTGCCGTCTTTGCAGCGGTGCTTCGTCTCGAAGCGGTCGCTGCCCTGCTCTTTTACTTTGAGGCTGTGTGCGGTGACGTCTGCAGGGGTTTCCTTAGCTTCAAGATCGGATATGTGCATACCCAAGAGCTCCTGCTCGCTGTAGCCGGTCATTGTGCAGTAGGCCTCATTGACCTCCTGCAGCCGGCCGTCCATATCCATCAGCAGAAAGCCGTCCATTGCGGTTTGCAGTATGCTCCGGTGCTCACGCTCGCTTGTTTTCAGCGTTTCCTCATACAGCTTCCGGTCGGTTATGTCCCGGAAAATAGAGCAAAAACGGATGTGCCCGTCAAGCCTCCAGAATGAATCCGAAACCTCGACAGGGATTTCCGTGCCGCCTTTTCTCAGCGCGGTTGTTTCAAATGTTTTGCCGGTATAGCGGTCGGGGTTTTGCTGAACAATATCCGCCAGCATCTGTTTAAGAGACTCTTTGATGCGGTCAGGGGCAATAATGAGGGCGGATTTGCCTATAACCTCAGCTGCACTGTAGCCGAGTATTGTTTCGGCGCCCCTGTTCCAGAATATAATGGTATAGGCTTCATCCATTAACACAATGGCATCGGTGGTCGATTCTGTAATAGCCCTGAAGTTCTGCTCGCTCTGGCGCAGCTGCGCCTCTGTGCGCTTGCTGTGCGTTATGTCCGTGTAATGCTCAACGCGCCCTCCGGCGTACAGGCCGGCTGTGATCGGCTGGCTCCAGTGGAAAAGCCAGCGCTCCTCTCTGCCGGGGCCGGGCAGCACGTGGCATTCGAATGTTTCAATGCAGTTGTTGGTTTTGTATGCGGACAGCACTTTTTGGCTGAATTCTTCAGGGTGTTCAAAAATGCCGGCGATTTTTTCGCGGATCAGCTTCCGCTTGTCGCTTCCGATAATATCCTCGTGCTGCAGGCCGAAGTACCGCTTTAAGGCATTATTCACCCAGACGACCCTGAGGCCGGCATCGAGAATAAAAACCCCCACCGCGGAGCTGCCGATCACATCCTCCAGCAGCGAGTGATACTTTTGCTCGCTTTCCTGCAGCGCCTCTTCAGCCTGCCTGCGGAGCATAATCTGCCACAGCCCCTCCATGAAAAGGCTGAACTGGCGGACATCCGTCTGATCGTAGGCTGCCGCTTTGTTGCCAAGGGCCGCAATGGCCGCCACCCGGTCCCCCTGAAACACGGGAATGGAAATAAAGCTTTTCAGGCCCGGATGATCATCGGGAAGCCCTTTTTTGCTGGGGTGCGCGGAATCATAGTCGTTTACGATGACCGGTGATTTTGTGCGGTATGCTTCGGACCACAGCCCGCATTCAGAAATTCTAAATGCCGGCATGTTTTCAGGCAGCGCGCACTGGCTGAGCGTGTTTTTGGTGTAAACGGCATGCGTTACAAGCTGCTCATCTTCAGATAGAAAATTGATGAAGCCGATTTCGCTCCGGGTGAGGCGTGCGCTTTCCTCGAGGGCGAATGCAGCAAGCCTGTTCAGATCTGAATCTTTAATTTTGTTCAGCTGCAGGAGCGACTCGAGCCGGGATTCGTTGAAGCGCCTTTCATGGTCGGCGCGCTTTTGAGCGGTGATATCCTTTCCGACGCTTAAAATTTCAATCACGGCACCCTGCGTGTCGGTAACCGCTTTGTTTGTCCAGCTGATCCATACCCGCGTTCCGTCCCTGCACAGATTTTCATTTTCATTGTTTATATAGGTGTCGGGGTTTCTTACGATATCCTCCAGCATCTCCTTGAGGTTTCTGCCGGTTGTTTCTGTTGGCGGGACAATGGTGTCCACGAGCTTTTTCCCGATTATTTCCTCTTCGGTGTACCCGAAGAAGCGCTGCGCAAATTCATTGAAAAATGTAATGGTTCCATCAGAGGTAAAGCGCAGAATAATGCTGTTCGCGCTTTCAACGAGCTCTTTGTATTTTTTTTCGCTTTCCCGCAGCTGCTCAACAGCGTTTTGCCGCTCCTTGATGTTTTCCAGGAAGCACTCAACATGGTACTGTGCGCTGTCGGCAGGCACAAACTTATCCGGCGGAATAAAATAGCAGTTGTCGCACACATGGCCGCCGTACATAACGCGCGGGTGGGTGTATATCACATCCCGGATAAGCTCGGGTGTGAATTTCTTTGCGTTGTATTGACACAGTGCCAGGCAGTCGTGTTCAGGAAAAAAGAGGTTGAGCCTGTTCTCATATTCAATAAGCCGGTCGAGGGAGCTGCTGCCAAGCGCCCAGGTCGTTTCACCGGTAACCCGGAGCGCGGTATAGCCCTGCCGCTTTGCTGCTTCAGTCTCACGCTTTAAAAATTCAATCATCAGGCCCGGATCAAAGCAGCCCTGTTTGCAATAGGTTTCCTGTGTCCCTGCAACGGTGAGCGCGCCCGATGCACGGTGCCCATCGACATCGATCCCTGCGTCCCTCATTGCCGCACAGATCTGCTCTTCAGCATTGTCGTCGACAAGGTACAGACACTGCTCGCCTCTTTCAAGGCCGCATCGGATAAACGGGTTTACAGCGGCGAGCTGCTCATCACGGCTTTTGTAGATTAAGCACAGATGATCATGAACGGTGAGATGCTGTATTGCAGACAGCAAACGGGAGGCGGTCATGGGGCACACCGTATTATTCAAAAAAGGAGCGCATTAGTGATGCTCAGCTGCCGTATTCAGAAAAACAGAACACTGCGCAACACAATAATGATAATTATTATCTTTGCCTTTTAAATGTAGCACTGATAATCTTTTTTATCATTAAAAAAATACATGCATAAAACCGGGCAGGGTGCTGCAGGATACTGCGCAGCGGCCTGTGCGAGTGGCCTGATTGGGGGTCAGCTTCGCGGTATGTAAAGATATCGTATCAGCGGCCAGCAGGGGCTTCCGGGGCGAATCCAGGGGACGGGCCGGTAATTGCGTTCGATGTCTTCCTGAAACCCTGCAAACGGACGGTCAAGAGCAATGGCGCTGAATTGTTTCTCCCGGATAGCCGTGCGGATTTCATTGGTAAGCTGCTTTTTAACCGGGTCGGGCCTGCCGGTGAGAAAATCCTTGATGTAGCCGATATGAGCCGAGTTTTCTTTGCCGGCCATTACACACAGATAGCCGTAGGCAGGGGCGAACAGGCGGCCCTCTATGCTGGCTGCCAGGGAGACAACGCTCCTGCAGGCGCGGCGGTACTGCCCGGTGGGGAGCCATTCGGCGGGGTTGTAGGCCAGCATGTAGAACTGCACGATGCAGAGCGCCAAGGCCCCGATAGCCACAGCCCGCCATGCCGCGGAACGGGAGCGCGCTGCACGCCGCTGGATCTCATTGGCCCCCAGCGCCATTCCCATGGTCAGGCCGGCATAGGCGGTCATCAGGACATTTTTATATGCCTCTTCTTTAATCCTGCCAAGGCAGGCAATGCCCACCAGGGAGCCGATAATCAAAACATAGAAAACAAGTTCGCCCGCTGAGCGCCTGCGCAGGCACCCGGCACAATAGACCGCGGTGAGAGCGCACGCCGCCGGCACGGCCATGAGGATTTCATCTGACCAGAAACGCCAGAAAACATCAGGCAGCAGCTTCTGGCGCGGCAAAACAAAGACATAGTAATAAAACCAGCCGTTGTGCATGACATCCAGAACCAGCATTGCCGCAGACGAGCACCCGGCGGCCGTGAGCGCGAACAGCGCTGCGCGGCGGCGGGGGCGGAACAAGGCAGCATACAGCCCAACCGGCAGAAGCATTGCCAGACCCGTCTGCTTGGTAAGAATGGTCAGGGCCATAAAAACCCCGGCAAGCACATAGGAAACAGCGCCGGCAGGGAATCGTATGAAATACACGCAGGCCATAAACAGAAAAAGAAACAGGGCGTCAACCCTGGCCATATCCATGTACGGCCCCCCGATCCGGTAGGTGGCAACATACATAAACGCTGCAAGGGCGGCGGCAAAGCGGTTCCGTGTCTCCTTCAAAACAATTGTCAGAATGAGAAGGCCTGTCCCGATCGAGGCCAGGGCGGACACCAGGCGAAGCGGCGCAAACCCGAAGCCGATACATTGTGACAGAAGCGCGCTCACATAAAAATACAGCGGCGTGTACATTGCGGTGACAAACTCGATCGACGGCTTCACATACAGGGGCTCGCCTGAAAGAAGGCGGTGAACGTGGGTGTACATGCTGCCCTCCATCCACTCCAGGGCAAAGGGGAAGCGGATGTGAAGCCAGGCTGTTACCAGAAACGCTGCCGCAAAGGCAATTCCCGCCGCGATCAGAACCAGCTGCAAAAGCCGGTTAATGGTATTCAGCATAAGGCCTCCCTGTCGGGCTGTGCCGGAACAGATGCAGGTGCTTTCCGCAGCCGGCACGTTTCAGTGACGTGCTGATTGAGAAACCGGATCCATGGCGGATCAGACACCTACTATACCACCTGAGCATAAACTTGCAATAGGGCGGGGCGCTCTGTATGGTGAGGGGGTGCGCCGCCTGTCCCTAAGCAAGGCGGGGCACTGCTCAAAAAGCAATATATTCATTCATGAAGGTGTATGAATACAAGCATCCCGCAAACCGGCAGCAAAAGCCCTGGCACTGCTGGTGTAGAAAGATGAAGGATGGGACCACATCTTCATATGTCATATCGAGGTCTGACGCTCGCCTCTCTCCTAACCCGGACAATCCGGAAAAGATCTGTGTTTGGGCAGTCAGCGAAGTCTTTTAAATCTGATCTTTTTTGCCACTAAATACAAAAAAGACACTGAGGGGGTCAGTTTTTCTCCGGGCTTTTTATGTGTTGTTGACGCGTCACGTAAACGGGATATGCACCCGGCAGCATCATTGCACGCATGCGCCAACGGCTCGCGAGGGGCAGACAGCTTCAGAAAGGGGGTACGCATATTGAAACCAGACCGTACATGAGTCAAAAGCAGACCTGACCCCATTTTTGACATTTTTTTCTAACACAGCGTCCCCTTGAATTCACACTGTACAGCACATGTGTGCTAAAGGAGGGTAATTTAGGGGACGTTGTTGAATAAGTTGAATTATTTACCGCTCAAGGCTTTTGTTTTACCGGTCATTTGACTCGAATATAGCCTTATCGCAGCTATTCAACTGATTTAACAACGTCTCCTTTTATATGGCCGTAAATTGCTGATCCGAATGGTTCAAAAGGGTTGGTGCGATTATCGACAATCCAGGATGTAAGTTCCGGTTCAACGGCCGGCGCTCAGCTGAAGAAAAGCTCCCTCACTTGATCGATTACCGGCTTTCCGTCAAGCACGGCGTCCGGCGCCCTGCTGTGCAGCACCGCCGCTGCCTTTTTAGCGGCTCTATCCCATATATCTTTACGTGCGGCTTCCCTTTCCTGAAGCACAATGATCGTAAGCGCAGTTGAAAGCACACGCAGCCTGTCATGATCGCTTTCCACCCCCTCAATGCGTGATGAAATCTCTTTCAGGTTATCCATGGATGTGTTTATGTAACTGCACAGCAACTCTGTCGGCTCAAACCAGCCTTCAGGGGTTTGTGCGAGCAGAAGCTCATACATCGGGGAAGAAGGAGACAATCTTTCTGATTCAAAGGCACTCTGCGAATCCGATACATCGCTCATACACGCAGGGCATTCCATAGCAAAGTCTGCTTCTTCGTTGCTCATGCTTTGTTCCTCATTCACCAGGAAAGAACAGGTATCCATATTTTCGGAAAATGTTTTGCCGGTTATTCCCTGGCTTATATTCATGGGCGATGCAATATTACCATGCCATCCGCGGGTAAGCTCAATGGGTATTTGCCTGAACAGCGGCCGTTGCGTTGCTTTTCCGGTATCTGTCCGGGTCTCAACCGCCACAAAGGATGTTTCACTTGAAAGCAGCTGATAGCGTTTTGCAAGCTCGATTATTTTTTCCTTCCTTCGCACAGTGTTTCTTGCTTTTTGCCGGGAGCCGGCATCCGTGCCGGTTTCAAGATCCCTTACGGCATGTTTGGCCCACAGCAGGGGGATCATGTTTCCGGGGGAGGTTTCAGTTACCGGCGCAGAGAGTTGGATTTCGCTGCCGCCGCACATTCCTGTCAGCTCAACCTGCTGTGCAGGCGTGCCCGCTTCTATCAATCCGTAGAGGGTGAAGCTGTCTCCGCTGAAGAGGGGAGGGGGGTCAGCAGGTGACTGTTTGATTTTGGCCCCGTTCCAGTTAATCGTGATATCCTGTATGCAGGGGGCGTCAAAGCGGGAAAACTGCCGCAGCACTTTTTCTTCCATATGTTCATCCGGGGAAACGAATTCAGCCATTCCGCCGCTTTCTGCTGCAAGGCCTTTAACCAGGCTCATGCTTGTTCCATAGCCGATGCCGAACGTAAATATGCGCGTAGCGTCCCGGTGGAGACGGGCAAGCGACACTGCCTCGTCTTCATTTGCTATTTGCCCGTCGGTTATCAGAAAAACATTTCTTACCCCCGCGGGCCGGGATTGTTCGGTAATAACCGAGCCAAGCGCCGGAACAAGCTCGGTGCCCCCCATATCTGCATCAATGCGGCGTATGTACGCAAGAGCTGATTCGAATGTGTTGTCACAATACTGCATGCTTTGGGACCACATCTGTGTAAAAGTGCTGCCGAACCGGATTATATTGAAATAATCGCCCTGAGACATGGATCTGATGCACAGCTCAAGCACGCGCTTTGCTTTCTGTATGGACGTTCCGGACATCGACCCGGAGCAGTCAAGCATAAACACGACTTCCTGGGGCCCTGCCTGCTTTTGGGCATCAAACTCCGGGTACAGGCGCATCATGATCGCCCTGTCGCCGTTTTCGTGCTGCTGGATGACCGCACGCGGAGCTTTCGGGGCGCGGTGGCGGATATCGAGTATAAAATCCCGGTCAAGGCAGGTTGTGCCGTGTGCAAGAGAAACCGACCAGCACTCATCTGTTCTGTCTATGGTAATGTTGTGTGACGGCGATGAAATGCCTGATACGCTGCCCGCGTCATGAACAGCGACCTGCAGCGAGAGCCGGTAGGGCACATCCGTCTGTGCGGGCGGAGAAATAACGTCGGCCTTTACCGGGTCGTATCCCGGCGGGATATAGCGCGGCGAAACCGTTGCCGGAATGATAACATGGATCAGATCGTCGCTGACCGGAAGCTCTGCAGCATAGCCTATGCAGACCTCTATTTCCTGGCCCGGCATGAGGTTGCCCACCGACGCAACAAAAATATCTTCCTGCTCCCGGTCGAGAAGAACTGCACCGCTGCCGTCTGCAATCGCCTCGTCATAGCGCTCAAATGCTTTTTCCCGCTCTTCAACAGATCCCCTGATAGTGCGATCGTCGGTTTTCGCCTCAAACCGGTATACTGCCGCGCCGTATTCCATCGGGAAACAGTACATCGCCTCTACCGGTGCCGATTCAGTGTTTTTGTACGTCTGCGTCAGCGTGACTTCAGCTGCTGCGTCAAGAACCGCCACAGAAATAGTGATATCCTGCAGCGGAACCGGGCAGTGCTCCCCGGTGTACAGCCCGGCATGGTCAATACGGCTTGTCTCCAGCATGATGCCCTCCCTCATGTTTTTTGTGTTTTTGACAGAATACAGGCTTCTATTTCTTTTATATCCGTATCGCTGAGAGCCCCTTCCCGGAAGGAGAATGCAACGCCGTGTCCGAAGTGAAGCGTTATCCACCGGTCTGCAGTAATGTGCGGTACGGCGGGGGGGGCATCCTGAAGGGAATGGATTTGCCGTTCGGGCTCTTCTGCGCTTTTAAGCAGCGATTTGATTTTTTCAAGCGGAACGCCCTGCTTCTGCCATGCCTGTATTTTCTCGATCAGCCTGAGATGCTCATCCGTATAGTAGTGCCCTCTGCCCGCCCCCTCGGGTTTTGGAATCAGCTCCCGCTGGACATAGTAGCGTATGGCCCGGCGGCTAAGGCCGGTGAGCTTTGCCAGGGTTTCAATGTTGTAGTATGGAGCGTTGTCATTTATCATAACACCTAATATGACATCAAATGCGACACTTGTCAAGCCCTGTTTTTTAAAAAAATGTAAAATAATGTTCTCAGCTGCAGTGTC
The DNA here is from genome assembly GCA_964621615.1 of uncultured Thermodesulfobacteriota bacterium. Classification (GTDB taxonomy): domain Bacteria; phylum Desulfobacterota; class WTBG01; order CAIYCZ01; family CAIRTM01; genus CAZUMW01. Next base: position 72,130 of record CAZUMW010000016.1, read on the forward strand.
CCGGGGTGTATTTTTTCTTCTGTTGTGCCGATAGGTACACTATGACAACACATACGGCAGCCCGATATACCCTCAGAGCAGACCCGCAGTCAGGCGGGTGCCTGGAGCTCACATGGTGCCCGGCGGAATCCGGCTCCGCACGCAGGTTCCGGCTGCTCTCCTGGGATCGCGGTCTGGCAGCTGAGGTGTATACGGAAAATGAAGGATGGGTTCGGACGGATGAAGACCCGGGAGTGCCGATTCTGCCGGCTGCTGACGACCGGGTGGTGCATATGGAAAGCGGATTTCTGCAGCCCGCCGCTGCATCCGCTGATGCACAGAATCTGAAAGATTTTATTTCCCGCATTCCGCAGCCGATTGCACAGCGTGCCGGCAGCTTTGTGTGGCTGCAGATTTCAGTGCTTCAGTTTTTCCAACGCTCACCGGAGGCGGCCGAGCTTGCGCAGTCAAATCCTGCCCTGTTTATGCTTCTGGTTGACCGCCTGTATGCAGTCGGCATACCGAAAACAGGCTGGCCTGCCTATGCCCGGAAAAAGCGGACCGACATTCTGCAGTTTGCCGCAGGCCGCAGCAGCCGGCGCTTGGTGAATTTTCTGAGCCGGGTGACGATCCGGTATTACCGGAAATTACACCTGACACCGCTTCGCCGCTGCATCGATCATGATGTGCTGGTGGACAGCCTGCAGCAGGTAAAAGCCATTCCCGGTGATGTGATTTTGTGTGTGGACCGGGTTTCTGAGGCGGTTATCAGGATGCCGCTGTTTGCCCGCACCTGTGAATCGTTTCAGGAAAATCCATTCACAGCAAAGCGCAGGCTGCTGAGAGCGGTTAGCCATGATGCGCTGTGCCGGCAGCACGCAGCCGGCATGGGGATAACAGATTGTGAACAGCGGCTCCGGGGATGTAAAACATGTGAGCAGATACAAAAAATTTACGAGCGGATGCAGGAAAAGATCCGGCTTGCCGATAACTGCTGCATGATGGCCGAGCTGCGCGGCGAGCCCGCCCCCGATAAAAAGCAGCTGTGTGCCATGTCCTGGAAACAGCTTCGGGCCCTGCACGATCGGCTGAGCCCGCCGCCGGTTAACGTGCCCTGTGATGCTGATTCGCTCATCAAACAGTACGGCCCTGATTTCCCTGAGCCGCCTCTTCCCGGCAGCAGATACATACGGCCCATCACCACCGTTAAGGGGCTGTTTGCCGAAAGCGAGCAGATGTGCAACTGCGTGTGGTGCTACTGCAGGCGGATTATGAGCGGTAAGGTATATATCTATTCTGTCCGCTATCCTGAGCGGGCAACGGTTGAAATTATTATTGAAAAAAACTCCTTACGGCTGGGGGATGTGAAGGCCCGCAGCAACAGAAAGCCGTCTCCGGGCGTAATGGCCGTTGTGCGGGAATGGTTTGCGCCGAACCAGGGCTGCTGACAATAAGGGGAGCAGTTTTTCTCTTGGCTCTTTAAGTTTTGTTGAAGCGTCACATAAACGGGATATACACCCGGCAGTATCTTTGCACGAATGCGCCAAGAGTTCGCGAGAGGCAGACAGCTGCAAAAAGGGGGTACGCATATTGAAACCAGACTGCACATGAGTCAAAAGCAGACCTGACCCCATTTTTTCCTTCAAAATCTCAGCTTGATTTTGCATTTCGCGAGTCTTACCACTACCCGGTTCTCCTAAAATTACCACCACTCGAATTTTATATAAATCTTCCCAGTCAAGCAGTGCGTCCACGCCCAGAAACCCTGCTGTATAACTCCGAAGGTAAGAATCTTCAGTTGGATCAAGCTTAGTGACATCGCAAAAGCATCTGTCTAAATCAATAAATGTATTAAAATCCAGCTTTGCCATTTTTGATCACAAAATTTATTATCTGCTGTTTGGTACAGGCATGTCGTATTTGGTGTGAGCTGTTAATCCGAGTAGCGATTCTACCTGACCCGAAGCACGCATAATCTGGTAGACGTCAATATTATCAACCGTTGTGTTTGCGGTGACATGATTTTGAAGATATGTTTCAGATTTTGATTTCACACCGTTCCGAGCACATACAAGATATGAAACCGATTCAGCTTCCAATTCTTGCTGACCATACTCGAGAAATGGGCGCTGTGGCACATTGAGTTTTTTGTCTGGTCCAAGATGACCGAGAAAAAGATGGCCTAATTCGTGAGCAAGTGTGGTGAATTGCACAGCAACTGTATGATTGCGGTTAATGTGAATGCGATATTGTGTTGCTTCTTTATTGTTAACAGCACGCTTAACAACTCGTATTAATCCTGCATTTTTATCACCCGCATCGACAGGATAATATTCGACATTCTTTCCAGCCAATAATTTCTTAAAGGTTTCTAGGCTCTGCTCCTCTATACTGCCGTAAGCAAAAAAAGACGCCACATCATCTGGTAATGGATCTCCCTCAGTGTCCATTACATCATATACAAGCGCTACGGGTCCAAATGGCCAAAGTATTAAAAGCGGGCGCGCCCCTTCTTTCGGTTTACGCCCAAAACGCTCACGCCAATCACGAGCTGACGCTGCATAGCTAAGGCCCGGCTTTTGCACTTGCAGCAGCATGGCGTTAAAAGGAGCAAAATTACGCAGTTTAACTACAAACTCAAGCAGTTCCTTATAGTCCTTGCTACTGGTATATAAGCGTGAATCAATAATCAGCTGATCCAGCAATGACCGCGTGGTTTCCGGATCAAACAGGCTAAGCTGTTCACTTACACCCTTTGTAGTGCCTTCTTTCATTACCTTGCACACCCCGGAGAAAGCTTAAAAGGAGAGAAAATAATTAAAAATATTGCAAAAACCTATTTAAACAGTGTTATTAGCAAATGCTCTCTTGCCCGGGTGCTTGCAACATATCGCTCACACCGGGCCATAATATCTGCTTCGTCTATATGATTCATCGGATCTTCGGGATCGGCACAGGCCAGAGCAATTGCCCTGAATTCAAGCCCCTTAATGCGTTTCATGGTTCCCATCCGAATTCCGGGTTCATTTGCTCCCGGGTCTTCTTCCCGTGGCCTTAATTCAAATGTTGGAATGCCGGCTGCAGTAACCACCTCACGAATTTCACGCTTATAGGGTGTCACACAGATTTCGTGCGTTGCCAATCCGTGCGAATCCATAAGTACCTGTATCCAGGCAAGTACCGCATCAGCTTCTTCTTTTGCTCCGGCACAACGCTCTACCATGGGTTCAGGTCCCTTAAAAACAGAATGATCGCCGGCGATCGAAACGTTCTCACCATCGAGATCATCTATGTCTAAGCCCTGCAATATGCCCTGGCCATATTTTCTTATTTGCTCACTAGTCCGGTAATTAATTTTAAGCCTGCGCGATCTACCTCTGATATTTATACCTGCCCGACTCAGCGGTATTTTTTTTCGATATATTCTCTGGTGCCCGTCACCAACTGTGCAAAGCGGGTCTGACTTTTCTTCTTCTATAGGGCTTATGGCCGCAATCAGGCGGAGTGCTTCGAGGCTGAAATCCTGCACCTCATCGACCAGCACATGCCTGTACTTTGGAAAGTTCCCCTGTTCAACAGCCAGTCGTGCCTGATGAATAGCACCCTCAAAGGTCAGCAAATTCCTCTTCTTCAGACCTCGCTGGAAGGCTCTAAAAACCGGCCAGGCATCGCGCCTTTGCTGCCGGCTTATTCGTGGCCGCCCGGAGCGGACAGTAGTTAAATATGAATCCTCATCTGTAACACCATTAGCATCGATGACCTGGATGTATTCTTTCTTGAGTTCTTCCCGAGACAACGGAAGCTCACCCATGGATGGGTCAATCCACACCTCAGACCATATATCTTCCATGTCTTCATCCAGTGCTATCCTGCCTTTCCATCCAGACCTGCTGCAGATAGTCCGCGCCAGCGCATGCAGATTAGTAACCTCAATTTTATCAGCAACCTCACGTCCCAGGCTCGCTACCTGATGTTTAATCGTAATTGAAAGGTTGGTTGTAAAGGTTGTAACCAGAACACGTTCTTTTTTATCTTCTATTTCACGTGCAAGATGCACGGCCCTGTGCATAAGCGCAACCGTTTTACCGGTACCGGCCGCACCGTTGATGTTCATAGGTCCTCTGGTTTTCCACTTAACAATTTTTTTCTGGTACGGGTGCAGGAAAATTCTCCATTCCTCCAGCGATGCCTGAAGGATTTCTTTCAAGTGTTCTTCACCTTCCACCAGCACCAGGTCAAAATTTACCGCATCCTCAATTTTGCTAAAATCTCCCGGGCCTTCAGGGCTGACGGTTTCCGGCTGCACAACATTAATACCAAGCATCTCTTCCATGGCGTCATCCATTGACATCCCGGCGGCAATACCATGCAGCACATCGCGACAGTCCGGCGGTAAATATTCGGACAAAGCCTCAAGCGCTTCATCCGAACGGATAGCCTTAACAGCCGGAATTAATGGCTTCGGCACGCCTGCCTTGAAAAGGTCATCCTCACATAAAATATCTAAGGGATAATCATTCTGGGGCGGAGAGACTTTCTTTTGCTCATCAGCCTTAGTTTCTACTTCTTCAACATCAAAAACCTGAAAAACACCTGTGCTTTCATGTACCTCAAAATGCTTGTTCCTGGCCCAGGCATAAGCGTCATCATGCTTGTCTACATGAACAAGCAGATAAGTGTCTCCTTTTTCGGGTGCAATAACAATGGCCCGATATCCGTCGGGTAGGTTCGCACCTCTGACTTTCGGGTCAATCATCGACTCCTTCAGTGGATGGACATGCATCGACGGATCGGACGGGTCAACCTGAAAACGGTCAATAAATTCAACTATTTTTTTCTGGACCTTAACCGGAAGCCTGCCCAGATTTTTTAGAAGATTTCTATGCATCATGAGTTTTGCCATATAAAAACTCCCTATGTACTTTTAGCAATAATCTCGATTAAGAAGCCGGCTCCTTTTGCCTGCAGATCGTCAGGAACTACTATTTTCCAGCCCTTCTGTTGCCATTGAGACGCAAAATCAGACTGGTCACCCGCTAAGACAGCCACCGGAGGACTCAGGTTCGGCCAGGCAAGCTCTGCAAAAGCATCATCATCTATGGCATCGTTAAAATGTTCCACAACGGGCACCTGTATTTCAGCCGCAGCCAGCACCGGTACAAATGGCCGAATAGATGCCGTTGTATTATCAAGAATTTCTTTCCACTGCTCCGAAATACCGGTACTCGGTGCAAGCGGTATCTCTGGAGCAAGCCCGGCTTGAGCTTCCCGGGCCGACCAGAAGGAAAACCCTTCACAAAACTGGTACACGTTCAGACAGGCCAGAAACCTGCGCCAGCGCTCCCGGTAATCGCTTCCCGTAACCTCTGACTCCGAGTCTCCCAGCCGGCCAAGCACGACAACCTGTGATTTGCGATTGCTTAATATATCCTCAACACTGATACAGCTGATCAAATCCTGATTAAGGCATGTTTTATCATTGAACACAAACGTACCGGCTTCATTGTTAGCAACCCCAACCATGCCCCCACCGGTTCGCCAGACTTCCAGTGCGCTGCGCAATTCCTCCACCACCACTGAGCGTTTCGATGAAAGCAGTTGCAGCGGCCAAAACGCGACAAAACTTGCAAGCGATTCCCATCCCTGACTGTGTGGACAATCAACAAACGCTTTTATCTGCTCAAACCCGTTTCTGACAATCGCGGTGGCGAGGGGTACATTCTGTATGCTTGATTTTGCTGCGGCAGCATATTTCTCAAGCAGCGGCATAACATTCCCATGGCAGACCATGTTATGCTGCGCATTATCCGTGATCAGATCATCCCAGGTTATCGACCACACAAAATAGTTGCCACTCTCCATAATTGAGCGCCGCTTCTTCATATCATCTTCGATACGGTTATGCGGATGACAATGAAACTCGAACCCATCGGTAAAAATAGCTACCGGCCGAACATGTCCATCATCTGCACTGAGCATAAAATCCGGCTGACACATTTCAGACACCCCTTGCGCCAGGCCGAGCTTCGGCTGCAGCTCAAGTTCCCAGATCACACCGGCCCCGGGGAAAGAAAACCGAAAGCCTTGCGTACCCTTTATAATGGTTGTCTCCCATTTTCCTTGCCTGTCTTCGACAAAAGCCTGAAGAGATTCTACAAATTTCTTTTCAAGAACACTCCCGAACAACGAATCCGGCTTTATGTCTTCCAGCGCTTCTTTTTCTGTGCGCCGATCTCCGGCTTCAATAATTCTGTTAAGCAGAACAATACCGCGTTCACGACTTATCTGGTCGGCCTTATACTGAAGGTGGTATGTCCGTATACAGCGATAACAGCCATCCGTATCGTCTTTATCCTGCTGCTGGTTCAGTCTCCGGCACGTACAGCTTTCAAGAGCATCCCTGGCAAGTCGTAAAACACTCATTATTCCCTCACCCGGTCGTTCCTGTTCGTCTTTCTCCTGATACATTGTCTTGAGATAACCCGTACCGCCCGGAACAGCATCCATCAGCACCAGGTAATGTTTTTCTATTCCCGTAGCAGCGTCGGGAAGAATTTGTGGTGCTACGATAAGATGAGCAGGGTTCCCTTCGAAGCGCAACCGAAGCCCCAGGTAAAGGCACGCGACCAGCGTTTCTATGTCCTCATCATCTGTCAGAGGCAGCAGTAATCTGATTGCTTCCGATTTTAGTTCGCGGTACAGATATACCTGTTCCCATTTGAACGGGTTCCCGGATTTACCCTCCTGCTTCATCTTTTCAAGTTTACGTCTGCCCTGACAACTCCTACGATGAACTATATCTTCTGGCCTTGCTGCCGCATGCGAAACAATACCGCAGTGCTTGCAAACAAGAAATCCTTCCTCCGGTGCACTTTTCCCAGGGCCAAAGGGAACGTCTCCGTGCATATTTCCAAAACCGACGTTCACTTCCCTTGTCACCATGGCTGCCCGGTACTCAATACCAAACGGCAGTTCATCATCACCCACAGCCCCAGCCGGACTTTCTATGGTCTGGTCGAAGCTGCGGATAATCTGGTAATATTCCCGCTGGCGCTCTTCATTCCGATCACCGGAAAGACTTTCGTAATGATCCATATATGAAAGCGCCTGTGACTTTGCATATTCAAGAAAAAACCGCTGCTGACCGACATCGAGCTGGCTGTTGTGATCACCGTCATGGCCACACTGCGGACAGGCAGGCACAGCCTCCGGTTTTTCCATTTCGTCTACCCGACGCATGTGCCCGCAGATTCCGCAGATTCCCCACTTTTCCACCAAAGGCTGCTGCGGGTTACCAATAGCAATCTGTTGAATTTCAAACTGTCGGCTGTGTGTGTAGAAAAAATTCCTCGGAGCGAGTTCACTCAGAGCACTGCCGGCCGGCCGGGAAAGTTCCACCGGCGGCAAATCCTGCTCACCGGAACGATGCCGGTTATAAACAGCACCGTAAAACTTCACTCCCCGTTCCGGAAACGCATAATTCGGCAACAACCCGTAATCAGTCAGAATTTCCAAGGCATTTGTTCTGCTTACCCCGCGCATCCGTCCCTTTAAAATGTTAAGCTCCTGTTCTATTTCACGCCGCGCATCTTTTTCCTCACTACCGATGTTTTTGAGCTGCTCCTGAAGACGGGAACGCGCGTTCTCAAGGTCCCGCCGTACCCGGTCAAAATCGTTCACCGCCTTGTGTATACGCTGCCTGACGAGTTCGGTCTCTGTTTCACGTAAAAAACGATCCCGTGTATCGACTTGCAAATGCTCCTGGAAACGGTTCAAAAATACATTACGCAGATCATCCTCGTTTTTCGTGACCCACTCAAGCATTTTCGGTATATTGCCCTCAGGTTTTGCCAAATCATCGACAAGCTGTTTTCCTGTCCGGGGCAGCTCTTTCAGCTCACCGTTATGGGAACAGCAGTCAAAACAATACCCGAGATACTGACGGCTCAAAACAGCTGACGCATCAAGCCAGCAACCCGGCGGATCAACCCGGCCCTTAAGCATTTCAAGCGGGCGGGCGTAAAAGAAAAGGTCATGCGGTCGCTGGTTCACAACCGATATAATCAGGGAAGTGCCCGTTGCCCTGCCGGCCCGCCCGATTCTTTGGAGATAGCTTGCCGTATTGGGAGGGATGGAACAAAGCAGCGTGCTTGACAGGTCGCCGATATCGATTCCCATTTCCAGCGTACTGGTACAGGTAAGAATATTCGGGTCGTCTGCATGCTCTGCCTTGGCAAAATTCCTCTCAAGATTTTCCCGCTCTTCTGTACCGAGTAATCCGGTGTGTTCCTGCGCAACAACGCGCCTCAAGGCACCTTTCCGGTAGCGGTCCTGATAGTAGAGCTGCCGTGGAGAAAAATATCCAACATAGTAGCGCCCATGCGGCGCATAGTATTCCATGCTTGGAGCTTCCTTCCACAGGGCAGCTTCCGTTTCCGGGCGCACAATCGACCTTTCACTCTCACTGCATACGAGGCAGACACCCTCCGAGTAAAGCAGCGCTGCTTCAGCTGCAATAGCATAAAAAACCCGTGCGCCATCCTGGTGCAGTTTTTTAAACAAACCCGCCGTTCGTCCCGCCTCGAAAAGTGCCTGAGTCAGATCAATAAGCGTTGTTTCATCAATGCCGGGCTGTTTGAGTGCCCGCCTCATCCACAGCACATGCCATGGCGAGAGATTGCCTTTAGTTGATGCAAACACATACTCATGGCCTTTAAGCGGCTGCGTAACCATAAGATGCGGCCTGTATCTGCTTGAAGGCGGATAGGTTTCGCGGCCCGGCACGGTTCGATTAAAGGGATATTTCCCCCAGTAGCTTTGTCGTGCATATGAATTCAGAAACGGATGAGACAAAGCGCCCCGCTCTCGATAGCGGTGAAGCATGCCATAAAGCCATAGCTTCAATGAATCATTATCGATTTTTTCAAACGATGGGCTTATGCCTGGTAAATGTTCTCGAAGTACGTTGACGGTTTTGTCTATATATGCTTCGTCCCAGCCCAGACATGCACTGCCGCTTAACTCCATTGTGCGTCCATGGGTCTGCATCAGCCCAAACTCGCTTGTTGCCTCCCAGGCAAGTCTCTCAGTAATCTCTTTATAAAGTGTTTCCGGCGGTTTTTCGTCTGCAGTGCTGTTTCTATAATCGAGGTAGGGTTTGTACAGTTGCAAATCCGGCGGCATTATCGCGCCCATGGATTCCCGTACGCTTCCCGGCCGCCCGGACTGTTTTTCAGCCCACCACTCAACAAGCCGTTTGCCGGCATCACTCAAGCGAAGCCCCTGTGCTCCAGCCGCGTCTATCACATGTTGCAGCGCAGTGCGATAGGTAAAACGATAGGTCCGGGAAGTAAAAAACCCGGCGCGATGTGAAGCATCCTGTACACTGTCGGTAAATGCCAGCAGCTTTGGGTCGTTATTCAAGAGTGAGCCGAACATCTCGTCGATGGCGACACTGGAGATAGTTGCTGCCTGACTGCCGATAAAAAACATACCTACTTTTGAGCCGCAACGTGGACACCCCTGATCCCCGATCACCTTGCCGGATTCAAGCTGTCGGGTTTCCCTGCTTATTCTGACCCCGAATCTGCGTGAATCATTAGTTGTCGGGCAAGGGCCATCCCCTTTTCGCAACACAAGACTTGCGGGGCATATATACCAGCGCTCAAAATCCAGTTCCTGCTGAACAACTTTGCCATCACCTGCAGGTAATTCGTCATGTCGACACGGGCTCATTGTTACAATGTGCTGGTCCTTGGCCTCATTATGGCCAAACCAACCCTGGTAAATCAGTTTAGGATCATCGACAAGTTGCAACCCGTCCACGCCATGGGCCTGTATCTGTGTGTCTTTCGATATATCATGTATGCTGATCCAGCCCGACTCACCGCATTCGCTGCAATGAAATGTCGGAAGCGGCCTGACACCGGTTGCTGGCTCATCAAGCCATGAAAAAGCAGGGGCTTCCGATACAATGCGCCCAAGCCGCCGCAACTCCCGAACCCACAACTGCACCTGCGTGGGAACAAGTGGATAGGCTTTCCCGCTTCGCAACTCCTGGGCATATGCCACCAGGGCGAAAAATGAAGTAAGAATATACTGCCGATCAATATGATTCTTTACTGCGCTGAGTGCAAGTTCGCGCTGCGAGAGCCTCTCGACAAGGGCAGTCCAGGTGAGAGGATCGTCCCGGTTTATTTCTGCAAGATGAAATATCTCCAGCAAATATTTAAACAGTTTTGTTTTTTTTAACCATTTACCAAGCTGCAGCGACCACTGCTCAACTGCCTTGTCAATATCCTCTTCTGTCGCACCATCAGGGTGTAAATACTCGGGGCCGGTCCAAACGCCAGATTGTCGCTGAGCATATGCAAGCGCATCTTCATAGTCAAAAGGAACACATTCGTTTGGACTGGGCAGAGCCATTTCCAAAGGATCAGTATGCACAATCTCTTCTACCTCAAGCCGGTCCTCATCGATAACTGCTTCTGGCGAAATGTTTTCCTCAAACAACGTGCCGGCAAAACGGGCCAGACGGTCCCGCCCGATCTCTGCGGCATCTACCGAGCCTTGCCCTCCCGTTTGAGAATCTTTTGTTACATCGCGGCTGTCAAGCGTCGCACTGGTTCCCACCACACAAAGCTCACCACGTTTAATTTTCAACCGCTCTTTGAGCCTGCGGATCAGACAGGCAACATCAGCCCCCTGGGCGCCGTCATAGGTATGCAGTTCGTCAAGAACCAGATAGCGCAGCACTTCCGACTCATTGTATCGCCACAACTGCTGATCCTGTGGACGCATGAGCAGAAAGTCGAGCATCTTGTAGTTTGTGAGCAGAATATCCGGCGGGGTTTCCTGTTGTGCATCGTGATTTGTTATGCCGTGATCCGGCCCCATGCTTTTGGTGCCGCTTTCGTTCCCTGCACCATCACCAGACAAGTCATACCGACCGGTATAATTTCCTACTGTGATCCCGGCGCTCTTCAATGTTGCATCTTTCCAGATCATTTCAGCAAAACGTTTTTCCTGATCCGAGGCAAGCGCGTTCATGGGGTACAGAATAATCGCCTTTATTCCCTGCCGCCCCTTCTTCTTTTCTCGAAGGCAATGATCCAGAATCGGGAATAAAAAACACTCGGTTTTACCTGATCCGGTACCGGTGGTAATTATTGTGGACTTTGGAATGTTATTCTTGCTGACAAGCCGCAACCAGGAACGATACTGGTGGCGAAACGGGTGAAAAGGTATGTTGATATCAAACGGCAAATCAACCCCTTCCGGTGCAGGCCGAAACGGCCGGCGTAAATGAATCCAGGGGCCTTTAAATAAACCGGTATCCGGATCTTCCAGGAACCGCTCGAACGACTTCTCTACTCGTTTATCCCGAAAGGAAAACGTTGACTGCAGATAGTATAGAACCTGTTTTCTTATGTTTTCAGCAAGATGGGCTGGTAGCATGCTGACAGTTAACCTCCATATCGCTCTTTAAATACTTCATAAGCCCGTGCATAATCAGCTTCGCGATCAACTTTAGTAAATGGCGGATAGAATGTTTTTGTAACCTTCTTAAGTCCATTGTCTATCTGCCATGAAACAGTTAAAGGACTTTCCCCATCCCAATCTAAGCGAGCATCACGAACCGCACGCGCACCTGCATCACGTCTTGCCGTATTGGGAATATGCCTACCTTTTTCATCATATTCATCAATTAGTTCATAACTATTCAAAACTGGAAATTGTACCTGATAAATATTTATAAGATCATCCAAATTAAGATCTAGGGATAATGAGACAAGAACATCTATTTCGATCAAAGCTTGTCTTCTTGCATATTGGGTTCGTATTGGGGTTTTCCAATACCATTTTTCTGAGGACAAGTTATCCCAAGTAAATTCGAATTCGTTCTCTAATTTTTCACAAGCACATGTCCAGCCATCACCATTAATGGTTTTTGAAGAATGGTTTTCCCACAAATGTGTATAGTCTCTTGTAAGACAATTCAATCTGAGTATTCGATTTGTTATCGCTTCACAGTATTTTCCATGCAATAAGGGTAGTTTGCTAACGATATCATATCGGAAGTCCTCCTTGCCTGTAATTCTGGCATAAAAGTCAAAAACTATAGACGATGAAGAACCGGTATATATCAATAATTTATTTATATCTAAAAACGTAATTGAGAAACAAGAATTGATATGTGTTGGCCCAGGAGGTATTATACAAGGCATGATTGTTCTTTCCGCACTTGCCTGGCCACGTCTTCTATGGATATGCCGATAATTCCCGGTAATAGGCAAATTTCTATTATCTGGCCATGCAGGAATAGCTTCTTGATAATTGTTTGACTTATTACTCTTTACAGGAACATATGAAGAGCTTGGAATGAAATTTTCGCTTAACTCTGTTAAATCAATTTCATCAAAAGCCCTGTGAGTTTTGCATACTGATTTAGGAACTTGATAATATGGACAACCCACATAAATATGTGGTCCTAATATAATTAAATCTGAATTATTATGAGGAGTATAGCAAGGGGAATCTTGTCTAGAAATAATTCCATTTTTTTGAGCATTGCTTTCATGAAACATCTCAGTAAAAAAACACTCGTTCGCTATATCATTCAAATGCTTCGGATATTGCGACATTTTTTTCACAACATTTAATATTTGCTGACTGTGAATTCGTGGTAGGCGTATTTCATAGATATTTGTCGTCTTGTTTTCAAAAAGTTCCCTAAAGACGTTTAGTTCTGCTTCTGTAATATATAATATACGTTGATGGTGACCTTGCAGACACCATTTTCCCTTCTCATCAGTTTCGTTAGGAACAATAGGATTATCCCAAGTATGACTAACACTTAGATTTATTGTTTTTGGATGAAATAAATTAGAAATACTTATAAAGTCAATTTTTCCCTTAACGCTGCCACTAACATTAATACTATACGTTCTTGTATTTCCGATATCCCTAAACAGTTTTAATTCATTTCTAAATTGATAATGTCCTATCAATCTAAAATAATAATCGTGTCTTAATCCTCCCCCGTTTGGGTCATCATAAATACCTTCAGGATGCAACAAAGCAACTATAGCATTGTTATTAATTAAATTATGCGATCGGCATATAAAATTCTTATAAATATTTGTTTGTATTCCAAGCAGCTCATAATAATATCTCTTAGAATTCAAAAATGTGACCGAACCAAAACCGAAGTGTAAATTTTTGACATAAAATAGTTTATTGCTATTCCCTATTAAAATATCACTTTTATTATTACCTATCTCTGTACTACTAAGTTCACAAACTCCGAGATATGGCTCTAGTTCTGAAAGAATGATAGATTCATTCCAGGTTGCCTTTACCCATGGAGGGTTACCAACTATCAGATCAAAACCTTCCTTAACACAGGAAGGGCCAACAACTTCAGTAAATACAAGTTCCCAGTGGTTGAAAGGCTGGTCATCAACGACTATTACTGTTGTTTCATACCAAGGTACTGCGTTAGCTAGTATACCAGTATCAGGCACATCATTCTCTGCTGCTTTAAGCAGCATATCAACCTCAAATCCAAGTCGCGCAGAAATTAGTGGGCGGTATTCAACCGGCGGAACTTTATGCCCTAAAAGAAGTGCAGCAGATGAAAGCCATGCTTCGCGAGAGGGAAGATTATCTGCCGAATCTGGTGGCCAGAACCACAACGCACACCAGGCATCCATAATGAGCTTCAACCGCTGAAAACTACCGTTTTTTGACTCAAGCTCTGCTTTTATTCGTTCCTGTTCTTCAAGGGAAGGTCCTCGCTTGAGGGCTTCTTTGCTGTTAGCTGGAGTTGGCCAGACGGTTGCTGTGCAGGCGGCTTTATCGAGCGCTTCCGCTCTTTTTTTTGAATAAATCTGCCAGTGCTCATCAATATGATCACAAAGGGTAAGGGCCTCTTTTACTTCTTCTGGTGACCATTTTGTTTTTACCTGCTTGTTTATCCATTTTTTAACCCGTTCACACTGCTCGGGGTAAAAGCTTTTCATAAGGCGGTCGGTGTGGGTGCCTAATCTCACGAATTTGACCGGCAAATCCCATTTTATTTGACCGGCAATTT